>CAYJMH010000019.1:21928-28075 GCA_964371535.1 uncultured Bacteroides sp.
AAACACAGGCATTAGTTTGCCATTCTTTTCATACGGGGGAACATCACTATTAATGCTTTTGTGTGAAATAGGTGTTGTGCTGTCTGTTTCACGGCAAAGCAGCATACACAAAGTGTAAATATTACTTAGTTTTAAAGCTGAAAGGAATGTTAAAACGTTGAACATTTTAATAGCAGCGGGCGGCACGGCAGGGCATGTTAACCCCGCACTTGCAATAGCAGGTGAGATTAAACGGCAACTACCCTCTGCCACAATACACTTTGCCGGGTGCAAAAACGGTATGGAGGCAACACTTGTAAAAAATGCAGGATATGAACTTCACACTATAGAAGTTCGTGGAATTCAAAGACGCCTTACACCAAAAAACATTATGCGTAATATTGCGGCTGTGTTTTACCTTGCTACTTCGCTTTTTCGCGCAAATGCCATTATAAATAAATTAAAGCCGAAGCTTGTAATAGGCGCCGGTGGATATGTAAGCGGGCCAATTGTTCGTGCAGCGGCAAAAAAAGGCATAAAAACTGCTATACATGAGCAAAATGCGTTTCCCGGCATAACAAACAAATTGCTTTCAAGCAAAGTTGATGTTATATTTGTTGCAGTTGAAAAGGCGGCCGAAAGGCTTGGTGGTTCCGGCATTAGCGAAAAGGCTGTTGTTGTTGGAAACCCCATAAGAACAGAATTTTTCATGCAAAACAAAAGTTCTGCACGTAAACAGTTGGGCGTTGATGAAAACAAGGTTTTAATTGTTTCATTCGGCGGTAGTTTGGGTGCGCAAAACATAAATGCAGCTGTTGCAAACCTTGCTGTATGGGAAAAGAGCCAAAGCAATATGCACCATATTCATGCAAGCGGAAGCATAGAAAAACACGATTTTGCAGAACTTACAAAAAAACTTGGCGTTGACAACTTAAAAAGCTTTGAAATAAAAGAGTACATACAAAATATGCCGCTTGTGCTAAGTGCGGCAGACCTTGTAATTTCACGTGCAGGCGCCTTAACGCTTGCAGAGATTGCGGCGACCGGCAAAGCGTCTCTACTAATACCGTCGCCGAATGTGGCAGAAAACCACCAGTACCACAATGCAATGCAGTTTGAAAAAATTGGCGGAGCAATAGTTATAGAAGAAAAAGATTTGTACGAAAACACACTAGTTGAAATTGTGCAAAAACTTGCGCAAAACAGGGATAAGCTTATTGAAATGGGCGATAATGCAAAAAAATTAAGCCACCCTGATTCGCTTGAAAAAATATGGCAAAATTTAAAAAAACTGCTTAACGTAATGTAGTGTGTTTTATGTTCGTGGAAATTACCGATAAATAAAAAAGCAGCATAAAGTAATACTTTAATTAAATATTGAGAACATTTTTTCACAATAAATGCGGCCTTTGCATATTATGGCTTATAGAAAGTCTTAATATGGGGGGCGCTTTTATGAAAGATATTATTGTTGAGGGCAAAAAGTGTTTGAACGGAAGTGTAGAAATACCAGGTGCAAAGAACAGTGCATTGCCGTTAATAGCAGCTTCGGTTTTGTTTAAAACAAATGTAACACTTTGCAATGTGCCAAATTTATCAGACGTAAAAACGGCCATTGAAATATTGAATGTACTTGGCTGTAAAACACGTTTTAACAAAAAAACACTCAGTATTAATGCAAGCAGTGTTGTAAATACTTGTATTCCTGAAAATCTAATGCAAACTATGCGTTCGTCACTTTTCTTTTTAGCGCCAATACTTGTGCGCAAAAAAAAGGCGTGTATTACAACGCCCGGCGGTTGCAAACTTGGAAGCCGCCCCATAGACATACACTTAGATGGCCTTGAAAGCATGGGTGCCAAAGTAGTGTGCAATGATTTAGGTGAAATAACACTGACAGCAAAAAACGGATTAAAGGGAACAGATTTTACACTTAAATTCCCAAGCGTTGGCGCAACCGAAACGCTTATTATGGCCGCCGTGTTAGCAACGGGCAAAAGCGTTCTTCGCGGTGTTGCCAAAGAGCCTGAAATAGAGGATTTGATAAGGTTTTTACAAAGTGGCGGTGCAAAAATAGCCGGCGCAAAGACAGATGTTTTGTATATTGAAGGCGTGAAAAATTTACATGAGGCACAACACACAGTGTGCCCTGACAGAATAACGACATCTACTGTAATGTGCGCTGTCGCTGCTTGCGGTGGTGAGGTGCTTGTTCTGAATTGCAACCCTGAACATGTAAGCTCTGTTTTTTCATACTTAAATATTTTAGGCTGCCAAACAATTAATACAGGTGCTAACTCTATTTGTGTTTCATCCGGTGGGCCAAAGTGCGGCATAGGCAATGTGTTTACAGACATTTACCCCGCTTTTTCCACCGATGCTGCACCTATTTTAATGGCGGCGTGCTTGCGTGCAAAAGGGCAAAGTGTTTGCACAGACACAATATTCGAAAACAGGTTTGCGTGTGCGAAAGAGTTTAACGCACTTGGTGCAAATGCAAAAACAAACGCCAACAAAATTATTATAAACGGTGCCGGTGAGCTTTACGGTGCAAAAATAACTGCGCATGATTTGCGTGGTGGCGCGGCACTTGTTGTTGCGGCAATGCAGGCAAACGGCATTAGTAAAATTTCCAACACGCATTTTATTGCACGTGGATACGAGGATATAGTAACACTTTTTAACGTTTTAGGCGCAAACATAAGGTATGAATAGAGGAAAGGAACACATTTGAATATGGCAGATATCACTGACAAAAAGAGACCGCAACGGCCTATTTACAACTACGAAAATGATGTTCCGAAAACTGCTAGGGGCGACACAAAACGTGTCGTATATGATGTAGAAAAGCATGCGGGCAATTTCATTTCAAATGACGGCATGAATTCTGCAAAGCAGAAAATGAAAAGTGGCGTGCAACATATGGGCAGGCAGGTGCAAACGCATAGCAGTGCCAACATAACACCACATGGTTTAAGCGGCAGTGCACAGCCAAGCAAATTGGCACAGCCATCTGTTGCAACGCCGCATAATGCGCAAACCCAAGGAAACCGCAGGGTAGAAGCGCCGCAGCAAACGTATGGGATGAATGCAAGGCAAGTGCCGCAGAAAATTAACGGGCAACAACGAAATAGTACGCAGCCCACGCAAGTGCAAAATTTACAAAGGCAAACGTCAAATGCAAATCACAATATCATTTCAATGCAAACTAATCAAAGAATGCCGCAAAAAATATATAAGGGCACAAATCAACTGCAAAAACAAAATAACGGTATGAACGCCGGTGTTTCAAATACCGGCGAACAAAGCATAAATAAAACAGAAAAGAAAAGCAATTTTGCGAATAAAAGAAACGAGAAAATTTCAGACAACCGGCAACACACAAGCAATAAAAAGACGAAAGCAATTGATTATATTGATATAAAAAAAAATAATGAACAAAAAAATGATAACAAAAAAAACAAGCAAAATTTTTTAGCGAAAAAGCAAAAAAAAAGAAATAGAATAATACTTTCGGATGCAAAAGCACAGCGCAAAAAAAGAAAAATAATAATGCGCACAATTGTAACTATAACTATTTTCACAGGTATATTGCTGTCTTTTGTTCTGCTTTTTAGGGTGGAGAGTTTTGATGTAAAAAATGAGACAAGCTATTCAAATGAACAAATAATAAGCTCTACAAATATAAAAAAAGGCGATAATTTATTTTCCTTTAACGAACAAGAGACTGTTTTAGAAATGCAAAAAGAGCTGCCGTTCCTTGAAGATATTGATATTAAAAGAAGTATACCAAATAAAATTGTAATAAGTGCCACCCATGCAACAGCAGCTTATACAATTGAAATTAACGATTTTTGGTTGATTTTAAGTGAGAAACTTGTTATACTTGAAACACAAAGCGAAATGCCGCAAGGGCTGGTGCATATTAGCGGCGCACAAATTGGGCAAACTTATACAGAAGGAACGCAGTTGCTGTTTACCG
This sequence comes from uncultured Bacteroides sp., assembly GCA_964371535.1. Lineage (GTDB taxonomy): Bacteria > Bacillota > Clostridia > Oscillospirales > Ruminococcaceae > Ruthenibacterium. Next base: position 25,890 of record CAYJMH010000019.1, read on the forward strand.
ACACTTTACAACAAGAAATACTGATTAATTTGCAAAGTGCGGTTGAAAAAAATGAATTTTACCCAATTAATTCAATTGATGTAAGTGACACATTAAATATACAGTTTGTTTATGATTCAAGGATAATTGTTAAAATTGGAAATTCTAATGAAATTGAAGAAAAACTTGACTTTGCGCACTATATTTTGACTTCGGGCGATGAGAACACCTTGGCTGGGGCAGAGCAGGGAATATTAGACGTCAGTTCGAGAGATATAGATGGAAGGCTTGAAGCTTCGTGGTTAGCGGGTGCCATATAAGGCGGCTTGTGGGTTTATCATGCGTTTTACAGGAAGATACATCAAAAAATGTTGCAAATACACTTGTATTTGTGAAAAAAATCTGATATAATATTACACAGTGTAATTTTTATTTAAAATAATGCGTTTTTGTATTATTTTTTTGGCGATTTATGGCGATATTTAAAATAGATGGTATTTTATTTTTATAATTTGATATTCACAAATTATTCTGGAGGGATTACTTGTGGCATTTATTCTTGATGAAGACATGCAAAATATAACGACTATTAAAGTTGTTGGGGTAGGCGGAGGTGGCGGTAATGCCATTAACCGCATGGTTCAAAATGGGCTGAAAGGTGTAGAGTTTATTAGCATGAACACCGACCAGCAGGCTTTGATTGCTTCAAAAGCCACGCAAAAAGTTCAACTTGGCGAAAAATTAACAAGAGGACGCGGCGCCGGTGCAGACCCTGAAATTGGCCAACGCAGCGCAGAAGAAAGCCGCGATGAAATAGCAGCGGCCCTTAAGGGTGCGCAAATGGCTTTTATTACCGCCGGCATGGGCGGCGGCACAGGCACAGGTGCGGCACCTGTTGTTGCTGAAGTTGCAAGAGACCTTGGCATTTTAACAATTGGCATAGTTACAAAGCCGTTTGCTTTTGAAGGCAAGCGCAAAATGACTATGGCTGAAATTGGCATCTCGGGCCTTTTAGAGCGCGTTGATGCACTAATTGTTATACCGAACGAAAGGCTTAAATATATTAGCCAAGAGAAAATAACGCTTAACAATGCGTTTGAGTCTGCGGATAATGTATTGCGTCAAGGTGTAGAGAGTATTTCTTCACTAATAAATGTTGCGGCACTTATTAACCTTGACTTTGCTGACGTGCGCAGCATAATGAAAGACGCCGGTTACGCACACATGGGCGTTGGCACTGCAAAAGGTGTTAACAAAGCCGAAGATGCAGCTAATGCGGCTATTTCCAGCCCATTGCTTGAGACAAGCATTGCAGGCGCAAGGGGTGTTATTATTAACATTACTTCTTCACCTGATATTAGCCTTGATGATGTTGAAAAAGCTGCTACACTTATTACAAATTCTGCACACCCTGACGCAAATATTATTTGGGGTGCTGCGTTTGATGATTCACTTAAAGACGAAATGCGCATAACTGTTGTTGCAACAGGTTTTGACATTGTTGATGGAATTACAACTGTTTCTTCCGTTATAGCGGCAGATTACACTGCAAATTCTGCGGCAATGTATGGCATGCCACAGCAACAAATGCAAGCCGAGGCTTATAGCCAAAGTGCACCTCAAGGCGCACAAATGGGTGAACACAACGCACCTGTACCGGTGGCGGCGCCTGTTATGCCGGCAATGCAACCGCCTGTTGAAACAGTGAAACCTGAACAGAGTGATGTCAACGAAGACCAGTACTATGACGATATTTTGACATTGCTTAAAAACAGAGGTTCCAATTAAAATTATTTACTGTTTAAAATTTAATAATTAAAAAAACGCTTAAATAAGGCTGTCATGCCTATTTTAAGCGTTTTTTATTAAAACAAAGTATGTCTTTTATTCTTTGGCCTGTTTTACGATTGTGGCTAAATCACGCACCATAATTCTGTCAAGCTCTTTAAAATTATCGCATTTTCCGGTTTTGCTAATTTGCCAATTGTCCACATTATCAAGTTCTTTCCACGGCACAAGGCACAAAGTAAGCTTACAGGGGAAGTTTCTGTGCATGCTGGTGCCTTCTTTTCCATACCAATTGTCTGCAATGTCATAGCTGGCGCGGCGCCATCCTTGAGAGCGCATAAATACATTCCAGCGCCTGTGTTCAAGTATAGAAAGCGGCTCTACAATTGCCGCATCATCCAGCAATTCTCGCATTTTGT
>CAYJMH010000019.1:28085-41435 GCA_964371535.1 uncultured Bacteroides sp.
GGCTTGGCTTTTCTCGCCACTCTTTCTCACTATAATTCAAATTACTTATTTCCTCAAATGCAGAATAAAATTTATACTTTGCATGCAGGCCAAGTGCCATTGATGACACACGCACATACTCTTTATCCTCGTATTCTTTGTCTGCCTTGCTTTCAACTTCTTTAAGTTCTTCGCCTGTTACATTGCCTGCAAAATGGCGCAAGTAATACCTATTTGCGGCCATTCCTAATTTATCAAGGTACGGGTAAACAACATTTTCCCACGTGTATAAATTTTTCAAATTGCCAAACGGTATTAAATTGCTGTCTGTTTTTGCGTTATATTTTAATGTGCTGCTTACATCAAACAAAAAAGCATTATTTAAGTGTAAATGAATTTGTGGTTTTTGAAGAACTTCACCGTTTATTGCATTCTTAAAGCGTATTTCTTCATAAGCACCGCGAATAAAAAGTGCAGTTCTTAAATTCAGCTCCTCATTGCCAAGCGCACAAATAATATAACCTACATCTTTGTGCTTTTCCATTATTTCACGAAACCCTGTATTTTCTACATTGTGGTTGTAAAAAATGATGTCGGACTCTTTTTTTGCATCTTCAGGCTGTGTCAGCCGTGATAATTCCGGGCACTCTGCGGCGAAGCGCTTTTCCCACGAATTATCGGCGTCTATAACTATTATTTCAGGTATTGCGCCTATTGTTTGCGCACACCACGCACATGTTTTAACTGCCTGTGTCCCCATTCTCCCTGCACCAACTATCAAAATTTTCATTTTGCCGTTGCGCTTGCCTAAAAAAAGTGGGTAAGAGTCTACAAGATTGTAAATCATCGCACGTGACTCATCAAAAATGCGCAAGCTAATGCTTTTTGAATATTCAATTGTGTCTACAAAAGCTACGGCTTCAGGCGTTGAGGTCAAAACATGAATATTAAAGTGTGGTGCTTTATTGCTTCGCTTTTGGGCCGGCTGTTTTTTGAGTATTTTTTGTACTGTGCAAACAACTGCATAAACTATTTTATCGAAAGCATCCATTACACTTTGTGTTATTGTGTGCGCAAATTTTATAAGCGCATACTCTTTTTTTGGAACAGAGTATTTTTTTGCAAGTGAAAGTGTGTCTTTCAAATTGTCCTCTTCGTTATACTTTAAAAGGAAAAAATCAATGTTTTTTCTAAAATAACGCCTGTGCACTTTGAAATCTTCAAGGGTAATATTGAAAATGTGCGCACCTGTTGCATGTAAACGTTCTAAATATCCAACACTTTCGTTTTTGCTTTCGTCTGTTTTTGCCAAAAAAACTATGGTGCAATCATTTAAAACACCATCTTTTTCTTGCTTGCGGATGTCTTCGGCAAGTAAAAGCGTACGCTCTGACAGCTCGTTAAAAACACAAAGGTTACCGCGCTCTATAAAATTGTAGCTGAATTTTGAAAGGAAATTCTTGAAGAAATTTAAAACAAACCCAAGCACCAACAGTGACAATAAAAAATGTAGCAGCGCCGTGTAGTTAGCAAAAAAAACAGCGCTGTTGTGCGATATTTCTCCGATCGCTTCGCGTGTGTCACCAAGAGAACTCTCGCCTGTTAAAACACGCACTATTCCAAGGAAAGACGAAATTACCATGTCGAAAGCACCACCGACGGCGCCTGAATTGCCAAAAAAGTATAAAGGAAACAAAGAAAAGCCAATTCCTATTATTAACCTGCCAACAACTTTATTTGAAAATCCGTGTTCGTGTTTTATTGTAAAAGCCATAACAATAAAGCTAAGCGCAAACAGTGCAAGTGAAACTATAATTATTTGTACTTCTAACATAGCAAAGTCCCCTTTTTTAACAGTATACTGTATTATATCATATTTTTTTGCGTGTAACAATTATAAACTTGTATAAAATATCGCTAAATTAGCCGGACAATACAAACCTTATTTATGCAGTGGCGGCACTGTTTAGCAAATATACCACAGAAAAACGTTGACATAATATTTTGCAAAGTGTATACTTAATAAGTAAAAAATTGATGTGCCGCAAATGGCGAAGGGGCTTTCTCCTCATGTTTATGAGAGAGCGCCTTTTTTCGTTTGTTTAATTACATAATTTATTTCATTATTGCATTTGAATCATAGATGTAAAATGCATAAGCATGAAAGGGACGAATATAATGATTAATAAAAGTAACGATGAGAAAATTGAAGGCAAAAAAGTGCATAGTGATAAAAAGCCTAAAAAAACAGTTGTCGATTCTCTCATGCTAGATAAAGCTGCGGACTTAGCAATGGTGACACTTACAAGTGATGAGAGAAACACAATTTTACCAGAATTAGAGGCACTTTTCAACTTTGCAGACACATTAAGCGAAATTGATACAGACGGTGTTGACATTACAGTGCATGCTACACATCTTGAAAATGTGTTAAGAAAAGATGAAACAGCAAAGGCCTTTGAAAGACAAGAACTTTTGAAAAATACGCCATCAACAATTAATGGCTATATTTCTGCACCTAAAGTAATGTAAAGCCCATTTTGTATGGAGATTATAAAAACTGCTTTAGCTTTGCACAGAATGGAGATTTAAATGAACCTTAATGAACTGACTGTTTCACAGTTGTCTGAAAAATTACAGACAAAAGAAATATCGGCCAAAGAGCTTGTTGAAGATTATGTGAATAATATAAAAGTGCAAGAAGATAAAATAGGCGCTTACTTGACTTTGACTTGTGAAAATGCATTGCAAAGCGCCGATGAAATTGATAATAAGAGGGTGAAAGGCGATGCATTAAACCCACTTGCAGGCGTACCTTGCGCAATAAAAGACAATATAAGCACAAAGGGTGTAAAAACTACTTGTGCATCAAAAATGCTTCAAAATTATGTGCCACCTTTTAACGCTTTTGTAATGGATAAGCTTGAAAGTTGTGATGCCATTATGCTTGGTAAGTTGAATATGGACGAGTTTGCAATGGGCTCAACAACTGAGAACTCATACTTTAAAACAACACGCAACCCACGCAACACAGCATATGCACCCGGTGGCAGCTCCGGCGGCAGTGCTGCTGCTGTTGCAGCAAATGAAGCGGCGTTTACTCTTGGCTCTGACACCGGCGGTTCTGTAAGGCAACCTGCGGTGTTTTGTGGCGTTGTGGGAATGAAACCGACATACGGGACAGTGTCAAGGAACGGGATAACGGCTTTCGCGTCCTCGCTTGACCAAATAGGCCCCATTACAAAAGATGTGAAGGACAATGCGCTTATACTAAATGCAATTGTGGGGCACGACGAAAAGGACAGCACGTCTATAAATAAAAAATACGATGATTTTTCAAAAGACATAAGTGGTGGCGTAAAAGGCATGAAAATTGCACTGCCTAAAGATTATTTTTATGAGGGATTATCAGGTGAAGTGGGCAGTGCAATATTAAAAGCAGCTAAAGTATATGAAAAACTTGGCGCGACTATTGAACAAATATCGATGCCTACCTTAAAGTTTGGCCTACCGGTGTACTATATCATTTCAAACGCAGAGGCATCGTCAAATTTGGCAAGGTTTGACGGAGTTAGGTATGGATATAGGGCAAATGACTATGCAAACTTGGAAGAAATGTATAAAAAAACACGCAGCGAGGGATTTGGCCAAGAAGTGAAAAAGCGAATAATGTTTGGCTCGCTTGCATTAAGTGAAGACTATTACGAAACTTACTTTAAAAAAGCGCTTAAAGTCAGGACGCTTATTATTCGCGAATTTGCAAGTGTGTATGAAAAATACGACTGTATATTGGCGCCTGTTTCGCCTACGAATGCATACAAAATAGGCGAAAAGAGTGAGATTATAACAGAGAAGTATATGAGTAATGTTTTCACAGTACCTGCCAATATTGCAGGTGTGCCGGCGCTTGCGCTGCCATGTGGCGAGGACGAAAAAGGCTTGCCAATAGGGATGCAGCTTATGGGCAGGGCATTCAGTGAAAGTAAGCTTTACAGAACAGCATATGCATACGAACAAGAAACAGGCGCATACCATTTGAAAAAAAATTAGAGGTGCTTTGATGCTGGAAAATTACGAAATGATTATTGGGCTTGAAGTTCATTGCGAACTTGCAACAAAGACGAAAATTTTTTGTGCTTGTCCTACTAAATTTGGTGCGCAACCTAACACACAGGTATGCCCTGTGTGCCTTGGTTTGCCGGGTGCATTGCCTGTTTTAAATGAAGAAGTTGTTAAAAGTGCTGTTAAGGCAGGTGTTGCAACAAACTGCAAAATTGCGCGCTTTTCTAAGCAAGACAGAAAGAATTATTTCTACCCCGACTTACCAAAGGCATATCAGATTTCGCAATATGACATGCCACTTTGCTATGATGGGCACCTTGTTATAGAGACTGAAAAAGGAGCAACAAAAATTGGGGAAACACTAATTCACATAGAGGAAGACGCCGGTAAACTCATCCACGACAAGGAAAAAGCAGCATTGCTAGATTTTAACAGGTGTGGTGTGCCACTTATAGAGGTAGTCTCTAAACCTGACATCAGAAGCAGTGAAGAAGCAGTGGCATATTTGAAAAAATTACGTGCCATTTTGCAATACTGTGGCTTGTCAGACTGCAAAATGAACGAGGGTTCGTTCAGATGTGACGTTAACTTGTCTGTTAGAAAAATGGGTGAACAAAATTTGGGCGTGCGTACAGAATTAAAAAACTTGAACTCGTTCCAATTTATTTCAAAAGCAATAGAGCATGAGTTTAAAAGGCAAGTGGCTGACATTGAAAATGGCGAGATAATTGTGCAAGAGACAAGGGGATACGATAAAAAATGCGGCAAAACATTTTCCATGCGAAAAAAAGAGGACATTAAAGATTACAGATATTTTCAAGACCCTGAGCTTGTGCCCATTATTGTTTCAGATGAATTTATAGAAGGTATTGAAAAGGAAATACCCGTGCTTCCTGATGAAAGAAAAAAAAGTTGCATTTCAAAATATGCCATTACAGCATATGAAGCCGAGTTAATTACAAGCAATAAAGAAATTGCAGATTACTTTGAAGAGGCAGTAAAATTTACGTCTAAAACAAAAATACTGGCCAACTTGATTATAGGCGAAGTTTTTAAAATGATTGACCGTGAAGACGATAAAGTGAAAATTGAAAGTTTTGTGCTGGGTGAAATTGCACAGCTTTCGGGCGAAGGATATATAAACAGCAGTGTTTGTAAAAAATTAGTTGCAGCTTTTTGGGGGGAAAGCGTGAAAAGTAGTGTGAAGAAATATGTGGATGAAAATGACCTTGCACAAGTTAGTGATAAAGAATTGCTTACAAAATATACAATAGATGTTTTCAAAAACATGCCAAAACTTGTAGAAGATTTTAAAAACGGCAAGTCTAATGCTAAAAAAGCAATAATAGGCCAAGTAATGGCAAAGACAAACGGAAATGGCAACCCAATAGTTATAAATGATATAGTTACAAAAATGCTTGAACTACAATAACTTATGCCTGCATATCAACTTAAAAACGGCGTAGCAGAGCAACTATTAGACGCAACTTTTGAATTGCCCGAGTGCAAGCGTTTTTGTTACATACAAATTAATATGGGCTGTTGTGAAATAATAGTTTCACAACAGCCCATATAATGTTTAAAATTAGAATGTAAAAGCAAGAATACTATGTTGATGCTTTAGCCAAGCTTTGCCATTTGTTTTTGCAAGAATTGTGGGGTCAAGCTGAAATTATACGCTGTGTCGCTTGATATTATACCATTTTTGTATAAATTTAACAGGCTTGCATCCATGCTTACCATGCCCTGTTGTGACGAAGATTGTATAATAGAGCCAATTTGATGTGTGCGGCCATCACGTATAAGCGTACGAATTGCAGCGTTACAATGCATTACTTCGAATGCGGGAACAGCACCGCCGCCAATTTTTGGCACAAGCTGCTGTGAAATAATAGTTTGAATAGCCATAGATAGCTGCATACGCACTTGATTTTGTTGTGACGATGGGTATGTGTCCACAAGCCTGTCAATTGCATTGGCGGAACCAACTGTATGAAGTGTTGAAAAAATATAATGTCCCGTTTCAGCGGCGGTAAGCGTAATATTTATTGTTTCTGTGTCGCGTAACTCACCAATTAAAATAACGTCCGGGCTTTGGCGCAGCGCCGCACGAAGCGCAGTGGGGTAACTGTTTGTGTCTATTGATATTTCCCTTTGGCTTATAATACTTTTATTGTGGCGGTGTAAATATTCAATAGGGTCTTCAAGCGTAATAATATGTGCACTGCGGCGCACGTTAATCTCGTTTAAAATACATGTAAGAGTAGTTGTTTTACCGCTACTTGCAGGCCCGGTAACAAGAACAAGGCCTCTTTTTTTGTCTGCAAGGTTTAAAAGGCTTTCAGGTATGCCAAACTCTCTAGGGTCCGGCAAAGAGAACGCAACAACACGAATAACTGCTGCAAGAGAGCCGCGCTGTTTGTATGTGTTAATACGAAAGCGTGATATTCCGGGCATAGAGAAAGAGAAGTCATCGTCACCCCTTGTTTGTAAAATGGCGGGGTCACGCTTTGCAAGGCGATATATCTCCATTATTATTTGCGTAGTCATGTCAGGCAGAAGTCTGTCGTTTGACCAGTTCTCTATTACATGATATTTTTTATAGCATATAGGGCGCCCGGACACAATAAAAATATCAGCGGCCTCTCTTTTTACCATGTCTTTTAAAAAATCTTGCAAATTCATAATTTGTGCTCCTTTTTAGCTTCTACAAATAATATTTGTTTTACATTATTAATTAGGCGTGTTTTTTAGCAGATATCTCTATATTAAATTTCAGCCAATTTCTGTAAGGCTTGGGTCTTCCACAACAACGGTTTGCCATTTTAAACGCTCTACTAAGGGCTCTTCATCTTCCGGCAAGCCCACATCAACAACAAGTTTTTTGCTTTTGTCTATCTCTATCTCGAAAGTAACCACAAAGCCATCGTAGCGCGCATATTCCGATGAAGTCGAAATGTCAAAACCTGAATTTCTAAGTACGTATTTAAGTTGTGAAAAAGTATAATTGTTGGGGTTTTTTCTAACGCTTATAATTTCTGCAATATGCTCTTCTGCGATGGTGTCCGCTGCATAATAATCAGTAACTGCTTGCGCTGTTTTTTGTGATAACTCTGTGTCTATTCTCGAATTTGACAAAATGAGAAGTGAGAACGACGACAGCAATAAAACAGAAAAAACAGTAATTAAAGACGTTACGCCTGTGCTTATAACGGTAGAACTTTTTTTCTTTTCCTGCTGCACTTTTCATCATCCCCAATACTGTTTTTTTAAGCAACTAAACACTATACTGCATCAACAACAAAGTCTTCTAAAAATTTGTTTATTTTTAAGGCATACAGCAGCTCATCGTCGCCGGTAATGTCGGTAACATCAATATCTGCATAAAGCATGCCAAGTGAATTAATTTGTATATGTGCAACTAAAGAAAAATTTGCATTCTCCGCACTTGATGTATTCCAATCATCATCATAATAAACTGTAAAAATATCATTGTTTTCAACTGCACCTGTAAGTTCACGAAGTTTGTCTGTGTCTTCTCCTGTTGATTTTATGCTCTCGGCCATGTCTTGTGCTTTTAGTGTTGCCATTGATAAGTTTTTACTATTTGTACTTTGTGTGTATCCAAACGCAAATAGGTTCAAACATATTGAGGCACTTATAACAAAAAACAAACAATTTATAATTAATTCAGCCAAAAAATAGCGGCTTTTTTGTGTGGAGGAATTATTCATCAACTTACCCCCTGTGCAGTTTTATGGATATACAAACTTGAGGAATAACTTAATCCACTCTCGTCTGTAACACTTATAGAAAGAAGATTATCCTCGTTAATAAGCAACTCAAGTTTTTGCATAGGCATAATCTTTTGGCCTATATCGGGTATAACTTCAGTGCCTTCAGGCATAAGAACTTCACATAAATATCCGTCCTCAACATACATCCATGTGTTGTAAACAGTGCCCTCAATTGTATTAGATAGAACAAGCGCGCTACTGTCTGCCACTGTGTCAACACGAATGCCGTTAAGCGACAAATTTTGGCGTGATTTTTCAGTGATATAAAGCACAGAAGTTCTAATATTATAGTTTTCTGAAGAGTCTGAAATACTTTTTTGATAAACATTTATGCCAATAATGCACAGCGTAAACGTACAAACAAGGTAAAGTGCAAACAAGCATACAACAAATAAAATGTCAACAATACGTCTGCCACTGTCCATATGCCCATCACTCCTTGCTAAAAAATTATTCTAAATGAAACACTGTTATTTCCGGCAGCAAATTTCCACCAACACTTCTGTAATGTACAACATAGCTGCTTGAATCATACTGCAAACCATAAGATTCTACAAGATAATCAATGCTTGTGGGGTACGTGCCCTCAAGCGCATAACACTGAACGGCACAGCGCCTAACAGAGTTTTCAATAATCTCTAACTGCTGGCCGGAAACGTTTGACGATACACTGTCTACACCGTATAACATTAAATATATAACAACCGCAAACATTATAGCCGACCAAAACAAGCCGTTTTTAAGTAAATTAATTGCATTGGCAAAGAATGATTTCATATTTGCACCTTTTTATATTATAGTACCGCACAGGGCAACAAAAAGTAGCTAATGGCAAAAGTAAGCATAATGTTAAACTTGCATACCTGATAAAATGCCCATTAAAGGCAACATTACGCTTAACATTACCATGCCCACCATCGTGCAAAGAACACCAACTAATATGGGCTCAATAATTCCAAGAAGTTGCTGTGTGCGCCGCTCTGTTTCAACTTGGTAACGCTGTGCAATCGACATCAACATTTGGTCTGTTGTTCCAACACGATTACCTGCAACAATTATTCCGTTATATTTGCTTTCAAACACTTTGCTTTCCACCAAAACATCATTTAATGAAAAACCCTCTTCAAGGCGCATTTTAATGAAGTACACTTTGTTTTTCGCATAAGAGCTTTGAAGCAATGTCTCGGCAAATTCAAACGATGTTATTGTGTCTATTCCGCTTGAAAGCATTAAAGAAACCGAAAAAGCTAGGCTGTTTGCAGCTTGTGCACGTGCCAATTTTCGCGTTACAGGAAAAATATCGTACACATTTGCAAGCACTTTTTTTCCGCCCCGTGTGTGCTGCATAATAATAATTACAAGTAAACTTACAACAAGCACAGTTAGCACAATAAGCGCATAGTTGTTAAAATTTTCGCCCAAAGTAAGCAAAAATGTTGCAAATGGGTTCATGCCAAGGCCAAGCTGTGCAAATATTTCTTGAAAAACAGGCATAACTTGAATTATTAATACAAAAATAACGGTTAAAACCATGCCGGCCATAAATAGGGGATATGCAACGGCAGAGCGTATTGCTTGCGACAAGGCGTCTTTACCTGTGTAATATGCGCGAAGAGATTCTAGTGTTTCGTCCATATGGCCGGTCTGTTCGCCTATATTGCACATATTTACGGCATATTCCGGAAAACAACCGGCTTGCGCCATTGCATCAGAAAGAGGAAATCCATCTACTGTGTAGTCATAAAGCTCTTCAAACAATTTGCGTTGATGCTCTGTTGGCGCATTTTCTGCCATTACAGACAAACTTTCCCACACAGTTATGCCACTTTGGTAAAAAGTGTAAAGCTGTTCAAAAAAACTTGTCAAAATGCTCACATGAAGCTCGCGCTTTTTTTTAGGCGTTATAGTAGCATTCAAACTTTCCATAATGTACTCCGTTCATATTTCTTAGTAGAAAAACAGCGCATTATAATTTTGGCCATCGCCAATATACTCTGCAAGCTGGGGGTTAGAACCGCCGGTGGATGCAAAAGTAGGGTCTAATATTACCCACTCTGTGCCATCAAATTGAATGATGTTATCAAGCCAACCTGTTTCGGGCGTGTAAACACTTATCCATGCATGGTAAGCTGTGCCTGCATAGCCAATAACAAGCTGTGTTGGTATGCCTTGGCTGCGCAACATAGCAGTCATTAATGAAGCATAGTCAAAGCAGATACCTTTTTTTGTGCTCAATGTCTCGTCTACATCAGGTAAGTAAAATGTCTCTACTGTTTCAGCTTTTACATAGTCGTATTCAACGTTGTCTGTAACATAGCTGTAAACTTTTTGAACTACATCTAAGTCAGTGTATGTGTTTTGGGCAAGCTCACTGCCTTTGCTAACTATTTGTGAACTCTCAGTGAAATTTACATATTGGTTTGGGTATAAAAATGGCTCGTACTCGTTTACAAGTGAAACGTCAAAAGCCGCAGTATCAACAACAGCATATTGTGTGCCGGTAATGTTTTCGTTAACAGTCAATGTGTAAGAACCATTACCTGTTGTCAGCGGAAGAACGTCATAATTTCCGCTTGTATTTAAATCATAAGTATATGGCTCGCCACCGTCATGCCTAACTTGCACCTTAATTTTCTCTTTAGTGCCTGTATATTGAACCATAACGAACCCACTGTTTACATTAGAAATATCTATTATAGACGCATTGCCGTTTATAACGTTTTCACCTGTGGCAGTTGGCGTTAAAACTTTTGGTGTGGTGTCTCTTGGTGGGCCGCTGTTTTCTGCTGCTTGTTCGGTTTCGGTGTTTTGTGCAAGTTGCTCGGCAATTATATCGGTGCAACCACTAAAAATAAGTGCTAAACACAATATTGGTACTAAAACCATTGTTCTGAATGTTATTTTTCTATTCATATCATTTCGTCCTTTTGTAAATTCATACATTAATTGTAGTAATAATTGGTGTAATTATTACAAAACAAAAAGTTCTTCGTATTTATCTATGTTGCTGTCAAAGTTCCCAAACCCGGGTAAATTATCACCTGTTGCTTCAAGTGTAGGGTCAAGAAGAACCCATCCACTGCCTTCGAAAGTTATGTCATCTGTTATTTTGCCTGTCTCTTCTGTGTAAACACTTACCCATGAATGATAAACATCGCCCGCATAGCCAACAACAAGTTTTGCAGGTATACCACGGCTTCTTAACATTGCAACTGTTAGCGCTGCATAGTCAATGCAAATGCCTTTTTGTGTAGTCAAGGTTTCATCAACATTGGGCATGTAAAATGTGCCGCCAACTTCGGCTTTTTCATAGTCGTATTTAATGTTATTCGAAACATAATAATAAATAGATTCTATTGTGTCGATTTCAGAATAAGATGTGAATGCAAGTTCGGCGCTTAGCGGAACAACAGGCGAGTCTGCTGTAAAATTAATGAACTGATTTGTGTACAAAAAAGGTTCGTATTCATTAACAATATCTGCGGTGAAATGAACAGTGTGTACAACTTTATAGTCAACTCCGGATATATTTTCGTTGACAGTCAGTGTGTAATTGCCGCTTCCGTTTGTTATTGGTAATGATTTGTATTCACCGTTTGAATGCAAATCAAATGTGGTTACTTTTTCGCTTTCGTGTAAAAGTTGAATTTTTACTTTTTCATTAGTGCCTGTATATTTAACCATAACGTAACCATTGTTTACGTTTGATAAATCAACCTCTGATACGGCGCTGTATTTAACATTTTTTCCACTTGCTGAAGGTACTGAAACTAACGGGACACTGTTTTCAATAATATTCACAGTGCTTTGGTTGCTCAATAAAGTTTTAGCTGCAACATTGTCCAAGCTAGCACTTTCATGATAACCGATAAAATTAACCGAGATGATAAAAATAATAACAAATAATATGTTTTTCTTTGCCAAAGTATTTAGCATTAAATTAACTTCCTTACTCTTATTCTTGAATATCCTAATTTAAGATTATTATATTTTATATGCATAGCATAATATGTTTAATTAAATTACTTATAGTATTATACCACACTATATAATGTAAGGGCAATTGCAATTCTAAAAAAGTTGCTACTTGCTACAAAAATATATATATTGCACATATTTTGTTCTTTTAAATTGGAATAGTGTATTCAAAATGCTGTAAAAAATATGATATGTTTGATTTTTTTATAAGATATTTTTTGAATTAATATAACATTCAATTGAAAGAAAATAGAAATGCGTTACAATATGTGGCATATGGTATGCAATGAAATAATACATGTAGTGATAAAAAAGACTTGAAAAAATATATATTTGTGTTATAATTAATTAAAAATTATATATTACACGTTTCGGGGCGAGGTGAAAATCCTCACCGGCGGTTATAGCCCGCGAGCATATCTATTTTGTGCAGATTACGGTGGAATTCCGTAGCCGACGGTAATGTTTTGTGCAAGTGTTTTTAGAAAATGCTTTTTTCAAAACTGAGTCCGGATGAGAGAAAGACGGTACATTATTTTGTGATACCGCGCCCTTTTGCAAAAAGCAAAAGGGCGTTATTAATGTTATTTCATATGTTTCCAAAATGCAATTGCAATATAGTTTTTATGTTTGCACACTTGTTATTATGTGAATTTTACAATAAAAAATATTATTGCTTGCAACTTATGTATTGCCAAAAGAAAAATTAAGCCTTACGTTGCGTTAGGGAGGTTATTACAAATGAAACAAAATACACAAAAACTTACTACATTAGCAATGCTTAGTGCGTTGTCTGTAATACTTGCATGGCTTATACGGTTTAGCATTATACCTGCAGCACCATTTTTAGAATATGATCCTGCCGATATCCCAATTCTTCTTGTTACATTTTTGTATGGGCCATTAAGTGGCTTACTAATTACTGTTATAGTTGCTGTACTTCAAGGCATGACTGTTTCCGCTGCAAGTGGTTTCATAGGGATAATAATGCATATTCTTTCAACAGGCAGCTATGTTATAGTAGTGGGCGTTGTTTACTCTAAGGTTCACAGTAAAAAAGGTGCAGCGCTTGCGCTTGCGCTTGGCTCTTTGGCAATGACAATAGTGATGGTTGGCTGCAACTTAGTTATAACACCCATTTTTCTTGGTCAACCCATTGAAAATGTAATCAATTTACTTCTTCCGGCTATCATACCGTTTAATTTAATAAAAGCAGGGTTAAATGGCCTTTTGACATTCCAAGTTTATAAGCCATTGAAAAAAATAATTAAAAAAATGTGATAACCTAAACTTATACATTATTTATGATGAAATTTAATAATTGTTTTTTTGGTTAAGTTATTTTGGTTTTGATTGAAAAAATTTAAATGCATACTTTATAGACTATATATATTATATAATACATTAAAATAAGCGAACTATTACCATATATTGATTATAATATGCGGTAATAGTTTTTTTAATTACAAAAAAGCTAATAAAAATTACCAAAAAAGCAAAAAAGGGTATTGACATGAGGCAAAGAAGTGTGATA
>CAYJMH010000020.1:0-25216 GCA_964371535.1 uncultured Bacteroides sp.
GAACAATTCTTAATGACAACTTTTTTGCCCTGTGCGCTCTAATGGTATTAAATAGCTTTTTAGGTTAGCTTTGTTTACCCTTTGTAAGTTGTGCTGTTAAGTGTTTTTTTGCGGCTTGACTTTTAATATTTATATTGTGCATAGTACATAGTACAATATAAATTGGCATGTGTGGTATAAATAACTTGGTGGGTGGCAACCGCTGAAAAAGTTTGAAATATTAAAAAATGAAAAAACGGAGTTAAGTAAAATGCAAAACAATGATGTTAAGAACAAAGATTTTAAAAATATGCTTAATTGGCTTTGTGACCCTACTGTTTTTTGTGTAAATAGGCAAAGCCCACACTCAAGCCATATTTTTTACACAAGCGAGGAAAAAGCAAGCAGTAATAACAGCGATTTGTTTCAAAGTTTAAACGGAAGTTGGCAGTTTAAATACAGTGAAAATTTCACCTCGCGCCCTGAAAACTTCTATAAAGATGATTACGACACAAGTGCCTTTGACTCTATTGAGGTGCCTTCACATATTGAACTTTCGGGCTATGGCCAAATACAATACATTAATACCATGTACCCGTGGGACGGACGCCTTGCAATGCGCCCGCCGGAAGTTTGCATGGACGAAAACCCTGTTGGAAGTTATGTGAAATATTTCGATTTGAACGATGAGCTTTTAAATAAACGCGTCTGCATATCTTTTAAAGGTGTTGAAAAAGCATTTTACGTGTGGATTAACGGCAATTTTGTCGGTTATGCCGAGGACACTTTTACGCCGTCAGACTTTGACTTAACACCATACATTAAAGACAAGGGGAATAAATTATGTGTTGAAGTTTATAAGCAGTGCAGCGCATCATGGATTGAGGACCAGGATTTTTTTAGATTTTCGGGTATATTTAGGGATGTGGAACTTTACGCAAAGCCTAAAATGCATGTAGAAGATTTGTGGCTTAAAACAAATGTTCAGAGTGACGGACATACAGGGACGCTGAAAGTAATAGCTAAATTATCGAAGCAAAGCGGAAAGGAGACAGAGTTAATTGCCAATTGCAATGAATTTGAAATTGACTGCATAATTTATCATCAAAGCGGTGAAGTGCTTTTTAGCGAACAATTGAACTTTGAAAAAAAAGAGCAAGAAAAGTGGCAAACATGCACGTTTCAATTCCCAAATGTGAAAAAATGGTGCAACTCGGCACCAAACTTATACACAGCCAAACTTATTGTAAAAGATAAAGAAGGTTCAATTAACGAAGTTGTTTGCCAAAACATAGGATTTCGCCGTGTAGAGATAAAAGATAAAATGTTGCTTTTAAACGGCGAGAAGCTTGTGATAAATGGCGTTAACCGACATGAGTGGTGTGCAACCAAAGGCAGAAGCATTACCGCCGACACAATGCATTACGATATTCACATTTTAAAAAAGAACAATATAAATGCTGTAAGAACGTCGCATTACCCAAACCAAAGCGTGTGGTATGATATGTGCGACGAAAATGGAATTTATGTTATGGACGAGGCGAATTTGGAATCGCACGGGTCGTGGCAAAAAATGGGCGCATGCGAGCCATCTTGGAATGTGCCGGCAAATTTTGAGATGTGGCGAGAGTGCGTTGTTGACAGGGCACGCAATATGTTTGAACGCGACAAAAACCACGTTTCTGTGTTGTTTTGGTCTTGTGGTAACGAGAGTTATGCCGGCACATGCATAGCTGCAATGACTCAGTTCTTTCACGATGCAGACGATACTAGGCCTGTGCACTATGAGGGCGTTTTTTGGAACAGAGAGTATAACGACATATCTGACATTGAAAGCAGGATGTACGAGACGCCCAAGAACATTGAGGCGTACTTACAAAACAGCCCCGATAAACCTTTTATATTATGTGAATATATGCATAATATGGGCAATTCTTTGGGTGCAATGGAAAGCTATATAGATTTGCTGCAACATGATAGTTACAGCGGCGGGTTTATATGGGATTATAAAGACCAAGCACTTTTTTATAAAAATAAAGCGGGCAAAACAGTTCTGGGCTATGGCGGTGATTTTGGAGAAAGGCCGACAGACTATGCATTCAGCGGCAATGGCCTTCTTTTTGCAGACGGCGCAGTGAAGCCTGCAATGCAAGAAGTGCGCTTTTGGTACGACAGCCCTGAAAACAGACAAAAACATATTGTTGAAAATGAGAAAAAATTACGTGAAGCGGTAAAACATGTAAAAATTCAAAGAGAGAACCTTGAAAAGCATTGTGCAAAAAATGCACCGCTTAAAATAATATATGGTGATGTGAACATAGGCGTAATCGGCGAGGGCTTCAGCGCGCTGTTTTCAAAGGCTTGCGGTGGGCTTGTGTCATTAAAATACAGCGACATAGAGTGGATATACCGTGCACCACGCCCTGCGTTTTGGCGTGCTTGTACCGAGAATGACTTGAACAATGACTTTGCGCACAAAAGTGCAATGTGGGCAAGTGCAGAACTTTTTGCAAAGCACAAAAGTTGCGAAGTGACAAAACAGTGCGATGAACACGTTGAAATAACATATGTTTTTAACATTCCTTGTGCGCAAGAAGCGCATGTAGGCGTGAAATATGTTGTGAACAGAAGCGGTGTAATTGACGTGTGCACAACATACACAGGCTGTAAGAATTTACCGCAGTTGCCGCTGTTCGGCATTAGGCTTACAATGCCGTTTGACATTGACAAAACAACGTGGACAGGGCTTTGTGGCGAAACGTATCCCGACAGAAAAAGGGGAGGGGTTTTTGGTACACACAGCGAAACACCGCACATAACACCATACCTTGTGCCACAAGAATGCGGTTGCCATGAGGACACAGTGCTTGCAAAATTCACTGTTAATAGTACACCTTGTGCCGGCAATGAAAGCTTGAAAATTGTAATGAGAGAAAAACCTTTTGCTTTTTCGGCGCTGCCAAACGGCCCGTTTGAGCTAGAGAGTGCAACGCACATTGAAGAGCTTGCCCAAACAGGCAAAACGACAATTAGCGTTTTTGGCGCAATGCGCGGTGTTGGCGGCATTGACACTTGGGGCGCAGACGTTGAAGAAAAATATCACATAAGTGCACAACATGAAATTAAACTAGACTTTTCAATAATGAAGGGGTAGAGCATTAATGGCTGTGGCGAAATTTTATTTTCGCCACAGCCATTATTAATTAACCCGTGAATTTCAAACTACACAAATGCTTTATCACACAGTTTTGTTGAAAGTTTTTACAAGGTCTGCCCATGTATCTTCACCAACAATGCCGTCTACCTTTATGCCTTTTTCTTTTTGAAATTGGCCTATTGCAATTTTGGTGTTTTGCCCAAATATGCCGTCTATTGTAAGCTTTTGTGATAGTGTAACATTTACATAACTTTGTATAAAGCGCACGTTATCGCCACTGTCGCCCATAGATATTGCATATCCCGGGTACTGCGTTACAACTTTTTGCTCTTTTTCGTTTACTTCAACTATTTTATTCCAGCTGGACGGGCCAATGCTTGCATCGGCCGTTAGGCCGAACTGTGCTTGAAAACGCTGTGTTGCAAGGCCCATGTTTGTGCCGAAAATGCCGTCTTGAGTTTGTGCGTTTATTGCCGTGTATGTTTTTGCTAAGTCGTTCAAATATCCCTGCATAAGCTGAACGTCTTGCCCTGTCATGCCACCAACAAGTGGTATGCCCGGGTACGTGTCGGCGCTGCCGCCTATGGTGTCGTTATAGTCGCGCACAACATCATCCCATGTGTTTTTGCCTATAATGCCGTCTTGCGTAAGCGATTTAAGTTCCTGATACAACACAACGCACTGTTTTGTGTTTGAACCGAAACTGCCGTCTATCGTCAGCTCTATAAGCGTTGGGTATTTTGAAACACGCAGGCCGTCTAAATATTTTTGCATACGCGCAACTTCGCTGCCGTACGAGCCCTCTTGTAAATTTGTACCCGGAAATTCAGGGCTTACATTAATTAAACAATCAAATATCATATAAAAAACCTCCCATGCAGTATAATATGCACATGAAAGGTTTTTTGTTAATAAATTTTAAGCTAAAAATAAATTGTATTGAATTGTAAAATATAAAACTGAAAAATAAATGATTAAAGGCTTGAACTTTTCTTTTTTACTTTAGATGCCATTAGCAAAACACCGTATAAAAGAACAGTGTCCACAGGCAGCTTTATAATATTTTTAACAAGGCGTAAACCACTTATGACAAACGCATTTCCATACAAAATATTCAGCCACATTGGCGTAAAAAACAAATTTATAACAAGCACAACACAAAGGCAAGCCGCAAAAGCCCTCCATAATCTAACAGGTTTGTTATACAGCCAAAAACCATATATAAATGCGCTTAAAACCTCGTTAAATGTAAACCCTATAAAAAATTCACCGTTAGGGCGAAGCATATAACCAACAAAATCTATTGCCACGGCTGCAATTGCAGCGATGAAAGGGCCGTACATAAAGCTTGCCATTGCAAGCGCTAAGAATGAAAAACCTATTTCAAGCATGGTGCTTACGGCAAAAGTAATTTGGTTTAATGCAACGCTAAGGGCACAAAGCACGCCTGCACCGGCAATAGACGACGTTTTTTTTATTTCGGCTGCGGCGCATTTAAGCCTTTCATTAAACGCCGAAAATACATTCATTCTTGACACTTGCCCACTCCGACTTTCATTTTCAATTTTTGTTTGCATGTGCTTTTTATACAAGCTCTTTGTTTATGAAAATTATTGCAATAGTGCCCGGGCCTGCATGGCCACCTATAACGGGGCCTACAAAGTTAATAAGCACATCTTTCGGTTTAAGCTCTTTTTTCAATTTATCTGCAACATATTTTGCATCGTCAAGTGCATCTGCATGTAAAACACACACCATGTAATCTTTTGGGTTTACAGCACCACTTTTTGCTTTTTCAATTATGTAATCAAGGCTTTGGCGGCGGCCTCTTACTTTATCAACGGGTTCAAGTTTTCCGTCGTTTATTGTTAAAACAGGCTTAATATTAAGCATGGTGCCAAAAAGTGCAGCAGAGCCTGACAAGCGCCCGCCGCGTTTCAGGTGCGCCAAATCATCAACAGTAAACCAATGTGAAAAGGAATCTCTGTTGTTTAATACCCATTGCTCAATCTCTTCCATTGTTTTGCCGTTGTTTTTTTGTTGCACAGCATAATTAACCAAAAGGCCTAGGCCCATTGAAATGCATAGTGTGTCTACAAGTATTATTTTGCGCCCGGGATACTCTTCCATAAGATCTTTTGCTGTTATACAGCATGTGTTGAACGAGCCGGAAAGCGCAGAAGAAAAACCTATATGTAGAATATCAAGCCCTTGTTCCAAATACGGCGTAATTTCTTTACGGTATTGGTCCATAGAAATTTGTGATGTTGTTGACATGCTCCCGGCACGCAATTTTTTGTAAAATTCGCCAAAAGCAAGTTGCCTACCGTCGGCGTAGTTTTCGTACTCAACTTCTTCTTGCACAAACCGCATTGGTATTGCGTGTATACCAAGTTCGTCCACCATTTGTTGAGACATGTCCGCATTAGTCTCTGTTACTATTTTAAAATCTGCCAAAATAAATTCCTCCTTGAATAAA
Source organism: uncultured Bacteroides sp. (assembly GCA_964371535.1). Classification (GTDB taxonomy): domain Bacteria; phylum Bacillota; class Clostridia; order Oscillospirales; family Ruminococcaceae; genus Ruthenibacterium. The sequence goes on from CAYJMH010000020.1 coordinate 5,616, forward strand.
ACTTAAAATTATAAGCTAAGTAATTATAACACATGCAAGTCAATTTTTCCAGTAAAAAATGCAATTGTTTATGCAGTCTTTGCTTGTGTTAAAGTATTTAACACAAAAGTTGTACTATTATTTACAAATTCCAATACGTGGGAATCTACATTAACTCGTATAAAGTTTGATAAACAAACGCCCAAGTCAGAATTACGCTGTAACTTATCATTGTCCATAAATAAACGTGTTTTGTGCGCTTGTTTTTTATTTTATGTGAAAACAAAGCAAAAAGCGCGCAAGTTATTGAGAGCAAAACTATGTCTGAAAACGCAAATACTATGCTAGGGCGCTCAACAGTAATTATGTCTTTTGATGCGAAAAGCGCGAACGTAACAAGTATATGCCCTGCCGGTATAATAAGTGTTGGCAACACGCTTATGGCATAATCGGCATGCTTTGTGCGCACAAGCATAAAAACAATTATTAAAACTATTAGTACTATGGAAACACTCTCTGTAATCATATGGCTTAATTCCTCCTGCTTTTTCGCGTCAGACTGTCTATAAAGCACCTATTGCGGTGTCAAATGCGAAATTCCGCTTCGATTGTATATAAAAAATATGCGCTCTCACGTAATTTCTTTTTTTCTTACACTAGGCACTTTCTAGCCGTCTGACGTTTTAAGACACTTTGACGTGTATACTACTATTATTCTGAAAGCTCGCCTTTGCCTGCTGCTTTTAAATATGCATTTACAAAGCCGTCAATTGCGCCGTCCATAACGGCGTTTACGTTTCCGTTTTCAAAATTAGTGCGGTGGTCTTTAACAAGTGTGTAAGGCATAAAAACATAACTGCGAATTTGGCTGCCCCATGCAATTGCATTTTGTGTGCCTTTAATATCGCTTATTTTTTCTAGGTGCTCGAGCTCTTTTATTTGGTATAATTTGGCCGCAAGCATTTTCATGCACATTTCGCGGTTTTGTATTTGGCTGCGCTCGTTTTGGCAGCTAACAACAATGCCGGTGGGCTCATGAATAAGGCGCACTGCGCTGGACGTTTTATTAATGTGCTGTCCGCCGGCACCACTTGCCCTAAACACTTCCATTTTAACATCTGCCGGGTTTATTTCTATAGTAATTTTGTCGTCAAGCTCCGGCATAACTTCAAGCGAGGCAAAACTTGTGTGCCGCCTGCCCGAAGAGTCGAACGGTGAAATTCTGACAAGGCGGTGCACGCCGTTTTCACTGCGCAAAAAACCATATGCATTTGTGCCCTCTATTAAAATGGTTGCGCTTTTTAGGCCGGCCTCGTCGCCGTCAAGATAATCTAACACTTTTGTTTTAAAGCCATGGCGGTTTGCAAAACGTGTGTACATTCTGTAAAGCATTTCGGCCCAGTCTTGCGCCTCGGTTCCGCCGGCGCCGGCGTGGAAGCTAAGTATGGCGTTGTTTTTATCGTACTCTCCCGTGAGAAGCGTCACAAGGCGCATTTCTTCAACTTTTTCGCCAAGCGCCTTCATGCTCTCCGATAGCTCTTGCTCTGTTTGTTCGTCTTGGCTCTCCTCATACATTTCAAGTATTGTTTGTGTGTCGGAAAGCAGTATCTTTAAATTTTCGTAATCTGCAAGCTTTTGCTTTATTTCACCCATTTGTGCAAAAACTTTGCCGGATTCAGATGCATCGTTGTAAAACGCAGGGTCGGCACTTTTTGTTTCAAGTTCGTCAAGCAACATTTTGTTCTCGTTAATTGCAAGCGCATCCGCAAGGTCAATTACAACAGGTTCAACATCAGACAGTTGACGTTTTATGTCATCAAGTAGTATCATATAATAAGCCTCGTTTAAAATTATTGAAAATATTGCACTTTTTTTATTGTTTGTTTACATTTATATATTATAGTATTAAAAAAGGTGCTTGTAAAGGTGTACAAATAAGCGAATTTAGGTTATTATTGTATTATTATGATTAAATTAGCAGTTTATTTAAGCTTAGCTATGCAGAACTTTGTGTGAAAGGATTATATTTTAATGAAAAATTTGACGTCTATGACATGCTGTGTGTGCGAAAAACACTTTGGGGAAAAAGATGATGTGGTAGTTTGCCCCGAGTGCGGAGCGCCTTATCACAGGGCTTGTTATGCCGAAAACGGCGCGTGTATTTTTGAAAAAGAACACGTAAACGGCTTCGAATACGCGCCGCCACAGACAGAGAAAGAGGGTGCAAGGTGTGCAAATTGCGGCGCAGACAACAAAAGCATCAACCTTTTTTGCGAGCATTGCGGAAGCCCATTGCGCAAGCTAGACGATGAAACAAATAAATTTAACAGCGTAAATGAAGAAAATAATGGCGCAGGCGAAAACGCAGACAAAACCAAAAATAACCCCATTAAATTTAATATGGTTAACGAGCAAGGCTCGGTGCCGTTTGAGATGTTTTTAAACAGTGCGCAGCAAACAAGAAATATAGATGATATCCCCACGAACGAATGGGCTAGGTTTATTGGCAAATCTGCACCTTTTTATTTATACCAATTTAACCGTATGGACGCCGCAACAAACAAGTTTAAAGTTACGTTTTGTTGGAGTGCTTTGTTTTTTTCCACATTTTACTTTGCATACAGAAAAATGTACTCTTGGGCACTTTTAAGTGCAATAGGTGCACTTATTGTTAACATACCGTCTACTTTAAGCATGCTGGCATCACTTGGTGTTGGGTTTGCACAAAATATTTCAAGCTCTTCACTAAATACAATGTCATTTATATGCTCAATTTTAAGTTGGGCCCTTAGTGCGTTTTTTTGCTTTTTCTCGTTTTATTTATACAGGCAACATGCTACACGTAAAATTAAAAATTTAAAAGCAAAAAACTTTAATGAAAGTGAGTATTTCGAAAAACTTGAGAATACAGGCGAGCCTAGCATTATAGGTGTTGTTATAGTATTTGCAATTATTTTTGCTATAAGCTATGCATTTACTATGTGGATAGGTGTTGATAATATATACAGTTTGTATAATTTGTAGTAATTGCAAAAAAGAATTATTTTGCAATATATAATTAGCTTAGAAGGATGACACGGAATATGAAAAAAGTAAGAAAAGCAATAATACCGGCAGCAGGCCTTGGCACAAGGGTATTGCCGGCGACGAAAGCAGTGCCGAAAGAAATGTTGCCAATTGTGGACAAGCCGGCAATACAATATATAGTTGAAGAGGCAGTTGCCGCAGGCATTGAAGAAATTTTAATTATTACAAGCAGGGGCAAAAGCGCAGTTGAGGACCACTTCGACCGTGCACCTGAACTTGAGACTGCACTTGAAAAAGGCGGAAGTGCCAAGGCAGCGCTATTGAAAGATTGTTTGAAAACATCTAGCCTTGCAGATATATTTTTTCTTCGCCAAAAAGAGATGAAAGGCCTTGGCCATGCGGTGTTAAAGGCAAAAAGCTTTACAGGAAATGAGCCGTTTGTTGTTTTGTACGGCGACGATGTTATTATGGGCAAAGACCCTGTTGCGGCACAGCTTTGCAGGGCGTATGAAGAATTTGGCAAGGCGAGCGTTGGGATAAAAGAAGTTGATGCAAATGCAATACAAAAATATTCGTCGCTAAAAGTAGAAACTTTAAGGGACAACATTTATGATGTAACAGACATGATTGAAAAGCCTGCACCGGGCAATGAGATGAGCTTGTTTTCAATTTTGGGCAGGTGCCTTTTAACACCTGAAATATATGACATTCTTGAGGACACAAAGCCCGGCGCAGGTGGCGAAATACAGCTGACCGACGCAATGGCAGTACTAGCGAGAAGTGGCAAAATGACAGGTGTAGATTTTACGGGAACGCGCTATGACATGGGCTCTAAACTGGGAATAATGCAGGCACAAGTTGAAACAGCGCTGAAACATAAAGAAATAGGCGAAGATTTTAAAAAATATTTACTTGAAGTTGCAAGCAAATTATAATTTTATTGCTTGGCTAGGCATGGCCGTGTATGTTTAATAGTTTAGGGGGCATTTGCAACCTACATAAAAAAAGCAGCGTGTTCAAAATTGAACACGCTGCTTTTATACTTTAATATTACAAAACCACTATATACATAAAACATGCAACATTTATGAGTGCAACAAATTAAAGACGTAGTTCAAACCTGCTAAAATAAGCGCGTTGTCGTGCACAACTTTGTTTTTGCAATGTGGCACAATTACACCGCTTACACCGCCGGTTGCAACCAGAAAAGGTTTTGCGCCCATTTCAAATGAAAAGCGCTCTATCATTCCGTCTAACATGGCGGCAGTGCCAAACACCACACCGCTTTGCATACTGTGCACTGTGTTTTTTCCAATGGCCGTTTTGCTGTGCGGTGCCTTAACAGCCATGCCACCAAGCGCACTGGCGTTTTTTGTAAGCGCGTTTACACTGATAAAAACACCGGGCATAATGCTACAACCTAAAATTACACCTTTTCCGTCAACAGCCGTTATTTTTGTTGCAGTGCCCATGTCTATTACAATAGCCGGCAAATTGTACTGTGCTTTTGCACCAAGCACGCCTGCTATTAAATCAAGCCCAAGCTCGTCAGGGCTGTCAATATCAATTTTTATGCCTGTGTTTGTGCTGTGGCTTAACAAAATAATGTCAATTCCACAAATAGTTTTTATTGCAGATGAAATTACATCAGTTATTTGCGGCACAACGCTGGACATTATGCCGCCCTTTATGTCGCCTGTTTCAATGCCGTGAAGTTCTAAAATTCCCTTAATTTGCAATGCATATTGGTCGGGCTCTAACATTTTATCTGTTGAAAGGCGCGTTGAAAAAACGAGCTCATTTAAAATGTACCCGCCTATTACTACATTCGTGTTGCCAATGTCAATTGCAAGCACAATGCCTTTGCCGCTATACATGTTCGTTTGAATAGATTTCTACGTAATTTTCGTCGACTTTGCTTAGAAAATAAAGTGCGCCTGCCATAAAACAAAAAACAGCTGCAATTGCAAGCATAACGTTTAATGCAATTTTCATATAATAACTTTCCTTTCTTTAACCCGAAGAATGATTAGTACGGAACAATGAAAAAACTGTCGCCACCAACTGCGCAGGGTGCACTTGCACCGCTTGGCACAGGGAATGCACTGCCGAAAGCGCTCTCTTGTGTGCTGTGGATAAAAAAATTGCCTGTAAAAACATCGCCGTCACTTAGTTTTTTGCAGAATGCCTTTTTAAAAGCTTCTTTAGTAATTTCAAAATTAATGCCCCAATAATAGCCTTGTTCGTCACAACCCGTTACAACAGGTTGCGCATTAATATGCTTTGTAATGTCGGCGCAAGTCCCGTCAAATGTAATTTCTGCCCTTAAAGGCGTGCTTTTGCCACATGTAACAGTCATTAAATTTTCGCCGCTAACATGCTGCAAAATAAGCGTAAGCATTGTGCCGCTCAGCGGACATTCGTCAAAACTTGTGAAATTGCAAAACATTGAACCATTATATGCAAAACATCGCATATATGTGTAAACGTTGTCCCTTTTTGCAGTGCCGGTGTATTCCGTTACTTTTAAAACCGGCACAGTTTCCATTAAAAGCGGCGCCTTGCCGTTTGTTATAAAATATGGAATTTATGACACCACCTTCGAGAAAATTTTCAATTTATTTCACGTTAAATTGCCTTTAAACCGCAAAATGATAGAAAGCTACCGGCGCAAGTGGAAAATTACATGAGAGCGTATATATTATGCATGTAGCTAAACTCAATTATAATTTTACCGTTGCAACACTTGCTTTTTTGATGTTCAGCCGAAAAGCCGCAATATTAAAAAAGCATTTATAGCTTATTTAACTTAAATTATAACATAAATATGTGTTTTTCGCAAGTACAGAGCATTTGTAAAACATATAAACATTGTTAATAAAAAAACATTTATTGACTAAGAAAATTTTAGTGATAAAATAGTAGTGTTGGATTAATATAATAAGAATTTTTACGTTGTAAAATTAAAATTTATATTTTAGTTAAGATGTTTTTGCCGATAGCTTTCAGTTTTGGCAAAATTAGTTTCTTTAAACCATAAAAATCATAAAAAAGTTATACATAATCCATTTAAGGGTTATGTATACATTGAAATGAGGTAGAGGATTTGAAACGCTCGGCACTGGGGGCAAATGTAGGCCATCATAAAAAAACAAAAGACATGCAAACGTCTGTGATGCCACTGCCCACAAAAATAGTTTTACCAATGCAAATGCACATAGGCGCACCGTGTACACCCACTGTGAAAAAGGGTGACGAAGTGTGTGTAGGCACAGTTGTTGGCAAGGCAGGCGGCTTTGTAAGTGCAGACATACACAGCGGTGTTTCCGGCACGGTTAGCGAGGTTGGCACAATACGCTATGCAAACGGCGCTAATGTTACGGCTGTAACAATTATACCCGACGGCAAGCAAACCATGGTGTCGGGCATAGCTCCATTTGAAGTGAATGACGCGGCTTCACTTGTTTCGGCTGCACAAAAATGTGGGCTTGTAGGCCTTGGCGGTGCCGGCTTTCCAACAGCTGTTAAACTTTCGCCGAAAGATGTATCTGCAATTGACACGCTTGTAATAAACGGCGCCGAGTGCGAGCCGTATATTACGGCAGACAACAGAGAACTGTTGGAATGCAGCGACACTGTAATGAGTGGCATTGCCGCAGTTAAAAATGCACTTGGCATTAAAAATGTTGTTATTGGAATAGAGCGCAACAAGCCGGAGGCAATTGATTTGATGTTTAGCCTTACACAAGGCGATAGTGACATAAAAGTGCTGCCCTTGAAAAGCAACTACCCACAAGGCGCCGAGAAAGTGCTGATTTACAAAGCCACAAACAGGGAAGTGCCTAGAGGTAAGTTGCCGTCAGACGTTGGCGTTATAGTACTGAACGCAACAACTGTAAGCACAATTGGCAAGTTTATTAATACAGGAATGCCACTTACAACAAAAAGACTTACCATTGACGGAAGCTGCGTTAAAAGCGCACAAAATGTGCGCGTTATTATTGGCACGCCAATAAGTGAAGTGCTTGACTTTTGCGGTGGCATAGGCGAAGACGCGAAAAAAATAATAACGGGTGGTCCAATGATGGGGCTGTCTGTTGTAACAACTGATTTCCCGGTTTTAAAGCAAAATAATGCAATTTTAGCGTTTAGCGAGAGCGAGGCGCATTTTGAAGAGCCATCGCCATGTATACGATGTGGCCGCTGTATAAGCGCGTGCCCTATGGGGCTTTCGCCTGTTGAGATAGCAAATGCAAACGAAAAGGGCGACGTTGACACACTAAATAAGCTGATGGTTGATTTGTGCATGAGTTGTGGCACATGCACGTTTGTGTGCCCGGCAAAGCGCTTTGTTTCACAAACTATGGCGCTTGCAAAAATAACGCAAAAAAACGGAAAGGGGCAATAAAATAAAATGAGTAAAAAGTTTATTGTTTCTACTTCGCCGCACATAAGGCAGAATGTTTCAACAAGGGGCTTAATGTTAAACGTTGTGTTTGCCCTTTTGCCAACACTTGTTGTGTCGGGCTTAATTTTCGGCTTACGTGCATGGCTTTTGGTTGGCGTAACAGTTGCCGCATGTGTTGGCTTTGAAACACTATATAATGTATTGATGAAGCAACAGCAAACAGTAGGCGATTTTTCGGCAGTTGTAACAGGCATTATTTTGGCTTTCAACTATCCTGCAACACTGCCGCTTTACATGGCAATTATAGGTGCGTTTGTTGCAATAGTTATTACAAAAATGCTTTTTGGCGGCCTTGGCTATAACTTTGCAAACCCTGCACTTGTGGGGCGCTGTGTTTTATTTGTAAGTTTTGCGGCATATATGGCAGACTATGCATACCCCGCGGCCACAAAAATAGACGCACTTGCAAGTGCAACACCACTTTCCTTGGGTGAAAGCGCTGTGGGCAGTGATATGATAATACCGCTTTTAACAGGTGCTTACGGCGGCGTTTTAGGCGAAACATGCTCTATCACACTTATTTTGGGTGGAATTTATTTAGTTGCAACTAAAACAATAAACGCGGCGTTACCGCTGTCTTTCATTGGCACAGTTGCAGTTATGTCACTGCTTTTTGGGCAAGATGTTATTGTTCAAGTTTTTTCGGGCGGTTTATTACTTGGTGCTATTTTCATGGCAACAGATTATGTGACAAGCCCGTTTACTTTACATGGAAAAATTGTTTACGGCATAGGGCTTGGCCTTATAACTTGCCTAATACGCTTTTGGGGGAATTATACTGAGGGTGTAAGTTTTGCGCTTTTAATAATGAACATTGTTGTGCCGTATATTAACAGCCTTACACGCCAAAAACCGCTTGGAGGTGTTGTTTCCAAATGAAAAAATCTGCATGGAGTGAATTTATAAAGCCAATTGTTGTATTGGCGGCAATATGTATTGTGACAAGTGCTTTGTTGGCGCTTACAAACAGTGTTACGGCGCCTATTATTTTGCAAAGCGAAATACAAGCTGCAGAAAGCCAGCGCGCTGAACTTTTGCCGGCAGACAGCTTTACGCAAATTGAAACGACAATAGACGGTGTGAGTGAGGTTTATAAGGCAGACGATGGCACCGGTTATGTAATAACTGCCGAGGCAAACGGATATAACGGCGCAGTGCCCGTTATGGTGGCGTTTGACGAAAACGCAACTATTTTAGGCGTTAGCTTTTTGCCGAACGGTGAGACACCGGGGTTTGGGCAAAAAGTGCGTGAGGAAGAGTTTCAAAGCCAGTTTGCAAACACACCGGCACAAACTATGACACTTTCGGAAATTGACGCTGTTACGGGTGCGACGGTATCGTCATCTGCGGCGGTAGAGGCACTTAACAGGGCAATTACTGCATATGGTGAGGCAAGCGGAAACGCGACAGGCGCAGGAAACACCGCAGATTTAACGCCCGAGGAAGTTCATGAGCTTGTGCTTCCGAATTCCAAAGGTACAACACCTATTGATGTAGCAGACGAGAACATTGTTCAAGCCTTTAAGGGCGAGAGCTATGGTTTAATTGTATATGCACAGCAACAGGGCTATAATGGCGAGCCTATAACGGCGGCAGTTGGCTTTGACGACAGCGGTGTTATTACAGGTGTGTGGTTTGACGCAAGCGGTGAAACGCCGGGCCTTGGCGACGCTGTGGCCACAAACCCCGACTTTGCGGCAGGGTTTATTGGCGATTTAGGTACCGCCGACACAGACATAATTGCACACGCAACTGTGTCATCAACTGCGGCAATTGAGGCAGTTAATATAGCTGTTCAATTCGCGGCGGAATATGTGCAATAAAAGTGAATGCAGTTGAAAGGAATGGTCATAAGTAATGACAAAGTTCAAAATTTTTACAAATGGGCTTATTAAAGAAAACCCGGCGTTCCGCCTTGTGTTGGGCACATGCCCAACACTTGCCGTAACTACATCAGTAATAAACGGCCTTGGCATGGGCATTGCAACTCTTTTTGTGCTCGTTTGCTCAAACATAGTAGTATCACTGTTAAGAAACGTAATTCCCGGAAAAGTGCGTTTGCCTGCGTTTATAACAATTATTGCAACTTTTGTTACAATTTGCGGCATGTTAATGAATGCGTATGTGCCGGCACTTGCACTGGCGCTGGGCGAATTTTTGGCACTTATTGTTGTTAACTGCATTATACTTGGCCGTGCCGAGATGTTTGCAAGCAAAAACAATGTTGTGCGAAGTGCAATAGACGGCGTTGGCATGGGCATAGGTTTTACGCTTGCACTTGTAAGCATGGGTGCCGTGCGTGAGTTTTTCGGCGAGGGAAGCTTAGTAGGCGTTTACCTTGTGGGCGAAAAGAGTATTTTGGGTGCAAACAGCCTTTTTGGCATGATTGAGCCCATGCGGATTTTCACAATGCCTGTTGGTGGCTTCTTTGTCTTTGGTGTTTTAATGGCACTTGTAATTTACATTGAAACGCGCACAAACAACAACATAAAACGCAGTATAGGTTGCGAGGCTTGCCCGTCAAACTCTATTTGCTCGCTTAAAGAGGAGGCACAGGGATAATGGAAATGTCAACTATTGCTTCAATATTCTTTACTATGGTTCTTGTAGACAACTATATACTTGTAAAATTCCTCGGAATTTGCCCGTTTCTGGGTGTAAGTAAAAAGTTAGACAGTGCAGTTGGTATGTCGGGTGCTGTTATATTTGTTATGGTTCTTGCTACGCTTGTAACGTGGCCTGTTTATATGTATGTTTTAAAACCATACAACCTTGAGTACTTGCAAATTATTATTTTTATACTAATTATTGCTGTTCTCGTTCAACTTGTTGAAATTACGCTTAAAAAATTTATGCCGCCGCTTTATCGCGCGCTGGGCGTTTATTTGCCGCTTATAACAACTAACTGTGCGGTTTTGGGCGCTGCAAATTTAAACATTTTAAAAGATTATACTTATGTGGAAAGCCTAATAAGCTCTTTTGGCGCAGGCGTTGGCTTTATGCTTGCAATGGTGCTGTTTGTTGGTGTGCGTGGCCGCCTTGAAACTGCTAAAACACCTAAATGCTTTGAGGGCTTGCCAATAACGCTTGTGTCTGCGGCAATTGTAAGCCTGTCATTTATGGGCTTTGGTGGTGTTATTACAAATATTTTCGGGTAAAGTTTTACCGATATTTTGATTGGAGAATGGCGATATGTCGATTTTAAGTGCGATAATTATTGTTGCGGTTTTAGGAATTGCAGGTGCTGCTATACTTGTAATTGCCGCACACTTTATGTATGTGCATGAAGACGAGCGCATACAAAAAGTAAGCGAAGTTTTGCCGGCGGCAAACTGTGGTGCCTGCGGCTATGCCGGCTGTGCTGACTATGCAAAGGCCATTGTAGAGGGTGCACCTGTAAATAAATGCATACCCGGCGGCGCTGCATGCGCGGCAGCCGTGGCAGAAATTATGGGCGTTGCAGCCGGCAACGTTGCAAAGTATAAAACTTTTGTGGCATGTCAGGGCAGTTTTGACAACACACAAAACAAGTATGAATATGAGGGCATAAAAAGTTGTAGTGCATGCGTGGCACTTTACGGTGGCAGCAGCATGTGCGAATATGGCTGTATAGGATATGGCGATTGTGTTAAAGAGTGTAAGTTTGACGCAATAAAAGTTGAAAATGGTGTTGCAAAAATAATATCTGCAAAGTGCACAGGTTGTGGCGCGTGTGAAGCAGTTTGCCCCAAAAACATAATTTGGGTGCGCCCTGAAAGCGAGAAACCACTTGTTTTATGCGCAAACAAAGACAGGGGCGCAATGACACGAAAAGCGTGCACAGCAGGCTGTATTGGCTGTATGAAATGTCAAAAAGAATGCCCGGACGGCGCAATTGTTGTTGAAAACAATGTTGCAAGTATAAACTATGACAAGTGCACGGGTTGCCGCAAATGTGTTAACGTTTGCCCTGTAAGCGCAATTGCATTGCCTGTTTAATGGTTATAAAATAGAGAATTCGAGTTTAGAGATATTGACAATTAAATTTACAGTAAAACAAATTGAAAATGACATGCTACTGCGCGATTTTTTGCGCTTACGTGGTGTGTCTCTTTCGCTTTTACGCAGTGTTAAAACACATGGCGGTTACTTTTTAAACGGTGAAAGCGTATATACTAATGTTCATGTAAAAAGTGGGCAATGTGTTGAATTTGCACTTTGTGACAAACACAGTGAAAATGTTGTGCCACAAAAAATACCCATAAGCATTGCGTTTGAAAACGAGCATGCTGTTTTGCTTAATAAACCGCCTAATATGGCAGTTCACCCCACATTCTTACACCCGAACAACACGCTTGCAAATGGCTTTTGTGCCGCTGTTGAATCTAATGGCGCAAACCAGCCGTTTCGCCCAGTAAATAGAATTGATAAAAACACAAGCGGGCTTGTTTTGTGTGCCGTGAACGAGTACGCCGCGCCGCTTCTTTCGCAAGATGTGCATAAAATTTATTTTGCTGTTGTGCACGGCAACACGCCAAACAGCGGTGAAATTAATTTACCTATTGACTTACAAGAAGGCTCGTTTATAGTGCGATGTGTAAAAGACAGCGGCAAGAAAAGCATAACAAAATATGTCAAAGTTGCGCAGGGCAATGGGTGCTCGCTTGTGGCAGTGCGCCCAATTACAGGCAGAACGCACCAAATAAGGGTGCACTTTGCGCATTTGGGGCACCCACTTGTGGGCGATGATATGTACGGCGGCAAAGTAGGAGAAATTAACAGGCAAGCGCTTCATTGCGGGCTGATACAGTTTTGCAATATAACAAATAAGTACGGAGTAATTTGTGAAAGCAGCAGTACTTTTGTGAGCAAAACTGAAAACGCCTTAAAAGAAGAGAACGTAAGTGTTGTGCATAATGACGACTACATAAGCGTGTTTTTGCCGCTGCCCGAAGACATGCAAAAGCTTGTGCCCGGCTGCGAATTACCGAATTTTCATTTTTTTAGTGGCTTTTAGGGTTTGTTTAAATAGTGTTATGAAAAGCATCATTAATAAGCCTAGGAAATATACTGAACACACTTAAGTAGCGTGTTTTGTAACAAATGCTATGCATTTCTACTGAATAACCGGTTATTCAGTAAGTTATATTTATAAAAAACAATGAAAAATGTGAAAATACTTTTAATTTTTTGTTAATTGGTGTATAATATTGTAGCATGTGTATTTAACATTATACATGCAGTTTTAATTTTGCATAAAACAAAGTTATAAAACCAATAATAGTTTAAAATATATAGGTTAATGCATACCATATATGTTTTTACATTGTGGTTTAGCAAAGTACAAAAATGCACTGCATTTTTTGGTAAAATGTGGGACAAAGTACATAAATACCTTTTTAAGCCGCTTTGAACAGGTAGATAATTATATGTACTTTGCGCAAAAGCGGCAGAATGGAGCATAATTGGAAAAGTTTGTAGTTAACGGCGGCAAGCCACTTATTGGGGAGATAAGTGTCAGCGGGGCAAAAAATGCCGCAGTGGCAATAATTCCGGCAACCATACTTGCCGAGGGCAAGTGCGTTATTGAGAACTTGCCTTGCATTAGTGATGTAAGTGTTTCATTAGACATTCTTTCTGCAATGGGTGCAACGATAAAAAGACTTAACAAAAATTCGCTTGAAATTGACACTACGAACATACAATTTACAAGTGTGCCAAGCGATTTGTCACAGCAAATGCGTGCTTCATATTACTTTTTGGGCGCATTTTTGGGCAGGTTTAACAAGTCTACTGTTGCAATGCCCGGTGGTTGTAACCTAGGCGTACGCCCTATTGACCAGCACCTTAAAGCTTTTTCGGCACTTGGTGCAAAAGACAGCGTTGAATACGGCATGATACACGTTGAGACGAAAGAAAAACTTGTTGGCAATGAGGTGTTTTTCGACACCGTAAGCGTTGGCGCAACAATAAATGCAATGCTTGCCGCAGTGCGTGCCGAGGGGCTAACAGTGCTTGAGAACGTTGCAAAAGAACCGCACATTGTTGATGTAGCAAACTTTCTAAACACAATGGGTGCAGACGTTAGAGGTGCCGGCACAGACGTTATAAAAATACGTGGTGTTGCAAAAATGCACGGCTGTACGTATTCACTTATACCTGACCAAATTGAAGCAGGAACATATATGGTAGCCGCGGCAATAACAGGCGGGAATATAGTAATAAATAACGTTATACCAAAACATTTAGAGCCTATTACATCTAAACTTGAGCGCGCCGGCGCAACAGTTGAAGAGTACGATGACTCTATACGTGTTTACAGAACGGGCGACATTGAGGCGATGAACATTAAAACAATGCCGCACCCGGGCTTCCCAACAGACATGCAACCTCTTATGACAGTACTTGCAACACTTGCAAAGGGCACGTCTATTGTTACAGAGGGCATATGGGAAAACAGGTTTAGATACGTTGCAGAGCTTACACGCATGGGCGCAAACATACAAGTAGACGGACGAATTGCTGTTATTGAAGGTGTACCGGAGCTTTTGCCGGCACCCGTTTATGCAACAGACCTTCGCGCAGGCGCGGCACTTGTTATAGCGGCACTTGTTGCAAACGGTATAAGCGAGATACACGATATTGAGCACATTGAACGTGGCTATGAAGACATAGTTGAGAAGTTTACGGCACTTGGCGCAGACATTAAGCGCATTGAGTACTCAGACAGTGTTCAAAGCAAAGCTATATAAATAAATATTTTAATTCCTCGGCAAAATTTAGTTTGTGTCGAGGAATTTTTATTAGGCAGTGTTTACTTGTGTAGGCACTGCCTAATAAAAGATTATTGAAAGGAATTTTATGGCACATTTTACATGCTTATATTCCGGGTCGTCGGGCAATTGCAGTATTGTTAGCGAGGGCGAAAAATTTTTACTTATAGACATGGGCAAAAGCACACGAAAAACTCTTGAATGCCTGAAACATATGGGATATGATATTAACAATTTATGTGCTATTTTAATTACACATGAGCACTCTGACCATACATACGGCCTAACTACTTTTTTGAAAAAGTACGATGTGCCTATTTTTGCAACGGCGCCTACTATTAAAGAGCTGAAAAAAAGCCGAGTTGTGCCGCATTATGCACAAACGCAAGAACTTATGGGTGAAGAGGCGGATATAAGCGGTTTTACAGTGCAGTGCTTTCACACAAGCCACGACAGCGCACAGTGTTGCGGCTTCAGGATAAAAACACCTAAGGGCAAAACAGTTGCAATTGCAACAGACCTTGGCTGTATGACACAAGAAGTATACGACAACCTTTGCGGCGCAGATGTAATAAGCCTTGAGGCAAATTACGACTATGACATGCTTGTAAACGGGCCGTACCCTGCTTTTTTAAAGCAGCGTATACACTCAGAAAAAGGGCACCTATGCAATGAAGACAGCGCAAAAGCTGTTATGAAGCTGATGCAAGACGGCTGCAAAAATTTTATGCTTTGCCACATGAGCAAAGAAAACAACACGGAATGGCACGTACTGCAAGCGCTTAAAAACGAGCTTGCAATAAATAATTACACACCGCAAAAAAGCTGTGTTGTGCAAGTGGCATACAGAAATGACGTTTCGCCTGCCTTTAAATTTTAAACGCATATGCGCACGTTTACATTTTACGTTAGAGAGGAAATTATTATATTTTGCAAAATATTACAGTAATAACAGTTGGCAAGCAAAGCGACAAAAACTATAAAGCCGCAGCAGCAGAGTATGTTAAAAGGCTTAGTGCATTTTGTAAAATAAACAATGTTGAAATTGCACAGGCAACAATAAATGAGAAAAATATGACACACTCTGCAGTGAAAAAAGCACTTGAAAGAGAAGGTGCGGCAATTTTAGGAGCTGTGCCTAAAGGCAGTGCACTTGTTGCGCTTTGCATTGAGGGAAAAGAGCTTTCAAGCGAGCAGTTTGCAAGCTATATCAGCGGCTGCGGTGCAAGCGGCACCTCACATATCTGCTTTGTAATAGGCTCTTCTTTCGGCCTTTGTGACGACGTTAAAAAAAGGGCAGACATGCAAATGTCCATGGGCAAAATGACGTTTGCACACAAACTTGCAAACGTGATGTTGCTTGAACAAATATATAGGGCCTTTGCAATAATAGCCGGCACAAAATATCACAAATAATGCAGCAATTAGTAAGATAGTAATAATAAAAGCGGCACACGGCAACATGTGTGGCTTGAATTTTCACCATATAAAGAAAGGCATTAATTATAGTGAAAAAACTGTTTTCAAATTTCAAAGGATATTATAAACAGCTTATCTTGGGGCCTACTTTCAAGCTTGCAGAGGCTATTCTTGAGCTGTTTATACCCGTTTTAATGGCCGATATAATTGACACCGGCATTAAAAACGCAGACATTAATTATATAATTTCGCGTGGGCTTTTTATGTTATTGCTTGGCGCAATAGGCCTTGTTTTTGCGCTTATTTGCCAGTACTATGCGGCAGTTTGTGCATTTGGTTTTGGCTCGTCGCTTCGCAACATGATGTACAAGCATGTTTTTTCGCTCTCACAAAAAGAGCACGCAAGTCTTGGCACAAGCACACTTATTACACGCATTTCAAACGATGTAACGCAAGTGCAGTCGGGCATAAACATGGCAATTCGTCTTGCAATTCGCGCGCCGTTTTTAATAATTGGCTCTGCTGCAATGGCACTGTACATTAATTTTGAAGTAGGCATAATTTTTGTTATTTTTATACCTATTGTACTTGCAATAATATACTTTATTATGAATAAAAGCATTCCTTATTACACACAAATTCAAAACAAACAAGACAGCGTAACACAAATTGTAAGTGAAAATTTGGCGGGTGTACGTGTTATTCGTGCTTTTTCAAAGCAAAACGCACAAAGGGAAGATTTTAACAAAACGTATGATGATTTGACAAAAATAAGCATTACAACCGGTAAAATATCAGCACTTTTAAACCCTATGTTGAATGTGCTTGTAAATATTGCAATTGTGCTTATTTTGTGGCTTGGTGGCAATTTTGTAAACACAGGCATAATTTTGCAGGGCGAACTATTTGCGCTTGTAAATTACATGACACAAACTTTGCTTGCGCTTATTGCACTTAGCGTAGTTGTTGTAATGTGTACAAGGGGTATATCAAGCGCAAAGCGTGTTATAGATATACTTAACATTGAAAGCAGTATGCCTAATGTGCAAAAAAGTGCACAGGAAGACATTTGTGCAAATGATATAGTGCGCTTTAAAAATGTGAGTTTCAAATACAACGTTGGCGGCGATAATGCACTTAGCAATATAGATTTCAGCATTAAAAGGGGCGAGAGCGTTGGCGTTATTGGCGGCACGGGAAGCGGAAAGACCACATTGCTTCGCCTTTTGCTTAGGGACTTTGACGCAACCAGCGGAGAAATTATTGTAAATGGTGTAAATGTTAAAGACTTTACACTTAAAGACTTGAGAAAGAAAATAGCCATAGTGCCGCAGTACGCAACACTGTTTAGCGGCACTATACGCAGCAATTTATTAGTTGCCAAAAATAATGCAACAGACGAAGAAATTTGGCAGGCATTGCAAATTGCACAGGGCGAAGAGTTTGTTAAAGCGAAAAAATTAAAACTTGACGAAGAAGTGCAAGAGGGCGGTAAAAATTTATCGGGCGGGCAAAAACAGCGCCTTACAATTGCACGGGCAATTTTGGCGAAGCCGGACATCCTTGTGCTGGACGATGCGGCAAGCGCACTTGACTTTGCAACAGAGGCGGCACTGCGTAAAGCTTTAAAGCTTTACACGGAAAACGCAAATGTTATAACGGTGTCACAAAGGGCACACAGCATAAAGCAGGCACAAAAGATACTTGTTATGGACGACGGGTGCCTTGTGGGCTGTGGCACGCACGATAATTTAATTGAAAGCTGTGAAGTTTATAAAGAAATTTGCATATCACAAGGAATTGTGAATTTGTAGTAGTTGACACATATTACTAAAAAAGCTTTGCAAACAATTCCAAAACAAGGAGCACTTATGTCGAGAGAATTTTTCAAAGAAATTTCAAAATATATACAGCCATATAAAGCTATTTTGCTGTTGTCGTTTTTATTTGCCGTTTTGCAAGTTGCATTCACACTTTTAATACCTGTTATGATTGGCAGTGCGGTAGACGCGGCTTTCGGTGTGGGCGACGTTGATTTTCAACACATTTTAATATGTATTTGTGCTATAACAGCGTTTTCTGTTTTAGCGGCGGCAGCACAGTGGCTTATGAATGTTAATACACGAAAATTAGCATCATATGTAACACGTGACATGTGCGAAAAAGCGTTTGATACAATAAACAAGGCGCCACTGAAATATATAGACACAACAGCACACGGCAACCTTATAAGTATTACCGTTAATGACGCAGCATATGTGTCTGAGGGAATATTGCAGGCGTTTACACAGCTTTTACCCGGCATTGCAACAATAATTGGCACGCTTGTGATTATGATGATTTTAAACCCTGTAATAGCAACTGTTGTTGTGGTTGTAACGCCTGTGTCAATATACTTTGCATCTTTTATGGCAAAAAAAACAGCAAAATATTTTAAGCGTCAGTCTGAGGCACAAGGTGCACTTTCTGCTTTTATAAACGAGACAGTGCCTGCGCACAGCCTTATACATGCCTTTGGCTATGAAGAGCAATGTTATGAAAAGCTAAATGATATGACAAAAGAGCTTTATAAAAGCGGTGTGCTGGGCACGTTTTATTCGTCAGTAATAAACCCTGGCACGCGCTTTGTAAATGCAGTTGTATATGCCGCTGTGGGTGTTTTGGGTGCTGTTTTTGTGGTACTTGGCGGCATTAGCGTGGGCCAGCTTACATCTTTTTTAACGTACGCAAACCAATACACAAAGCCGTTTAATGAGGTGTCGGGCGTTTTGACACAGGTGCAAAGTGCCGTTACGGGCTTTTGGCGCCTTTACGGTGTAATAAATGCAAAACATGAAAAACAAAGCGAGCAAAATGATGTGGATATTAAAGAGTGTGACGGAAATGTAGCGCTTAAAAATGTTGATTTTTCATATGTACAAAACAAGAAGTTTATGGAAAACTTGAACTTAACGGCAACAAAAGGCACTAAGGTTGCAATTGTTGGCCCCACAGGTTGCGGAAAAACAACGCTTATAAACTTGCTGATGCGTTTTTACGATGTTGATGGCGGAAACATATATATAGACGGCACAGATATAAGTAACATGAAGCGCTCAACATTGAGAAAGATGTTTGGCATGGTGTTGCAAGAAACGTGGCTTAGAAATGCGACTGTGCGTGAGAATATTGCATTTGGAAAGCAAGATGCAACAGAAGAACAAATAATAAGCGCGGCAAAAGCGGCGCATGCACACAGTTTTATTAAAAGGTTAGAGAATGGATACGACACTGTAATAAAACCGGGTGGTGGCAATTTGTCTGCAGGGCAAAAGCAGCTGCTGTGCATTGCACGCATTATGCTGTGTGAGCCCGAGATGCTTATACTTGATGAGGCCACAAGCAGCATTGACACGCGAACAGAAATGCTTGTGCAAAGTGCATTCGACAGGCTGATGAAAGACAGAACAAGCTTTGTTGTTGCGCATAGGCTTTCTACAATACAAAATGCCGACAAAATTGTTGTAATGAAAGACGGCAATATTATTGAAGAGGGCACGCACAGCGAGCTTATTTTGAAAAAAGGCTTTTATAACAAATTGTATGAGAGCCAGTTTGACAAAACAATGTGATGAATGATAATAATTTAAGCCCACCGAACAACTAATTATTCGGTGGGCTTAAATTTATACTTTTATTCTGAAAGTGCATGTTGCATAAGTATTCTCTTGTGCTTAATATCCTGTGGTGCCTATTATTTGTTCTTTTCTTTTACAATATAGTGTGGGCGTTTTTTTACTTCCATGTACATTTTAGATAGATACTGCCCCAAAATACCAACGCAAAACAGCTGTATGCCGCCTAAAAGAAGTATTATACAAACAGTGCTTGGCCAGCCACTTACAGGGTCTCCCCAAATGGCGGCACGCAAAAATACAATTATAATAAATATAAATGCAAACGCGCAAAACAGCAGC
>CAYJMH010000020.1:25226-40921 GCA_964371535.1 uncultured Bacteroides sp.
AGCCCCATCAATGCGGCAAGCATAAGCGGTGCTGTTGAAAACGCCGTTATGCCATCAATAGAATACAAGAACAACTTCCAAAACGACCATTTAGTAGTGCCTGCAACTCGTTCAATATTAACATACTCAAACCACTTTGTCCTAAAGCCAACCCAGCCAAATATGCCTTTCGAAAAGCGGTTGTACTCTGTTACTTCTAAAATTGCGTCTACCATTTGGCGTGTCATAAGCCTAAAGTCACGTGCGCCGTCCACAATTTCAGTTTTGCTGATTTTGTTAATTAATTTGTAAAACATACGCGCAAAAAAACTGCGTATTAGTGGCTCGCCTTTTCGTGTAACACGCCTTGTTGCGGCACAGTCATATTCGCCTGCTTGTAATGTGCTATACATTTCAGGCAACAGGCTTGGCGGGTCTTGCATGTCGGCGTCCATAACGGCAATAAAATCGCCGTCTGCGCCGTTAAGGCCCGCAAGCATTGCTGCCTCTTTTCCAAAATTGCGCGAAAATGCAATGTATTTTACCCTGTCGTCAGCCTCTGCAAGCTTGCGCATTACTTTAAGTGTCTTGTCCTTTGAACCGTCGTCAACAAATACAAATTGCGCAGTTACGCCTTGCATTATCTCTATAACTTTGCATGTCTCTTTGTAAAAAATTTCAAGTGCCTCTTGCTCGTTATAACACGGGACAACAATTGAAATTAAGCTCATTTAAATGCTCCGTTCCGCCTGTTAATGGCATTGTTAATCAGTATAATTAAAAAGTGCTTTAGCATAATGCACTGTATGTTTCATGGCAGAAAACCTACCATGCATTTTAGGCAAAATGTCACAATTCAGCACAGGCAATAGAAATTAGTTTCAACAGCTTAATGTGTTGAAACGCTGTCTTTTATGCTATCATAAAAATAGATATAAGTCAATAATTGCAGTGCACCGTATATATTTAATGCCTGCTGAACGACTTATAAAAGTAAGTGTATTATTATAAAAAAGTTTGTACAAATATTTATTTTTCGTTCATATGCAATATATAATCGTTGCCCCAAGTTTTAAGTGCGTCTAAAACAGGCAAGAATTTTACGCCAACATCACTTAATTTATACTCAACCTTAGGCGGTATGGTGCTGTGCTCTTTTCGCACAATAAGCCCTTCCCTGTCAAGCAGCTTTAATTGGCGAGACAGCGTTGTATGTGTCATATCCTCAGGCATCAAGCGCAAAAGTTCGTTAAACCGCACCGGCTTTTTCGAAAGTAAATACAATATATAAATTGACCATTTGCCCGAAAGCAATTTCTGCGTTGTAACATAAGGGCATTTGCCAAACAGGCTGTTTTCTTTCATAAAATTCTCCAACTAGGTATTGTTTGTGATACCGGTATCACAAAATATCGTACTTGTTTTTCGTTTCACGTAATAGTATAATAACATAGTAGTGAATAAAATGCAATTGAAAAATATGCATGGAAAAAACACACAACATAACGATGAATTTAAGGAATAGAGAGGTTGAGGATTATGCCGAAAGAGAAAAAGCTTAAAAATGCGGGCGAGGGGTTGCACCCACTTGTACTACTTGCACTTATGGTTATTATAGCAGTTTTACTAACATATATTATACCTGCAGGTATATACGAGCGTGCAGTGAACCCTGACACAGGAAGAACAGAGGTAGTTTCAGGCACATTTGAATTTGTAGAGCAGACACCGGTAGATGTTGGCGGCTTTCTTCTGTCGTTTCAAAAAGGCATTATAAAGGCAGCAAACATAATTGGTTTTTTACTTCTAATTGGCGGCGGTTTTGGCGTTATTAACTCAACAGGCGCAATAGAGGCACTTATGGCACGCTTTATAGTGCGCTTTAAGTCAGACGTTGGCCAAAGCGTGTTAATTTTTGGGCTTTTAACGTTCTTTGCACTTTGCGCTTCAACATTTGGTATGGCAATGGAATCGCTTGTGTTTGCGCCATTTTTAATTGCGCTTATGATAGCACTGGGGTACGATGCAGTTCTTGGCATTTCAATACCTGTTATTGGCTGTGCAATTGGCTATGGCGCGGCGTTTATTAACCCGTTTAATATTGGCATTGCGCAAGAAATTGCAGAAATACCTTATTTGAGCGGCATGTGGTTCAGAATTATTTTCTTTGTTATAGTTGTGCTGGTGTCGGGCTTTTATTTAATTAGCTATGCAAGAAAAATTAAGAATAACCCCGAAAAAAGCCTTTGCTATGGAAATACATACGATTTCAAAGAGATAAAAGACCCTGAAAAAGTGCCGATGTCCACAAAGCAAAAACTTGTTCTTTTAGTGTTTGTTGGTGCAATAGCGTTTCTTATTTACGGCGCAATGTTCATGAGCTTTTTCATGAATGAATGCGCAACGGTTTTTCTAGTTATGGGCGTTGTTGCAGGCTTTGTTTATGGCTATAAACCAAGCGAAATTGCAGAGCACTTTGTAAACGGCGCAAAGGGCATGATTTTGGCGGCTATGTGTGTTGCATTTGCAAACAGTATTATTGTTGTAATAGAATCAGGCCAAATAATTGACACTATAATTCACTTCACAACATTGCCGCTTGAAGCGTTGAGCCCAATAGTGTCGGCCGGTTTAATGGTGGTAGTGCAAACGTTTATTGATTTGCTAATAAATTCAGGCTCGGGCCAAGCTGTTGTTACTATGCCGCTTATGGTGCCTATTGCAGATTTACTTGGCATAAACAGGCAAGTTGCGGTTTTGGCGTTCCAAATAGGCGACGGTTTCTCAAATATGTTCTGGATGACAAGCGGCACAATGATGATTGCAATGGGTATGGCAAAAATAGGCTATGCTACGTGGTTGAAATTTGTGTCTAAACTAATGGGCATATTAATGGTGCTGGGCATTGCGGCCGTGGCTGTTGCGCAGCTTATAAATTTGGGCCCTGCATAGAAGATTGGAGAAAAAATGCACATGTAATATCGTGTGCCGGCGAAAACTGCAAACCGGTTGTTGCGAATATTGTTATTGACGGCGAAATAATTAAAAAAATATTGCCGCCAAGCGAAGATATTTGCGAGCTTATAAGCAGTGGCGCACAAGTGCACGATTGTACGGGTAAATATGTAATGCCCGGGCTTATAAATTGCCATGCACACATTTTGTGTGAGCCATATACGTGGGAAAGGCGCGCTGCATTTGAGGCAGGTGAAGTATCAGTTGTAATTGATGCGCTTGAAAGACTTGAGGCAATGGCAAGTGCCGGCATTACATACTTCAGAGATTGCGGCGGTTATAAAAACATAGAAATTGCACTTGCCAATAGGCTGGTTTCAACAAAGAGAAAAGTAAGCGAATTTTTGGCGGCAGGGCAAGCGCTGTGCATTACCGGCGGCCACACATGGTGGATGGGCGAGCAGTGCGACGGTGAAGAGGAGTTTAAAAAAGCGGTGCGCAAAAACATACGCGACGGCGCCGACTTTATTAAATTGATGGTTACAGGCGGATATGCACGCCCGAAAATGCGCGTAAACCACAGCATTATGCCGCCAACACCACAAATGACATTGCCAGAGATAAAAGCAGCAGTAGACGAGGCGCACCGCATGGGCAAGAGGGTAGCTGCACACTGTATAGGCTTTGACGGCGTTAAACTTGCAGTTTTGGGCGGCGTTGATTCTGTTGAGCATGGGCAGTTTCATTCGCCATATGACAGTGGAATTGATGAAGTGCTAAACCTTATGGTAAAGAACGGCACATATGTTGTGCCTACACTTTCAGCATATTATAAAGAGTATGACAAGGCGGAAGTTAAGGCGCAGTATATGACGGTGGACGAGTCATTCAAGCGATATCTTGACGCAGGCGTGAAAATTGCAATGGGCGACGATGCAGGCTGCCCGTTTGTGGGGCACAGCAAAACGGCAAACGAGCTTGTGCACCAATGTGATGCGGGAATGACAGGTATGCAGGCTATATTATCTGCAACAAAAACGGCGGCAGAATTGCTATGCATTGAAAACAGCTATGGCACGCTTGAAGAGGGTAAATTTGCAGACATTATCATCCTTGATGAGAACCCAATTGAAGACATTAAGGCAATGCACAAAGTAAGTAGCGTATATAAAAAGGGTTTATTGTGATATTTAAGGTGGGTAGAAATGAATATAAAAGAAATATACGAAAAATTTGACAACATTGGCTGTTTGTCATTCACAACGGTGAATGAAAACGGTGAGCCGGAGTCAAGAATAGCACATTTACGGGCGTACGATGATGACGGCATTTATTTCATGACGATGTTTACAAAAGATTTTTATACTCACATGAAAAAGAATGGCAAGTTGTCAATTTGTGGGCTGTGCGCAAAAACACAAGTTGAGCACGATGAAAATGGAATGCCTGTTTTTGAAGGTGGCTATGCCATGAGAATGACAGGAAACGTGAAAGAAGTGCCGATTGAAGAAATTGTAGCGAAAAACAACAGCTTATTTGACTTTTGCATTAAAGACAAAAAGCAGTACGCGGCGATGGTTGTTTTTTGTATTACTGATGCGTACGGTGACATATTTGACTATGACTTTGAAAAAGTAAAACGCGAAAATAAGTTAGAGCGTATTTATTTTTCGTACGGCGGCGCAAAAGTAAAATATAAAGGACTTGAAATAGACAAAGACAGATGTATTTCTTGCGGTGTATGCAAGAAAAAATGTTCGTTCCTTGCCATTAAAGAAAGTGGGGGCGTGTACGCAATTGACGAAAACCGCTGTGACGAGTGCGGAGACTGCTATTTAAACTGCCCTGTGAAGGCTATTTCGCACAGGGGTGAAGTTTAATGGACTTTTTAAAAAGCGGCGAAATAAAAGCTGAGGGCTATGAAGAAAAAATCATCGAGCTTAAAGGCCTTATTGACAGCGCAAGTGTAGTTGTAGTAGGTGCAGGTGCAGGGCTTTCGGCTGCGGCAGGCTTAGAGTATGGTGGGCAAAGGTTTTTGCGTCTGTTCCCGGAGTACATGGAAAAATACGGTTTGCAAGACATGTATTCTGCGGCGTTTTATGGGCATAAAACACCTGAAGAATTTTGGGGCTATTTTAGTAAACATATTTATTATAATAGATACAAGCAAGAGCTTAATTCCACATATAATAATTTACTTAAACTGTTAGTGGGCAAAAATTATTTTGTTATAACAACAAATGTTGACCATATATTTCAAAAGACAGGCTTTGAAAAACAGCGCCTACTTTATACGCAAGGCGATTATGGGCTTTTTCAATGCTCGGTGCCGTGCAAAAATGAAACGTACGACAATGAGGAAATAGTGCTTGAAATGCTGAAAAAACAGCAAGATTTGAAAATTCCGACAGAGCTTGTGCCACATTGCCCGCATTGCGGTGCGCAAATGACAACTAACTTGCGCAAAGACAGCAAATTTGTTGAAGACAGCGGCTGGCATAAAGCCTTTGGGCGCTATGAAAATTTTATAAGCAAACACAGCTATGATAAAGTGCTTTTTTTAGAGCTCGGCGTCGGGTTTAACACACCGTCTATTATAAAATACCCTTTTTGGCAGATGACATACAACAATAGAAATGCTGTTTTTTCAAGTATTAATTTAGGCGAAGCCGTTTGTGCACGTGAAATTAAAGACAGGGCTATTTTAATTGAGGGCGACATTTGCACTGCATTGCAGAGTTTAGTGGATTTAAAAGCATAATAGTATTCATAGTAAAACCACAAAAAAGTTCATACAGCTTTGCTGCTGAAATTACGTTTAAATGTGGCCTATGTTAACCACAACACGGCGGTATTATTAAACCTGACGCGTTGATAAACAAAATTTTCGGGGGCGTTGTATTTAACAAATTTTTAAGCAGTTTAACTTTATATAACAAAACACAAATGCAGCTACGAGTGAAAGCTCGTAGCTGTATTTACTTGTGCGATATAATGGAAAACAACCAGCTTTAGTTTGAATTGCTTTTATTAAGCTTGCTCAAATAAGCATCTGCGCTTATGGCGTTTTTAGTAAAGCTGTTATTTTTCCACCAAGCCAAAAGGGCTGTTACCATGGTTATTGCTGTGCTTATAAAATGTGTGAACTCTTCGCTTTCAAACGGCAGTGGGCTTATGCCAAATACGGCAAGTATTTGGTTTAAAAGCGCAACTGCTAAAGAAATTGTGCGAATAATTGTGCCTGTGCTTACATTTTTTAAATAGTTCATTTTTCTCTCCTTTTGTTTTTTGTTGCCATCTAAGTTTTTCTTTACATAGTGGGCAACATACTAAATTATTTAATCTTTTTTGAAATTATAAGTATCATTGAAAATTTTGTTTAGCTTGTAGTTTGCATTTTTAACTTTGTCTTCAAGGCTGTATATGCGTTCGATAAAACTGTTGTGCTTGTCCATTTTTTGCTCAAGGTTTTTAAGCCTTGTTGTGGTTGTGCCGTAAAATGTGCCGAAGCTCAGAGCATAAATTAGTATCTGCAAAAAAAATTCAGTGTCGAAGTTCATGTTACTGTTTCTCCTCTTTTCCTTTATGTATTACTGCTAAACAAAGTTTAAACATATTTAAGTATTTCTTTCAATAGCCTTAATGTCTTTCATGCCACAATAAAAATCATTTAGCCTGTAATATTAATTCGTAAATTTCAACAATAGCAGTTTCTAAGTTAGTAATGCTTTGCTTATACAGGCTTTCTGCCTCACTCAATGCATCTTCAAATGCACTTTGTACGGCGTCAAGTATTTTAAAATCAACAAATGGCACTGCCATTTCACCAACATAAACTACACCATCTTTGCTCTTCCAACTCTCACCCTCGGGTATAAACCTCATGCCCTCAATGTATGCCCTGCATTTGCCGTCAAAAATTGTTGTATGCACAGTGCGCAAAGTATCATCATTTTCTGTAAGCGAGCATTTAAAATTTTTGCTTAAATAAATAGTCCTCATAATTACACCTCTGAAAATCGAGCAAGAAATTTACAAGCTCACCTCTAAAACAGCATTTAGCGTTACGGCTGCTTCATATATTATTTTTACGCTTACAACCCTTGCACTAACGCATATGTTGTAAGGGGTGCCCAACACAAGCGGCAACAAATCGCCAATGTCATAGTGCTTGCCAAAAAGCAAGCCCGATTGTTGTAAATCTGCCGTAACTTTAAACGTTTTCTTGTTTTGAAACAAAACGAGTGCGCCACGTTCTTGCAATAAAACATCTAACTGTGAATTTGTATATGTCATATTTGTAAAAGTACCATCGCCGTTTTCGGTGGTGTAATTTTTTTTAATGTCTGTCGCAATTTCCAGCAATTCACGCTTTTCGCCACCAAATGACAAATCAACGTGCACTTCTCGTTTTTCTTCGTTTTCGTCGCCACTTTGAACTATTGCATAATTGCGGTAATTTTCATCGCTTTCATCTGAACTTAAAGATTTAATGTTACCGGCTGTTAAGGCGAAAAAACCTATATAAGCATCATTGCTGATATCTGTTCTGTCAATACCTGTATATACAGCAAAAGTCTCTTCAAGGTTTGCGTCTATACTGTGGCGAAACCCTAGATTTGAAGTTGATGCAATGTCTTTCAAAGCGGTTAATACACTGCCTTGCGTATACGATACATCTGCGCTTTGCTCAAGGCCCGTTGCGGGTGAAATATTACAATTTAAACCTCTTTTGCACGCGTTAACAATATGCAGCATTGCTTGCTCTGCATTTTTGCTTGTGGGAAAATTGCTTTGCAATAGAACGCGAGAGTCCCACACGCAAGACGTAAATTTTGCCCTAACCGTAATAGTGCCGGAAAAATTATTATCTGTGTGGTTAACACTGTCAATTACTGCAAGTATATGGCTGCGCTGTGCGTTTAAAATATAGTTTCCCACACTAAGCATTTGCATGTTGTTTTGCGTTTTTCCACAAACAAGCTTAACATCGCCAACATCTGCAAACTCTTCCAACCATTGCAAACTGTCAATATTTCTTATTTCACCCAGCCACTGAAGACTTTTAGAATACACGTAGAATTTATATGCTATGGTACTCACCCCCGGCAGTAATTATTGTGCACTGTATGTTTGTTATGTTTTCCTCGGCGTCTACCAAAAAGATATTCGATCCCGGCAAGATTTTCATGTCAAGGTTACTTTCAGGCGAAATAAACCTAAACCCATTTTCAATTGGGCTGTCTTGACTTTGAAAAATAATAGAATCGCCCGTGTCTTTGTCTTTGTCATGAGTAGAAATTCGAAGCCGATCACCTTTTAGCATGGATTTGTTAATGCTGATTAAGCTGTTTGCGCTTATGTTGTGAATAGTAGGGTGTGTAACGTCTGAAGTAGCATAAATGTCTAGTGTAAAGGCTTGTGCCACGTTTCCGCTGTTTGTCACTTTTACAAACGAGTTTTCTGTAAAGCGCGAAATCCAAAAATCATTTTGCATAAAAAAGGGCGTTTGCCAAAATGGGTTTATGCCTGCAATTAAGTACGATTTAGTCTCTGTTGTTTTGAAATATGGGTATGGTGCAAAAAATTCAAACTGAAAACTCTGTATAGCGGCACCTACTTCAATTTCAGGCGTTTTTGTTGGGTAACCGCTTATGTAAAGTGTTTTGTCTCCAATATTAAAAAATATTGTTGCATTCTCGCCGGGCAGAATGCAAGACAAAAGGTGCTCGCGTGTTAAGAGTAAATCACCATGCAAGTCGCCCGTAAAAGTAATTGTTTTGCCTTTTATGTACTGGCTGTTAATTGGCTGGCCAAAACCGTTTGCATTTTGTGACGAAGAAATTTCAATGTCTGTTGATAGGCCTGTGATTTCTGAAAGCCAAAAATTGCTGTCGGGTGAAAATGTGACGCTTTTGCTGCCACATGTATAAGTTACAACAGTGCTGTTTGTCACGGCAATTTCCTCCTTGCTCTTGTCAAAAAGTTTTCTGCCTGCCTTGTCAGTTCGCTTTCACTCAGGCTGTCGTGCGTGTTCACCGTCATGTAAAGGTTTGTAACAGCACCACTTTGTGTTTGCTGTGCAGTGGTTGCCCCCTGAATTGCAGCAGGGTAGTTTGAAAATTGCAATGCAGAGCTTGCAATGCCTCTTTTCATTTGTGCCAAAATAATTTCGGCATTTTTTTTAAGGGCAAGTGTAGCTAAACTACTTTCAAAGTTAGCGTTTTTGAACAAAGTCTCTCCGCCGAATATATCTGAAAAAATATTACTGCTACTGTTTTTTAACTGTGCTTTAGCAAAGCGAAGCGCTGAACTTGTAATTCCTGCCATGCCGGCCTGCATTGCAGCTTTTGCGCTTTTTGCCCCACTATTTATGCCGTTTTCAAGGCCACTCATCATCATTCTACCTATCTGCAAATCAAAAACACGTGATGGTGAGTGTATGTCTAATATGCTTTTTGCAGCACTTATTGCAGAATTTACTACACTTGTAATTGCCGAAACAACGCCGCTTGCCCCTGCAAAAATTCCACTTGCAATGCCGTTTACCATTTGCATGCCAACACTGCTAAATGAAAATGCACTTATACTTGAGAGAGCTGTGCTTTTGGCACTTGCGATGGAGCTTGTAATTGCTTGGAACAGTGCAGCATTAGTGCTAACACCGCTTGCAACATTGTTAATAATGTTTTGCCCTGCAAAAAATATTTGCTCTGAATTTGAAAGGCCGGAAAATAAGCCAAGTACACCGTTAAGTGAATTTTGAACGGTTTGTAATAGAGTTTGAGAATTAAATGCAGAGAGAAGTGCGCTTTGTGTTAAAAAACTTTGGTTTTGTAAAGCGGCAAAGTTTTGGGTGGCGGTGCCTACTATGCTTGAAAGTGAATATAGCTTTGAGAACAGCTCATCAAAGCCGAGAAGTGAGCTTGCCGCAGTGCTTAAATTAGAAATTGACTGCATAAACCCGTCTGTTTCAAGCGATGTATCAAAAACTAAACTACCGTCATAAGCCATGTATGTGATCATTCCTTTCTGTTAAGCGCACATTTACCAATATCAAGCCGAAAATGTGCGCTTTTGTGTTGCCCTCATTCAGTTGCCTTTACAGCGTTTTTTGCAGCTTCAAAGCGCTTTTTTACACGTGCTTTGTTGTAATTTTCAATGTCCTTTGCCGTTTTTCGGGCAATGTTTTTACTAATAGATTTTAATGCAAATTCACGCTTTAATTTTTCATAAAATTCACGCTGCTGTTTGTCTTTTATCAAAGACAAGTCCATTGCCCTATAAGACATTTTTTGTGCCATGGGGGTGTGTGCCGGTAAATTTTCAAAAAGTGCGCAAAATTTCCACCAGTGCAAAAAATCAGTGGCGGTTAAATCAATATTATACGCCTGCAAAAAAGATGAATAAATGCAATTTGCGTCTTCGTTGAAGTCATAAATGCGTGGAGCTATTGTAATATGAGAATTCTCGGCAAATATTTTGTTGCTATGAGAAGGCGCGTCGTTTTTTGCGCATGTATGTTTATAAGTGCCCGGTGCTGTTTTTTCAAAATGCACAGTTCCTTTTCCCATTGTATAAAACCAAATTAAAATATCTGTGTTTTGAAGAATTCTTTGCTCATCGTTATGGACTTCGTTGAAAAGCTGCATTAAACCAATAAATACTTTTTGTGCGCCGTCAAGTTCTTCGTCATAAAGAGAGTTTTCAAACCTTATCATGTTCCTGAAATCTCCATATAAACTTTGCCCGTCGCAAAAAAGCGGCAAATTATTCTCAAGCAATATATTCTCGTACACACTTACCCCCATGGTAGGCCAACATTACAAAAAGGCCTGTTTGTTATTTGCGCGCATTTTTTCGTCTTACCGCTTTTTTTTCGCAACCATCGCCTTTTTTTCGGTTAGGCTCATATCGTGCAAATTTTTTCTCTGTGCATTTTGCCGAGCTTTTAACAGCAATGGCTATTTCATCGCACAAATCAATTAAGGAAGACAGGCTACTTTTTTCACCCAGCAACTTGTTGCATGTGCCCTCACCAAAAACTTCATCAATAAAATTTATTACAACATCACATTCTTGCCTTAGAAATTCAACATAAGAATTCATGCTATTTTCATCATGTGTTGTACCCGCATTTTTTGTTTTCTTCTTATGTTCGTTTAAATGCGCAATGGCGCTGTTATATCGCATTAAATCCTCGGGGCATGTAATGTCAAAATCAAGCAAAGTGTTATAAACAGTAAGCATTTTTTATTTCCCCTTTACTCTTCGCCGTATGTGTAAACAACGGGCGTGCCCCTTGCTGTTAGAACTGCACTTATGCCTGCGTTTTCGCCTGCGGCCCCGGAAGGGTCACTTTCAACTGCAATTGAGACAGTTCCTTTTTCGCCAAGCCCGGTTAAAATGTTAAAATAAACATATGGTTTTATAACACTTTGCCCTGTGCCGTATTTCATACTGTGGGACATAAGTGAATCTTGGAACTCATCGCCTATAAACCTCTCGCCGGTAAGCGCAAATGTGCGCTGTGTACCTGTTTTTACTGTTTGTTTGCCGCCGCGTAAGTACTGGCTTTCTTGCGTAAGCGTCTCAAGCTCGCCTGAAAGCTCTGTCATGCCCTCTTGGGCCACAACATAGTCGCCTGTCGTGGCTGCATTTTCACTGAAATCAACTGCTAAAACGAAATCGTCTGCCGTAGTTATGCCCTCGAAAGAAGAACTTGGCGTGGCGTCTTGCATTAATTGTGATAATTTCATATGTAAATCTCCTTTATGATTTTTTAAAATAGACTATGCGGCACTGCATTGCATATAAACGCGTGCTGTTATCGTCTGATTGGAAATAACCGTTAGATAAAGTTTCAATTTTCCTTGCAGTGCAATTATCAGGTAAAATGGGCAGGTTGCCCACACTACTTTGCGTACAAAGCCAATCTGAAAACTCCTCGAAAAATGCAGCGTTTTTTGCATTTTGCTCTTGTGTATCTGCCTGTGGGTAACTTGCAATAAGCTCGAAAACATATTGCCGAAGACTGCTGCCGCCTAAATATTTTTTCAACACTTCATCTACCGGCATGGTGCCTATTGAAAACGCTTTTGTGTTGTGTAAAGAACCGTCAATTTCAAGCGCACAATCTTCTAAAAGAGCGCATTTGTTAAAATAATCTCTCAATGCTTGTATAATACTCGTTTTGCTGTTACTCATTTGCCACCGCCTTTGTGCCGCAAGCATTTGCAGCACTTTGCAAAATTACGTTCTTGTGGCGCAGTTTCATGCGCTCGAACCATAAAGCGCCGCGCTGTGAATTATAACTGCGGTACGTTTTTGTTGTGTAATATTGTGCCTTAGCATAACTTGCAGGGTAAACTATTTTGCCACTACCCACTTGAGTGTTTGCAAAACTTCCACTTATTAAATTGCCCGTCTTTTTTGGTGCATACATAGCGCTGTATGTTAAAACTGCGCTGTCAATAATTTTTTGTGCCGCGTTAAACCTTGAAGAAAAATTTGTGTGCAATTTAATATGTGCCGAAAAATGTTTGCCCTTATACAGCTGTATTTTTTGCGGTGTAATATTTGTGTTTTTCATATTTGCCTTTATCCTTTCCGCGTACGTTTTTACATGCCCGCAATTTTATAATGGTGCATATAAACAGTTCCCATTTTGTTAGCGGTTACGGATACAACATTAAATACCTCGTAATATGGCGTGTTTTCACGTGCTAATGACGGCGAGTCAAAATCTACGGCACCCATTACAAAAACATCTCCCTCTTTTATGTCAAGGCGCCCTTTGTCATCAAAAACATAAAATCCTGCCGAATCTTTCATGCTTTCTGTCCTTACAAATTCTGTTTCACAATCTTCTATGTATGCGCCGTCTAAAAAAAATTGATGTGCAAGCTCGCACATGAAAATGCGTACTGTGTATTTATCATATTTACTGCTGGACAGCGAAGAGTGCTTGCCACTAAACCAACTTGCCTTTTTAATTACAATGCGTGCCCATGTGTAATCTTTTTTTGCCACATCGTATTTTTTTCGGTAAACAGTAACGTCGGTACTAGCTCTCATAAGCATCTACCTCTGTGCAGAGCACACACTTACTGCGCTGTGCGCCCCTGTATCTCAGTGGGTGGCTAATAGGCAAGTACATGTCTGCTGCGGCATATATTTTAGCCGATAGCATGTTAAATGTGGCGTCTGGGTCAGCATAATCTACATGGTATCCATCTGAGGTTTCACCCTTAATTCCGGCATTTCTGCTCTCGAAACTTTGTGTGCCGTCCCATAGAAAAAGAACATCTGCACACGCACATGTGGCCATTCGCACACTTTCGCTAATGTCGGTGTCGCTTTTAATCCTGCCAAAAACAAGGCTGTCTATATAGGCACCTGCGCGCACTGCAAAGTGTTTCCAACTTTTTTCCGGTACAGTTGTACCACCATAAGCACTGCTGTAATATTCAAAATCTGCGTACATCATGTTTTGGCACTCCTTTCCTGTAATAATATTTGCGGCAATACAATACTAAAGTGCTAACAACAACCTTCAGCGCACATTAGAACTATAAATGCCGCAATGTAATAATGTATGTGATAGTTAAAATAAAGCTGAAAATATAATGTACTTAAATTTGCCCGGGATATATGTTTTCTGCGCCCTAAAAGCGACGCAAATTACAGACGTTGCAAATTTTATGCAGCCATTCTGTGATTTGTGTGCTTTTAGGGTGCCTTGCTTTATACGCTTGCAATATTATCTTGTGTCATTAACATTTATTAGTACTTATATATAAGTACTAATAAATGTTAAACTAAGAAGTTTTAGAAAGCGCAATATCAATTTCAGCATCACTTGTTGTTACGGTAGCATAATTATTTTGTGAAACATAGTTTGTTTTCTTAACCGAGTACGGGTAACTGCCGCTTGTAAGCGTGAAAACAGCAACACCTGAGCTATTTGTTTTTTTGCGAGAACCGTTAACATTAATTACTGCACCTTCAACAGCTGTTTCGCCGTCTTTAACAGTAAATGTAACGTCTTGTGTGCTAAGTGCAGTGGACGGCTCAAGATAAGCAAACGGAACATATGTTCTGTCTTCATTCAAACGTGTAGCAGGGTTTGGCAGTGCCCAACCCATGCGGAACACAACGCGTATAGCAATCATGTCTTGCTGTGCAAGTGCATATACAATCTCTTTTGTTGACGGGTCAACTATTGTCGCTTGGTCAAGAATTTTAACTGTTACGTCTTGGCGTATGGCATATACAGCCTGTGAGAAATCGCCTGCTATCATTTGTGCAATGCTTGTGTCAAAACTTCCGTTTTGTGGGAAGTACATTGGTGCGCCACCTAAAGAGTAAGGTGTTTCGCCCTGCATAGATGATATAAATATAGGCGATAAATCGCTGTCTTTTATACTGCGCAGTTTTGCACGTGTGTTCATTGCGGCAAGAACGCCCGTAACAGGGCTGCCGCCCTCTTCGACTTTTGCAAGTAGTCCGTTCTCGGCCATAAGAAGGTCATAAGTAATTGCGCCGCCTGTGCAAGCAATATTGTTTCCGGCTTGCCTTGCAAGCGTAACAATGTCGCTTTGCCACTCTGCCGGCCTGTTTACACCAAAAATTGCAGCACTGTCTATTCTTTGGCCTATCGCTTCATTAACACGCGGTGTAACTTCACCTACAATGTCAAAAGATGCATCGTCTAAAACTGCCTCGGGAAGTGGAACAATAACAGCCAGTTCGGCCGCTGTTAAGTAAACGTTTTCCCAAGCTTGGCGGCTTGTTTGCTTAATTCCGTTGTCGCCGTTAACCCAATAGGCCATTGGCAAAAGGTCTAAAACAGGCATTCTTGTTTGCTTGCTTGTCATGTTTGGCAGCCTTTTGGCAAGGCGCAAAAATGCACTTTCTTTCGGTACATCTTGGAAAACTGTGTTTTGCACTTGCTCTTGAATTAAGGCCTCTGCTGTCTCTCTTGAAATCATATTACTCATAATAATCTCCATTCGTATTATAAATTATTCTTTGCCAAACAAAGCACGTATGGCGTTGTTTGCCTCGTCATTAACATGTGGGCGTGTTTTTGTAATGCCCTGTGCTGAACTACAAAATATAGGCGGCGTGTTCTCGCTTTCAAACAAAAACCCATGCGTTAGTTGTAATTGTTCTAACTGTTCACTTAGGCCGCTAAGCTCTCTGCTTTCGCTGTTGTAAACTATTTGGTCTAAATTTAAATGTGCTTTAACAGAAACAGGTTCTTTTGCGCCGTGTAAGAAAAGCTCTTCGTTTAAAATGCTGTTAAACTTAAATTCTGCCAACGTGTCTTCTGCCTGTTTTTTTGTAGTTTCAACTATGTTTTGCCATTCGGGGTTGTAACCGCTAAGTTTTTCTTGCGCTTGGTCAACTTCGGCTTGCAGGGCTGTCAATTGCATATCTTTACTAATCACAGCGGCTTTGTGTTTTTCAATGTCACGCCCGTGCAGTGCCATAATTGTGTCAATGTCCTTGCCCGATATGTTTAGTTTTGCCAATTCTTCACGCTTCATCTAAAGTAATCTCCTATCTGCCGCAGTTTAAATTAAAACCTAACACCGCGGCATGGTGAAGATTTCAGCCGGCTTAAACTTGATAGTTGACCCAATTTGAAATTTGTCCAAAATTGCGCCCGTAAAATTTTGTTTATCAAGGTGGAAAAGTGAATAACACTGCTGTACTACAATTGACGGCAACGAGATAAACGTAATATTAGTAGC
>CAYJMH010000021.1:0-21603 GCA_964371535.1 uncultured Bacteroides sp.
CTGTTTTTTGCAAGTCGATAATATAAATACCATTGCGTTCTGTGAAAATGTACCTTGCCATTTTTGGGTTCCAGCGCCTTGTTTGATGACCGAAATGTACGCCGGCCTCAAGCAATTGTTTCATTGATACTACTGCCATAATAAAGTCCTCCAAATATTTGTTATTTCCTCCGCATTGTTTAAATGGAAATCCACCCGTTAGGGCACAGGAAACCAATGCAATACGTGCGTAATGCTGTAATAGTATATCACAAAGTGCTTGAAAATACAAGGCTTTTGTCAAAAATATTTAAGTTCTATGCAAACAGCCCTGTTACATATATTTACGTATAGAAAGGACTGATAAAACAACATGCAAAAAACAAGAAGAAAAACGGCATTGCCCTTACTAGCGGCGTTTCTTACACTGTTTGCGCTGGCTAGCATGGCAATTACTGCACAAACTTTTAGCTTAGTGGGCGGCGCAACAATGCTTGGCAGTATGTTTATTGCGCCCGGCGCCGCCTTTGATGCAGGTGAAAGATATATTGAGCAAATTAAAATAGAGCAAGAGGCAGATGATTTTATTGTGCAAGGCGAAACACAGCAAAATGTTGAAGACATTGGAAGCTTGCAAAATACAAGCGAAGAACAAGGTGTTGGGCACGAAGGAAACAACAGCCAAAACAGCACACAAGCGCAAGACGAGAGTTTGAACGGCACCGGGCAACAAGCAGACAGTACAAGCGGTGGGAAGCAGGACGCCGAACAACAAGCGCCACAACCCATGCCCGAGGGCGCAATACCTATAACATCCGCATTTTACACACAGGGTACAAGCGCCGCATATGTGCAAACAGGAAGTGGAAGTATACGCAATTTCACACAGCTTACAAGCGATGAGATTGCGCAGTATGTGGGGCAAGGGCTGCCATTTACAATACAGCAAAACAGCGCAGAGCCGCAAGTACTAATAATGCACACACACGCAACAGAAAGCTATGTTACAAACAACAATATGTGGACGTTGCCTGAATATACAGCAAGAAGCACAGACAATGAAATTAACATTACAAGCGTAGGTGCAATTATTGCAAAGGGCCTAAATACCGCGGGCATTAACACATTGCACGACACAACTTTGCACGATTACCCAAGTTACAATGGCAGTTATGACCGCAGCTATAAAACTGTGCAAAGTTATTTGCAGCAGTACCCAAGCATTAAGGTTGTTATAGATGTGCACAGAGATGCATTGTATGGTAGTGAGGGCGAGTATAAAAAACCTGTGGCTGAAATAAACGGAGAACAAGTTGCACAGGTTATGATTATAAGCTGTGCAAGTGAAAACGGCAACTTGCCAAATTATACAGAAAATTTGAAATTTGCCGCAGAATGGGAAGCAAAAATGGAAGAAATGTACCCGGGTCTTACGCGGCCTGTACTTTTCGATTATCGCTATTACAACCAAGATTTAACAAGTGGAAGTTTGCTTTTAGAAGTGGGCGGGCACGTTAACACTTTAGACGAGGCAAAAAAAGCGGCAGGGCTTGTTAGTAACACGCTTGTGGCGCTGCTTTTGGGGCAGTAACAAAGAAACTTTTTTCATGGAAAAAGTTTTTTTCTTTTTACCAATGAATTGGCGAATTCATCTTTTTTTACACGCTAAGCCGCATTTTCAATTTGCGGCTTTTTTTCATTTATGATATAATCTTTTTAATAGTTAATTAAGGAGATTTTACAATGAAACGCAAAAAAGAAAAAGTTGTTAAAAACACATCAGGCATAGCGCTTTCAATTGGCATGATTGTAAAAGATGAGATGCGCTGCATAGAGCGATGCCTGAAATCGCTTGAACCTTTGAGAAAAGCAGTTAAGTGTGAACTTATAATTGCAGACACAGGCTCTACCGACGGCACGCGTGAAATATGCGAAAAATATGCCGACACTTTAATTGACTTCGAATGGATAGATGATTTTTCCGCCGCCAGAAACGCAACGCTTGATATAAGCCGTGGAAACTGGTACATGTTTATAGACGCTGATGAGTACCTTGACGAGAATATAAGCGAACTTGTTGAGTTTGTAACACACCCCGATGCAATGAGGAAGTTTGAAGCGTTTTTTGTTAATGTGCGCAACTATACATTATTAGACATTAAGAATGCGGCTTACAGTGATTTTCCGGCGCTTAGGGTTTTGCGCATGTCAACAGGCAAAAGGTTCCAAAATGCTATACATGAGGGCTTTGAAGCAGAAAGCCTTACAAATTTTTGCAAGCTGGAAAAGACAATTTTTCACCATGACGGCTATGCAAACGACAGAAATAAAGAGGCTATAACTGCGAAGTCAGAGCGCAATATGGAACTGTTGCGCAAGAAATATGAAAAGGCACCTGAAAACCTAATAATTATTTTGCAGTGTATTGAATCTTGTGGCATGGAATTTGCAGACGAGAGAATGATATATATTACAGAGGGCATGCGCCTTATAATGGAGAATGAAGAAAAGCGCAAAGAATTTGTAGCCGTTGGGATTTACAAACATGCGCAAAAAGATGCGTTCAGAAAAAATTTACCTGTATGGGAGCAATGGTATGAATTTGGCAAGGAGCATTTTTCAGACTCTTACTATTTTAAGCTTGAAGTACTATATTCGGCGGTAGAATTTTTTCTTGATAAAAAAGAATATGAGCAGGCGCTTTCGGCGGGTTCAATTTATTTAAAAAGCTTTGAAGAATATGCGAATAGCACAAAGGATATGTTGGAGCTTATACAATCACCACTTGTAAATGCAGACGAATACGCATTGCAAACGTTGCAAATTTGCCAAACATATTGCCACTTAAAAATGGAGCAAAAAGAAGAAGCACTTAAATTGCTTGATTGCATCTCATTAAAAAAGCTGAACGACCACGGTGCGAAATACATGTTAATGGCGGCAGAGCTTATGCCCGAAGAGGCAAGAGTGCAAGAAGTTATTGCCATGATAATTGACGAATATTACGATTATAGTGGCACTGAAAATAGCAAAAAGTATATTATGGCAATTTGCCGTGTAGGCGTTAGAACTGCATTTACTGAACTTGAAAGGAAAAAATTTGCCGCTTACTTACGTTGTAGCGGAGATTTGGGCGTTTGTGCAAATATTTTTGTTCAAGGCGAGAAAGAGAGTATAGAGCCGCTTTTGGACAAGATAAAAGATTTTTACAATTTGCCCATGCCTGTTTATAAGTATTGTATTGAAAAAGGTGTAAAATTCCCTGCCGGAATGTACAACATAAGCTATGAAGGAATGTTGAATATTACAAACAGCCTGGCAAATGAACAAGAACTTATTGAAGACATCACAGCATTTTCGAGCAATGATGATTTTAACACTTCGCTTAAAAAGCAACAATTTTTATTTTTCCTATTAACGGCACTTTTGAAGAAAGCAAAGTTTACTAAAGGCGAACAAGCAGAACACAACACTGTAAATTACAGTGATTTAAAACAAGAGAAAAGCATTTTGAACATGCTGGAAATATACAAAAATACAGCACAGTCCTTTGTAGAGAAATTGTATTCTAAAGAAGTTTTGCAAAGTGAAGCAGATTATAATGTGCTTTTGCCTGACCATGCCTTTGCACTATTGTTTACAAAGGCACAAAACGCACTTGATGCAGGAGACGAGCTTTTGTTTGTACGCTTAATGAGAAATGCTGTTGCAGTGCAAGCGCAAATGCATAGTGTTGTGGATTTTGCAATAAGTAAAGCAGAGTTGAAGAAAAGTGCAACAAAAAACACAGGCGAGCAAATTGAGGTAAATGAAGAGATGAAACAGCTTGCCATTAAAATTAAGCAAATATTGAACACTTTCCCAAAAAACAGCCCCGCCGTTGCACAATTAATGCAAAGCGAGGCTTATAAGAAAGTTAAACATATAATTGAAAGCGAAGATATCTAAAAAAACAAGTGTTGCAAGTGTTGTTAAATTGAAGCAGCCGCTGCTTTTTCTACTTCTTTTGCCACAGCTTCGGCCACGCTTTTATCCATTGCACTTGGCACAATACATTCGGCGCTTAGCGCACTTTCGCTTACACAATTTGCTATTGCATAAGCTGCGGCCTTTTTCATTTCGGGCGTAATTCGTGCTGCACGTGCCTTTAATGCACCCTTGAACAGCCCGGGAAACGCAAGCACGTTGTTAATTTGGTTTGGAAAATCGCTTCTGCCGGTGCCAACAACTGCCGCGCCGCCCAAAAGCGCTTCACTAGGCATAATCTCCGGCTCGGGGTTTGCCATTGCAAGAACTATTGCGCCGTTTGCCATTTTACGCACCATGTCTTGCGTTACAAGGCGGGGCGCAGAAACACCTACAAATAAATCGGCACCGCAAAGTGCTGTTTCAAGCGTGCCCTCTTTGCAAGTAGGGTTTGTTTTTGTGGCAAGCTCTGCCATAGCGCTGTTTAATTTTTGCGTTGAATTTTTACATAATATGCCGTCTTTATCACAAACAACAATGTTTTTTGCACCAAAGCTTAACAGCATATTAGCAATTGCGGTGCCGGCACTGCCGGCGCCGTTAATTACTATATGCATTTCTTCAAGTTTTTTGTTTACAACTTTTGCGCCGTTTATTGCGGCAGCGCAAACTACAATTGCCGTGCCGTGTTGGTCGTCGTGAAAAACGGGAATGTCTA
The DNA here is from genome assembly GCA_964371535.1 of uncultured Bacteroides sp. Taxonomy (GTDB): domain Bacteria; phylum Bacillota; class Clostridia; order Oscillospirales; family Ruminococcaceae; genus Ruthenibacterium. The sequence continues at coordinate 4,664 of CAYJMH010000021.1, forward strand.
CACACTCTTGAACGCGGCGCTCTATTTCAAAGCAACGTGGCGCTGCAATGTCCTCTAAATTAATGCCACCATACGTCGGCGCCAGTGCGGTAATAATTTTAACAAGCTCGTCGGTGTCTTGTGTGTCAAGGCAAACAGGCACTGCGTCAACGCCTGCAAACTCTTTGAAAAGCACGGCCTTGCCCTCCATTACCGGAAGAGCAGCAAGTGGCCCTATGTTGCCAAGCCCAAGTACCGCACTGCCGTCCGTTACAACTGCCACAGTGTTGCATTTTGTTGTGTACTTGTAGGCTGCATTCTTGTCCTTTGCAATTTCCCTGCATGGCTCGGCAACGCCGGGCGTATATATAGTTGATAAGTCGTCCCTTGTTTCAAGTGGAATTTTGCCAACAACCGAAAGTTTACCTTTGTGCTTTTCGTGAACCTCAAGAGCTTTTTTGTAATAATCCATTTAGACCTCCGTTTTTATATATAAGATGTTTGAAAGTTGTGACTGTAACCATAAATATTATACATAGTATAGGCCTGCTTTTGCAAGCTTTCTCAGCAACATTTTACCCAAAATATACGCAAAAACACCTTTTGCAATGTCCGGCACAATAAAAGGAATTACACAAGCTGAAAGCGCGCCAAACACCCCTGTACCTGTGACAAACATAAACCAAGCAGTGCCTAAGGCATAGCATAACAAAAGGCCTGTTGCCATAAAAAATGCTGTTACAACAGCATTTTTGTTACACCTTGCACCAAACGAAGTAATAACAGCAATTGCCATATAGCCGAAAATATAGCCGCCTGTGACGCCAACAAGTGCACCAACGCCGCCCATAAACCCGGCGAAAACAGGCAAGCCAACGGCGCCAAGCATAATATAAATTACAACAGATGCAAACGCATAAAGCGGCGGCAACATTATGCCTGCCATGAAAACTGCAAGCACTGCTAAGTTAAACACAATAGGCTGTACAGGAATTTGTATTTGCGATAAAATTGCTATAAGCGCAGCAAAAAGTGCACTTACAGTAAGCATTTTTGTTTCACTGTTTTTCATGTTAAATTTCCTCTTACTCTATTATTTTTTACAATTTCAAAAAAATTTTATTATTAATAATTGGCTGTGCATTATACTTTTTATATGTGTTTATAAAGTTGGTCAAATCCTCAAACTTACTTCGCCAAAAGTTAAAACGGCATCTTCACCGCTGTCGTATCGAACTAAAAGGCTTCCGTCGTCCAAAATCTCTTTTGCGTGCGCATGGCGCTCTTTTCCGCTTTGAAGTACAGTAACATTTCTGCCTGTAACCATGTTCAAACTCTTATACTCGTCCATGTACTCGTTACTATGCAAATTGTCACAAATTGCAATCAACTCGTTTGCAATTTCGGCGGCCAACTTGTTGCGCAGTACTTTTTCATTGCCGCTAAAAATACTTGTGGCAATGTGCTGTATGTCTTCTTCAAACCCACCCGATGGCGAAAACAAGTTAAGGCCAATACCCACAACAACATAGCCGGACATGCCCGTTTGTATGTCTGCAGATGCCTCGCACAAAATGCCGCCACACTTTTTTTCGTCTATGTATAAATCGTTAACCCATTTAATACGTATATCATTCTTATTGCACACGGCTTTCAAACTGCGGCACACTGCAACTGCCGCGGCAACTGTAATTCGCGTTCCGTCTGTAATTTGCATGTTGTTTTTTAAAATGCATGTTAAGTAAAGCCCTGTGCCGGCCGGCGACGAAAACTGCCTGCCAAGCCGCCCACGCCCTGCTGTTTGCATGTCGGCCACAACTAAGCTGCCGTGGCATGCGCCGTTTGCCGCCATGTCTTTTGCCAATATGTTTGTAGAACTAACACTTTTCTTTACAAGCACAGTTACGTTTTTGTCGTTCAAATAGTGCAAAACGCCCTCTTGTGTAAGCACATTACTAAAGTTTTGCATTATATACCCGTTGCCATGGGCAGAGCTTATTTCATGGTTTTCCTGTTGCAACGCCTTTATGGCTTTCCACACTGCCGCACGTGAAATATTCAGCTTTTTTGCCAGCAATTCGCCCGAGAGGACTTCGCCCCTGTTTTCTTCGAATATACACAGCAGTTTTTGTTTTGTAGTCATATTATTACACAGCACCCCTTTGCAAAATTTGGCACAGCCTAAACAGCAGGCTTTGACAAAAAAAGACTTTGCCGACGTTTTTTTGTGAAGTCGACTTTGTCAACACTTCCAATAAAAAACAACCACTGTACCACCGGCGACTAAAATATTATAACATGTTGTAAACCGAAAAGCAATACAAGGTTTACAATGAACATATACCAATACAATAACATTTGCTTTTTAATAAAAATAGGAGGCGTTTATGCCGGGTGTTTATGTACACATACCATATTGTAAAAAAAAGTGCAATTATTGCGATTTTTATTCACAAGGCGGCGCAGAAAATGTGCCGCAAGAATACGTGCGCGCAATTTTAAGGGACATAAGCGCCATGGGCGGCTGTGTACCACTTAGGCCGAATACAGTGTATTTTGGCGGTGGTACGCCATGCTTGCTTACGCCACTGCAAGTAAGGGAAATTTTAAGTGCACTGTGCCCACCGCAAACGGCCGAAGTTACGCTGGAGGCAAACCCGGGAATGGTAACGCCACAAAGCCTGTATGGTTTTATGAATGCAGGCATAAACAGGCTGTCTTTTGGTGCGCAAACGGCAAAAGACGAAACGCTTGAAATTTTGGGGCGTTGCCATAACTCGCAGCAAACAAAAGCGGCATTTGAATTTGCAAGGCAAGCGGGGTTTACAAACATCTCAGGTGATATTATGCTTGCACTTCCGAATTACAGCAATGACGAGATGAAAAGCACAATAGATATGCTTATAGAAGGTGGATGCAAGCATATAAGCAGTTATATGCTAAAGGTAGAAAAAGGCACGCCTTTTTATAAAAATTTGCCAAGTGGGTTGCCCGATGACGACGAAAGTGCACAATATTATTTGCAGTGTACCGATGAGCTTGAGAAGGCAGGCTTTGCACAATATGAAATTTCAAATTATGCAAGGCAAGGCTATGAAAGCCGCCATAACCTAGTTTATTGGCAGTGTAAAGATTATTTTGGCTTTGGGCCAAGTGCGCACAGCAGTGTAGGCAAAAAACGCTTTTCAAACGAGAGCGACATAAAACGCTTTATTAAACAGCCGCCAATGCAAAAAAATGAGGGTGACGTTACACACGAAGACTATATAATGCTTAGCCTGCGCCTTAACAGTGGGCTGTGCTTAAAATTGTTAAAAAGTAATTGGGGGCATGAGTTCAACAAGCGGAACGTGCTGTTTTGCGAAAAATTGCACAAAGAAAAGCTTGCCGTTTTTGAAAACGACAAGCTGAAACTTACGCCGAAAGGAATGCTTTTACAGCAGAGCATTTTGTGCGAACTATTAAGTTGAAACTAAAATTCACCGCTTTGTAACAAGATTTTTAGTTTTAAAATGGCGGCAACAGTTTTACTGTCTTCAATTTCACCCTGCATAACCATTTGCACTGCCTCGTCTATGTGGACGGTGAACACACTTACAAACTCGTCTTCGTCTGTGTTTTGTTGTGTTTGTTGCAAGTTCTTTGCAGCGTAAATATAAATAATCTCATCACAATAACCGCAAGTTGGTACTATTTTGCCAAGCTGTTTATATTCTTGTGCAATTACACCTGTTTCCTCAGTAAGCTCACGCTTTGCGGCCAATAATGGCTCTTCGCCTTTTTCAAGTTTACCTGCGGGTATTTCTATAAGCTCTTTGCCAAGTGCGTACCTGTACTGGCGCACAAGGTAAATGTTGTTTTGTGCGTCCAGTGCAATTACACCCGCACCACCATTGTGGCGCACAATTTCTCTGTATGCCGTTGCGCCGTTTTCAAGGCTTACTGTGTCTTTCGAAACGCGAATTACACTGCCGTCAAATATTTTTTCACTGCTTATTGTTTTTTCAAAATGAGCCAAATTATTACTCCTTCGTTTCAACTTTTGCCAACGTTATCTAGGCGTTGTTTGTTTTTTTGTGTCGCTATCTCCGCCGCTTGGGTGTACTTTTACCGGTTTTATTTCACAGTGCACGCTCTCAATTTTTCTGTCGTCTGTTTTAAGCACAGTAAAAAGTACATCTTTGTATTGTACAAAGGCTTTTTCGCCTTTTTCGGGTATGCGGCCCAGCTTGTCATACACAAAGCCGCCCACAGTGTCCGAATCAAAGTTAAATTCATCATCATTTGGCAAAGACAAGCCAAGGGCTTCAAACAGTTCTTCTAAATCTGCACTGCCTGTTGAAATTACACTTCCGTCGGCCTGTTTTTGGAAATCCTCAGTTTCATCGTCAAATTCATCTTGTATATTGCCAACAATTTCTTCCAGAATATCTTCCATTGTAACAACACCGCTTGTGCCGCCGTATTCGTCTACCACCACGGCAATTTGTGTATGCTGTGTGCGGAAATCTACAAGCAGCTCCCTAGCAGGCCTGGCCTCGGGCACAAACATAGCCTCGCGTATAAATTTATTAACACTCAGCTCGCCGTTTCCGTCTTCGTTCCACACAGTAAACAGGTCTTTTGCATACAAAATACCCTCAATGTCGTCCATTGTTTTGTTATATACAGGCAGGCGGCTTACACCGTTTTTCGCCGCAAGCATAACAACGTCATTAACTTTTGCGCTAACTGGCACGCCAATTACTTCCTTGCGGTGTGTCATTATTTCGCCGGCTGTCACATCATCAAGCTCAACTATGTTTGTTATCATTTCCTTTTGGTGCTCGTTAATAACCTCGTCTTGTGCCACATCGTCAACAAGGTTCAAAAAGTCCTCTTCTGTCACGTCCTCTACTACTTTAAGGTGCAAAGACTTAAACAACAGAACTGCCGGCATAGCAACTAAAGCGCCAATTGGCCTGAAAAATGCAAAACTCTCTTCCTCGTCTTTGCCGTGCAGTGCACCAAATGATGCAAAAAACATGCATATAACGCAAAGGGCCAAAAAGCAAAGCGCAACTAAGGGCAAATGCGCAGGGCGTATAAATATTTGTAATAACCCATAAATGAATGCTGCAAAACTAAAAAGTGCACAAGTAACAACACCGCAAAAACGTGACGAAAAACCAATGCTCATTTGCTGTTGTCTTTCGCTGTCGTTTTCGAGTAGTGAACCTGTACACCAAGAAAAAACAAGCGCTAATACGCCGCTTGCAACCAATATTAAAATTTCAAGACCATCGGGGTCCATTTCATTTCTCCTTTAAATATAAATTCTTACTATAATACTATACAAATTTTTTGCAAATATGTCAATGCAAACAGCAAAAATATGTATATGCTTGTACATTTTTTTTCGGTGATGTATAATAAAACGAAGCTTTTGACAAAGCTGACTTTGCCGTACGGCGAGGATAAACTTGACATAGGCATTAAAATCCCGGCGCCTCTTTTCATAATAATATTCCTTTCCCTTTCAACACTTATGTCACAGATGCACATGCCAAAAATCTCTGTTTTTTCGGAGGTTTTAAATACTATTTTACTTTACGAAGAATGGAGATTAGCGCGAAAAATCACGCTAAAAAATTATATTATGTCAGATGAAGTATTCATGCGCGCGGCATTGAAACAAGCGCAGAAGGCTTATGAAAAAGGCGAGGTGCCCGTGGGCGCAGTTGTTGTAAAAGACGGTAAAATAATTGCTAAAGCACATAATAAAAGAGAAACAAAGAAAAACGCCGTAAACCATGCCGAACTGCTTGCAATAAAAAAAGCATGCAAAAAACTTGGTGGGTGGAGGCTTTGGCAGTGCGAGCTTTATGTTACGCTGGAGCCTTGCCCAATGTGCGCCGGCGCAATAATAAACAGCCGCCTAAGGCGTGTTGTTTATGGTGCTAAAGACAAAAAGGCAGGATGCTGTGAAAGTGTAATTAATTTGTTTGAGTTGCCGTTTAACCACAAACCTGAAGTTTGCAACGGTGTTTTGCAAGAAGAATGCACACAAATATTGCAATGCTTTTTTAAAGATTTGCGCGAAAAGAAAAAATGGGGGAAGAAAAGGAATGTGTAAAACTGTAATTGTAACCGGTGCGTCGTCCGGAATTGGTGCCGAGTGTGCAAAAACACTTATACAAAGCGGCTGGAATGTTGCCGTTTGCTTTAATAAAAACGAAAAAGCGGCGCAAGAGCTTTGTGAGAATGCAAATAAAAATTTGCACTGTGAAAACAGCGTGCAAAGCCGAAAAAATCTAAACGACAAATTGGGTGCAGAAAAAAGTAGCACAGGCGAAGCAGTGCCGTTCTTTGTAGACGTTAAAAGCGAAGAAAGTGTACAGAAACTTGTGCAAGACGTTGTAAAAACATTTGGCGGTGTAAGTGCACTTGTAAATAACGCAGGCACAGCAAGCTTTAATTTGTTGACGCACACAACACAAAAAGAGTGGAACAGCCTGTTTGATGTGCACGTAAATGGTACGTTTTTGTGTTGCAAACATGTTTTGCCGCATATGATTTACAAAAAACATGGCAGCATTGTCAATATATCTTCTATGTGGGGGCAAGTTGGCGCTTCTTGCGAAGTAGCATACTCTGCGGCAAAGGCGGCAGTTATTGGCATGACAAAGGCACTTGCAAAAGAAGTTGGCCCGAGCGGCGTTAATGTGAATTGTATTGCGCCCGGCTTAATTGCAACGCCTATGACAAGCCATTTAACTGCCGAGGACACAAACGCACTTATTGAAGAGACACCGCTTGGGCGCATTGGTACAGCGCAAGATGTTGCAGATGCTGTGGAATTTTTGCTGTCAAAAAAAGCTGCGTTTATAACAGGGCAAGTAATTGGTGTAAACGGCGGTTTTGTGGTATAGCCGAAAATTAACATGTGTTTACAAATAATTACGTAAAAATTGAACTTTAAGTGTATAAATAATGTTTTAAATAGATAGTGTAGATAACATTTAAGTACATTTGCCGCTTAAAAAACAAAAAGCCGATTGAGAATTCTCAACCGGCCTTTTGTTTGTATGTTAAGTAATATGTGTGTAAAATTAATAGTAGATATATTTGTTGACCTCATGCCGTATTATCCACTTGTGATATTATAACATACAATTTGTTAGAAATGCGAATTACACCAAAATTGGTATATTAAAAAATTTTAACTATTTATATTGCTGTGTTGCCTTAACTGCCATTGCGTCACATCTCTCGTTTTCAGCGTGCCCTGCATGGCCCTTTATCCATTTATAAGTAATTTTATGCGCGTCGGCCAAATCTAAAAGTTCTGCCCACAAGTCACTGTTCAAAGCAGGCTTTTTATCGCTTTTTACCCATCCGTTGGCACGCCACTTTTTTGCCCAGCCCTTTTCAAGGCCGTCAATAACATATTTAGAGTCACTGCAAAGCGTGATGTCGCACGCCTCTTTAAGCGCACGCAGTGCGCAAATAAGTGCCATTAATTCCATTCGGTTATTTGTGGTATCCCGTGCGCCACCGCTAATCTCTTTTTCGGTGCCGTTGTATTCAATAATGGCACCGTAACCACCCGGCCCGGGGTTGCCACTGCACGCACCGTCTGTATATATGTTCACTTTTTTCACGCTAATCTCCATTCTGTGCACAGCACAAATAGTTTTAAACCTCCGCACAGGGTGGTTTTATTGCACACCTGCCCTAAAAGTCGGCTTCACAAAAAGGAGCTGTTGACAAAGTCGCCTTCATAAAAAAACGTCGGCAAAATTTCCGCTATATTTCACAAAAATGCTCATTAATACACGCAGCTTTGACGCGGCTTTTTGTTTTTTATGAAAAGGCAAAAATTTTGCTTTGGTTTTGCAAAGTTTTTGTTTGTCAACAGCTAAATTGTATGTGGTGCCTGTGACGTACACGCACTTGTATTATAAACTTACTAACAATAAATTAACAAGCTGTATTAAATAATAGTTTTAATACAGCTTGTTGATTAATTTATATGTTTATAAAACTATATTTGGCTTGCAGCAACTGCGCAAGCAACTGTTGCGCCAACCATTGGGTTGTTACCCATGCCAATTAAGCCCATCATTTCAACGTGTGCCGGAACACTTGAAGAGCCCGCAAATTGTGCATCGCCATGCATACGGCCCATGCTGTCTGTAAGGCCATAGCTTGCAGGGCCTGCGCCCATGTTGTCTGGGTGCAATGTGCGGCCTGTGCCACCGCCTGAAGCAACAGAGAAATATTTTTTGTTGTTCTCTATTGACCATTTTTTATATGTACCTGCCACAAGATGTTGAAACCTTGTTGGGTTTGTTGAGTTGCCTGTTATAGAGCACTGAACGTCCTCTTTTTTCATGATTGCAACGCCTTCTAAAACGTCGTTTGCACCATAGCAGTTAACGCTTGCACGTGCGCCTGTTGAAAAAGCTTTGCGCTCAACTTCAACAAGTTCACCCTTTGCAAAGTCATAATCAGTTTTTACATATGTAAAACCGTTAATGCGGCTTATAATGTAAGCTGCGTCTTTGCCAAGGCCGTTAAGTATTACCCTAAGTGGTGTTTTACGTGCTTTGTTGGCAGTTTGTGCAATGCCTATTGCACCCTCTGCCGCTGCAAAGCTCTCGTGCCCTGCAAGGAAAGCAAAACATGTGCATTCTTCGCTAAGAAGCATTGCGCCAAGGTTGCCGTGGCCAATGCCAACACTGCGTTGCTCTGCAACACTGCCGGGAATAGTAAAAGCCTCTAGTCCTTCGCCAATTGCCGCCGCACATTCAGCAGCAGATGTTAAGCCCCTTTTAACTGCAATTGCAGTACCAAGTGTATATGCCCATACAGCGTTGTCAAAACAAATGTTTTGCACACCTTTTACTATTGCGCTGCAATCTATACCCTTTGCAAGAAGCATTTCGTTGCATTCGTCAAGCGATTTTAAACCATTTGCCTCAAGGCATTTTTCAATTTTGGGCATACGCCTGTCCATACTCTCAAATGTTGCCATATTATCTCACTCTCCTTACTCTTCACGCGGGTCAATATATTTAACCACACCGTCTTCAGATTTAAAGCGCCCATAAGTACCCATGTTTGTCTCATAAGCTGTTTTTGGGTCTTTGCCCCTTCTTATGTCTTCCATCATTTTGCCAAGGCGAACAAATTCATAGCCGACTACTTCGTTGTTTGCGTCAACGGCCATGCGTGTAATATAGCCCTCGGTAAGCTCTAAATAGCGCACACCTTTTGCTTTTGTTGAAAAAATAGTGCCTGTCATGCTGCGCAAACCTTTGCCCAAATCTTCAAGGCCTGCACCAATTGGTAAACCACCCTCTGAGAAAGCAGTTTGGCTGCGCCCGTAAACAATTTGTAAAAACAGCTCACGCATTGCAACGTTAATTGCATCGCACACAAGGTCTGTGTTAAGCGCCTCTAAAATAGTTTTGCCCGGCAAAATCTCGCCAGCCATTGCAGCCGAATGTGTCATGCCTGAACATCCCACAGTTTCTACCAATGCCTCTTCAATAATACCGTTTTTTACGTTCAGCGTAAGCTTACATGTGCCTTGCTGTGGTGCACACCAACCAACACCGTGTGTTAGGCCGCTTATGTCTTTAACTTCGTACGCTTTCACCCAGTTGCCTTCAACGGGAATGGGTGCAGGGCCGTGGTCAATACCCTTTGTAAGCGGACACATATGCTCTACTTCATGTGAATAAATCATTGTGATACTCCTTACATTGATTAATTTATACTGGATAGCGCCTGCGAAAATTAAAATAACTAATTTAAACGTGCTTTCAACTGTGCAGACATTATCAAGCCTTGCTTTATATATTATATAATATTTTAACCTTTGTTTGCAAGTATTTGTTTAGTCTTTGGCTTCATAAGTTAAAAGAAAAATGTTTTGGGCGTTTTCTTGCTAAGTTGAAGAGAAGAAAAAGCCGAAATTGCCTGCCTAAGCGCATGTATAGGCACCATGTAGTAGTAAAAGTACATACATTTTTCACATAAGGTAGTTAAAATTTTGACAAAGATTTACGAATTGTGACATCTTACAAAATATTATTAAAATAATTGTTGACAATGACTAAAAATATGTTATAATATACACATAGCCCAGATATAAATTGTATATGTTGTTATGTTTGGGCTTTTACATACATTTTTAACATATAACACAGAAAGGAAGGACTATATATGTCTTCTGTCGATTTAAACAATATTGATTTTAAAGAATTTAACGATGTTCTTGCAACTTGCACCGGCGATGTTTTTATGGTAACACCTGAAGGTGACCGCTTGAACTTGAAAAGCAAACTTTGCCAACTAATAGGTTTTACAAAACTTATAGAGGGCGGAAGCATTGCTAATGCAAAGCTAGAGTGTGCTAACGTTGAAGACCAAAGCAAACTTTTCCGTTTCAACATGTTTGGTGCAAATAACACTGAGGCTAAATAATTTAAAAGAACAATAGCCGTACAGCACATGCTAATGCGTGTTGCCGTACGGCTATTTTGCATTTTGTCAATAATTGTGTTAAACTTAAGTTAAATACAATTATTTAAGCAAGAAGCTAAGTTTGAAAACAAACTTCAAACTTTCTATATTAAAAACCGTTTTCTCGTTAGCCAAACCGATGCAATACGAACCCGTTTTATGACAAAGGGGTGAATTTTCTATCGGCGTCAAAGCCTTTTTTAAGGCGGCAAGCATGACAGCTGAAAACAAGGCACAAATATGACCATATTTCATTGTTGTTTTGTGCCTTGCAGCTAAGCGGAAAGGAATGGTCATATTTATGAACTTCAGCGAGTTGAATTTACCGCAAGAACTAAACAAAGCCATTGAGCGCATGGGCTTTACAAGCATGACGCAAATACAACAACAGGCTATACCAATTATGCTGGGTGGCAAAGAAATAATTGCAAAGGCGCCAACGGGTACAGGTAAAACGTGTGCGTTCGGCATACCTATTGTGCTGGGAACAGACAGCGAGAAAAACTACCCGCAGTCTATAATACTTGCGCCCACGCGTGAGCTTGCACAGCAAATAGCGCAAGACTTGAAAAACCTTGCACACTATTACCCGAAAATACGCATTGCAACGCTTTATGGCGGAAGCAACATGCAACGCCAAATTGAAAAACTAAAAAAAGGTGCACACATTGTTGTTGCAACGCCGGGCCGCCTACAAGACCATATTAACCGCAAGACGGTTAACGTTTCAAAAGTTGAGACTGTTGTGCTTGATGAGGCCGACGAAATGTTAAACATGGGCTTTTATAAAGATGTGCGTAAAATTCTTGACACAGTTAAGAATAAAAAACTTCTTGCAATGTTTAGCGCAACAATTAGTAGGGAAGTAATGGATATTAGCTGGCTGTACCAACGTGATGCCGAAGAAATAACAATAAACCCTATTGAGCAAAACATGCCTAAAATTGCGCAGTATAAAATATTAACAACAGGCAGAAATAAATTAGCCGATTTGACATCTATTATTCTTTATAAAGATTATAGCCGTGTTATGGTTTTTTGCAACACAAAGTTTACAACTGCAATGGTTGCTAACCGCTTGGCAGAACTTAATTTTTCTGTTGATTGTTTGCATGGAGATTTATCGCAGGCAGACAGGAACAAAATTATGGGTGCATTCAAAATGGGTGAAACAAGTATTTTGTGTGCAACAGACGTTGCGGCAAGGGGCATAGACGTTGAAGATGTTGACGCAGTTTTCAACTATGACGTGCCCGGAGCAAACGAAAACTATACACACAGAATTGGTAGAACAGGCAGGGCACAGCGTGAGGGTGAAGCGTATATATTGTATATAAAAGACGAGGCAAAGCGTGTGCGTGAGCTTTTGCGCTACACAAAAAATACTGCAAGTTCAATATATTTTGATGAAAACGGTGACCTAGTGGCCGGTGAAGAATAATTTGTGAAAGGACAATAGAAACATGCGTTATGTAGGAAGTCATATATCATCATCGGGCGGATATGCGGCAATGGCAAAACAGGCACACTTTTTGGGTGCAAACACATTTGCGTACTTTACAAGAAACCCACGCGGTGGCAGTGTGAAAGCGCAAGACGAAGAAGACGTGAAGGAATTTTTAGCGCTGTGCGAACAGTACAAAATAGGCAAAATTGTTGCACATGCACCATATACATACAATGCATGCGCCGAAAAAACAAACTTGCGTGATTTTGCACGCGAAGCTATGACTGAAGACCTTAGAAGGATGCAGTCGCTGCCGGGCAACTATTATAATTTCCACCCGGGCAGCCATGTTGGGCAGGGAACAGAAAAAGGCATACAACTTATTTCAGAGCTTTTGAATGACGTGCTTACAAGCGATTTGGACACAACTGTGTTGCTTGAGACAATGGCAGGCAAAGGCAGCGAAGTTGGCCGCACATTTGAAGAGCTTGCCGAAATTTTGGGCAAGGTAGGGCTGAACAGTAAGATGGGCGTGCTTCTTGACACATGCCACGTGTGGGACGCAGGCTATGATATTGTGAACGATTTGGACGGCGTGCTGACACAGTTTGATAAAGTTATCGGGTTAAAGCATTTGCATGCAATACATTGTAACGACAGTTTGAACGTGTTATCGGCGCATAAAGACCGCCACGCAAAACTGGGCGAGGGCGAGCTGGGGCTTGCACTTTTTGAAAAAGCCATAAACCACAGCGCACTTAAAAACTTGCCGTTTATATTGGAAACACCGAACGATGATGAGGGCTGGGCGAAAGAAATAGCGATGCTTAGGGCAATGGAGAAATAATAAAAACTGCAATTGTACAAAAACGTTAAAGTGTACAATTGCAGTTTTTTTATTATAGCTAACTGTCAAAATCTACTTCCTTGCCATTTACATTTAAATATGGAAGCTGTTTTGTGCCGGTGCTTTTGTATACAGTTGTTTTTTCCTTGCCTGTGCCTAAGTTTGGCTCTACCCTTGGCAAGGTGAACGAGAATGTGCAGTCTTTGCCATAATTGCTGTCTACCCAAATTTGCCCACCTGACATATTTACCAATACTTTGCATATATGCAGGCCAAGCCCACTGCCCATTGTGTTAAGCCCGCGGCTTTTGTCCTCTTTGTAAAAACGCTCGAACACATATGGCAATGCTTCGGGTGCAATACCCTCGCCGGTGTTGCGTATTCTTATAGTAACGCTTGTTTTTTCAGGTATAACAAAAAACTCTATCTCTTTGCTTCCAGAGCAGAATTTTACCGCATTATCGAACAAATTGTAAATAACTTGATAAGCTAAATCGCTATCTGCAAAAACAAGTGTGCGCACAGGTGTAAAGCCTTTAAGTGTAATGCCTTCATTTGCAATGCGCTCGCCTGCGGCAAATACAACGCCGGTTATATTTTCCCAAATGTCGTAATACTGCGCGTTTATATTGTACTCGTTGCTTTCAAGCTTTGTTATGTCAAGCATGTTTTTTATAAGGCGTGTAAGCCTTCCGGCCTCTTCCGACACTATTTTCAAATAGTGTTCATTGCTTTCCGGCGGTATTGTTCCGTCTAACATGCCGTCAACAAAGCCCTTTATGGTTGTCATTGGTGTTCTAAGTTCATGCGCTATGTTGCCCATAAAGCTAGAGCGCGATACATCAAACTGCTCTAAACTGTCGGCCATTGTGTTAAAGCTTTGCGAAAGTTGAATAACTTCATCGTCGCCTTTCACGGTAACACGCACAGAGAAATCGCCCTCGCCGAATTTTTTTGCAGCTTGTGCAATGTTTTTCAGCGGTGTTGTCATGCGCGCTGTAAGCCATATTGATAAAACACTTGACACAACAAGCATAAGCCCTGCCGAGAGAATGAACATGCCTGCCATGCTGGACGTGTAAGTTAAAAGCAATGTTGCATCAGACAAAGCAAACATATAGCCTAAAAGTACATCGCTATTGCTGTAAATAGGCTTGCCGGCGTAATAATAGGCGTTGTCGAAAAAGTCGTAAAAAGAGCCAATGCCTTTTGCGTAACCGTCGTTTAATACTTCAGTTAACATGCGCCTTGGAATGTCTCTGCCCATGTGTGCTTGTGTCATGGTATGATCATTGCACATAAGTACCTGGCCGTTTGTGTCTGTAATTATTATTAAATTTTGTGTAGAGTCGCCTATCAGCATTAAGTCTTGCGTTACGCTAACAGCGTTTTGAATTGAATTTCCCACGCTGTCTCCAAGCTCGTACTCGCTTAAAGTTTGAATAGTAATATCAATAGTGTTTTCTAAAGACTCGTTGCGCTCTTGCCCGAAAAACTGTGTTGACAAATAAAGCTGCATTGTGCCCATAATAGCAATGCCGCACAGTAATAAAATAGACGTTGTATAAAAAAAACGCGTTGAAATACTTTTTAGCATTTGTATTACTCTTTTACTTCAAATTTATAGCCTTTGCTCCAAACTGTTTTCAAGCTCCATTCGTCGCTTGTGTCCTCAAGTTTTTCCCTAAGGCGCTTTACGTGCACGTCAATTGTGCGCGAATCTCCGTAATAATCAAAGCCCCACACTTCGTCCAGCAGTTGGTCACGTGTGAAAACCCTGTTAGGGTGGCTTGCAAGGTAATGCAGCAATTCAAGCTCTTTTGGCGGTGCCGCCACTACCTCGCCGTTTATTCTAAGTTCATAACGTGACAAGTCAACAATAAGTTTGTCAAAATTAATTACATTTTCGTCCTTATCTTGTGTTGTGTCTTGTGTGGTTGTTCTGCGCAAAACAGCTTTTATTCTTGCCACAACTTCCTTTGCATCAAATGGTTTTACCATATAATCATCGGCGCCAAGCTCAAGCCCAAGCACTTTGTCAAACACCTCACCTTTCGCCGTAAGCATAATTATTGGCGTGTTTCCCTTTGCCCTAATTTTGCGGCAAGTCTCCCAGCCGTCCATTCTCGGCATCATAACGTCAAGAAGTATAAGGTCCGGTTTTTCTTTGTCATAAGCAGATACTGCCGCCTCTCCATCATTTAATATTACTGTAGAAAAGCCCTCTTTTTGCAAATATAAGCGCAATAACTCACAAATGTTCTTATCATCATCAACTACAAAAATTTTTTCGCTTGCCATAACTATACTCCATTCTTCTTGGTTAATTATTTTATGCCGTTTGTGCGGTAAACACCGAAAATTAACAAACTAACAATTCTTAAAAAGATTATTAATACATTATAAAGCAAAAATGTGTACAAAAAAAGTAATTTGTGTTACATGAATGAAAAAACTTAAAAATTAAAAACAAAAAAGTTGCACCGTAAAAAGCTACCTGCACAAAATATTTTTGTGGGTTCATTGCTTCAAGGGTGCAACTTTATTCACATAATTGTTAAATATTTTAGAATAATGTATCCGGCGCTATTTTTTCGAAATTCTCATCGTACTCAATTTCAAAACCATCAATTAGACCAACAAGTGTATTGTTCAAATCAGCCTCTGCTTGTGTTCCGGTGAAAAGCGACATTAAGTTTTCATCAATATAAGCATCGTCCATTGGCAAACGGCGCAAAATGTGGTAGCCATATGTTGTTTCCACTATGTCGCTAATTTCATTTTCTTCAAGCGCATACGCTGCCTCTTCAAACTCAATTACCATTGTGCCGTTTGTGAAATAATAGCCCTCTGCCGGCTGTCCGTAATCCTCGTTATATTCTTTTATAAGCGTCTCAAAATCTTCGCCGCCTTGTGCCCTTGCCAAAACGTCTTCTGCAACAGCAAGAGGGTCGGTTTCATCTTCTTGGCCCTCCGCCGGCTCTTCTTCGCTTGCCTCGGTTTCGCCTGTTTCAGCCGGTTTAGTTATCAATATGTGCTGTGCATGAACATATGTCTCTTTAATTTCTGTTTTCAATTGCTCGCCGTAAACATCTTCAATAACATGCGACAATAGCATTGTATTTTCTAGAAGCATACGGAAAATATCAATAGACATGTTCTGTCCGATTAGCCATTCTTCAAAGGCCTCTTGCGAGCCAAGTTGACTCACGCCGTATTCTATCTCTTCGTCAACGGCATCAAGGTCTTCTTGTGTAATTTCAATGTTGTTTTCCGCGGCAAATATTCTTACTGCCTCCATTGACAACGCATTTTGTACAGACACATCAAGTATAGTTTGTGCTAAAGACTGAAATTCCTCAGACTCCATGTCCCATATGCTAATATCGCCACCGTCGACGCTCATTCTGTTAGACAGGTAAAAATACCTAAACATATCAAGCGATATTTCAGAAGTTCCAACTGTGATGAGTGTGTCAACTTCAATTTTTTCGCCATCAATAAAAAGCCCGGGTTCATGTGTTGTCATGGGCACTGTTTCAAGTTCCGGCTCGCCTTCTTCTTCCGTAACTTCTTCTTCGGTAGCAGGTGTTTCCTCTGCGGGTGCACTGCTGTCTACTGTTTCAGACGGTGTACAAGCAGCAAAGCTAAATGCGCAAACTGCAAGTGCCATTAGAAGACAAAGTGCCTTGATAATTTTTTTCATTTGTAAAACCATTCCTTTTTTGTTTTTTGCAAAGCAAATTTTATTTATTTTTTTAGCCAAGTTCAATATATTATACAACAATTTTGTGTCTAAATGTTGAATTTTTTGAAATTAATTAATTGAATTATACTTTTTTTCGTTTTAGCGCTATTTTAAATTATAAAAAATATAATTGAATTATTGCTAGAAAAGAAAAAAAAGCGTATAATTACAATTAGAATAAAAAAAGTGATGTGTAGCGTGAAAAATTACGCTAACAAATTCATATTAAGGCGTGCCGTCAGAGGCGGCACATGCCAAAAAATCTCCATTCTGTAGGAGATTTATAAATACTGCTTATTAAAACACAGAACAGAATGGAGATTAGCGTGAAAAATCACGCTAACAAATTATATTAAGGCGTGCCGTCAGAGGCGGCACATGCCAAAAAATCTCCATTCTGTAGG
>CAYJMH010000021.1:21703-24735 GCA_964371535.1 uncultured Bacteroides sp.
AGATTTATAAATACTGCTTATTAAAACACAGAACAGAATGGAGATTTTTATGAGAAACATAAACGCGCGTGAAATAAGCCTTGCCATTGAAGAGATGTGCGTAAGGGCGAACAACAAACTGCCAAGTGATGTTGAAAGTGCAATGAGGCAAGCACATAAATGCGAGACATGGCCGCTTGCAAAAGACACACTGAATGTGCTTTGTGAAAACATTGATATTGCAGGCAAGTGTGGCTTGCCTGCATGCCAAGACACGGGCATGGCATGTGTTTACGTAAAGCTTGGGCAAGATGTGCACATTGATGGCGATTTTGAGGCCGCTGTTAACGAGGGTATAAAAAACGGGTATATTAATGGCTTTTTACGAAAAAGTGTTGTTGGAGACCCATTGAACAGAAAAAACACGGGCGACAACACGCCCGCAGTGATAAATGTAAACCTTACCTTGGGCGACAAGGTGGAAATTACACTGTTGCCAAAGGGGTTTGGGAGCGAAAATATGAGCAGAATTGCAATGTTGAAGCCGTCAGCAGGGCGCAGCGGTGTAATAGAATTTGTTGTAGAAACAGTGCGCATTGCAGGTAGTAACCCTTGCCCGCCTGTTGTTGTGGGCGTTGGCATTGGCGGCACGTTCGACAAAGTTGCAGCGCTTTCAAAACAGGCACTTTTGCGTGATTTGGGCAGTTTTAACAAAAATGAATTTTATGCTGAAATGGAGAAAGAGCTGTTGCAGAAAATTAACGCCTTAGGCATAGGGCCGCAAGGGTTTGGCGGCAAAACAACTGCGCTTGGCGTACAAATTGAGACATTCCCCACACACATAGCAGGCTTGCCTGTTGCAGTGAACATAAGCTGCCATGCAACACGGCGGCTTACAGTTGAAATATAAGCTGTGTGCGTATAATACTTTAAATTATAGGAGAAAGAAATGAAACATATTTTAAGAACACCGCTTGACGTTGAAACATGCCAAAACCTTGTTGTGGGTGACACAGTTTTGCTGAGCGGGACCATTTACACAGCAAGAGATGCCGCACATGCGCGCATGGATGAAATTATAAACGCAGGAGAAAAATTGCCAATTGAAATAGACGGTGCGGCAATTTATTATGCAGGGCCAACGCCGGCGCGCCCGGGCGAAGTTATAGGCAGCGTAGGGCCTACAACAAGCGGAAGAATGGACGCATATACGCCGAAGCTTTTGCAGCTGGGCTTGCGCTGTATAATCGGTAAGGGCTTGCTTTCGCAAGATGTTGTACAGGCAATTAAGGCGGCGAATGCGGTTTATTTTGCAGCGTACGGCGGCGCCGGTGCGCTTATAGCGGCATGTGTTAAAAGCGTGCGCCTTATATGCTTTGAGGACCTTGGAAGTGAGGCCATAAGAGAGCTTGAAATTGAAAATTTGCCGCTTGTAGTTGCTGTGGACGCAAACGGCAACAACTTATATGAGACAGGGCCGCAAGCATACATTGAAAGCCTTGATGGCATTGGTGCGAATTGAAACGCAGCAAGTCTTTAGCGAAATTTATGCCTTGAAATGTGCTTTTAAATTAACAATTTTATATTTCGGATGATAATTCACATAAATTTTGAAGAATTTCCCTAATTTCTTCGTTTTCCTCGCACAACTGCAAAAACGTTTGGGCTATGTCTTTTTTGTTATACGGCACATTCTTAAGCCCTTTGCTGATAATACTTGATATTTCACTATTTAAAGCGTCTGTATATAAAACGGCGCTTTTTATTTTGCCTTCGCTTACTTCAAAACAAAGCTCTGCCGCGCCCCAACTATATCGGTGATTCAGCGTGCATGTAAATGCCCGCTGCTTGTTTTTGCACCATTCATCACTGCTGTATTTATCGCAAAGGCGCTGTATTTTAGTTGAATTAAGGCGTAATTTATCAATGGGCGCGCTTTTTTTGCCGTACATATCTTCAAATTCACGCACCAGCATTGTTGCCATTGTTTTTGGTGTTATGTCGCTGTTAATGTCGCCTAAATTCACAACCCTGCTCTTTACAGATTTCACACCATGGCTTTGTAGTTTGTCTGTTTTTACTGTTAAGTAGTGCGAGAGCATTGCGATGTCTGTTTGTAAAAGCAATGTGCCATGGTGCATTAATTTGTTATTAGCGGCATAAAATGCGTTGCCCGAAAATTTGCGCCCGTCAAACTCAATGTCATTCCGGCCTGTTTTTGTTGCATTAACGCCAAAGGCACGCACAGCGTTCAAAATTACACGCGTTTGGCGCTCTACATCATAATTGTTTTTTGTTGCAATAAATGTGAAATTTATGTTGCCAACATCGTGATAAACCGCACCACCACCCGAAAGACGGCGTGCTAAATAGCCGCCGTCTTCTTTCAATTTGTCAAGTTTGCATTCTGCATAGCAGTTTTGGTTTTTACCAATTACAACAGTTTTTTCGTTTTGCCAAACGTATAATATTACTTCGTTTTCTTCAACGTTTTGTAACAAAAAATGTTCAAGTGCTATGTTTTCATAGGGGTTTGTGCCACTTGCTGTTACAGTTGTAACTTTTTCAATCATCTGTCTCATACCTCAAAACAGGTGTGCGTGCGGCTTTAACTTCGTCAGGCCGCCCAACAGGTGTTGTAACAGGTGCGTTTTGCAGCTCTTCTGGGGCGGTGTATGCCTTTTTCAAAAGCGCAATAACAGTGTCACAAGCAAAATCAAGTGTCTCTTTTGGCTCTGTTTCAGTCGGCTCAAACATAAGTGCTTCCGGCACAATAAGCGGAAAATACATAGTAGGTGGGTGCATACCATAATCTAACATTGACTTTGCAATGTCCATGGCACGAATACCCGTCTCTTTTTTTATGTCTTCAAGTGTCATAACAAATTCGTGCATACAAATGCCGCTTGGCACAACTTTGCAGTGCTTTTCTATTTTGCTTTTCATGTAATTTGCACTTAATACTGCTGTCATTCCGGCGTCCCTAAGGCCGTTTGCACCAAGTGCAAGCATATAGCACAGTGCACGTAGTGTAACGGCGAAGTTGCCATAAA
>CAYJMH010000021.1:24745-35629 GCA_964371535.1 uncultured Bacteroides sp.
ATAACCCTGCCAATGCTTTTGTCGTATTTATTAAACGTGAACTCGCCGTTTTCTTCGGCTGCATGTTCAGCAGGTAAAAATGGTTTAAGTATGTTTTTCGCGCCTACCGCACCGCTTCCCGGGCCGCCGCCACCATGAGGCGTAGCCATTGTTTTGTGCAAGTTAAGATGTATTACGTCAAAGCCCATGTCACCGGGGCGAACGACGCCCATAATGGCGTTAAGGTTTGCGCCATCGTAATAATTAAGTCCGCCTGCCTTGTGCACAATGTCTGTAATTTCAATGATATTCTTGTCAAAAATACCAATAGTATTTGGGTTTGTAAGCATAAGTGCGGCAGTGTCTTCGCCCACGGCGGCGCGCAATTTATCAACGTCAACGCACCCGTTCGGCAAAGACGGTATATTAACCACTTCATAGCCATTCATTGTGGCTGTTGCAGGGTTAGTGCCGTGTGCTGAATCAGGAATAATAACCTTGTTGCGCTTAAAATCGCCGTTGGCTTCGTGATATGCCTTTATCATTAGAAGCCCACAAAATTCGCCGTGCGCACCTGCCGCCGGCTGAAAAGTAACGGCGTCCATTCCCGTTACTTCGCTTATTATACGCTCTGCCTGAACCATAACTTCAAGGCAACCTTGCACAGTGTGCAGCGGTTGCAATGGGTGTACATTCGCAAACCCACCTAACGAGGATAGCTCTTCATTAACGGCCGGGTTGTACTTCATTGTGCAGCTGCCAAGTGGGTAAAAGCCATTGTTTACGCCGTGCACTCTTTGTGCAAGCTCAGTATAATGGCGTGCCATTGTTATTTCTGCCACTTCGGGTAATGGAAGGCTCTGTGTGCGCTTAAAGCTCTCAGGCAAGTCTGTTTTTGGCACATCGCTGTTTTGTATGTCACAACAAACACGCCCTTTTGCAGATTTCTCAAATATCAGTTGCATAAACACACCTCCCTAACAACGTTTACAAGCTCATCAATTTGCTCTTTAGTGTTTTTCTCCGTTGTGCACCATAAAATATCGTCGCCCAAAGGTAGGCCACCAAGTATATTTTTCTCTTCAAGTTTTTGCATTAACAAGTCTGATACTTTTGGCGGAACTGTCGTTACAAACTCGTGGAAAAAATCTGCGTTGTATTTGAGGGAAACGCCGTTAATTTTGCAAAGCTCTGTGGCTAAGTAATGCGCCTTGTTATAACATAGCTGCGCCGTTTGGCACATGCCGCCGGGCCCCATGGCAGCCAAGTATGCCGCCGCCCTAAGCGCACACAGCGCTTGGTTAGAGCAAACGTTGCTGCTAGCTTTTTCGCGCCTTATGTGTTGTTCACGTGCTTGCAACGTCAAAACAAAGCATCGTTTTCCTGCGCTGTCTTGTGTTTGGCCGGCAATTCTGCCCGGCAACTTTCTTGCAAGCTCTTTTGTTGCTGCCATAAACCCTAAGTACGGCCCGCCAAAACTAAGTGGCATTCCAAGTGGCTGCCCGTCGCCTACTGCAATGTCTGCACCGCACTCTCGTGGTGTTTTAAGAAGTGCCGCGGCAATTGGGTTTACGCTTGCAACCATCTTGGCGCCAAATTTATGCGTTACATCGCTTATATTTTGAGAATTCTCAATATTTCCAAAATAGTTTGGCTGTTGCATTACAACACAAGCAGTGTTCTCATCAATAATTTTTTCAAGCTCACTTATATCGGTAACACCATCGGCACACGGTAAAACAATGCACTTCATGCCATTTGCACGGCAGTATGTTTTAATTGTATCTATTGTAAAAGGGTGCATTGCGCCCGAGACAATAACGCCGTCTCGTTTTCTTTCACGGCACATTGCAACGGCCTCTGCCGCGGCGCTGGCGCCGTCGTAAATAGAGGCATTAGAGACATCCATGCCTGTTAGCATACAAATCATGCTTTGATATTCGAATATACTTTGCAATATGCCCTGGCTTATTTCCGCCTGATATGGCGTGTATGATGTTACAAATTCTTCTTTTGCACAAATGCGGTTAACAATGGGCGGTATGTGGTGGTTATATGCACCGGCACCCCTAAAAATGCTAGCATACACCTTGTTTTTGTTCGCAAGCGCTTGCACGTGGCTTATAAGCTCCATCTCGCTTATTCCGTTTGGCAAGTTAAGGGATGAGAGCATTACATCTTTTGGTACATCGCAAAACAAATCTGTCTCGCTTTTCAGGCCGATTTCGTCAAGCATTTGTCTTTTGTCGTGCTCTGTTAATGATATGTAAGTCGCCATGTTTCCTCCAAGTTTTAAAATATTGGTAATTTACTGCTCTTCACAAAATTTTTCGTATTCCTCGGCTGTTAACAGCTCCTCGAAATCACTTGCATTTTCAATTTCAATAAACCATGCACTGTATGCATCTTGGTTAACTTCCTCGGGTGCGTCTAAAAGTATGCTGTTAACTGCACTAACAGTGCCGCTTGCCGGGCTGTAAACGTCAGATACGGCCTTAACGCTTTCAACATCGGCAAAAACGTCGCCTGTTGTAACGGCGTCGCCTTGTTGTGGCAAGTTTACAAATACAATGTCGCCAAGTTCTGTTTGGGCGTAATCTGTCAGCCCAATACGCACAGTTGCAGGGCCTGTTTCTTGCACCCACTCGTGAGATTTTGTGTACTTCAATTCTTTTGGTGTGTTCATTTTTTTATTTCCTTTCAAATATGTTTTATATTTTTATTTTAAATAATTTGGCTTTTTACAGTACAATTTATCACATGGTTAACATTGTGTTAAAAAGTTATAGCGCTTCGTCATTAAGACGAATATTAAAAGTTTTACTAAATTTTTTCGGGGAAATTTAAGGTTCTTAGGGTAGAATCCTAAGGTGTTTTACACAGTTTGCATTATTCACACCTTTACTAAGCTGCTTTAGACATTGTTAATAAAATATGCTTAATTATATATACCTAAAACTACATTCCGGCTTTGTAAAAAGGCAATTCTACAATTTGCATTTCTATGTCTCTTCCGCGTACGTTTGCGCGCAACACTGTACCTACCGTTGAATAGCCTTGTGCAACATATGCCATGGCATATGCGCCGCCAAGGTATGGGCAGTGTGTGCCGCTTGTTGTTTCGCCGGCATGTTCTTCGCCAAAAAACAGCGGTGCACCCTCACGCACTATGCCACGCCCTATTGCTTTTAGCCCAACACGAACTCGCAAATTTTCGGGTGCGTTTTCTATTGCCTCTTTGCCTATAAATGACGCTTTTTGCGTTTTTATAGCAAAGTTTAGGCCTGTTTCAAGTGCGTGAATATCACATGAAAGCTCGTGCCCGTAAAGCGGCATTGCAGCCTCAAGGCGAAGCGTGTCCCTTGCGCCAAGGCCGCACGGCACAGCGCCTTTTTCTACAAGTGCTTGCCACAGTGCGGCTGCACTGTCGTTCGGCATATATATTTCATAGCCTGCCTCGCCTGTATAGCCCGTTTTTGAAACAATGCACTTTGCTCCATTAATATTTACATTTTGTGTGAATGTATAGTTTTTACTTGGCAACTTATCAACGTCACAAATCTGCGACATAATGTCTTTTGCAAGTGGCCCTTGCAGCGCTATTTGTGCCGTAATTTCAGATGTGTCAATAAGCTCACAACCATCTATTAAATGAGATTTTAGCCATTCGATGTCTTTTTTTGTGTTGGCGGCATTTAGCACAAGCATAAATTCGCTATCAGCAATTTTGTACACAATAAGGTCGTCAACTTGCCCACCGTTTTCATACAACATAAGTGTATATCTGCACATGCCTTCTTGCATGCCGCTGAAGTTGTTAGTCATAACATAATTTAAAAACTCTTCAGCTTTATCACCCTTTATTAATACTTCGCCCATGTGTGAAACATCAAAAATTCCTGCACTTTCGCGCACTGCCATATGCTCTTTAATAACGCCTGCATTGTACTGCACAGGTAGAACAAACCCTGCAAATGGCACCATTTTCCCGTTCAGCTTTATGTGTTCTTCATAAAGCGGCGTTTTTTTCTCGCTGTTAATAACTTGTTCCATTTTACCCACCTCTAAAATAAAAATAACAAAAAAGGGCACACAAAAACTGTGTGCCCCCGTCTTTAAACCTGAAAGATTCTTTTGCCATAGGCAAAATTGCTTCGTCGGTGCTATGCTAATAGCTTTCCGGGTTAAGTCAGATACCGGTCCTTTTGCCTGAGAGTTTTTTGCATATCACCTTCGGCGCCGCTTTGCAAAGTGCGTAACATTTTGCTCTAATGCTTGTGCAAACGCGGTCTCTCCCTGTATCGTCAACCTTTTATATGCCAACTAATTTTTCAATGGCATATGTGTGTATTGAATTTTTCCTTGGCAATATAGTGCTTTAACATCAAACATTGCCTACACTTTTTTACATTACCAAACTTACAAAAAAATAATAACACATTAATTTTATTAAATCAATACTAAATAAAAAAATTGTATACTACTTGACACATAATACTATGCATTATATAATATTGTTGTATAGGAGGTATTGCTATGGATGTTCAGCTAAAAAAAGGGCTTATAGAAATATGTGTATTAAAAGCACTTACACGTGCAGATTCGTATGGTTATAGGCTTATTAAAGATTTAAGCGAATATATAGAAATTTCAGAAAGCACATTATACCCAATTTTGAAACGGCTGGAAAGTAACAATTTTTTGACTGTTTATGCGCTGGAAAACAACGGTAGACTGCGAAAATATTATAAAATAACGCCATATGGGCATGCACACATAGAAAGTTTTATTAATGAGTGGCAACATGTAATGCGCGTATATAATTTTATATTGGGTGGAAAGGACGGAGAAGAAAACGATGGACAAAATGGGTAAACAGCAGTTTTTGCAAGAGCTTGAAAACAGACTTTTCGGCATTGACAAAAACGAGCTGCAAAAAATAATTGCATTTTATGCAGAGAGTATAGACGATAGAATTGAAAGCGGCTTGTCAAGCTCAAGCGCAGTTGCAGAGCTTGGCAACTTAGATGAAATTGTGCA
Organism: uncultured Bacteroides sp.; assembly: GCA_964371535.1. Lineage (GTDB taxonomy): Bacteria > Bacillota > Clostridia > Oscillospirales > Ruminococcaceae > Ruthenibacterium. Next base: position 29,765 of record CAYJMH010000021.1, read on the forward strand.
AGAAATATTGGCAGACATGCCAATAGAGCACAACAATAATGTGAACTTTGCATACGGCGCACCTGCAAATTTTGCAAACAATGCTTACAGCACCGCCGGCGGAAATACGGCACAGAATTATGCAACATACACAACACCTACAAAAAGCACAAGCGGCATTAGTAAAACAATTTTAGTAATACTTGCAATAGTTTGCTTTCCGTTTTGGGGGCCGGTGCTGTTAGCTGTTGTGGCAATTATTCTTTCTGTTTTTATAGCAATTTGGGCTGTGGTGCTGGCTCTTTTCACAGTGCCGCTAACATTTTTATTAACGGGAATATTGTTAATTGCGGCCACATTCGGCGCGCTTTCGTTTAATGTTTTTTCAGGCTTTGCCATGTTTGGCGCGGCGCTTATATTAATAGGCATTTCTGTTTTGCTGTTTGCAACGCTTGTGCTTGCTGTTAAGTATACAGCAAAATTTACGGCGTTTATTGCCAAAAGTATTACGGGCTTATTTTCAAAGAAAGTATAAGTTGAAAGTTTGAAAATAATTTCAAACTTTCTATATTAAAAAACCGTTTTCCTTGTCAGGCAAGCCTGACAAGCGAAAAGCACGGCACAAATATGACCACTTTTTATGGTTGTTTGTGCCGTACAGTGTAGCAGAAAGGGATGGACATATTTATGAAATACGTTATAACATTAGGCTTAATAATGCTTGGGGTAGGCGTGGTTATTCTGTTTGCTTCAATGGCGTTTACGGGCTTTAGCACAGAGGCCATAAGCATTACATCGCCATATGAAAAGAAAACAACAACTGTTGAGGCAAGTGATAAAGATATTAATATAGACAGCATTGCGGGGATTGTAGAAATTAACCGCTCGCCCGATAGCAATATATATTTGACTTACTTTGAGAACGAGACAGAAACATATGAAATTATCGAAGGCGACAGCACACTTGAAATTACACAACTAATTGACAAAGACAAACTTTTTTTTGACAATATTTTCAACTTTGACTTTGACTTTGATTTTGGCTTTGGCTTTGATTACAACAGACAAAGTGCATTTCTGGAAATACTTATACCCGAAAATTACAGTGCAGATATATATGTGCAATCAAGTGCATGCGACATTACGCTAAGTGAAATTACGGCAGATGATATAGACTTGCAATTGACAAACGGCGCGATAAAAGCCGAAAATGTTAGTGCGAACAAAATAAATGCAGAGCTTACAAACGGCGATGTTAACATTGACGATGTGACACTTGAAACGTTGCGAATAATTTCAGTTAATGCCGCAATAAACGCAATTGGTATTGACGCAAACGACATTGAGCTTGAGTCTGTTAACGGCATTATAAGCGGTGAAATAGACGGCGATGAAAGTGAGTACAGCATCACATCAAGCGTAACACTTGGCGCAAATAATTTGCCCGCAAGTACAAATGGCACAACAGACAAAACGCTAATGGTGAAAACTATTAACGGAAGCATTGACATTGATATAGCAAGTTGATTTTTCAATGTGCAATTCGCAAGCCTAACCCTGTACTGTTTCACCCTCGGGCTGTGCGTCCTCGTTTTCATTTTCATCTTGTACGGCACTGCCTTCTTCAACCGGTACGTTACTCTGCTCTTCATGTGCTGCTTGTGCGCTTGGCTGTGTGCTTTCAATTACAAATTCATCGTCTTGCTGTGGGTTTGTTGCAGGCTCCTCGTCTTCTTCATTGTGTTCGTACGCAGGTGCCTTTGCGCCGAATGAATTACGCATAAATTCAAGTGTTTCCTCGCTTAGCTCAAAGCGCAATTGTGAAGAATTCCATGTGCCGGGCAATGCGCCTGCAATATATGTGGGCTGTTGGCGGTCTAAAAATTCAAGCGTGCGCTCATATTCAAAAAGTTTTGTGGCTGTTATATTAGTTGCAATTTTATTGCTGTTTTGTTTTATTGCGCTTGGCAATAATTCGCTAAGGCGGCCGTGCCCGGCAGCCAAAAAGGCCGAGTACCCAAGCGAACGAACTTCGTGCTCGCCATCTTGCCTTGCCTCAGTGGCAATCAGTCTTTCAAGAAGCTGTGAGAAAATAAGTGGCGTTAACGTATAGCGCTGTGTGCCGGAATTAATAAGCCCAAGCGCGCTAATTATATCATCACTGACATGATTTTCAAGTAAGAGTGTAATGTTGCCTAAAACTTGCGCACTTTGCCACATAATTTCAGGCGAGGCAAAAATGTAATCTTTTATTTCAACGCCTAATGTTTCACTTAATGCGGCCGCACCCTGTGAAGGCCCCGCCGTTGCAACAGCATCTTGCAGCGATATGGGATTACCGCCCATAAGCAAAATTGTTTGCGGCGGCATAGACGTTACACTTATAATATTGTTAACGGCATCAAACTGAATTATTGCATAGCTTTCTGCCTCGGCAGCACCGCCCTGTCCACACATCAAAAGTAACGTTTTAGTGTCGTCTGGTGTGGGGTTAGTTACAAGCACACCGCTTTGGGGCTGTGTTACAGGGTTTTGGGCGTTTAGGTTTATTTGGGCGCTTTGAAAAGCATATATTAACAAGTATATGGGTAAAAAAACAGCTACTGTACATAAAAATGTTAAAAAGAAAATTTTTTTATTAGTCATGTGCATGCCTCTCTTTCTGTGTATAGCGTTGGCAAAAATGTGGAATGCTATACACAAAGGAGGTTTACCATGAAAAATATTAACGAAAATCTTTCAAAAAGCAAGCAGAATGTGCCGAATTTTGTGCCGCCGGTGTTTCCGTCGCCACTTGGTGTTCCTGCGCCCATTCTTTCAACTGCGCCAAGTGAAAAAAACGAGACAGGCATTAACAACCCTATCGTGCGCTCTATCATAGAGCAAAAACCCAGTGAGACTGACCCATCGGGAAGTTACACGGGGCGCCCGGTTAATAAAAATGAGACACCGACGCAAGATGCAGACGACCTTTAACTAACATAAAGATGAATAATGGGTAGATTTTTGCAAATGTGCAAAAATCTACCCATTATTATGTTTGTGCGTATATCGTTTTAAATAAGCTGAAGCGCAGTTAAAAAATTGCTTAAAGCAAACTTTGCCCGTTAATAACAAGTTTAAATGTAAGGCCCAGTTTATCTGCCGCTTTTCGGCAAAGTAACATTCTGTCTAGGAATATTTCAAAATAATCCATAAGCGGTGAAATATCAGTGTCAATAAGCAAATCAAGTATTACATACTTGTTATCTTCTGAAAGTGTTGTAGCGGCTTTTTTAACGGCATAATTTACCCTGTCGTGTATGTCGATTCGCAAATGGTCGCAATTTCGCACACGTGTACGGCGCACGTCTGTTTTGTCAGACAAAATAAGCGCCGCTGCAACGCTGTTTACAGGGTAGGCAGTGCTCTCGTCGTGGTTGCCTATTGCGCTGCACACCGTTGCAATTTCTGCGGCGTCCATGCCCATTTTGTCCAGTATTCTGAACGCCATAACGGCGCCGCTTTGTGCGTGGTCAATTCTGTTAATAACATTGCCGATGTCGTGCATATAACCGGCAATCCATGCAAGTTCGCATGTTCGCTTTTCATAACCTAAATCTGTTAAAATTTTCTGCGCAAAGTGCGCTGTTCTTGTAACGTGCGAAAAACTGTGCTCGGTATACCCAAGGCTTAAAAGGCATTTATCAGCCTCTTCAATATATATTTTAATTTGTTCGTTGTTTTTAATATCTGTTGCTGTTATCATTTTTCTACCTCATTTTTTGGCGCAGTTATTTCAAGTACAACAAACGCCGTTGCAGTATTGGCCTCGTGCGTAAGTGAAACGTGTGCGGTTAAACCCTTTTGGGTTGCAAGCTCGCTTGCCGTGCCGCTAAGCTCAATATATGGCTTGCCTGTTTTTTTTCTAAGCACCTGCACATCGCACAAATTAAAATGGCCTGTTAAAATTCCGGTGCCAAGTGCTTTCGAAAAAGCCTCTTTTGCCGCAAAATTCGCGGCAAAACTTGCAGCGCTGTTTTTTAAGCTTCCCAAAAAAGCAATTTCTTTTGCGCCATATACTTTTTTTACAAAACTCTCGCGTTCAATACTTTTTTTAATCCTGTCTATACTTGCAGTGTCAACGCCAATGCCATATATCATGCCCTCACCACCTTTTGGAAACGAATAATACGTTTATATTTAAAGTATACTATAACAGGCAATTAAAAATCAATAGAGAAAAAGTTTGACTAATTATACCAAAATGTGATACAATGCGCACATAGCAACCTTTAAACTAATACATTTTAATATATGCAACTAACGGGGAAACATGTTTGAATCATGTGCGGTCCCGCCGCCGTAATGCGCATAATATGCGTTAAGCCGGAATGCCGTGGTTGTTGGAAAACCATACAGGAGCAACCTGTATACTTCACGATGAATGGAGTGGTTATTATGTTTGCATATTTGTAAACAGTAACACGTCTTTCACTTTGTGAAGGGCGTTTTTTAGTTGTTATGCAATTTTTAATTTGAAGGAGAAAGCAAAATGAACAAAAAAATAATTTTAGCTGTAGTTGCGCTTGTTTTAGTGGCTGTGCTTATAGGTGGGGTTTGGCTTATGTTTGGCGCACCTGAAACACAGCAAGGTGAAAAAACAATTGCGGTAGATGTAATTATGCTTGACGGCACAATTACTACGTTTGATTATTCAACAGATGAAGAATTTTTAGGCCCACTGCTTACAGCGCAAGAACTTATTGACGGCGAGATGGGCGACTATGGCATATTTGTAAAAACTGTTAATGGTGTAACGGTAGATGATTCAAAACAGCAATGGTGGTTGCTTACAAAAGGCGGCGAGAGCGTTATGACCAGCTTTGATCAAACACCAATTGTAGATGGCGATAAATTTGAATTAACACTTGTTGAGGGATATTAACAAATAGAGGTAACACCATGAAGACAACACGTCATATGGCAGTAGCCGCATTGATGGCAACAATACTTGTTGTTAGTAAGTATGCATTTGATGCGCTGCCGAATATTGAATTAATCAGCTTATTTATCATTGTATATACGCTTGAACTTCCGAGGCTTGCTTTGCCCGCAGTTTTTGGCTATTTAATGTTGTACGGCCTATTGAACGGCTTTGGCATTTGGTGGTTCCCACAGATATACATTTGGCCGCTTCTTTACGTTTTAATTCGGCTGTTCCACAAGTTGAACAGTACGCTTCTATTTGCGGTGTTAAGTGGTTTTTTCGGGCTGACATATGGGGCGCTTTATGCTTTTTCTTATATCCCAACGCACGGTCTATACGGTGCAATTGCTTGGTGGGTTTCAGGCATACCTTTCGATTTGCTTCATTGTATAGGCAACTTTACGGTTGCAATAATATTGCTAAAACCTCTTCGGGCTGTTTTCAAAAAGTGCACGCTTGCAATAAATTTAACATGAAAAATTATATAGTATATACAGCAGTGCAAAAAAACATCAAAACCGACATGTTAAGTACTATTTTTGGTGCGATATGAATTTGCGGGCCGAAGCATAAAAGAAAAAAGTTACATTATCCACAATGTTGTATGTTAGGCAATTGTGATAGCCTTGTCGACGATAGGTAAAGTTTAATAGCGTGAGGGCGCATGAAACTGCACCCTCACGAGGTGTTTTTTGTGCGCAGGCATATTTTGACATTGCTTTTGTTACTGTGTAAAAATATTACTAAATTATTAAATGCTTTTATAATGAAATTGGGCAAAAAATAAAAAATAAAAAAACACTTGTCTTTTTATTGTAATTATTGTATAATGTTCTTTGTTACAGAATTACAACTTTTGTATGGGGCTGTAGCTCAGTTGGTTAGAGCTCCCGGCTCATAACCGGTCGGTCCACGGT
>CAYJMH010000022.1:0-34577 GCA_964371535.1 uncultured Bacteroides sp.
TAAAAAGGCTTACTAATATGAATTTACTAATAAAAAACGCAATTTATTATAATTATAGTACTTTTTTAATAAAGCGCGCTAAAAAGCTAAGAATTTAACAGCTTTATATATTGTCTTAGTTTTCGAAGCTAAATAACAAAGTCATGTGAAAGGAATAAAAAATTATGCCATTAATACCACTTCGCCCGTTAATGGACGCGGCAGAAAAACACAACTATGCACAAGGCGGCTTCAACGTAAATGCCGTTGCACAGGCAAAGGCAGCAGTTGAGGTTCACGAGATGTTGCGCTCGCCCGCTATTTTACAAGGCGCAGACCTTGCAAACGGCTTTATGGGCGGCTGTAAAGATTTTATGAACGCAACGCTTGAGCAAAAACAAGAGGGCGCAAAAAACATTGGCAGCGCTGTTAAAAAATTTGCGGTAGACAGCAAAATTCCCGTGGCACTGCATTTAGACCACGGCAAAGACTTCGCCTCTGTAAAAGCCGCAATTGACGGAGGTTACACATCTGTAATGATAGACGGCTCTTCCCTTCCGTTTGCCGAAAACGTTGAACTTACGCGTGAAGTTGTAAAATATGCACATGAGCGCGGTGTTACGGTAGAGGGCGAACTAGGTGTGCTTGCCGGTGTTGAAGACCACGTAAACCATGAAAAATCTACATATACAAACCCACTTCACGCAGTTGAGTTTTTCAAAAAAACAAAGTGTGATTTACTTGCTATTAGCTATGGCACAATGCATGGCGCAAGCAAAGGCAAGGGTGTGAAACTGCGCACACAAATTGCAACGGCAATTAAAGAGTGTATGCTGCACGAAGGTATTGACGGCACGCTTGTCAGCCATGGTTCGTCCACTGTGCCAAAATATATTGTAGACGAAATTAACGCACTTGGTGGCAACATAACAGGTGCGCACGGCATAGCTTTAAGCGAGCTGAAAGCGGCAATATCGCAAGGCATACGTAAAATTAATGTAGACACTGACATACGCCTTGCAGTTACGCGCAACTTAAAAGAACTTTTTGCCTATAACGCAAATTTACAAAAAAGTACATATATAGGTGAAATTTTCACTTTATTAGAGAGCAAGAAGGAGCAATTTGACCCGCGTGTATTTTTAACACCAATTATGCAAACCGTAATGTACGGCGAAATAAACCACAACGATTTAACGCTTGTGACAGACTGCATTGAAAAAGGCGTTAAGGAAGTAATAGGCACTTTAATTGTAGAATTTGGCAGTGTTGGCAAAGCACCACTTGTTGAGCTTGCAACGCTTGATGAGATGGCGGAAGTTTATAGAAAAGCAGGGATTTAAAGTGGTTGTTTGCTTAGATTTTACGAGCACTGTTTGATGAAAAAGTTATATTTACAACATCTTTTTATCAAGCGGCTTAACAGCTCCGTTTCTACTTTCACAATTTATAAACGAATTGCGAGAATATTTCAATGCATTTTCAAACTAAAACCATTTGTATGAAATAAAATTATACTACACCAAATATAACTAAATTTTACCCTGTACCTTTCTTTATTGCTCGGTACAGGGTTTTTATATATTCAGGCTAATATCATTCGTACAATGCTCGCATTTAAAATGGCGCAATAAGGTTTACTTGTTCCGGGTTTTTCCGATATTCCGTAGGCGTCATTCCATAATCTTCTTTAAAGCTTTTAGAAAAGTAGCTCATTTCATAAAATCCACAAGCAAAACCTATATCTATAATAGGCTCGGTAGTGGTTTTTAATAAAAAAGCTGACTTTTCAAGCCTATACTTTTTAAGATATTTAATAGGTGATGTTTTTAAGGTGCTTTTAAAGCATCTCAAAGCCTCGCTTTCTTTTATGCCTGCACTGCTAGCTATTTGTGAAAGTGTTATCTCACTTTGATAGTTTTGATGTATAAATGACATCATCATTTTACACCTATTAAGCTGTTTTATTGTTTTAAAATCAATCTTAGTGTTATTATCTGTACTTTTTATAATTTCCAGTAAAACTTGTGTGAGCTTTTCTCTAACAAAAAATTCATAGCCGAATTGTTTTCTTAAAAATTCTTCATAAGCGGCAAGTACAGCTTCGCACATTTCAAAGGATAATAAATGGTTAGCAACCGACGTTTCTGCTAAAAATTTATGAAAGTAATCTTCGAACAATATGCTGCTTAAATCGCCGTATATAAACCTTGAATGAAAGACAAACGACTTAATAATACAAGCAGTATCATCATAATTTACACAAGAATGCAGCCTACCTGAATTTATAAAAACACCCTGGCCTTGCTTTAGCACGTACTTTTCAAGTTCACAGATAAGCTCCATTTCACCTGATATTACAACAATAAGTTCAATTTCATCGTGCCAATGATATGGTACAGGTTTTTCTTTTAAATCGTCATTATATATCGCAACCGGTAAAGCTTTAGTGCCTTTTAAATTTAGTTCCTTGCTATTCTCATCTAAAATTATATTACACGCTATATTTGTCACGGCTTTCTCCTTTTGGCGAAATAATTATAGTTTTGCACTAAATTATAATAGAAAACGCTTGTTTCTCGATGATATAATCATATCATAATTAAAACGGGGGTGCAATATGATAAGTTTACTTTTAGCACTTATTTATGTTTCTTTTATTAGCCTTGGGTTACCTGATGCAGTTTTAGGCTCTGCATGGCCACTTGTTAGCGAGGAGTTCGGTGTTCCCATTTCAAATATGGGCATTGTTACAATTATTATTTCAGCCGGTACAGTTATATCAAGCCTTAACAGCACAAAACTTATAAATAAACTTGGTGTACATAAAGTCACTGCACTTAGCGTCCTTTTAACTGCAATTTCACTATTCGGGTTTTCGAGTAGCCCATCATTTTTAGTGTTGTGCTTGTGGGCAATTCCTTATGGCCTTGGTGCTGGAAGTGTAGACACTGCACTTAATAACTATGTTGCTGTAAATTTTGAGAGCAAACACATGAGTTGGCTTCATTGTATGTGGGGTGTAGGTGCAACATTAGGGCCGTACATAATGGGAATGGCACTTACAGATGGACATAATTTTAGAACAGGCTATTTAATTTTATTTGTGGCCCAAGCGGTATTATCAATTATTATTTTCATAAGCAGCCCTATTTGGAAAGTAAAAAAAGAAGTTTTAATAGAAATTGATGAGCCTAAAGATACGCTTTCACTTAAGCAAATATTTAAAGTAAGGGGTGTCAAACAAATTGCGCTTGCATTTTTCTGCTTTTGTGCCATAGAGCAAACAACAGGTTTATGGGCAAGTAGTTACTTAGTTTTTAATAGAGGAATAAAACCGGAAATAGCTGCAGGTTTTTCGGCGCTTTTTTACTTAGGCATTACCATAGGCAGAGGAATTTGTGGCTTTGTTGCTATGAAATACAACGATAAGCAAATGATACGGGCAGGCACACTACTTATGGCAATAGGTGTGGCTGTGCTATTCATACCTTTTGGCGACTACACTGCATTTATTGGCCTTGCCTTAATAGGCTTTGGTTCAGCACCTGTTTTTCCAAGCATTATTCATTCTACTCCTTATAACTTTAGTGTTACACATTCACAAGCCATTACAGGTGTGGAAATGGCGTCAGCTTATACTGGGACGCTTATCATGCCTGCACTTTTCGGAGTTATAGGTAGAGAAATCAGCTTTAACTTATACCCTGTTTTTATTGGTGTTATTTTATTGTTAATGTTTTTGATGTATGAAATAATGTTAAGGAGAGTTGATAAGATCAAAGATGAAAATTGAACACATTGCACTTTATGTCAACGATTTAGAAGTGTCAAAAAACTATTACAAGAAATATTTATGAAGCTTGCGTTTTCTGCGGAAAACACCTTAGGGCTCTGCCCTAAGTACCTGAAATTTTTTGAAAAAAATTTAGTAAAACTTTTATATAATGTCAAAATGCTATACCTTTTTTGGCACGCTGAACAGGGCTTTCGAATTTTCGAAAGCCCTGTTTTTTGCCTATATATAAGTTGACATTTTAAAGTGTTCATTATTAAGTGTTCATTTTAAAGCTGTCTTTTAATGTGACAACCCTATTAAAAGTGTTGCTGTTTTTCAAATCCGGTGTAAAATACCCCATGCGTACAAACTGAAATGTCTGCCCAACTTCAGCATTCGCAAGTGAAAGCTCTAACTTGCAATTTTTAAGTGTTTTTATGCTGTCAGGGTTTATAAAATCTTTATAGTCGGCATCTTGCGGTATGTCATTCATGTCCTCTTGTAGAAAAAGGTTATCGTACAAGTTTACATCGGCTTCTGTGCAATTGTCACAACTTACCCAGTGTATTGTGCCGCGCACTTTTCTTCCGTCTTCAGGCATGCCGTTGCCTGTTTCAAGGTCTGCCGTGCAGTGCACAGCAATAACATTGCCGCTTTCGTCTTGCTCTACATCTGTGCATTTTACTATATACGCACCCATTAGGCGCACTTCTTTACCCGGTGTTAGGCGCTTGAATTTTGGCGGCGGCACAATTGCAAAGTCGCTTCGCTCTACCCAGCACTCTTTGCCAAATATTACTTGGCGTGTGCCTGCATTTTCGTCTTTTGGGTTATTTGGCAAAGGGAACGTCTCTGTTTTTCCTTCGGGGTAGTTGTCTATTATTAATTTTATAGGCTCTAATACTGCAACACGGCGCTGTGCACTTTCGTCAAGCTCTGTGCGTATGCAATAATCAAGCATGCGCGAATCAAGCAAGCTGTTTGACTTAGCAACACCGGCAAGTTCTACAAATTTCAATAAGCTTTTTGGTGTATAGCCTCTGCGCCTTAAGCCTTTCAATGTCGGCATACGCGGGTCGTCCCAGCCGTCAACTTTTCCTGTCTCAACAAGCTCGCGCAAATAGCGCTTGCTCATAACTGTGTTCGTTATGTTAAGGCGTGCAAATTCGCGCTGTTTTGGAAATTCACCATACCCCAAATTTTGAACTACCCAATCGTAAAGCGGCCTGTGGTTTTCAAACTCTAAACTGCATAAAGAGTGCGTTATGCCCTCTAACATGTCTTGAATTGGATGTGCATAGTCATACATTGGGTATATGCACCATTTGTCACCTTGCCTGTGGTGTGGCACATGCTTAATTCTGTAAAGTGCAGGGTCTCTCAAATTCATGTTTGGGCTGGACATGTTAATTTTTGCCCTTAATGTCTTTTCGCCCTCGGCAAAATCTCCGTTTCGCATTTTACGAAACAGCTCAAGGTTCTGCGCTGCGTCTCTGTTCCTGCATGGGCTTTCTTTGCCGGGTTTGCCCGCGTCGCTTCCCCTGTACTCTTGCATTTCCTCGCGCGTTAAATCGCAAACATATGCTTTGCCGTCATTTATTAGTTTTTCGGCAAAATTATAGCACTCATCAAAATAGTCGCTGCCATAAAAAACACCGCCATTCGGGTCTGTTCCAAGCCACTGTAAATCTTCGTATATACTTTTCACATACTCTTCGTCTTCACGCTCTGGGTTTGTGTCGTCATAGCGCAAATTAAACTTTCCGCCATACGCATTTGCAATGCTCCAGTTTATCCAAATTGCTTTAACACTGCCTATATGCAAATAGCCGTTTGGCTCCGGCGGAAATCGTGTATGTATTTCCCCTACTTTTTTCGCCTCTAAGTCTTCGTCAATCACTTGCGTGATAAAATTTTCCGGTTTTGTTATCATTATTTTCGCTCCGTCCTGTACTGTAGTATATTAAATTATTTTATCATGTTTTTTTAATTCTTACAAGTTGTTATGCAGTTTTCAAGCACCTTTATACGCACTTATTCGTTAGAATTTAAGCTTAAAATATCTGTCTCGCCAAAGCTTTCTATAAACGATGGATTTTCGACTCCGCTCAACTTTCTTTGTATTTGCCTTGTTCGAACACCCACTAGTTTTTCCAATTCGTCATTTGCTTGGTTAATCCTGTTTTGTGTTTGCTCCAGCACTTTTCCAAACGTATCAAATTCAGATTTCACATTACCCAATACTTTCCAAACTTCGCTTGAGCTTTTTTGTATTGCAAGTGTTTTAAAGCCCATTTGCAAGCTGTTAAGCAGTGCAGCCATTGTTGTTGGCCCGGCAACAATAATTTTATGGTCAGCCTGTAACTTTTCAATCATTCCGTGCTGTACAACTTCTGCATAAAGCCCCTCTGTTGGCAAAAACATTACAGCAAACTCTGTTGTGCTTGGAACATGCACGTATTTGCTTTGTATATCTTTTGCAAAACTTTTAACGCGTTGTTGCAGCATTTTTATGGCGGCATCAACTTGAAGCTTATCAGACGTCTGCTGTGCATCCACAAGTGCATTATAAGCGTCCATTGGAAACTTTGCGTCAATTGGCAAGAACACAGGCGTATTGCCATCGCCCGGAAGCCGCACTGCAAATTCTACCCTGTCGCTACTTCCCGGCACCGTTGCCACGTTTGTCTCGTACTGCTCTTTTGTCAAAATTTGTTCTAATATTGCGCCAAGCTGTATTTCACCAAGTATGCCCCGTGTTTTCACGTTGCTCAACACTTTTTTCAAGTCCCCCACACCTGTTGCAAGGCTTTGCATTTCACCAAGCCCTTTGTAAACACTTTCAAGCTGTTTGCTTACGTTTTCAAAAGACTTTTGAAGGCGTGTTTCAAGCGTTTTTTGCAACTGTTCGTCAACTGTTTTACGCATTTCCTCAAGTTTTTTGCTGTTGTCCGCCTGCATAGATGCTATGCGTGCCTCCATGGTATTTCTAATGTTTTCAAGGCGTGTTTCTATTGCATCGTTGCTGTTTTTCACCCTTCGCTCTATAAGTGTCAGCTGGTCTGCCACAGTTGTTTGCAAAGAGCGCACGGCTGCAATTTGCGCTTCTGAAAGTTGCTTTTGCGTCTCGCCTTGCATCCTGGTTGTTGTTTGCATTCCTTGGTTTATCGAAAGCGTAATTTCTGCGCGTAACTCGCTCATTAATTTATGCATGGTTTGCTTAACATCGTCAAAATTGCGGCTGCTTTCTTGTAAAATTCTTTCCGAATCAACGCCATTTCCACTGCTTTTAAAACTGCGCAGCATGGCTACAAACGAAAAAACGCATGCAAGCAACGCAAATATTAAAATAAAAATATTAAAATCCACAAAACCCCACCAATCATTTTTTATTGTAAATAACACAAAGTTTTATTTTCTGGAATGTTTCGGCGGTTTGCCGTAAGCCGTAAAACAAAATATTTATAATGTACTAATAAATGTATTAAAGCAATAGTTATAGTATAAGATAATATTTGCATGTGTGCAAGTAAAATTATAGCCACAACATTAATTTTTTTATAATGTGCTTGCAATTGTTTAATACTTATACGGCACAAAACTAATTTTGTGGCAGATTGGGGAAAAATATGATACACGGAAGATGGATACCTATTTTAAGGCGCAGCTTAATTGCATGCGCATGTATGGCAGTAATTTGTATAGTAGCCTTGTTTTTTTACACACCGGAAACTGCAATAGGTTGCACTATTGAAGATTTAGCGTGGCAACACACTTTGCCCGCAGCAAATGTACAAGGAAGTGACATAAGCGAGGACGATAAAGTTGTTTATTTAACTTTTGACGATGGCCCGTCAAAAACTACTGAAAAAGTACTTGATATTTTAGAAGAAAAAAACGTGCCTGCCACATTTTTTGTAATGTCTGCATCAAATAACGAGAAGTACTTTCCGCTTGTTTCACGCATTAAAAGTGATGGCCACACAATTGGCCTGCACAGCAAAACACACAGCTATAAAGACATATATTCAAGCAGTGACGCTTTTTGGGCTGACATCTCAGCACTTGAAACAGACTTAGAAGCATATGGCATCAGCGATATTGAAATAATGCGCTTTCCCGGTGGAAGCAGCAACACTGTAAGCAGGCAGTATGGTGGCAATGATATAATGGACACTTTGAGGCAAGAGGCAAGTGAAAACGGTTATACATATTTTGATTGGAACGTAGATGCCGAGGACGCCATAGGCAGCAGCCACAGCCCACAGAAAATTTATGAGCGTGTTGTGAAGCAAGCGAGCGACAAAAACACATGCATTGTGCTTATGCATGACACGATAGAAACAGAAAACAGTGCAAATGCACTTGGAGATATTATTGATTGGTTTATTAGTGCGGGTTACCGTTTTGACACGCTTGATAATAAGCCCTAATCTATTACACTTCATTGCACAATTTGCACAAGTAGAAACGAGTAATATACTGTGTTTTAATGATATAAATGCCATTTTTATGTAAAAAATATGTACTAAACGTAAAATTATATGTTATTGTTTGAAAAACATCAAAATATATAGTATAATCAGTAATTATATTGCCGTTTTTAAATTTGCATGTGTGTGTTTAAAACAAAATTAACAATACAAATATAACAAAAAACACGGTAGCGGCGGAATGGAGTTTTTAATGTTTGGTTTTGTTTTGCCGCACAAGCCTGAACTTAAAGTTAGTGAGTGGTATACTTACCGTGCCATGTATTGTGGGCTATGCAAAGAGTTAAAGCGCAAGTATGGGTTTACAGCCAGATTTTTTTTGAACTATGATTTTGTTTTTTTAGCTTTAATGGCAGATGCAATTAATGAGAGCGACTTAGATTTTAACAGGGAAGCTTGCATTGCAAACCCAACAAAAAAACGGCCTGTTTGCACAGGCACGCCGGGGCTTTCATACGCGGCAGACGCGTTGATACTAACTGCTTATTACAAAATTGTTGATAATTTACACGACGATAAGTTTATAAAAAAACTGCCCTCGCTTTTGCTGTACCCTATATGCAGTAGGCTTAGAAAAAAGGCCGCTAAAAATTACCCAAAACTTGACGAAGTTCTACATTTGCAAACTGTTGCGCAACAAAAAGTAGAGCAAAACGGCGAAATTAATGCCGATTTAGCGGCAGATGCCTCTGCAATAATGACTGCTACACTTTTTGAACTTGCAGGTAATGGCAAAAACGAAAAGACATTGAACAGGTTTGGCTATTTTTTGGGTAAAATAATATATTACCTTGATTGTGCGCAAGATTATGAATCAGACGTTAAGTCAGGGGCATATAATATTTTCGCCCTGGGCGGCGCAACAAAAGAAGAGACTGTAAGTGAAGTGAAGCGCCTTTGCTATTTAAACGCGGGCGAGATGAGTTTATGTTACAACTTGCTTGATATTAAAGTTTTTAAAGAAATATTAAACAATATAATTTACCTTGGCATACCGCGCTGTATAGTTAATGCAGGCGCACCAAAGCAAAATAAGTCACAATATGGCGAATTGTAAAATGGAGATTTTATTATGAATTTATCAGATGCGCACAAAATTTTAGGTATCAGCCAAAATGCTGATACCGAGGAAGTTAAAGCCGCGTACAAAAGGCTTGCACAAAAATACGACATATCCGCTTACGAAAACAGCCCACTAAAAGAAGACGCTCAAAGGCATCTTGACGAAATAACAGAAGCCTTTGACACTGTAATGTCAAACATTCGTATGGGCGGCACAAGCACAGGAAATAGCGGTGGCGGCACACCCGGTGGCACCGTGAAAGGACGTTACAGTGATATACGCCAAAAAATAAACCACGGCAAAACAGACGAAGCTTTAAACGAGCTTAACGCTATTTCAGGCGGTAGCAATGATGCCGAATGGAATTTCCTTATGGGCAGCGCTTATTACTATAAGGGCTGGGTTAATGATGCACTGAAATATTTTCAAACGGCAGCAAGGCTTGACCCAACTAACAGAGAGTATACAAACGCGCTAAACAACTTGCAAAATAGCCAAAATGGCAACATGTACGGCAGCCCTTACTCTTCACAGCGTTCGGGTTATTCTTCTCCTGTGGCTTGCTCTTGTTGCGATATGTGTGCGGCTTTTATGTGCATGGACATGTGTTGCAGCTGCGGCGGGTGCTAGTGCATGAATAATCGCAATTTAAAATCAAAGCGCATTGCTGTGTGCGGAATTTTAAGTGCACTTAGCTTAACGTGCATGTTAATGGGCAGTTTTTTCCCATTTTCATCTTTTTTAGCGCCTGCAATAAGCGGCATACTTATTTTGCCTGTTGTACTAGAGTACAAACTTAGCACGGGCTGCGTTATGTTTGCCGCAATATCTCTTTTAAGCCTTTTCATAGCACCTAACAAGGAATCGGTAGCCATATTTATAGCTATTTTAGGTTGGTACCCTTTTGTTAAGCTAAGCCTTGACAAATTAAAGTATAAAGTACTGTTATGGGTGTTAAAGATTACAATCTTTAACACTTGCGTTGCACTTGTCTACCTGTTTATAATTGTAATTTTCCCAATAGGTGCAGTTGTGGCTGAATTCGAAAGCATGAGTTTTTATTTTGTAATGATTTTAGTTATAGTTGCAAACATAACTTTTGTCATTTACGACAAAGCGCTGGAGAGAGTTGTATTTATGTACATGCATTTTTGGAGAAAGCGCATATTCAGTTAATGTTAAACATTAGTATTTGAATGTATCTTTAAAATAATATTAGATAAAACAAAAAATCTTACCTTAAATCGCGATTTTGGTAAGATTTTTTTATTTAATGTGTAAAATACTACACAGCACTTCCGTTATGCTTACTCATCGCCCATTAACATAACCATTACTGCTTTTTGTGCATGCATTCTGTTTTCTGCCTCATCAAAAATTTCCGCGGCATGTGCCTCAAACACTTCGGCCGTTATTTCCTCGCCCCTGTGCGCCGGTAGGCAATGTTGCACCATCGCATCATTTTTTGCAAGCGCCAATATCTCATCGTTAATTTGATACCCGTCAAAAGCAATTTTGCGCTTTTGTGCCTCTTCCTCAAAGCCCATGCTCGTCCAAACGTCTGTAACAAGCACATCTGCATCAACTGCGCCTTTTTTAGGGTCATCACAAAGGGTAAAGTTGCTGTACTCTTTTGCAAAATCAAGTACATCTTTATGCGGCAAATAACCAATTGGGCAAACGGCAGTCATTTCCATGCCTGTTTTAAGTGCGCCGACTATAAGGCTGTTTGCCATGTTGTTGCCATCACCTATATAGCACATTTTAAGGCCCTCAAGCTTGCATTTATACTCGCGAATTGTTTGTAAGTCTGCAAGCACTTGGCACGGATGCGCATAATCAGTTAACCCATTTATTACAGGTATACCTGCATATTTTGCAAGTGTCTCAACTTCCTCTTGCTCAAAAGTACGTATCATTATGCCGTCAAAATATCTGCCCAATACACGTGCAGTATCTTCAACGGGCTCTCCCCTGCCAATTTGCAAGTCATTCGTATTAAGATAAATTGCATTGCCGCCAAGTTGATATACGCCAACTTCAAAGCTTGTGCGTGTTCGTGTGGACGCCTTTGCAAAAATAAGCGCAATGCTTTTACCTTCTAAGTGAGTTTGCTTTTTCTTGCAACGTGTGTCAAACTTCAACTCATCAGCAAGGTCAAGTATTTGTATTATCTCTTGCTTTGTCAAATCAGACATTTTAAGTAAGTGTTTCAAATTATTAAAGCCCCCTAAATATATTTTGGCCGCACATTTTGTTCATGCCAAGTTTTCTGTAAAGCGCCTGTTTTGGCACCAATTGCAAAATTGTGGCGTTTGTCATTATATTAAAACTAGGTATAAGTTCCTAGCGCTTTTTCAATTATTTTAACAGCTGTTTCAATTTCTTGCTTGTTAACTGTAAGCGGTGGCAAAAGGCGAAGTTTATCTTTTGCTGTCAAGCATAAAAGCCCGTCGTCCATGCACAGCTTTAAAATTGTCTTATTGTCTATGCACTCGTCAAAAGAAATGCCAAGCATCAATCCCATTCCGCTTACATTTTTTACATGTGGAAGCTCTTGCAGTTTTTCTTTAAGCAATTTCCCTTTTTCTTGTACTTCTAATAAAAAATCATCGCTAACTGTGTCCACAACAACATTTGCACCGGCACAAACAACAGGGTTTGCGCCGTAAGTGCTTCCGTGGTCGCCGGCTTTAAACGTGGCGCTTACTTTTTCAAGCATCAGTATTGCGCCAATGGGCAAACCCCCGCCCAGCCCTTTTGCAAGCGTAATAATATCGGGTTTCACGCAAAATTGCTCCAGTGCTAAAAAAGTGCCCGTGCGGCCAATGCCTGTTTGCACTTCGTCAACTATCAAAAGCACATCGTTTTCCTCGCACCAGTTCGCCACATGTTTTGCAAAATCGTTTTCCAATGTGACAACGCCGCCCTCACCCTGCACCATTTCAATAATTATAGCACAAAAGCCCGTTTGCCCACAAACAATTTTATCAAATGCGTCAATGTCGTTAGCCGGTGCGTATTCAAATCCCTCGGGGAACGGGCCGTAATTTACGTGGAAACCGCTTTGCCCCGTGGCTTTAAGTGTTGCAAGCGTCCTTCCGTGAAAGCTGTTGTTTAAGCTTAATATTTTGTGACGCCCCTGCCCGTATTTATCAAAAGAGTACTTACGTGCAAGCTTTATTGCACCCTCGTTAGCCTCTGCGCCGCTGTTGGAAAAGAACACACATTTTGCTTTTGTGCGCACACACAGTTTTTTTGCCAGTTGCACACATGGCTCGGTATAATATAAATTGCTTGTGTGTTGCAATTTTCCTGCCTGCTGTGCAATGGCGTCTACCCATTTTTCGTTACAAAAACCAAGGCTGTTCACACCAATTCCACTTGTAAAGTCAAGATATTTATTTCCGTTTTCGTCAAAAGCATGCAAGCCATTGCCACTTACTATAAGCAAATCATTTCGCGCATAAGTATTTGAAATATACTTGTTATCATCAATTTTTATGTTGTCAGCCATTTAAAATTCCTTTCCGTTTTTATAAAAAAGGGTGCCGCTACCCTTGTCAGAGAAAATTTCCATAAGCACCGAGTGCTGCATGCGCCCGTCAATAATTGCAGCATGCGTAACACCCTCTTCAATGCATTCAACACAGCCTTGTATTTTTGGTATCATGCCGCCTGCAATAACCCCACTGTCAATAAGTTGCTGTACCTCGCCAATCTCAACATTCTCAATAAGCGTAGTTTCATCATCTTTATCAAGCAAAAGGCCTGCAACGTCTGTCATGCTAATAAGTTTTGCGGCATTAAGCGCCGAAGCAAGTTTACACGCAGCAGTATCAGCATTAATGTTAAACGCCGTGCCGTCTTTGCCTATTCCCACTGTTGCAATTACCGGTATAAAACCACTGTCCATCAAATAATTCATCAGCGTAACGTCCACATCTACAATGTCACCAACAAAGCCAAGGTCGGGTGCGGTCGTCTTTTTCTCGCACTGCAAAATATTTCCATCCATGCCACAAAGGCCAACACCATAGCCGCGCAAAAGCCCTACAAGATCTTTGTTCACTTTGCCTGCAAGCACTTGTTGCACAACGTGCATTGTCTGCTCGTCGGTAACACGCAAGCCATCAATAAACTCCGGTTTTTTCCCAATTATATCAAGTTGGCTGTTAATTTCCGGGCCGCCACCATGCACAAGTGTTACACGCACACCAAGTAAAGCAAGCGTAACAAGGTCGTTCATAACAGCTGCCTTAAGTGCTTTGTCTGTCATTGCACTGCCGCCATATTTAACAACAACAGTTTTTTTCTGGTATTTGCAAATATATGGCTGTGCCTCGTTTAAAACACGTACCATTTGCTCTGTTTTTAATCTCTCGTTCTCACTCATCAAAGTGCTCCGTTCAGCCGCTATGAACGGCATATTTATATTTTATGTCCTGTAATCGCCATTTATTTTCACATAATCGTATGTCAAGTCACAGCCCCATGCTTTGGCTGCTTCTTTCCCGTCGTTCATGTCAACGTTAATCTCTATTTCGCAAGCTTGCAATATTTTTGTGGCATACTCTTCGCTGTACGGCACGTGTCTTGCGTTCTCACACACTTTCACGCTGCCGTTCTCACTTTTAAGTTCAATGCTAACGCCGTTTACTGAGAATTCTCCCTCAGTGTAGCCAATGGCACAAAGCACCCTTCCCCAGTTTGCATCCTCGCCGAACATGGCAGCTTTGAACAGGCTTGAGCACACAATACTTTTGCTTATAGCACGTGCATTCTCAACAGTGTTTGCGTTATAAACAGTGCACTCTAGCAACTTGCCGGCGCCCTCCCCATCTTTTGCAATTATTCTTGACATATGCGACGTTATTCTTTTTAGTGCAGCTTTAAACACTTCATATTCTTCGCCCTCGCTTGTAATTTCGTCATTTTGTGCAAGGCCGTTCGCCATTATTAACACTGTGTCGTTTGTAGATGTGTCACCATCAACGCTAATTTGGTTAAATGTGTCTTTCACATCTTCGCTAAGTGCCTGCTGTAATAATTTTGAATTAATAGCAACGTCTGTTGTTATAAAAATAAGCATAGTTGCCATATTAGGGTGTATCATTCCGCTTCCCTTGCCTATTGCGCCAATATGGCAGGTTTTGCCTCCAAGTATAAATTTAAACGACACTTCCTTTTCAATGGTATCTGTCGTCATAATTGCTGTTGCGGCGTCTTTACTGTTATCATAGCCAAGCATTTTAACGCAATTTGGTATACCGCTGTTAAATGGCTCAATTGGCAGTTCTAAGCCTATAACGCCTGTTGAATTGACAAGTATGTCATCACTTTTCACACCAATTTCCTGCGCTAAAATTTCACACATCTCTGTTGCAATTTGCTCGCCGTCTGCCGTGCACGTGTTTGCATTGCCGCTGTTGCAAATAATTGCCACAGCCTTGCCGTTTTCAAGGTGTTTTTTTGTAACTGTAAGCGGCGCACCCTTTACCTTGTTAGTGGTATAAACAGCCGCTGCGTTGCATAAAACGTCGCTTTTTATAATAGCCAAATCAAGCTTCTCTTTGTTTTTTCTAATGCCACAATGAACGCCTGCAGCCTTAAATCCCTTTGCGGCACATACACCGCCCAAACACTGCTCCATTTAATTAATTGCTCCTTAACTTTTAATTCTTGCTATTATTTCTAAATTTTGCTATTAGGAATTTTAAAATTGCAGAACACATAAAATGCATTCACTACATGTTTATCGTGGTTTATATGTTTTACAAATCACTCTATCTATAATTGACAAGAGTATATTCTCTGCAAAAACAGCAAGTGTAACCCAAAGTGAAAACTTAAAAGCGTTGAAAAAATCTTCCCTTGTCTTTAATGAGTTTTCTAAAAGCCCAAATGTGCGTTGTAGCAAGCTATTGAACGGTATACCATCCTCTAATTCAGGCACTAACGCGCCCATAAAATTTATTCCTAAATCTACCGATACAAAAACGCAAACTAACAATAAAGCCTCAGAGATTATTCTAAATACCTTCACCTTAACCCTCAATTCTTACGTTTTCATTCCCATACCGGTGGCAATAGCAAAGCCCAGCTTACTTCATATTTGCGTTTAATTCGTGTGCCACAGGCGAGGCAACCCTGCCCCTACATATAATATGTTATATATTAAGCCCCTCGTATTCAGGCAGCCCCAGCATTAAATTCATGCACTGCATTGCAGCACCGCTTGAGCCTTTGCCAAGGTTATCAAATATACTCACAAGCAATATTTGCTCATCATTTTCATAGCAGTATATATCTAACATGTCACTGTCATCGCGCAAATTCGCAGGTAAAAAGCCATCGCTTGGCATTTCGCCGGTGCTGTGCACATCAATGCCCTTTTCACCTTTATAATACTCTTTAAACATATTTATTATGTCGCCTGCGCTATGTGTGCCTGAAAGCTGTGCTTTAAACAGCGGCAAATGTACCGACATGCCTCTTGCAAAATCCGCCACAATGGGTGTAAACAGCGGTGCTGTTTCTAGCTTTGCCACACTGCACATCTCAGGTATGTGCTTGTGGTGTAAGTTTAACCCATATGTCCGCGGTGCATTTAAAAAAACGTGGCGTGCCGTGTTTTCATAGTCGGCTATCATTGTGTTGCCGCCGCCTGTATACCCTGTTAATGAAAAAACTGTGAGGTTTGATGTTTTTTCAATAAAACCGTTTTCAACCATAGGTGCCGCAAGTGCAACAAAACCACTTGCATGGCAACCCGGTATTGCAACCCGGTTTGCATTTTTTATGTCACTTCGTCGCCTTCCCAGTTCAGGGAAGCCATAAACCCAACCGTTGCTTGTCCTGTGGGCAGTGCTTGTGTCGCATACTTTTACATCTTTGGGCAGTGTGCTTACAATTTCTTTTGCAGCAACATCGGGCAGGCATAAAATAGTAATGTCGCACTCGCATGCAGTTTTTGTTCGTGCCTTTATGTCTTTGCGCTTTTCGCCGCCCAGCGTAACAACTTCAACCTTATCCACCCCGCCAAGCCTTTGTGCAATTCTAAGTCCCGTTGTGCCTGCACTTCCGTCAATAAAAACTTTGTACATTTTTTCACCACACTTTCTTTTTTGTATATTTATTCATTATAATTGTATATTATACACTTTTTTTCTTAAAAATCAAGTGTTTTATGAATAAAAAATTTTGTTTTTACATGTATTTCTAAAATAATTAAAAAAACATTGACATTTGCGCTTTAAAAATATATAATAGGTATGCAATTAGTTTACATTAACTAATTAACTGTTCGATACCACGTGTATTACCTATATTTTAAAGGAGGCCCCGCAATTTGGACAGCACGTCTGTAAAGGAAAAAAACTTATCTTCGGCAACACTTAATAAAGAATATGTTATAAAACAAATACGCACTTTAGACGAGGAAATGAAACAATTTTTATTTACTTTAGGTTGTTATGAGGGCGAAAATGTAACCGTGTTAAGTATTGTGTCTAATAATTATATAATTACTATAAAAGATGCACGTTATAGCATTGATAAAGACATTGCAAAGGCAATTATTATTTAGTTGCCGTTTTTTTTCACAATTTTAGTTAGTTTTTACTTACTAACTTTATTGACTTATAAATATTACATAAACTACGGAGGAAGAACAAATTATGAAAATTGCACTTGCGGGTAACCCTAACAGCGGCAAAACAACGTTGTTTAATGCCATTACAGGCAAAATTGAACATGTTGGAAACTGGGCCGGTGTTACGGTTGAAAAAAAAGAAGGGGAAATTAAAAAGAACCTTTACAGTGGTGACACAGCATTAACAGCTGTTGACTTGCCGGGCGCTTATTCAATGTCACCTTTTACATCTGAGGAAAACATTACACGTGACTTTGTTAAAAACGAAAACCCTGATGTTATTATTAATATTGTGGACGCAACAAGTCTGCGTAGAAGCTTATTTTTCACAACACAACTTTTAGAGCTTGGTATACCTGTTGTAGTTGCACTTAATAAAAGTGATTTAAATGAGAAAAAAGAAATAAATGTTAACATAGAGCAATTAGCACAAAAACTTGGTTGCCCTGTTGTAAACACAGTTTCAACAGCAGTAACAGGCCATGGGCTTGACAATTTAATTGCTGCCGTGGTTGAAAGTGCAGGCAAAGGCCAAGCAGCACCTTTTGACGGTGCAGCAAAAGATACAAGCGACAAGGCACAAGTTGAAGCATCAGATAAAAAAAGGTATGAATTTGTATCGGCTGTTGTTGACCAAACAGAAATACGTGCACAAAAAAGCAATGTGCAAACAAAACAAGATAAAGCAGACCGCATAATTGCAAACAAATGGTTTGGTATTGTTATATTTGCAGCTGTTATGTATGGTGTTTTCTACATATCACAAACGCTTGTAGGTCCTTTTATTGCAGATGCACTTGTGGGCTTGATTGATGGCTTTAACGGCTGGGTAGGCGAGCTGTTGGGTGAGAGCGTTTCACCTATCCTTGCAACAATTATTCTTGATGGTATTATTGGCGGTTTCGGCGCTGTTGTTGGCTTCTTACCGCTAATCATGGTTATGTTCTTCTTGCTTGCACTTCTTGAAGACTGCGGCTACATGGCACGTGTTGCTGTTGTTATGGACAGGTTCTTTAAAGTAGTGGGTCTTTCGGGCAAATCAATTATCCCTATGATTATTGGTATTGGCTGTGCAATTCCGGGCGTTATGGCTACACGTACTATTAAAAACGAGCGTCAACGCAGAACGACAGCTATGCTTGCACCGTTTATGCCTTGTGGTGCAAAACTTCCTGTTATAGCTCTTTTCGCAGGCGCGTTTTTTGCAGATGCAACATGGGTTAGCCCGTTAATGTACTTTGTTGGCATTGCACTTATTATTGTTATGGCATATGTTATTACATTAATCACAGGCGAAAAACATGCTAAGTCATTCTTCATTATGGAACTTCCTGAGTATCGCTTCCCAAGCATTTGGCGTGCTACTGTTTCAATGTTATCACGTGCAAAGGCATTTATTATTAAAGCCGGTACTATAATTCTTCTTTGTAACTTACTTGTTACTGTTATGCAACTTTACAACTGGAGCTTCCAAGTTGTTGCAGAAGAGGCACAACACACAAGCATTCTTGCAACAATCGCTTCACCGTTTGCAATTCTTTTCATACCGCTCGGCTTTGGCATATGGCAGCTTGCAGCAGCAGCTATAACAGGCTTTATTGCTAAAGAGAATGTTGTTGGCACACTTGCAGTTGTTTATGGTATTACAAACTTCATAGACACAGATGCACTTGAGATAATTGAAGGTTCAGCAAGTGGCGTTGCCGCAACTATGGGCCTCACATCTGTTGCAGCACTTGCATACTTGATGTTCAACCTTTACACACCGCCGTGCTTTGCCGCAATTGGTGCAATGAACGCCGAAATGGAAAGCAAGAAATGGTTGTTTGGTGGCATAGCATTGCAACTTGGAACAGGCTACATCATTGCATTCTTTGTGTATCAAATTGGCACGCTTATAACAACAGGCGCTTTTGGCACAGGCTTCTTGCCGGGCTTAATTGCAGTTGCAGCAATGATAGGTTACCTTGTTTATGCAGTTATACAAGGCAACAAGAAAGCTATGTTAAAGACAAAAGCACCTGCAAAAGTATAATAGAATATATTAAATATTAACAAATAGCAAAGCTAAGGAAGGAGCATTATTATGGCTGATTTAATAGCACTTGGCGTTATACTATTATTAGTTGTTTGCATTGTTGTGTACATTGTACGGCAAAAACAAAAAGGTGTTAAGTGTATAGGTTGCCCCAGTTGCCCTTCCCAAGAAAAAAAAGAAGGCAAAACTAGCGGCTGCCAAGGTAACTGCAAAGGCAAACACTAGGCCTAACATTTTGAATTACTAAAGCATTTTGTTTAAAGACATATATAGTGCTTTTTAAAAACAAAAACCGCTTGTGATGGCATTAAGCCTTTACAAGCGGTTTTTGTCTGTTTTATTTTTTTAAGCACCAAGTAAAATATTTTGTGCAATTATTGAAACTAAAGGCAGTGATGCAATGATAAATACTGTTGTATGCACAACGGCAAGGCTGGCAAGTTCAGGCTGAACACCCTCTTTACGTGCAAGCGATGCCCCAAGTGCACCTGCGGCACATGCCATTAATAATACTATTGCAAGCGCCGCATCTTTATCTATTGGTGTAAATTTCAAACAAAGCGCAAGTGCAATAGGAAAAACAAGGCACCTTAAAAATGTAATAACATACAAGAATTTATTTTTAAGCATAGCTATAATATTGCCATTACTTAACATAACACCTATTAATAGAAGTGCAAGCGGCGATGTTATATCGCCAATTAAGCTGAATGCTGTTTCAAGCATAACAGGAAAGCGCAAGTTGAAAACAAGCATGAAAATTAATATGAACGTTGCAATGTTTCCCGGCGTAATTAAAACTTTTATACTAAATTTGCTCTGCTTTGTAAAAAGAGCCGTTCCATACGTGAAGAAATATAAGTTGAAACTCAATATTCCTGCAACTAAATAAGTCATAGAATTTTCAGGAAAAAGCGCCGTTATAAGCGGCATACCTATAAACAGACTGTTTGGCAACACACTAAACATAACAAAAATTGACCTTTTCTCACGCGGGAGCTTAAAGCTTTTTGCTAACACTTCGCATATCACTGTGCATACGGCAAAAAATATTAATATAATTAAGCAGTACAAAAGCATCTCATTCACTGCCTGCCTGCCACCGCCATAACTGGTTGCTGCCAGCAATGTTGCCGGCAATGTAATTTTTAAAAGCAGCTCAGAAAGGGACTTTGTTGTGCTATCTGTTAAAATATTAAGCTTACTTGCCACAATACCTGTTGCAATTATTAATAATATCACTAGAATTTGCTGTACTAGCACCATAATCGACATTTTATACTTCCCTTTTAGATAGCTTCGACGCTATCTTTTTAATTTTTGTTAGAATTGTTTTTACTTAAATTGCTCCATTTTTTTTGTTAGCAGTTTTGTTCTTAAAATATCCGCACTTTGTGGTGTCAAATTGCACATACTTTCTAAATAGCCCACAAGAAGTGCCGGGTTAATATTAATAGTGCTGCCTGCCGGCAAAACAACAACCACATAAAAATTGTTGTCTTTTTCATTTTTACTAATTATCTTAACGTGCTGTTTTAAATCAATTTGTGTTACTTTTCCTTTTTTGCCCTTCTTTTCAACAAAAGCATTTTCTTCGTGTTCATACTTTTCAAATGCAGCTTTTGCAGATTCTACATCTTCTTTGAAAAACATCAACTCGTACTGTGCAAATGCAATTTCTTCGGCAGAAACTTTTGCAAACTTTGCGCCTGTTACAACTATGCCCTGTGGCAAGTGCTTGTTCAAAATATTTGCGGCATTTTTCCAGTCAAAGTTCAAATCTTGTGGCTTTATCTCAAAAGATTCAGTAACGCTTTGTTGCCCAAGTGCCAGTGGTGCGGCAAACGTTATATATATGTGTGGGTTAAAGCCTTGCGTGTAAAAAACAGGCAGCCTTGAGCATTTAAGCGCACGCTGCATTACACGCTGTAAGTCAAGAAGTGATATGTAGGCGGCTGTGCCTTTTTTTTCATAGTAAAACCTAATTGTTGTAGCCAAAGCAAGCACCCCCCATTAATTTGTTTGCACCGCAATTGCTGCATTTATTATTACATGGCTGTGTCGTGTCGGCTTTTGTAGCATTCTCATATTCTTTCAACAAAAATTCTTTACTTACACCATAATCCAAATGGCTCCACGGCAAAATTTCACTGCCGCTTATTTCTCTGTTCGCATAAAAAACAGCGTCAACTTTAGTTTCTTCAAGTACTTTCATCCAAACATCAAACTTAAAATGCTCATACCAGCCGTCAAAATAACAGCCGTTCTCATAAGCTTTAACTATTGCAGGCGCAAGGCGTCTGTCGCCTTTGGCAAACACAGCCTCTAAAAAGCTTGTTTTGCTGTCATGGTAGCTCACACGTATTTTTCTGCTTTTTATGCAGCTTAGCAAGTATTGCTGCTTTTCATGCAAAAGTTGCATAGAGTCTTGCGGGCAAAACTGAAACGGTGTGTGTGGCTTTGGCACAAAGCACGCTACGCTGACACTGACTTGTACATTTTTGCCTTTTGGTTTATTCTCAGTCTCAAAGTACAAATCAATAACACGTTGTGCGGTGTCTGCAATACCTTTTATGTCGTCCATTGTCTCTGTTGGCAACCCCATCATAAAATACAGTTTTACAGATGTATACCCTGCCTCAAACGCAAGGCGGCAACTGTCTTCAATTTCTTTTAAAGTAACATTTTTGTTTATAACGTCGCGCAGCCTCTGCGTGCCTGCTTCAGGTGCAAATGTAAGGCCGCTCTTTCTAATTTTTGTTGTTTTTTCAACAAGGCTTTTAGAAAAATTGTCTATGCGCAGGCTAGGAAGTGCAATATTCACATTATCGTCTTTTGTCCAAACAAGCAAGTTGTCAAGCAGTTCTTCAAGATGTGAATGGTCGCTTGTTGAAAGTGATGTCAGTGATATTTCATCATACCCTGTATTGTCACAAAGCGCTTTGCCCGCTTGCGACAACATGTCAGGGCCTCGCTCACGCATGGGCCTATAAATAAAACCTGCTTGGCAAAAACGGCAACCTCGCACACAGCCCCGAAGCACCTCTATTTGCGCCCTGTCGTGCACTGCGCCTATCATTGGCACTACAAAATGCTGTGGCAGCGGCTGCTCGTCCATGTTTTTCACAATGGCTTTTGTTATTACAGCAGGCGCACCGTCTTTTGCAATAATTCCTTTAACTGTCCCGTCATCGTTGTAATTTATGTCGTAAAGGCTTGGCACGTACACGCCTTTTATTTGTGTAAGCTTCTTTAATGTTTGCTTTTTTGATAGCCCATTCTTCTTACACTGTGCAATTACTTTGCACACATCAAGCAGTTGCTCTTCTCCCTCGCCAAGCATCATCAAGTCAAAAAAAGGCGCAAGCGGCTCAGCGTTGCAAACGCACGGGCCACCTGCAACAATAATTGGGTGTTCATCATTTCTGTCTTCGGCATAATATGGTATATTTGCAAGGTCAAGCATTGCAATTATATTTGTGTACGACAATTCATATTGAAGTGTGAAGCCCACAACATCAAAGTTTAAAAGTTCATCTTTACTTTCAAGCGCATAAAGCGGCAAATTTCGGCTTTTCATCTCATGCATCATGTCTGTCCATGGCATGAAAACACGCTCGCACCATATTTTTTCGTCATTGTTCAAAATTTCATATAATATTTTCATGCCCAGGAAAGACATGCCTATTTCATATGTGTCGGGAAAGCAAAATGCAAAGCGTAAATCTAAATTGTTCTTATCTTTGTAAACACAGCCCGGCTCTCCGCCTGTGTACCTGCCCGGTTTTTGTACGGCCGCAAGTGCAGCCTTAAGTTTTTTGTTCACTTAATTCTCCGTTCTTTTGTGTATACCAGCGTTTATTTAATATGCTTAATTTTGTTTCTAAATTACTACTTTACAAATTCGCCTGTAAAAAATAAACATCTAAGTTCGTATCTTTAACTAATACATTATACCAAAAAACAAAATTCTTTTCAAACAAAAAATTAATTTTATACTACCAAGTTTTATTTTACGCAGTGTGAACATACAAATAAACAGGCGCCACAAACGCCGCAATTTTTGTAATGGTGGGCATACCAATAACAAACGTTATCACAGGCAAAAACACACACAAAAATGCAATTAGTGCTTTTTGATATTTATGCCAGTACAACAAATGCTTTGCACTTAAAAATAATTCCACTATTTGTGCGCCGTCCAGTGCGCCAACCGGCAGCAAATTATACAGCCCTACGCACACACTTGCCGCCGCAATTATATATGCACTGTACGTAGCATTTTGCTGCGCTTTATAATAAAGTGCAGCAAATAAAACAAAGTTAAAAATTGGCCCCATACACAAAACAAACATCATTTGTCTGCGCGTTAAATATGCTGTTTTTTTCAGGCACACACCGCCTGCCGAAACTACTATTTTAGGCAAACGGTGTGTGCAAATTATATATGCCGCCGCATGGCCTGCTTCATGCACTGCACAGCAAAAAAGCACTATTCTAAAAAGATACGCGCCATCAAGCAAAAGCCCCAAAGACACAAGCGCGTAAAACATCATTGCCCTCATTCATCGCTACTTTCGCTTATTGTTTTTGCCAGCTCAGGGAATTGCAGCAGCGGGTCTACACGTTTGCGGTTAATAATAAGCTCAAAATGCAAATGCGCACCTGTGCTGAGGCCTGTATCGCCCATTGCACCCACAGTTTGCCCTGCGCTTACATTTTGCCCTGTGCGCACATAGCCACAATATAAATGTTGGTACAGCGTTTGTAAGCCTTCTTTATGGTGCAAAATAATATAATTCCCACGCTCTTTTGAATAGCCTGTTTCTATAACTTGGCCGTCAAACACGGCCATAATTTTTGAGCCTTGCTGTGCCGCAATGTCAATTCCAACATGGAATTCTTCTTTGCCTGTAATTGGGTTATCTCTTGTGCCAAACTTGGAAGTCAAAACACCATATGCAGGCTGCAACAGCTCCACATCAAGTGTGTAGGGCTCAAGGCTTATTATATGGCTCAGCTCTTCTTCGCTCATGTTAGTAAAGCCGCCAATTGCAACTGTTACACTTTTGCCGCTTTCATCATCAGATGTTGGTGCATTTGTGGCGGTTTGTGCTTTTATGTCTTCTTGCCCCTTTGATGTGTCTGTCTCAATTCCGCTCAACTCTTCACTCAAGTTTACTGCCGCTTGCCTTGCTTCGTTTACTGTTTCGTCTATAAAGCGCAACAGTGGCGTTTGGCCGCTAAAGTTAATTCCGCTTTCTATTGCCAGTTTAAAATCGTTTGCTATTTCAACAAAAAATGAACTGTTAAAAAGACGCAAAGCATAAATAGCAGCAAATATGACAGCGCAAATTATGCATTGCACTGCCAACAAATTATCGCTTTTCTTTTCCTTTTTCACACTGTATAGCGCTGTTCCAATGTTTTTGCTCTCGCCTTGCGCTATTTTGTCAATGTTATTTTCCCACATAATAATACGCCCCATCTCTAAATAAATTAAAGAGACCGGGCGTTATTTTTTTATACCCACACCTAATCTCTTTAAAAAATATGCGATAGGGTGCTTATAAATACCATTTTAAAGTTTGTTTTTTAATTCAAGCCATAAAAAACTTAGGATATAAAACTGATGTACATTTTTATTACCACAAAATTTAATATGTTTGCATGTATGCTGATAGTAAACATGCAAAATTACTTCAAAAATTTTTGTGCACAAACATCACTTCTTCCAAAATAAAACATATATTGCTGTATTATGCCCTCATAGCCTTTATATAAATTTGTGTTAAAATCGCCATCGTAAACGTTGTCTATAACTCGGTTAATCCAAACATCACGCGGAAAACTATCGGCCCTGTAATATCCAAAAAGCATAACGCAATTTGCAACTTTCGTGCCTACACCCGGCACACCCAAAAGCGCTGTTTGCAGGTCGTCACTTGATTTTGCCTTTATGTCCGCTAGGTTTAGGCTTCCGTCTGCCACCATTTGTGCAGCAGCTTTTATGTATTTTGTTCTGTACCCCAGCGAACACGCATTTAACTGCTCTGTTGTCAGCTTGCTGACTTCATGTGCATTTGGAAAAGCATATCCTCTTGAATTGTCGCCATCATCAACGCTTACTTTACATGTATTGCATAGCATTTCAACAGATTTTTTTATAGCCGGTATGTTTTTGCGCTGTGAAATAATAAATGTCACAAGCATTTCCCATGGGTCTTGACGCAAAATACGTATGCCTTTGCTATATTGTGCGGCCTGTGTCAAAAACAAATCTTTGTTTGGTATTTTTGCGGAATAACTTGCATAATCTTTGTCCATATCAAAATAATATTGCCAAATATCATCATATTCTTGTTGTGTGCAAAAAAACTGTGCACCGTATTCAGTCGGTTTAATCACAAGTTTCTTGTTCATTGCAATTGTATAGTACGTGTCATCTTCCAACTTGTTCATTCGAAAGCACTGCCCACTGTCGGCTATTTTCGCAATGTCTAAATGCTCGCAGTGTATGTTAACCATCTGTGCTCCTTTCGCATTCTATTTTTTAAACAAGCTTAATATTTTTTTGAATAGCCCTTTGCTTTTGTGCGGCATTGCAAATTTTTGCTTGTCCTCAATGTCCCATGCATTAATAAGCGTGGTGTGCATCTCGTTTTGAGAGTCTACAATTGCCGCGCCCTTCTCCTGCAATATTTTCGAGTAAGAGCCATCGGGGTTCATCTCATAAGCATTTACATTGTCTGCAAGTTGCATTTCCAAAACGCCGGTTAGCTTTGAAATGATTTCACTGTTTGTAATTCGCACGCCTGCCTCAACACGCCTTTGAGTGTTTCTTGTCAAAAAGTCGCCCGAGGCAATGTACACACGCATGCCGGGGCCTTTGCCAAAACAATAAACCCTGCTGTGCTCTAAATATCTTCCCACAACACTGCGCACACGCACATTTTCTGTAAGGCCCTCAACGCCGGCCTTAAAGCAACAAATGCCGCGCACTATCATATTTACTTCAACGCCCGCACAAGATGCTTCACTTATTTTTTCTATAATGTCCCTATCGCTTACAGAGTTGCATTTTACCAAAATGCCTGCATCTTTGCCTTCTTTTTTCGCCTTAATCTCTTTGTCCATCTCTTCCATTAAAACAGTTTTGAAATTAAGCGGTGCAATTAAAAGATGCTCTGTTTTTTTTGTAATATTCTCAATTGCAAGGTCGTTAAACACTTTTGCAAGCTCTGCACCTATGAAATTATCAGCGGTTATAAAAGATAAATCTGTATACTGCTCTGATGTTTTTTCGTTATAATTGCCGGTTCCTATTTGCGCAATGTACGAAAGTTTGCTTCCGTGTCTTTTTGTTATAAGGCACAGCTTCGAATGTACTTTGTATTCCGCAAATCCGTAAATTACAGTAACGCCGGCCTCTTCCAACAGTTTTGAAAACTCAATGTTATTTTGCTCGTCAAAGCGTGCACGCAGTTCTACAATTGTAACAACTTCTTTGCCATTTTCAGCTGCTGCGCACAGTGCCTGAACTATTTTGGACTCACTTGCAACACGGTATAATGTCATTTTAATTGAAATTACGCTTGGGTCATACGCCGCTTGCAAAAGCATGCTTAAAAATGGGCGTATGCTTTGGTATGGGTACTGTATTAAAACGTCGTTTTTCTGCACAACTTGTGCTAAGTCATAATGCTTTTTTGGTGCCCTAGGGCGCCGTGCAGGGTAAAACAAACGTTGGTTTTTATCGGCCAATAGGCGCTGCGATAAATTAAAGCCAATAGATAAATCAAGCGGTGATGATTGATTAAAAACTTGAACTTTTGGCAAAACGAGTTTTTCACAAAGAAAGTTTACAATGTCGTCAGGCGCATTTGCACTTGTTTGTAGGCGAACTGCCGCAAGCTTGCGCCTTTTTTTCAAAAGTTCTTCCATCATAACCCTAATGTCAACATCATTCTCGAACATGCCCTCGTCGTACATGCCTTCTTCAATTGTAATGTCGGCATTTCGTGTAACTTTGAAAAGGCACTTGCCCTGTACGGCCTTTTTGCCAAATACAAGGTCTGCAAAATGCAACACCGCATCCTCTGTAAGCGCATAGCTAACGCCATCGTCGTCAGGCATAAAAATTACGCGGCCAAACTGTGCGCTTACCGGAATGAGCCCAAATGTTGGCTTCTCGCTATCTTTTTGCAAAATTGTTGCACCAACATAAACTTCATTCCCCCTTAAAAACGGGAACGGATGCCTTTTGTCTATAATTTGCGGCGACAGGATAGGAAAAAGCTCATTCAAAAAATACTTTTTCCAAAAACTAGACTGTTCTTTTGTCAGCTTTTCAAAATTTATTTTTTTATAGCCTTTTGCTCTAAGGCGCTTTGTCAACAATTTAAGTGTATCATCACACGATTGCTGCATTTTTTTCACCTGAGGCATTACGGCGTCAAGTTGCTCTTGCGGTGTCATAAGTGTTTTGTTCTCTTTTTCATCTATGTCTTTTAACAGCAAAATTCTATCGTATAAAGAGCCAACGCGCACCATGAAAAACTCATCTAAATTGCTGGCATATATAGCAGCAAATTTCAATTGCTCACCAAGTGGAACACTCTCATCACTTGCAAGGTTTAGCACACGCTTATTAAATTCTAGCCAGCTTAATTCTCTGTTAATAAATATATCTTGTTTGCTACTCATAGCGCCTCCGTTTTGGTATGTATTAATTATGCTAAACAGTTATTAGGTGCTTGAACTCAATGTACATTTTTTCCGAAATACCATCAACTTCAATTATTTCATCTGTGCTTTTGAACGGCCCATTTTCGTTTCTATACTCAATTATTGCCTGTGCACGTGCAGGTCCAATACCGCTTAAAGTGTCAAGTTGCGCTTCTACAGCTGTGTTTATATTGATCTTGTCGGTCTCTTCCGTCTGCTGTCTGAAAGTTGATTCACTGTTTTTTTCAGCGCCAAAAAATGTGCCAAACCCAACAGGCATTTGAATAAAAACGCTTATGATGAACACTGCAAAAAGACCTAAAAAACTTAATATGTAAATATGCTTTTTCATCACAAAATCACCTTTTCATGCTGAAATAAATATTACTTAAGCCCATTTGTAAACTTTGTAAAGTAACACGGCAATTCACTGTTAAATTCAATATACTCGCCACTGTTTGGGTGTATAAAACCAAGCGTTTTTGCATGCAAACACTGGCCGTTTAACCTTGTAATGCATTTTTTGGGGCCGTATATGCTATCGCCTGCAACAGGGTGCCCAACACTTGCCATATGCACTCTTATTTGGTGTGTTCTTCCCGTTTTCAGCCACAATTTCAGCAGTGTAAACCCATTAAACTCTTCTAAAACTTCAAAAGATGTATAAGCATTTTTTCCACTTTTCTCATTGACGGCCATTTGCTTTCTGTTAACAGGGTGGCGCCCTATTGGTGCATCTACAAACCCTGTTCTTGTTTTAAATTTACCATAAACCACTGCATGATATTCACGTGTTATTGTATGTTGCTCAAATTGCTTTGCCAAATGCGCGTGTGCCGTGTTACTTTTTGCAACAACTAATAGCCCACTTGTGTCTTTGTCAATTCGGTGCACAATACCGGGGCGCAGTACGCCATTAATCTCAGAAAGGCGACCCTTGCACAAATGTAAAACAGCATTAACAAGTGTACCATCTTCATTGCCGGGCGCAGGGTGCACACACATGCCTTTTTCCTTGTCAACAACAATAATATCATCGTCTTCATAAACAACATTCAGTGGTATATCTTGCGCTACAACATCAATTTCTTTTGCGCTAGGCATCGTAACAAAAACAATATCGCCATTTTTAAGCTTTAAACTTTTTGGTGCAGTTTTTCCGTTGCACAGCACAAAGCCGCCTGTTACAAGGTTTGCTGCGGCGCTTCTGCTTATATTATCAAGTTTTTGCGACAAAAACACGTCAATTCTCATGTTTTCTTCATCAACCACAAGCTCATACTTGCTTTGTGTTTCACTACTCATCGTCGTCATCTATGTCTGCTACGCTTTTTCCTTCATTGTTTTCTTGCAGGTTAAGTTCTTCTTTATTTTCAGTCAAACTTATTCTTTCATCTGCTGATTCTTTCATCTGTTCTTTTTCATCAACAACATCTGCATCTTTTTCTGCTTCGTTATCATTAAGCGCCTGTTTTTTATTCATTTTGCTAATTTTTATCTCGTCTGAAATTATATACGCACAAAGCAAAAATGTACCTACTACAACGAAGCAATCGGCAAAATTAAACACTGCAAAATTAATGAATGTAGTGGCAAAGAAGTCTACAACAACGCCGTTTCTAATTCTATCAATTAAATTTCCAATTCCGCCTGACAGTATCAATATAAGCGAGAACATTTCAAGGCGTGATGTTGGCCTTTTAATTAAAATATATGCAAAAAGTGCAATTAGTGCGACGCTTGTTGCGCCCACTAAAAACCAAGTTTTGCCTGCAAAAAAACTAAAGGCGGCGCCATCATTAAGCACAAACCTCAATTCCATAATTCCGGGTATAAATGGCATTGAACCAACAGGCTCTAAGTAAATAACCGCTAAGTACTTTGTAATTTGGTCTATACCAATAAGTGCAACAACCAACAAAAAATATATCAACTTTTAGTCTCCTTCTAAACAATACCGCCCATAGTTTTACTTCAACTATCGGCGGCATTTTACTTTGTTATCTTCTAGTCAAATTTTATTCCCGCATAATCTTCAAACTCTTCTTGCTTTGGCAAGCATTCGTCTACTTTTTCATTAAGTGTATTTTCACCGGTGATTTCCTCTACGCCATCCGAAGCAACTTCAACATTTTCAATTTGAGTTTGTACATTTTCTGCCGGTGCACTGCTTGTAGGCAGTGGGTTTTCAGGCACTTTAACAGGTGACGGCATCGCACCTACATCTGATGGTTGTTCATCACTTTTCGGCATTTCGGCTAAGTTTTGTGCTTTCTGGCTGGTTTTTTCTTCCTCGGCTATTACAGGCGCAATTGTCTCTTGTACAATTGCCTGTGGCTCTGCCTTTTTTTCCTCTGCACCGGGTATAGAATTAAGTTGCTCAATATGATGTTTGTACATATTTAAAATGTCAGCCCTAAATTTGCTAACATCACTTCTCATCAATAAAAGTCGTTTTTCTTCTGTGCTCTGAAGAATCTTCAAATCTTCGTAAATTTTTGTAGCTTTTGCATTTGCTTCTTTTACAATTTTTTCTGCATTTTGCCGTGCCTCTTGAACAACACTTTCACCAAGCCTTTGCGCGTTTAGCAAAGCACTTTTCAGCGTTTCTTCGTCATTTCTATACTGTTCAATTTTTTCTGCAAGTATATACAACTTTTTCTCAGACGCCTCGTGCTGGTTTGCAATTTCTGCCATTACAGCGTCTTTCTCAGCAAGCGCAGTATTTTTTTCCATTGTAAGTGTCTCAAATTCGCGTGCAATTTGTACAAGAAAGTCGTCAACGTCT
This sequence comes from uncultured Bacteroides sp., assembly GCA_964371535.1. GTDB lineage: Bacteria > Bacillota > Clostridia > Oscillospirales > Ruminococcaceae > Ruthenibacterium. The sequence goes on from CAYJMH010000022.1 coordinate 30,521, forward strand.
TGCATTTTATATCCACGAACCGAGCGCTCAAACGCAACCTTGTTTATATCTTCTACTGTCATAATGTTCTCCGTTCTGCCGTCCATGCCGGCATATATATTTAATATAAGCTATTTTGCTTTTTTTACTTTTTGTTAAAGTATTGGTAAACTAAAACTATTTATGCAAATTTCAACAATAAATATTGATGTCAATATTTTTCGTACTTTATGTATGTTCTGCCTTTTTTACTTTTACCGCCAATAGATACAAGCTTAAATTTCCCCGAGCCTTTCACAGTGAAAACGTCACCAATAAACACTTTACTATCTTGCGAAGTATTTAAAATGTGATTAATCTCTACCTTGCGTGAATTAATAATTTGCACCGAAGAAGAGCGACTTGTGTTTAAAAATGTTGAAATAATTGCGTCCAACCTAAGCGAAGGAACGCTTGCGCTTAATAATTCTTTATTATTTGCACTTTCCACATCAATATCGTTTAAAGTAGTTTTGCAAACACTAATACTTGTGCGCCCTGCACTCGTAAGCTCTCTTTCAATTATACCTTCAACTCTTTCATGCACAAATAAAACAGCACTTTCAGCAAAAACAACAATGTCGCCAATGTTTTCTCTTTTTATGCTAAGTGCCATTAATGCACCCAAATAATCCCTATGTGTTGGCACATCTTGACCATTTGCAATCTTTACTTTAAGCGTTGAAATCGGGAATATATTAACGCCGTTTACGTTGTATATGCACAGCATTTTTCGCTCTGCACTTTCATATCCACCGCTATATTGAAAGCTTTTAAATTGTATTTTGTTTAATACAGACGTCGCAAGAATTTGTTCTCTATCTGATAAAAACGGCAAAAACCGCATGTTATCGCCATCCTGTACAGCATGCACAGCATCTTGCACCCTGCGGCACAAAATTTTCTCTTCGTCAGTTTGTGGCGGTATAAATCCTCTCAATTTTAAAAAACAACCCCGCTGTTTTCAAGTTCATCAATAAGGTCGCCCGTAACACCAACATTATATGGTGTTATTATAAATGTGCTGTTCGCAACACGCTTAATTTGCCCGTTGTTTGCATATGCAACGCCCGACAAAAAGTCAACAAGCCTACGAGATACCTCTTTACCGGTAGATTCTAAGTTCAAAACAACCGTGTGCTTTGAATTTAAATGGTCTGCTATTTGTGAAGCATCTTCAAATTTTTCAGGTTTTACAAGCACAACTTGCACAGCAACAGTTCCTTGTGCCGCCCCGGAATTCATAGAATTTCCCGCTGTCATTTGGCTTACATCGTTATAATCATCTTGCTCGCCGTCGTAATATCCGTTTTGTTCACTTGTCATGTTCTCTGTCCCCTCACTGTAACCTTCAGTGTCTTTAACTCCCATAATTTCTCTCAAAGTTCCAAGTACACCCATTTTTTCAATTCCTTTCATGTATGTAAATTATATTGTTAAGCATTATTAAGCCAACTGCCTATAAAGCAAACTATTATGCAATATAAAGCTTTATATTATTATCGTTGTTTTTTGCTCAATTGTCAATAAAAAACACAATATCTTGTTTATATTTTCACATTTTACGGTCATTTTCACACTACTCTGCCATCATAAAGCTCTCTGCCCTCCAAAACAACGCTGTCAAACATTTTCAGCTCATTTTCATCCCGTACATAATCGTCTTTCACAAGTACATAATTTTCGTTTTCAAATATAATATCTATTACACAGAAATCAATTCTTGTACCTGTTTGCACATAAACACCTTGTACACCATTAATTACATGCACTGCTTCTTTATTTATTCTAAGCCCTGTATGCTCTCGAATAACAACTTCCACTTGTGTGTGCTCCATTGTAACAACGGCTGAATTTATATAATTGCACGCCAGCTCAATTTTTGCAACGCCTGCCTGCTCATCAAGCGTAATATTTTCAACAAAAGCCGGTATCCCCTCACTTTCCACTTTTGGGAAAACAATATCGACACTGTCTCCTAATTTAAATTTTTCGCTTTGCTGCAATGTAACACTAATAAACATGCTCCACTTATAATCATGCAAAATTTTGCCCGCAACATTTGCATTGTTTTGTGGTGCGGGAACAGAGGCCGCAGCATTAAATTCTGCAGGTGTCATTTCAGCAAGTTGCTGTGTTGTATAAACTTTTGCACTGCTTTGGTGTGCACTTACAAAAAAGCCCGCAACCGGCGCTGTAACACTTTGCCCTGACGCAGCACCAAGTGATGTACGCTTTTGTTCCAGTATGCTTACAGTTTCTGAGTATCCTTGAATTTTTTGTGTTACTATTTGAGATTTATTTGACGCAAGCTGTAAATTTAACTTTTCATCGCTTAAAGTGTCAAAACTTAATTGCGCACTCTCGTTTAAAAAGTTATATAAATTAATATAAATATTATTCAAAATCATGTTGGCGTCTGTTCCGGCAGAAGTTATGTTCGATTTATTAAGAGCATCAATTTCCATCTGTATAAGTTGAGAATTTGCACTTTGCACCATCTGCTCATATGAATCAAACTCATTTGCTACACTCTCGCCTGCGCTTACCCTTTGCCCGTCTGCTACATTATAGCCAATAAGCCCACTGCCACTATAAGTAACAACAGTCTCTTCCCTAGAAATAATGCCGTTGCAAATAATACTCTCTGTCATAGTTGCCGCAACTGCTGTTTGCGTTTGCACAGTGTTGTCGGTAATATTTATAAATTGCACGCCAACATAAATTACACCTGCAATAATTATTGCTTGGGCTATCAATTTTAATGTATTTTTTTTAGTCACGTCGGCGCTCCTCTCATTAATAAATCATAATTATTAGTGGCTGATAAATAATACAAAAATGCTATTCTCGGCCTTGAAAAAATGTTGTTTCGCCACCAAATTACATGTTTTTTTCAATTTCTTCTTGCAACGCGCCGTCAACATCAAGCCATGTTACGTTGTCCATTCTTTTAAACCACGTTAACTGGCGCTTCGCATAATTTCTTGTCGCCTGCTTCAGTGCGTCAACACATTCTTCAAGTGTGCTTTCGCCTTTAAAATAAGGAAAAAACTCTTTGTATCCAATAGCCTGTGCGGCTGTTGTGAAAGTGCCTTTGTTATCAAAAACAAGGCGCGCCTCTTCCAAAACACCTCCGCATACCATTAAATCTACACGCGCGTTTATTCTTTCGTATAGTTTACTGCGTTCATTACAGTTAAGGCAAAATATTTTGTCGTTATACGGGCGCTCGCTAGGCAATGAGTTTTGCAGTTGCCATGTCATTGTTTTACCCGTTTGTTCATATAATTCAAGCGCACGTGTTATGCGTACGGTGTTATTAATGTGCAATTTCGCTGCATATATCGGGTCAATTTCACACAGTTGTTTATATAATTCTTCAATCCCCTCATCGTTTAAACGTTTATCAATACGCTCTCTCACACTTTTGTCGGTGCTCTCGGCGGCAAAGTTTATTCCTTTCACTATGCTTTCAATATACTGCCCCGTTCCGCCCACTATTATGGGCAGTTTACCGCGCTTTGTTATGTCGTCTATGCACTCTTTCGCAAGTTTTGAATATTCAGCAACTGAAAATTGTTGAGACGGCGGCAAAAAATCTACTAAATGGTGGGCAACACCGAATTTTTCTTCTTCTGTTACTTTTGCAGTACCTATGTTTAAATGTTTGTAAATTTGCATAGAGTCGGCGCATATTATTTCGCCGTTAAGCCGCTTTGCAACGCTGACGCTAAGCGATGTTTTACCCGTTGCGGTAGGCCCGCATATCACAAGTAATTTACCCTTGGCTGCCAAACTGCTTTTCCACCTCTTTTTTCGTCATTTTTATCAGCACGGGCCGCCCGTGTGGGCAAAACAGTGGTTTATCGCCATATAAAATATCTTGTGCCAACGCAAAAAGTTCTTCACTTGCGTTTTTTTGGCCGCCTTTTATTGCCGCCTTGCACGATATTGAGTGTAACACCCACTGTGTTTTATCGCTTATTGCACTTTTATGGTTAGTTGCCAATTTATCTGCAAGTTCCACTACAAAGTT
>CAYJMH010000023.1:0-32825 GCA_964371535.1 uncultured Bacteroides sp.
CAATTATTGGATATACCTATACTTACAAAAAACCTGTTTGTGTTTTGCTGTACAGCACCTTTATTGCCAATAGCTTTTCTTATTTCAAAAATTATAAAAGTTGATTTTCAAAACAAAGAAAACCCACTAACTAACCTTGGGATAATATTCTCAATCAATCAAATATTATATCTTTTAATAGCAATGTGGGTTTATAATGCCATGCCGGGCAATATGCTAATGATTATTGCAATAATTTTTGGTGCACATTTAATGCCGTATGGCTGGTTATATAAATCAAAAACGTATTTTATACTTTCTGTTTTTATTCCAATATCCTCTTTAATTGTAGGGCTAAATTTCGAAGCTTACATTTTAGCAATTTTTATGATAATTGTAGAGATAATATTCAGTATTTGTTTAGTAATAGAAAATAAAGCGCTATATAAGTGAAATGAGCAATGTAGGGGAGGGGTTCCCCATCCCGATTTAAACGCAAACAACACAGCAAACCATAAATGGGGCGAAAATCTACCCCTTACAAATAAAACTGCGGTGCAAAAATGAACAATTGCAAGGAAAATGAAAACACAAAGCAAACCCGAAAGAAAAACAGGTTAAGCGGCTACGATTATTCGCAAAATGGCGCTTATTTTATAACAATTTGTGCACATAATCACAAACATTTGTTCGGTGAAATTGAAAATGTAGGGGAGGGGTTCCCCCTCCCGAGCGTTCAATTAAACTCAAACGGAAAAAAAGTAAATGAATATATAGGAAAGATTTCAGCAAAATATGTTTCGGTTAAAATTGAAAAATATGTTATAATGCCAAACCATGTTCATTTAATTATTTTGATAAATGGTGATGAATTCGGTAGCGTGGGGCAAAACCCTGACAACGGGACGGGAAACCCGTCCCCTACGGTAGGTAACATTGTTGGTTGGTTTAAATATCAAACAACAAAAACTATAAATGAAATGCAAAATACGCCGGGGGTAAAACTTTGGCAACGTTCTTATCACGACCACATAATCCGCACTGAAAAATCTTACGGCGAAATTTGGCAATACATAGACACAAACCCACTGAAATGGCAAGACGATTGCTACCACACATATGGCAAAAAAGCAAAGCAAACGGCAAGGCCCAAAGCGCCCTGAACTTGGCGAAAACGTTGAAATAATTGACGCAGGCAGTGTTACAAAAACAAGAATAACAAGAACGCTTGAGACAAACTACATGCCGTATGCCATGAGCGTTATTGTTTCGCGCGCGCTTCCCGAGATAGACGGCTTTAAGCCGGCACACAGAAAAGTTTTATACACAATGTATAAAATGGGCCTTTTGAAAGGCTCGCGCACGAAAAGCGCGAACATTGTTGGCAACACAATGCACCTTAACCCACACGGCGACCAAGCAATATACGACACAATGGTGCGCCTTGCACGTGGAAATGAAAGCCTGCTTGTGCCTTATGTTTCGGGCAAGGGAAACTTTGGCAAAAGTTATAGCAGAGACATGGCCTATGCGGCCTCGCGCTATACAGAGGCAAAGCTGGAAGATATTTGCACAGAGCTTTTTTGCGACATTGACAAAGACACAGTGGACTTTGTGGACAACTACGACGCAAGCACAACAGAACCGACACTGTTGCCGGTGCAATTCCCTGCAATTCTTGCAAACAACACACTTGGCATTGCAGTTGGCATGGCAAGCAGCATTTGCTCGTTTAATTTGGCAGAGCTTTGCAATACCACAATTGCATTGATGAAAAACGAAAAGCACGACATACACGCAACAATGCCTGCGCCTGATTTTGTTGGCGGCGGCTATATTATTTATAACGAAAACGACATAAAAAACGTGTATGAAACAGGCCGTGGAAGCGTGCGTGTGCGTGCAAAGTACGAGTATGTGCGCGAGGGCAACATGCTGGAAATTACGCAAATACCGCCCACCACAACAATAGAAGCAATAATGGATAAAATTGCAGACCTTGTAAAAAGTGGCAAAGTTAAAGAAATTAACGACATGCGAGACGAGACAGACTTAAACGGCCTAAAACTTACAATTGACTTAAAGCGCGGCCAAGAGCCGGACAAAATTATGCAAAAGCTGTTTAAATTTACACCGTTAGAGGATACATTTTCTTGCAACTTTAACATACTTGTTGGCGGAATGCCGCGTGTAATGGGCGTGCGCGAAGTTATAAGCGAGTGGACGGCGTTCAGAATAGACTGTGTGCGCCGCCGCACATTTTACGAGCTTGAAGGCAAGAAAAAACGCCTGCACCTATTAAAAGGCCTTGCCGCAATTTTGCTAGACATTGACAAGGCAGTTAAAATAGTGCGAGAGACACAGCAAGACGCCGAAGTTATACCAAACCTTATGATAGGCTTTGGAATAGACAAAGTGCAAGCAGAATATGTGGCAGAAATACGCTTGCGTCATTTAAACAGAGAGTATATTTTAAAGCGCACAAATGAAATAGAAGAGCTTGAAAAAGATATTTTGGCATTGCAGGAAATATTAGACAGCCCTTCAAAAATAAAGAAGATAATAATTGCAGAGCTTACTAACATAGTGAAAAAATATGGCGAAGAGCGTAAATGTGAGATTATTTACGACGATGTTGTAGGTGAGTTTGAGCAAGAGCCGGAAACAATGCCTGATTATGCCGTTACTGTTTTTTATACACGTGAAGGCTACTTTAAAAAAATAACACCGCAAAGCCTAAGAATGAGCGGTGAGCAAAAACTTAAAGAGGGCGACGAGGTTATAACAAAAGAAGAAACTAAAAACGACGCACATCTGCTATTTTTTACGAACAAATGCCAAGTTTATAAGTGTAGGGTAGGAGATTTCGACGACGGCAAAGCAAGCGTGATGGGTGACTTTATACAGGCAAAGCTTGGCATGGAAGAGGGCGAGGCACCTGTATACATGGCACTTACACAAGACTTTAAAGGGCACGTGCTGTTTATTTTTGAAAACGGCAAAAGTGCCAAAGTTACAATGGCAAGCTATGAGACGAAACAAAACCGCAAAAAACTTATAAATGCGTATAGCGACAAAGCACAACTTGTGTATGCAGAGTACCTGCAAGATGAATTAGAGTTGGCAATAGAGACGAGCGCACAGCGGCTTTTAATTGTGAACACAGCGCAAATACCGGCAAAAACTACAAAGACAACGGCGGGCGTAAACACAATTACACTTAAGAAAAACCATAAAATAGTTAAAGTGTCGCACCTTGAAACGCTGGAGCTTGTAAACCCACACAGGTATAGAGTGCGCAGTTTGCCGGCAGTGGGTGCACTTTTAAAAGATGAAGACATTTCACAGCAGATGCAGCTTTCATTTTAAAGACGTGAACATGCGGAATGATGACAGGAGGTAGAATATGGCTGAATTAATACTTGTTGTAGATTTCGGCGGACAATATAACCAACTAATAGCGCGAAGAGTGCGTGAAAATAATGTGTACAGTGAGATTGTGCCATACACGAAGGCCATTGAAGCTGTAAAACAGAAAAAGCCATGCGGCATAATACTTACAGGTGGGCCAAACAGTGTTTATTTAAAAGATTCTGCGTTAATTGAAGCCGAATTTTTTAGTATGGGTGTTCCTATTTTAGGCATATGTTATGGCGCACAGCTTATGATGCATGTGCTGGGTGGAAAAGTGGGCAAGGCAAGTGAGCGTGAGTATGGCAAAACACTTGTAAATGTAGACAAAACATCAAAACTATTTGAGGGCATAGACGAGCAAACAATATGTTGGATGAGCCACAACGATTATATAGAAGAAACGGCGCAAGGGTTTAAAACAACAGCGCATACAGAAAGTTGCCCGTGCGCTGCAGCCGAAAACGGGGAGAGACGTTTATATGTGGTGCAGTTTCACCCTGAAGTTTTGCACACGGCACAGGGCGAGCAAATGCTGCACAACTTTGTGTACAACGTGTGCGGTTGCAAGGGCGAGTGGCGCATGGATTCGTTTGTTGAGAGCAGCATAAAAAACTTGCGAGAGAAAATAGGAACAGGCAAAGTTTTGTGTGCGCTTTCAGGCGGGGTAGATTCAAGCGTTGCAGCAGTAATGCTTGCAAAGGCAGTTGGCAAACAGCTTACTTGCGTTTTTGTTGACCATGGCTTGCTTCGCAAAAATGAGGGCGATGAGGTGGAAGAAGTATTCTCAAAAAGCGGAGAATATGAGCTTAATTTTATACGCGTTAACGTGCAAGAGCGTTTTTATGCGAAACTAAAAGGCGTGCAAGACCCCGAGAAAAAACGTAAGATTATTGGCGAGGAGTTTATACGCGTTTTTGAAGAAGAAGCGAAAAAAATAGGGGCAGTGGACTTTCTTGTGCAGGGTACAATTTACCCCGACGTAGTAGAGAGCGGAGCCGGCGGAGAGAGCGCTGTGATTAAAAGTCATCACAATGTAGGCGGCTTGCCTGATTATGTAGACTTTAAAGAAATAATAGAGCCACTGCGTGATTTGTTTAAAGATGAAGTGCGAAAAGCAGGCAGAGAATTACAAATTCCCGGCTATTTAGTAGACAGGCAGCCGTTCCCGGGGCCGGGCCTTGCAATAAGAATAATTGGCGAAATAACGCCGGAAAAGATAAAAATAGTGCAAGAGGCCGACGCAATTTACAGAAGTGAGATTGAAGAGAGCGGCGCACATAAAAACTTGGGCCAATATTTTGCAGCACTTACAAATATAAGAAGTGTTGGCGTTATGGGCGATGAGCGCACATATGATTATGCAATTGCGCTTCGTGCTGTTACAACAACAGATTTTATGACGGCAGAGGCGGCACGCTTGCCGTGGGATGTGCTTGAAAAAGTAACCAGCAGAATTGTGAACGAAGTGCCACATGTGAACAGGGTAATGTTTGACTGTACAGGAAAGCCGCCTGCAACAATTGAATTTGAGTAAAAATTAAAAAGCACAGGCAAGAAACAAGTTGTTTCGTGCCTGTGCTTTTTATTGAAAATAATTATAAACTGATAACCCAATTATAATATGGGGTTTTGAATTACTTCGGATCCTCATCAAACAAGCCGTTCGGGTGTACCCGTGCGTCAATGCGAGATTGCTTGAACGCAATTTTGTTGTCGTACATTTTTTTATCAACACTTTTGAAAAACTCGTTAAAATCTTCAATAGTATTGCCTTTAAAAATGTCATAACCAAATGCAAGTGAAAACTTTTTAGAGTTGTTCAAGTTAATCTTGCTTATGTCGCTTGTAATGTTACTAATACAGTTTTCCAAGTCCTCTTTACTGCACCCAATAAGAAGTGAAACAAATTCATCGCCACCAACGCGGAATGTCTTGCCGTATGGCTCAAAGTAAACGTTAAGGGAATAGTACGAGTTTCTAATGGCATTGTCGCCTTCCATGTGGCCTAAATGGTCGTTTATCAACTTCAAATTATTCATGTCGGCTATAACACACCAAAGCTCTTTTTCGTTAATACTATGTTCAAAAATATCATTTAACTCTTCGTGGTATGCCTTTGCGTTATAACCGCCTGTAAGCGTGTCTTTAAAAGAATATTCAAGCAGCATGGTTTTCATTTTGTTCGCAACACCGGCAATTTTTCCAACTTCGTCTTTCGTGTACAAATTTGCGGGTATTTCTATTTTCATGTTGCCTGTCTCGGCTATTTTCGACATGGAATTTTCAAGGCTAATTAAGCTAGAGCTCATGCTGCTAGAGAAAAAGTGTGTAAACAAAATTGTGCCAAGTGATATAGCAATGCAAAAAAATACGCCTGCAATAAATATTGATAAAACAAGGTTGTCGTTTCTGTCAAGGGCTTCTAACATTATGCGTTCTTCTTCTGCTGAAAAATCGTCAATGCTTCCAAAAAATTCGTTAGCAATAGGTGTAACAACTTGAAGTGCATAAAGTGCGTCTTCGTATGCGCCGCCGCTAATCCAAATGTCGGCCGAAAGAATCATGCTGTCTTTATAAACATTTTTCTCTTCTATAATGCGCAAAAATTCAGAAAGCTGCGAGCCACTTAAATGTGTAGCAAAATCGTCCATTTCACTGTCAAGCGTATCAAATGCCGTTATATAATCAACATAATATGCATTTTTAACATCTTCGTCTGTCGCAAATAAAATATCACGCCCTAAAACACGGCAAACGTACATGTCTCTGATAATTTCGCTCAACTGCTCTTTGTTTCTGACATTCTCGTCAATAATCTTCTCGGAAGAATTGTTTACAAGTGCAACGGAAACAAAAGAAAATGTGCTGATTAGAAAAATGCTGAGAATAACAAAAAATTGCAACGGTATAAATTTTGTTTTAATGTTTACGTTGTTTATCCAATGTTTAAACTTATTCATAATTTTGACTCCCTGTGTGCAAATGTTATTGTGGTAAATAGTATATGTGTGAACTATCAAAATAAAAAATTACATGCCGGTTACATTTGCACGAATTTATACAATTGTACCAAATTGTTAATAAAAAGTCAACAACTAATAAAAACATTGTAAAGAACGCTAAAAGGCACACTGAATTGTGTGCCTTTTAAAATAAGCAGCTCGGTTTAATAAGCAAGGCACAAAACTAATGTTAGAAGAGCCAAGTAAAACGCGTAATATTATCATGTGGTTTTCAATTAAATTTAAGTGAAAATTCACATGTATTGTTTAAACAGTGGCGGCCAATTAATGGTGGAATAGCCTTAAACCGTTAAAAGCCATTGCAATGTCATATTTGTTGCAAACGTCTATTACGTTGTTGTCACGGATAGAGCCGCCGGGCTGAACTATTGCAACAACGCCGCTTCGGTGTGCACGCTCAATATTGTCGCCGAAAGGGAAAAATGCATCGCTGCCAAGGCAAACACCGCTTGCCTTTGAAAGCCATTCTTTCTTCTCTGCCGCTGTAAGGGGCTGGGGCTGAACGGAAAAATTTTCAGCCCAAACATCGTCGCCAATAACATCTACGCAATCTTCGCTAATATAAACATCAATTGCATTGTCCCTGTTTGCACGTGGTGTGTCTGCCTTAAAGGGCAAGTTAAGCACTTTTGGGTGCTGGCGCAGTTGCCAAACATCAGCTTTGTTTCCGGCAAGGCGCGTGCAGTGAATTCTGCTTTGTTGGCCTGCGCCCACGCCAATTGTGCCGCCGTCTTTTACAAAACACACACTGTTAGACTGCGTGTATTTAAGCGTAATAAGTGCAATTGTCAAATCGCGCTTTTGCTCGCCTGTAAGCGTGTTGTTGCTTGTAACTATATTATTAAAAGTGTCTTCGGTAACCTTAAAATCGTTTCGGCCTTGCTCAAAACTTATGCCGTAAATATCTTTGCGTTCAATAGGAGCAGGCACATAATTATCGGCAAACTGAACAATATTGTAAGTGCCTTTACGTTTTGCGCTTAAAATTTCAAGTGCCTTTTCTGTATAAGACGGTGCAATAACGCCGTCAGACACTTCGGGCTTAATTAAAAGTGCCGTTGTCTCGTCACACTCGTCTGACAGCGCAATCCAATCGCCGAAGCTGCTCATTCTGTCGGCGCCGCGTGCCCTTGCATATGCACACGCAAGCGGCGAAGAATTAATGTTTGGCACATGGCTTGTGAAATATATTTGCTGCTGTGTTTGTGTAAGCGGCAAGCCAATAGCCGCACCTGCAGGGCTAACGTGCTTAAAAGAAGCCGCCGCACAGACGCCCGTTGCCGCCTTAAGCTCTCTTACAAGTTGCCAAGAGTTTAAAGCGTCCATGAAATTAATGTACCCGGGCTTGCCGTTTAAAACATTAAGCGGCAATGTGTTCCAAGACGCATTGTCTGCCATGTAAATTTTGGCAGGCTTTTGGTTGGGGTTTACGCCGTATTTTAGCTCTGTCTCTTTAAAATTATACATACTTACTTCTCCGCTTTATTGTATTTGTTCTTAATAATGTCTTTATACTTGCCTGTTTTAATGTCTATATAACGCACAAAAAGGCTAACTTTATTATCGGCATTAAGGCTGTTCCACAATGTTGTTACAAATTCATTTTGGTTGTTTTCTGTGTTAACAAGCGCCGGCTCGCCATAAAAAGAGGGGATAGGGTTTCCGTCGCACTTATACGTGTGGATAAAATGAGCGGTGCCGTTTACGGGCTCAGGGTACTCGTAAAAAATGCGCTGTAAACTTTCCGGGTTTGCACTCATTGCTTTTAAAATTGCCATTTTATATATAAGCTTCTCATTTTTAACCTTAACCATGCACGAAATTCTGGGTGTATAGTTAGGCGCGTCGGGCTCGAAAGTGCGCTTTCTTAACGTTCGCGCAAAGTTTTTGCCAATTTTCATTCCGCCGAATATTGTGTCGGTTTGGTCGCCATTTGTGACAATGTGTGTGTGTTTTAAAATGCGCACAGGCGTGTAAATTATAAGCGATGGGTCAGTTAATTTCGAAGGGTCTGCCGCCATTGTTTCTATGCCGTCTTTAGTTGGCGAAAAAATTCTGTTGCGGCTGTTTTCACTTCTTCCCATAATAAAATACGCTATTACGGCATTTTTGCCATTGGGGGTAATGCCTGCAATTATGCCCCTGCCCGGGTATGCGTTTACGCTCAGCTCTGCAGATAAATTTAAAATGTCCATGCGCATTCCTTTCTATACAAAAACTTAGGGCCTACAATTAAGCTTGGCACATGTTACCATGTGCAGTGCCTGCGGCAAAATTATGTGTTCAGCGTTTTGCATAACACGTTGCTGTAATGTTTCGGGCGTGTCGCCGTGTTCAACTTCAACAGCCTTTTGCAGTATAATTTCACCGTCGTCGGGTATCTCGTTAACATAATGTACTGTGGCACCTGTAACTTTAACGCCTTTTTCAAGTGCGGCAGAATGAACACGCAAGCCGTAAAAGCCATGGCCGCAAAAACTGGGTATTAAACTTGGGTGCACGTTAATAATACTTTTTTCATACGCCTCAATTATGCTTTCGCCAAGTATGCTCATAAACCCGGCAAGCACAATTACATGTATGCCACGGCTTTTAAGCGCATTCAAAAGTGTACTGTCAAATTCTGCCGCAGTGTCATAATCTTTGCGGTTTACAGTAAGTGTCTCTATTTCAAACGGTGCATTTTTTGCGCGCTCAAGTGCAAAAGCGCCGCCTTTGCTTGAAATTACAAGGCAAATGTTTGCATGCGGCAAAGCACCGCTTGCCTTTGCATTTATAAGTGCCTGTAAATTTGTGCCGCTGCCGCTAACAAGAACTGCTGTTTTAATTTCGTCCATAAATGTGACCATTCCTTTTTGCTACGCTGTAAGGCACAAAACAACCATAAAAAGTGCCACACTTGCGCCATTTTTTCTATTGTCAGGCTTGCCTGACAAGAAAAACTGCTTTTTAATATAGATAGTTTGAAACTTAATTTTCAAACTATCTCTCACAAAAGCTCAACACTTTTTTCGTCTGTGCCAACTTCTTTTACCTCGCCCAATATATATGCGCCGCCCTCGCCGTTTTCGTGCAGTAAATTAAGCGCAGCTTGCGCCTGTTTTTTCGGCAAAATAACAACCATGCCAACGCCCATGTTAAATGTGTTAAACATGTCACGCTGTGGGATGTTGCCAGTTTTTTGAATAAGGTCAAATATAGGCAAAATTTTCACGTCAGATAATTTTATTCTAGCGCAGAAACCGCTTGCAAGTGCGCGCGGTATGTTCTCATAAAAACCGCCGCCTGTAATATGGCTAACTGCGCTAACTTCCACGCCGCTGTCGGGCGTAAGAAGGCTTAAAACAGGCTTGATATATATTTTTGTAGGCTCTAGAAGCGCTTGCCCAAGTGTTTTGCCGCAAAGTTCATCATACTTTTTATGCAGGTCTGCATTCTCAATGTCAAAAATTTTGCGCACAAGCGAAAAACCATTAGAGTGCACACCGCTTGATGGCAGCGCAATAATAACGTCGCCGTCTTTCATTTTTGTGTTATCAAGTATTTTGCACTTGTCTACTACACCAACTGTAAAGCCTGCCAAATCGTACTCGTCCTCGCTGTAAAAGCCGGGCATTTCCGCGGTTTCACCGCCAACAAGTGCCGCGCCTGCCTGCACACAACCCTCTGCAATGCCGCTTACAATCTCGGCCATTTTTTCAGGCACATTTTTGCCGCAAGCAATATAGTCTAAAAACACAAGCGGCTTTGCACCGCATGCAAGCACGTCGTTAACACACATTGCAACACAGTCAATGCCAACAGTGTCGTGCTTGCCAAGTAAAAAAGCAAGTTTTAGCTTCGTGCCAACGCCGTCAGTGCCGCTTACAAGCACAGGCCTTTTAATGTCGGTTATATCAAGTTCAAACATGCCGCCAAAGCCGCCTACATCGCCAATAACGCCTTTTGTCATTGTGCGCGCAATGTGGCTGCGCATTAGTTCTACTGCCTTATAGCCTGCGGTTATGTCAACGCCTGCATCTTTATAGCTTTCGGAAAAACTCTTCTCCATAACGTATCGGTTCCTTTCGGTTATACACTATCTAGTCGTTTTCGTTAATCTTTTGCTCAAACTTGCTTTTGTCTACCTTCCTTGGGGGTGCAACCGGGTAGTTCCCTGTGAAACAAGCATCACAAATTCCGCACTTACTGTTAGGTGCCAACTTGTCAAGGTCGGCTATGTCTAAGTAGCCAAGGCTGTCCACGCCTATTTTTTTCGCTACTTCATCAAGCGAGTTATTATAGGCAATTAGGTTATCGCTGGAGTCAATGTCTGTGCCGAAATAACATGGGTACATAAACGGCGGACTTGAAAGGCGCATGTGAACTTCCGTTGCGCCTGCATCACGCACAAGCTTTACAATTTTTAAGCTTGTTGTGCCGCGAACAATTGAGTCGTCAATAAGCACCACGCGCTTGCCCTTGACGGCGCTTGCTATTGGGTTAAGCTTAATTCGCACGTCGTTCTCGCGCTGTTTTTGCGTTGGTGCTATAAATGTGCGGCCTATGTATCTGTTTTTCAAAAAGCCAAGCTCATACGGTATGCCGCTTGCCTTTGAAAAACCAAGCGCGGCGTCCAGCCCCGAGTCCGGCACACCGATGACAATGTCGGCGTCTACCGGGTGGCTTTTTGCTAAGTATTCGCCGGCACGAAGACGCGAAGAGTGTACACACTCGCCGTTTATAACGCTGTCAGGCCGTGCAAAGTATATGTACTCGAAAACGCAAAAGCTGTTTTTTTGGCCACAGTGTGTTTTAATGCTGTTTACACCTTTGTCTGAAACGACAACAACTTCACCCGGCTCAATATCACGCACAAAGCTTGCGCCAATTGCGTCGAATGCACAGCTCTCGCTTGCAAAAATAATGCTGTCGCCGTATTTTCCCATACAAAGCGGCCTAAAGCCGTTCGGGTCACGCGCGGCAATAAGTTTTCTGGGCGACATCACAACAAGACAATACGCGCCCTTTATATTATGCATTGCGCTAACCACTGCGTCTTCAATACTTTTAGCCGTAAGGCGCTCTTTTGTAATTGTGTAGGCAATAACTTCTGTGTCGCTCGTCGCGTGGAAAATCCCGCCGTCAAGTTCTATGTTTTCGCGCAATTCGGCCGCATTAGTAATGTTGCCGTTGTGCGCAAGTGCCATGCTTCCCTTAATGTGGCGTATAACAAGCGGCTGAGCATTGCTTCTGCTTTTTGTGCCTGTTGTAGAGTACCTGCAATGGCCAATACTCATTTGACCTTTTGGCAGTGCCTCCAGTATTTCTTTGCTAAAAACCTCGTTCACAAGGCCTGTGTCGCGGTGCTTTGTAATAACGCCGCTGTCATTAATGGCCATGCCGCAGCTTTCCTGCCCGCGGTGTTGCAATGCATAAAGGCCATAGTAAGTGGCGGCAACAACGTCACCAACACTTCCGCTTTTGTCGTACACACCGAACACACCGCATTCTTCGTGTAATTTGTCGCTCGACTCGCCGTATTTGTCGCTTATATTCATAAAAAGCCCCGTTTCATGTGCTGATTATATTAATTTATTTCTTGTTTTGTATGTAAAAAATATAGCATTTTAATTTATGCAATTACATATATTACAATTATACTGTCTGAAATTATTCACCTAAAAGGCGGTTCATAACTTCGGCATAAGCCTCTTCGGCACCGCCTAGGTCACGGCGGAAAAGGTCTTTGTCTAAATGCGCGTGTGTCTTGCTGTCCCAAAAACGACATGTGTCAGGGCTAATTTCGTCTGCAAGAACAATTGTGCCGTCTGCAAGTTTGCCGAACTCTAGCTTAAAGTCTATAAGCTCAATGCCTGCATCTTTCAAGTAGTCTGTCATGTATCCGTTTATTTTCAGCGCATAGTCTGAAATAATGTCAATTTCTTGCTTCGTTGCGGCCTCAAGCACTGCAATGTGGTATTCGTTAATCATTGGGTCGCCAAGGTCGTCGTCTTTATAACAAAATTCAAGAACTGTGCTTTTTAAAACTGTGCCCTCTTCCATGCCAAGGCGCTTTGCAAGGCTGCCGGCTGCAACGTTACGCACTATTACTTCAAGCGGCACAATGCTAACTTTTTTAACAAGCGTTTCCCTGTCGCTTATTTCTTGTACAAGGTGTGTTGGTATGCCTTTTTCTTCAAGCATTTTCATCATTCTGTTTGTAACGCGGTTGTTAACAACGCCCTTGCCCCTAATGGTGCCTTTTTTTGCGCCGTTGCCTGCTGTTGCGTCGTCTTTATAATCAACAAGCACAACGTTCTCCTCGCTTGTTGCAAATACTTTTTTTGCCTTGCCCTCGTATAATAATTCTCTTTTTTCCATTTTTAAATACCGTCCTTTTCATAATTTATGCCTTTTTGTTTACAGTGCTTCTACTTCTTTTTGCAATGCCGCGTCTTTTTGCGCAATTTGGCTTGCCATGTCTTGCCTTGCATTTAAAAGCAAGTTGTAAATACGCTCGTCCTCAATTGCAAGCATTTGTGCCGCAAGAACTGCCGCGTTTTTTGCACCGCCAATAGCCACAGTTGCAACAGGTATGCCCGGCGGCATTTGTACAGTTGCAAGAAGTGCGTCAAGGCCGTCGGCCGCGCCGCCCCTGCATGGTATGCCAATAACAGGCAAAACTGTGTTGGCCGCAACTGCACCCGCAAGGTGCGCAGCCATGCCTGCCGCGGCTATTATTACGCCAAACCCGTTATTTTTCGCGTTTTTTGTAAACTCAGAAGCCTTGTCGGGCGTGCGATGTGCGCTCATAACATGTACTTCGCAAGGTATGCCAAAAGCCTTTAGCTGGCTTACGGCACCTTTTACAACGGGCCAGTCACTGTCTGACCCCATTAAAACAGCTACTTTCTTGTTCATGGTTACATCTCCTAACATAATTAAAATACCGCACAAATACCACAAGGGTACAGTACGGCTTCAAGTTAATTTTTTTTGCGCTGTAAAAGTATTAAAGTGCTTACTTGCACAAAAAGAAATATAGTTATTTCGTTTGTTTTTGAAACAAGCCACTTTAAACCTCCCGCGTTGTTAAAAAACAGGCAGTTTTATGCCTGTAAGCTTATATAAACATTATAATACACAATTCGAAACATATCAATGCATTTTTACTGAATTTTCGGTTTAGCACATTTTTTTTATGTATTTACGCAATATTTTATATACAGTAATAATGACAAAAATTATTGCTTTTTTTGTACAAATGTGCTATAATACAAGTTCCGTTACAACAAAATAAATTAAAACGGTGGGTGCAAGGCACCTGCCGTTTGTTTTATAATACGCAATTAACAACAAATAAAGGAGACAACTTGATTACATTTAAAGAACTTGAACTAAGCGATGATATGCTGCGTGCTGTTGAAAAAATGGGCTTTGAAAAGGCAACGGGCGTACAGGCAAAAACAATACCTATTATTAGAGAGGGCGTTGATATATTGGCGCAATCTCAAACAGGAACGGGAAAAACAATGGCGTTTGCAATACCGTGTGTTGAGCGAATAGATGAAAACATACAAAGCATACAGGCGCTTATACTGTCGCCAACGCGTGAGCTTGCACAGCAGTGCGCCGGTGAAATACGCAAACTTACAAAGTATATGCCACATATAAAAATTGCAGATATTTTTGGTGGGGCAGACTATAAGGCGCAGTTTAAGGCGCTGCGCACGGCAAACATAGTTATAGGCACGCCGGGCAGAATAATGGACCATATGAAACGCGGCACACTGAAACTTAACAACTTGCGCATGATAATACTTGACGAAGCCGACGAGATGTTGAACATGGGCTTTAAAGAGGACATTGAAACAATACTGAAAGACGCGCCGAGTGAGCGCCAAACTCTTTTGTTTTCTGCCACAATACCAAAGGGCATTTTAGAGATAACAAACGAATTTCAAAACAATGCAACACGTATAAACCTTGTGAAAGACAAGGCAACACTTGCGGCAATAAGGCAAGTATTTGTGCAAATACCGAAGGCATATAAAAACGAGGCATTAAAACTTTTAATACACTACCATAAGCCGCAGTGCAGCATAATTTTTGCAAACACAAAAAGCATGGTAGACGAGCTTACAAAAGTGCTGTGTGATTTTGGAATATCTGCGCGCGGTTTGCACGGCGACATGCGCCAAAACCAGCGCAGTGCCGTTATGGCTGACTTTAAAAGCGGCAAGTCGCACATACTTATTGCAACAGACGTTGCGGCAAGGGGCATTGATGTAAACGATGTTGACTTTGTATATAATTACGACATACCGAAAATTTCAGAGCATTATGTGCACAGGATAGGAAGAACAGGCCGTGCAGGCAAAAGCGGCACCGCAGTAACACTGTGCTGTGGAAAGCAGCAATTTGCAACGTTAAGAGACTTTGCAAGAAGACTTAACTGCGAGATGGAAGAAATTGATGTGCCGACTGTTGAGAGCATAAAAACAACAGACATACAGCGCGACATAGAAAAGGCAGAGGCAGCGCTGGCGGCAGAGGCATCAAGAAGCGCACATGAAATTGTTAGCGAGCTTGAAAGCCGCGGATACACACACGAGCAAATTGCTGTGTGCTTTGCCGGCATTGCTTTTGACAAAAAAACGCCTAAGCTATTTAATTTGCCGGCGTTCAAAAAAAGTACAGAGCCTAAATATAAAGAAGTACGCGCCAAAAAAGGCACAGACGAAAAACACAATTACGGCATGTTAAAGCTAGATGTTGGTTACTCGTCAAAATGCAGTGCAAACCACATTGTTGGCGCAATAACAGAGCGCACAGGGATAACGTCAAAGTTGATAGGCAAAATATCAATAAGCGATGACTTTGCGCTTGTAGAAGTGCCAAGTGAGCTTATTGAAAACATTAACGCTGACCTTCAAAACTTGAAAATTTGCGGCAAGCCTGTTAGCGTAAAAATAATGAAAGCGGCAAAAGGCTGGGGAAAAGGCGCGAAGCAACACGGTGCACACAAGCACAAGAGAAGCGGTGCAAAACATGAAGGGCACGACAAAAAGCACGCAAGAGGAAAGCACGGCAAAAAGCATAAAAAAGACTAGTGTAAAAAAATAGCGGCTTCTTGTAAAAAAATAGTGCAAAATTTATATAGTTGTAGTATAATAAATACGTATATACCTAAGCGCCAAAATACCTTGAAAGAGGCGACAAAAATGCACGTAAACAAAAATTATTATGAGACATTATACGCAAGGCCCGTTGTAGAGCTTACAGGTTATTGCAAGCGCCACCACATAGACGGCAACATTTTGGCGTACTTGGCTTACGGTGGTGCAACAAATTCTATTAAAGACGCACTTGCAGAAGGCATTTTGGCACTTGCAACAGAAAAAGGCCTGCTTTCACCGGGGCAAACTGTAATTGAGGCAAGCAGTGGAAGTTTTGCGGTTGCACTTGCAATTGCATGTAAGCACTCAAACCACCCACTTGTGCTTTGTATGCCTGCGTCTGTGCCGGTAGAACGCCAGCAAATGTTTGCGCGCCTTGGCGCAACAGTTACACTGATAAGCTACCTTTCCAGTAGGGAAAGCATGATGGAGCGCGCACAACAAATTGCAACAGACATGAATGCGTTCTTCGTTAATTATTTTTCAAACGACCTAAACGCAGAATTTCACCGCAGAATAACAGGCCCTGCCATAGTGCGTGCCGCCGGCGATGACCTTGATGCCATTATTATTGGCGTAGGTAGTGGTGGCACAATAACGGGCGTTGGAGAGTATGCGAAAGCTTGGATACCTAATGTGCGCGTTATTGCAGTAGAGCCGTTTGAAAGCCAGGCAATTGGCGGCGGCGCAATTGGCAAACACCAAATACCAGGGCTTGGCGCCGGCTTTATACCTGAAAATTATAACCCCTATATTGTAGATGCGGTTATGGCAGTGCCAAGTAGCAAGGCAATTAGTACAGCAGGCGAGCTACTTCTTGCAGACGCCATACCTGTGTCGGCAAGTGGCGGTGCAGTGCTTTGCGCCGCAACACAGCTAATGCGCGAACAGCCGGCCGTAAAACGCGTTGCCTGTGTGTTTTCGGGCAAGCAAGTGTACGAGTAAGCATATGAAAAGCGCAAAAAAGCAAGTAGAAGAAAGCGCAAATGTATTTGAGCATGTGCATAAAGAACATGCAAGACAAAGCGGCGAAATGAAAGAAAAGACAAACATTGATACGCCTGAAATACAAAGAGGCGGATACACCGAAAAGGCACCGCAAAAAGAAAAAAGAGCACAAAAACGTGCTTTTGTTTATATTTTGCTATGTGCAGACGGTTCACTATACAGTGGCTTTACGTTTAATGTTGAAAAAAGGCTAACAGCACATAACGGTAAAAAAGGCGCGAAATACACAAGGGGGCGCTTGCCTGTAAAACTTGTGTATAAAGAAGCGTGCGCAAGCATGAGCGAGGCGCTTAAAAGAGAACTTGAAATAAAAAGACTACCACGTAAAAAAAAGCAAGAGCTAATTGAAAATTACAGCGAAGGGTAAGTGGCAAAGGCTTATACACATATATTTATTGCGGTGGCTGCAAGGGCAAAACCACCGCGGCAATTTGGCTGTGCCTGCGTGCGCTTGGGTGTAACAAGCGTGTTGTGGTGGCACAGTTTTTACCGGAACGGGGCTGTTGACAAACAAAGGCTTTGGGGGCAGCTTCGGCACCTGAAGGCATAGAATTTTAATAAAAGGAATGATACAGAAATGAAACTTGGCATAGTAGGCTTGCCGAATGTTGGAAAAAGTACGTTATTTAACGCAATTACAAATGCGGGTGCAGGCGCGGCAAATTACCCGTTTTGTACAATTGAACCAAATGTAGGCATTGTGCCGGTGCCGGACAGCCGCCTTGACAAATTGGCGGACATATGGCAAACAGACAAAAAAACACCGGCTATTGTTGAATTTGTAGACATTGCAGGCCTTGTTAAGGGTGCCAGCAAAGGCGAGGGGCTGGGCAACAAATTTTTGGGCAACATACGCGAATGTGATGCAATTGTGCATGTAGTGCGTTGCTTTAAAGATGACGACATAGTACACGTGGACGGTGAAGTAGACCCATTGCGCGATATAGCAACAATAGACACCGAACTTATTTTAAGCGACCTTGAGCACGTGACAACACGAAAAGAGCGCTTTGCCAAACTTGGAAAGGGCGGAGACAAGAAAGCGCTTGCAACTTTCGAGTGGTTAAAGCAACTTGAAGAGCATTTAAGCAGTGCAAAAAATGCGCGCAGTTTTGATTTTAACGAGCAAGACGAAGAGCAAGCCGCCATTGTGCGTGAACTTGGGTTGTTGACAAAAAAGCCTATTATTTTTGCCGCTAACATGAGCGAAGACGACCTTATGGAAGGCATGGAGAATAACGATAAATACAAAAAAGTAAGCGAGCTTGCAAAGCAAGAAAATGCGGTTTGCATACCTATTTGTGCAAAAACAGAAGAGGACATTGCAGGCTACTCCGAACAAGAAAAACACGAGTTTTTACTTGAGATGGGCATAAAAGAAACAGGGCTTGACAAATTGATATCATCAAGCTATGCACTGCTTGGCCTTATTAGCTATTTAACAGACGGCAAAAAAGAGTGCAGGGCATGGACAATTAAAAACGGCACAAAAGCCCCGGAGGCCGCAGGCAAAATACACTCTGACTTCGAGCGTGGCTTTATACGCGCCGTTGTTGTAAGCTACAGCGATTTTGTAAGCTGCGAGCACAACATGGCAAACGTAAAAGCAAAGGGCTTGCAGCGAACAGAGGGCAAAGACTACGTTGTAAAAGACGGCGATATTATTGAATTTCTTGTAAGTAAATGAGGAGTTTGAAAAGCGGATAAACTTACGTCCTTTTGTGAAACAAACAAAATACGAAACGGAGAAATAAGCGTGTTTAATACTATTGGTATATTAGGCGCAATGCCTGAAGAAATAAAAAATACATACGACGAATTGCAAAATAGAACAGAAGAAAAAATAGGCGGCAACACGTTTTATATTGGTGAGCTTTGCGGCAAAAAAATAGTACTTTGCTGTGCAGGCATGGGCAAAGTTAATGCGGCGGCGGCAACACAGCTGTTAATTACAAATTTTGGCGCAAACGCAATACTTTTCAGCGGCATTGCAGGCAACATGACAAGCAAAATAAGCGTGGGCGACGTTGTATTAGGTGAAACTGTTTTATATCACGACGCACAAAACGACATGATTTGCCAAGCATACCCTTTTTTGAAAGAGTTTAAAAGCAACGCTACAATGTTAAAGGCCGCACAAAGTGCTTGCGAGCAAGCAGGTGTTAAACACATTGTGGGCAAAATTGCAACAGGCGACATTTTTGTTGGCGACAGCGCCACAAAAAAAGCGATACAGCAAAAATGTGCACCCGACTGCGTTGAAATGGAAGGTGCGGCAGTTGCGCACATAGCCGCAAAAAACGATACGGCGTTCTTAATAGTTCGTGCAATGAGCGATGATTCAGACGAAAATGCGCATGAAACGCTTGTGGGTAAACCATTTGACATTAGCGAATATTGCACAACGGCAGCGAACATTACGAAGAATATTATTGAAAACCTTGCAAAATAGAAGACGTTGACAAAGGCACTTTTGCAAAAAACGAGGTAAAAATTTCGCAGAAACGTAAATTGTTTATAGATAAATAGTGAAAGAGGGAAGCAAGTTTGAAAATTGTAGTTTTAGACGGACACACAGAAAACCCGGGCGATTTAAACTGGAGTACGTTTGAGGCACTTGGGGAAGTTACAGTTTACGACAGAACAAAAGCGAGCGAAATAAAAAAACGCATTGGCACAGCGGAAGTTGTTGTTACAAATAAAACGCCCATTACACAGCAGATGTTAGACGAGTGCAAAAGCATAAAATATATAGGCCTTTTGTCAACAGGATATAACGTTGTGGATATTGACGCCGCAAAACAGCGCAACATACCCGTTTGTAACGTGCCGGCTTATGGTACACTTGCGGTGGCGCAGTTTGCCATATCGCTGTTGCTTGAAATTTGCGGCAACGTTGGACACCACAGCAAAGCGGTGCATGGCGGCAAATGGGCGGCTTGTGCTGACTTTTGCTTTTGGGACTACCCACTTATTGAACTGCAAAACAAGACTATCGGAATAATAGGATTTGGGCGGATTGGCAAGGCGACAGGACGAATTGCGAAGGCGTTGGGAATGAACGTAATTGCATATAACCGCACAGAAACTGACGAAGGGCGTGAAATTGCAACGTATGTAAGCCTTGACGAATTATTGGAAAAATCAGACGTAATAAGCCTGCACTGCCCACTTTTTGAGAGCACGCAGGGCATAATAAACAAAGACGCCATTGCAAAAATGAAAGACGGCGTTATAATAATAAATACATCACGCGGGCCGCTTATTAACGAGGCAGACCTTGCAGAAGCATTGAATAGCGGCAAAGTTTACGCCGCAGGTGTTGACGTAGCTACGCAAGAGCCGATTAACGAGGATAACCCATTGCTTGGCGCAAAAAATTGTTTTATTACGCCGCATATTGCATGGGCGTCCATTGAGTGCAGACAGAGGATTATGGAAATTGCAACAAATAATTTGAAGGCTTTTTTAGACGGGAAAACAGAGAATTGTGTTTATGATTAATAGCCCGGAATAAACCTTGAGCGGCAGTTTTATTTAATTGTTTGCCTTTTGCGCAGTATATTAAGGCTGCAAGAATGAGAGCGAAAGAGGCGAAAAAAGTAAAGAATGCCACAAAACAAAAAACCATGCGGTAATGCACCGCAGAATGGGAGCGCGACATGGCAAGCAATAATGCAAATTTAAAAAACGAACATACTGACGAGCTTTTTAAAGCCATTTTGAGCTTGCAAACAATAGAGGATTGCTATGATTTTTTTGAAGACTTGTGCACAATAAAGGAAGTGGCAGACATGACACAGCGCGTACAAGTGGCAAAAATGCTTATTAGCGGGCAAACGTATGAGCAAATTGTAAAAAGCGTTGAAATAAGCACTGCAACAATAAGCAGAATTAACAGGTGCATACAGTATGGCAGCGGCGGCTATAAAAACGTGCTGGGCGGCACGAAAAAGTGAACGATATTTACAACAAAATTAATATTTTCCTTTGTCAATAAATTGTGCCAAAAGCCGGCAAAACGAAAGGCACGGACAAATTAAAGCTAAAAGCTACCGGTGGCAGGTTATACCTGACAAGCGGTAGCTTTTTGTGTATCAAATTAAATTTTTAAAGGGCGCTTGCCTTCACATGGGAAAGCAAGAAAATACAGCTTACTTCTTTAATGCATTTTGTACTGCTGCAAAATTTTCGTTTGTGGCGTATAAATGCTTTGCAATTGCCTCCATTAAAAGGTAATCTTCTTCGCTGTCAATATCAATTACGCCTGTGTCTGCCATTTCATACATACCGCAAGCACCGTCCCAAACAAAGCCGCTCTCGTTCGTTGCAAGAAAATCACGATCGAATACATATATAGACGCATTTATGTCATATACAGGAGGTGTTTGTTGCCGTGCAGTATTGCGGTGGTCTATAACTTTTTCTACCCTGTCGCCAACAAGTTTTGCCATGTTCATGTAAGGTGTGCGGCGGCTTGGCGTAACTGAAAAAATTAAGTCAAGCTGTGGCTTGTCTTGTTTTACTGCCAGTGCGCCGTTTATGTCATAGTCTTTTCTAAGCGGGCTTGTAATGTCTAGGTCAATAATATAATCATACGATATAGAGTTTAATTTTTCCATGCGATTCAAGCTGTCTTGGTAAACAGGCATTTTGGGCACAACGTCACCGCACAGCTCTTCCGGGCGCATTAAAACAGTTATGTCCGGGCAAAAATCGCGCACCACGTCCACAAGCGGCTCACTGTCGGTGTTAAGGCACATGTCAATGTGCAAGTCTTTGCGTGCATTTATAAAAAGCATTGCCGCCGCAAGGCTGTAATGGCTTAGTGGATAGCCGTCAAACGTTTTTAGGTTTTTGTTCTTAAAGCCCTTGCTTCCGGCCCTGCCGCAAATTGTTATAAGTATATTTTTCATTTTGAAAAACCTCGATTTTTAAATTTCGCCCAGTGTAAGCTTTAAAACCTCAAGCGCGTGTTCGGGTGTGTTAGTGCTTTCGTTTTTCGCGTGGGTATTATTGCTGTCATGCAAAACATAGTTTAAAAAATAGTGCATTTCTTTTAAATAGCGCTCGTTCACGTCCTCGCTGCAATCAATAACAGTTCCGTCTTCAAGTGTTAGCGTTCCGCTTCCAAAATCTGCTGTAACGGTGCCTTCTTTGCAAAAAAGCTCAATGTTTCGGCGGTATTGGCGGCCAAAATAATCAAGGTGCACTTCACATAGCATGTTTTTATATTGTGCAATATAAATTGATATATCGTCTGAATTAATTTCAAGGTGGCTGTATGTGCCCTTGAAATTGTGCAAACTTTCGGGTGCACCAAACAGGCCGTGCAAATAGTCCCATTCGTGAATTAAGTCTATTGTAACGCCGCCGCCCATTTCCTTGTGTGCAGAGTACGTTGTGCGGTAGTCTACACCCTTGCGCCAATTTGGTAAGTAGGAAGAACACAAAACACGTGCACTGTAAACGCTTAAATTCGGCAGTATTTTTTTAAGCTCTAACATTGTTTTGCAATAGCGCATGGGCGCTGCAACGTATGCCTTTTGCCAACTGTGAATGCAGTCGTTTATGTTGTAATCGGTGCTATCGAAAATAGGCTTTTCAATAAACCAAGCTTTTGTTTTATCTCTAAGAGAGTGCATAGCCTCGAAATGCAAGTTTGTGGGGTTTGTTATAAAAACGGCATCATAAACAGGCATTATATCTATTTGGCACTGTGTGTACTGTGTGCGCAAAAGTTTTTTTGTGCCGTCGGGTAATTCTTTCGGTAATTCGCTGTTTTTTGTATAACGCAGAGCATCTGCATAAAGGCAAATGCCCATGTTTTGCGCAGTAGTGTGCAAATTGTTCAAATGGCGTGTGCCAATGCTTCCAACACCTACAAAAAGTATGTTAAGCACAGTGTTTTTTTGTTCTTTTGCGGACATAAGCTTGCACCTTCCAGCTTTAAATTAACGCGCATAATTTGCGCATTTTGTAAATAGTGTGGCACTAGTTGAAGCGGGCAAAATCTAAGCAGCATGAACACAAGCACAAAGCGCATGTGTTCAATAAAAGAAGCAATTAGAGCTTCTGGTTTTTCGAATTGGCAGAAGCCTCAATTCTCTCGATTAACTCGATAACTTTCTTGTCCTTCTCAAAACTCCACAGGGGCACACTGCCGTGCGTTATCATTTCAAAAAAGTCAAGTATTTCATCTACATATGCGTTCTCAACTATGTTGTCGCTGTACTTTTCGTCGTGTTCATACTGCGCATACGTGTTAACAGGCAAATTAATTTTGTTCTCAACGTCGTATTTAAGAAGGCTTTCAGGGCTGCCGTTCCAAAAAATGTGCAGCCCCTCACCAAAAACTTCAAAACTGCGCACCGGTTTCGGGCTTACAACATCTGTTGCAAGAAAGCCCTTTGTACCGTTTTTGTGGCGCAACGTTATGTAATAGCTGTCGTCATAATCAATATCAAGTGCGGTAAGCTTGTCGCTTTGTGCATGCACGCTTACTACTTCGCCGAAAGTCTCGCACAGCCAGGGCAAGTCTATTCCAAAAATTTCGCGTATTCCGGACGTGCGCTTATCGCCCACAAAAAAGTTCTTATAACTTTCCCACGGGTGCCAATCGGGTAAATATTGGCCTATGTGGTAAATGTAATTAAGCGGTGAATTAAAAACCTCAACTGTGCTTTTAATATACTGAATTTCTTTCCTGTACAGCATTGTGTTGCTTAAAAAAAGATGCAAATTCTTATGTTTGGCCGTGCTGATAAGTTCGTCATACGCAGTGTCGACAAGGTTAAGCTCTGAAAAAACGTTTAGCCCTGCAGCCAGCAGTTCTTTTATTACAGCGGCGTGTGTTATGGGCGCCGTGCAAACAAATGCGGCATCAAACTTTTGCGCTTGCAGTGCGTCTGCAATAGTGCTAAAAGCTGTTATGCCAAGGCCTTGTGCGTCGTTGCACCTATCTTGTGAAGTGTCTACGCCGCAAATGTTAATGCTGTTTTGCACGCCCTTAATAAGGCGTGCGCGGCGCTTGCCCATGCTGCCAAGGCCCACTATAAGAACGTTTTCAACTTTAAAGTTTTTAATGTTGTTTAAAAGCATTATTATTACCGCTTCTTTCTTTATGCCTGTAATATTTGGCTTAGTGATACATGAAATTCTTCATAATCGTTTATTTCGTATATAAAATCTACATTCTCTTCCTTAAATGCATAGCCGCCCTGTGCATTAAGCCTTATTTGCCAAACATCGCCGTTCTCAAGGCGAAACAGTATGTTTTGGCCGTCCTCTTCGGGCAAGTTTCTCTTTAAGGTGCGCGTGCACTGCGTGTCCAAAAGCAGTTCAGTAATTTGCTGTGTATACTGTGGTTCAAGCTCGGCGTGCGATGAAATAACAAAGCTTTTGGCGTTTTCCTTCTCATTTTCGTCGTCGTTCTTGCCCTCGGCGGAAGTTATATTTTCGGCTTCTTCCTCGGCGTTCTCACCCTGTGGGGCAGTTATGTCCTGCACGTCGTCTTGCTGTGCATATACTTCTTCAGTAAACAATATATCTTGAAAAGCAGCACTTGTTGCTGTGTGCTTTGGTGCCACACTGATGGGCAGAAAAGCAAATATAGATATACCCGCGGTAACTATGAGCGTTAAAGCAATGAATATTGGGTTCTTGAAATTCTTTCCACGGCTGTTCTTGTTGAAAATTGTAATAATAAGCTGTATAAAAAGAACAGCCGACAATATGCAAAGTGCAAGCAAACCAAAACGCAGCACCTGAGACAGCACGCTTAACAAAACAAGCGGTGTGTCATCCAGTTGCATATTTAACAATTCGGTTAAAACATTTCTAAAATCAGTATAAAATTCTAACATTACATTGTCTCCGTTTCGGTTGTGTATTTTCCGTCGTAAAAAATTTTAGCAGTTGTGCTGTCATAATTACGCATAAAAGTTGATGTTATATCGGCGATTTGCTGTGCGGTGTCGCCACCGTTGTACGGACTTTTCACTTTTTTTGCGTCTTGCGCAAATTTGTTTTCAAGAACTTTTATTATGGCGGCCTCAATGCTGCTTTCGTCATCGTCACAGCAAACAACGTTATTGCAAATTATCCTGCCGCTTTGGCGCGTGCCAATGTTAATTGCAGGTACACCCATTGTTGGCGTTTCAACAACGCCTGACGATGAATTGCCGACAACGGCGGCGCAATATTTCATTGCCGATAAATATTTTAACACACCCATGCTTGTAAACGCAATATAATCATCACGTTTTGCGCAAATTTTGTCAATATAATTGTTAATCTCGGCGCCGCCGGCGTCGGCGTTTGCCTTTGTAAAAATACAGCCAACGCTAAATTTTTGAAGCGCATTTATAAGTTGCTTGAACTTTTCTATTGGCGGCATGCTGTGCCCACCGGCAGTTTGTGGGTGGTATGTTACAAGGAAATAGCGGCTTTTTACGTCATAATTTATGATTTCAGAAAGTTCTGCCATGCTTAAAAGTTTAAGCTTGCGTATGTTCTCATCGCCAAGGCCGCCAACATTGTGCACTGTGTCGGGTTGCTCGCCAAGGCGTATTACACGCTGTGCGTACTGCCGGCAAGACGGAAAGTGAAGCGCCGCGGTTTTTGTTATGCAGTGCCTGTAATAGTCGTCTTGTGCGCCGTGTGTAACGTCGCCGCCGCTTATGTGTATAACGGGTATTGATAGGCCGCTTGCTGCAAGGCTAACTGCCAAAATTTCGTACCTGTCGCCAAGAAGCATTACAGCGTTTGGCGTGTTTTCGTTAAAGTACTGTGTAAATACCATTAGTGTGTGTGCCATAGTGCGTGTTGTATCGTAAGCCGTACTTGTGCCATACTCTAAAATAGGTATTTTTGCGGCAATGTCAATGTCGTCTTTTTCTATTTCGTCTACGGTGTTTCCAAACTGCGCACTTAAATGTGTACCGGTTACAATAACATTAACGTCAATGTCCGTGCGGCGGCACATTGCTTTTATAACACGGCGAAGAAGCCCGTATTCTGCCCGTGTGCTTGTGACTATGGCTAATTTTTGCATTGTGTTTACTTCCTAACGCTCAATTCAATCATTTCGTCCTCTTCAAAATCTCGGGGCGCTTCTTTACCCATTACGTGGTACCATTTCATTGGGCTTATGCCTGTGCCTGGGCGTTTAACAGCAAGGTTTTCTTGCGTGTAAACTTCGCCCTTTTTAATAGGCATTTTTGCAACTATGCTTTTTCGCGCTATTGGCTTGTTTTTCTCTTCGCTTTTTGTAACTTGCTTTTTAACGTTGCCAAGCGCACGCTCGGTGTTTCGCACGGCCGTTACCATTTGCTTTAACTCTTCCGTATTAAGGCTTGCTTTATGGTCAGGCCCGTGCATGTTTTTATCAAGCGTGAAGTGTTTTTCTATTATAACCGCACCTAGTGCAACTGCGGCAATATCAGCTTCAAAACCCGGTGTATGGTCTGAATAACCGACGGGGCAACTGAAGTACTCTTGTATGTCGCGCATTGCAAGTAGGTTTGCGTCCTCGTACGGCGTTGGGTACTCTGTGTTGCAATGAAGAAGCGTTATGTCAGTGGCGCCGCCGCTTTCAAGCACATTAACGGCGTCTTCAATTTCGCTAAGTGTGCTCATGCCGGTTGAAAGCAGCACAGGTTTTTTTAGTGCCGCTATTTTTTCAAGGTACGGCAAATTTGTAATCTCGCCCGAGGGTATTTTCCACACCGCCATATTAATGCCGGCAAGAAAGTCTATGCTTTCATTGTCGAAAGCCGACGACAAATAGGCAATGCCAATTTCGTTGCAATAAGCCTGCAACTGCCTGTGAGAGTCGAAGTCAAAATGTATTTTACGCACCATTTCAAGTTGGCTTTCGGTGCTTTGCGTTGCTTCCTTTTGGTACTCTGCTTTCTCGGCAAATTTGCTTACAACAAGCTCCGGCACTGCCGTTTGAAACTTAACAATGTCCGCGCCGGCCTCTTTTGCGGCAAGCGCCATTTTTTTTGCAACTTCCAGGCTTCCGTTATGGTTAACACCAGCCTCTGCTATAATACATACTGCCATACTTTTATACCGTTCCTCTCTGTTTTTTTACAAGTAACTGCAATTATTCTGTAATTTTTGCACGGCCGCTGCGCTGTGCACTTGTTATTATAGTGCTTTAAAAAATTGTCAGGAAAATTGGTGCATTATTGAAGGCTACTGCTGTTTCCACTTTCGATTAGACGCTTTTTTCTTCAAGGCGGCGGCGCATATTATCAAGCTCTTCCACCTGGCCCATGTCCATCCAGCTGTGCTCGCTTATTGGGTAAACACCAACGCGCTTTCCCGCTTTTCGGTAGTTATCCATTATATCAGGGAAGCCTATTGACATATCGTCTTGCAGCTCGTTAACAACGCAAGGCTCAACAACATACACGCCTGTGTTAGTTAAAAAGTTCATGTCGGGTTTTTCACGCACTTTGCTGACACAGCCGTTTTCGTCAAGGTCAATAACGCCATAAGGTATTGTAAAGTTTTTTACGGCACAAACCATCGTAATAACATTTCCGCACTTTTTGTGCTGCTCATAAATATCGGCAAAATCGGCGTCTATAAGTATGTCACAGTTTGTAAGGAAAAACGTATCACTGATTTTACCCTTTAAAAGGCTTAAACCGCCACCTGTTCCAAGCGGCTTGTCCTCGTCTATATACTTCACGTTATATTGCACTTCGTTGTCGTTAAAATAGCTTTTTATCATGTTCTTTTTATAGTTTACAACCATATAAAACTCACTGCTGCCAACGTGAATAAACCTGTTCATAATGTGCTCTACTATTGGAAGTTCGCCAATAGGTATAAGTGGTTTTGGCAGTATTTTTGTATATGGATACAGACGTGTACCAAGCCCGCCTGCCATTATTACAACCGGCAAACTTGCCTTTTTTTGCATGTCGACGTCAAGGCTGTTTGCAAACACAATGTCGTCAATTTTGCCCTTTTTGTCTAAAAGCGGAACTGCGGAAATGGCACTGTTTAAAACAAAATCTTTCGCCTCGCTTCTGTCTTCAACGTTTAAAAATTTCGGCTTGTAATTCGCCATTTTGCTTACAGGGCCTTTTAAGTCGCCACCGCTAAGTATATAGCGGCGTATGTCGCCGTCTGTAATTACAGCCGTAAGTTTCATGTCGGGCGCTATAAAAAGCACGGTAAGCCCTGTTTTTTCAAGCAGCTCCATTGCGTTTAACACTGTTGCGCTTTCGCTTATAATAATATCGTTAATGCGCATAAATTTCCCCCTATATGTAAAATTTGCGCCTTAAAGCGCTAGCAGCTCTTTTACAACACGCTGTGCGTCTGCAACCGATAAATTTGTAGAACACGGTATGTTTACAATTCGCTGTACATAGTCGCGCGCTTTGCCAAGGCCAAAGCTTTCGTTTTTCATATAATCGGCCTGGTCTGAAATAAGGCCCCAAACAGGGCGTGTTTGAATTTTCACCGTGCCCATTTTTTGAATTACCTCATCGCGCAAAGCGTGTGCATCATCTGTTAAATAAAGGCTGTAAAACCATTTGTTGCTTCTTATGTTCTCGTTAAACGGCAAAATTTCAAAGCCGTTTTTGCCGTTCAAATGCTTGTAATAAAAGTCGTACATCTTGTTTTTGTGTTTAATAAACTTTTCAATATTCTCCATTTGAGCGAGCCCTAGCGCCGCCTGCAAATTAGTAAGCCTGTAATTATACCCAACTTCGTCGTGTAAATAATAAAGCTCATCGCTTTTGGCCTGTGTAGACAAATGACGCGCCCTGTTTGCCCTGTTTGCGTTGTTTGTAACAAGCATGCCGCCGCTACCTGTTGTAATTAGTTTGTTGCCGTTAAAGCTAAAAACACCAACGTCGCCAATTGTGCCTGCCATTTTGCCGGCAAACTCGCCCGACGTGTAGTAAGTGCCAAGCGCCTCTGTTGCGTCTTCAATTACTGTTAAATTATACTGTGTAGCTATTTGTAAAAAAGCAGGCATGTCGGCCATGTTTCCAAAAACATGCACAGGTAAAATTGCCTTAATATGCTTGCCTGTTTTGTTGTTAATGCACTTGCCGCCAACCATTTTTGTGTTGTTTTGCAAAAATTCTTGTGTTAAAACAGGGCACATACATAGTGTGTCATCACAACCGATAAAAACAGGCTGTGCGCCGGCATACCTAATAGGGTTAACTGCCGCTATAAAAGTTAAAGCAGGCGCCAACACCTCATTTTCTTCGTTTATGTTGCACACAAGCATTGCAAGGTGCAAGCCCGATGTTCCGCTGTTGCACGCAACGGCATAAGGTATGTTTGCGTATGAGGATATTGCCTTTTCAAAGTCTGCCACTTTACTACCGCCGGTTGAAACCCACTCGCTAACAACGGCGTCGTTAACATAATCTTTTTCTTTGCCGCAAAAGTTCGGAACCGAAAGCGGTATAAATTTTTCTTTCATGCAAATCTCCATTCTGTGCACAGCACAAATAATATTGAAAAACCTCCGTGCAAAATGGAGATTTTTTGGCTTGTGCCGTATGTTGCGGCACGCCATGATAATAAAAATTTATTTTTATTGCAAATAATTGCATGGTTCATATTATTATACTATATAATGCGCACTTTTTCAACAAAAGAAGTTACAGCAATGATGATAAATGTAAAAGCAAAATAAAAACACAAAAAATGCGGCCTGCACTTTTTGTGTTTTTATATTTTTGTATAATTTAATACGTTAATAATTGCTTGCATATAACAAACTTTGCTATTGTTTTTGTTTGCACGTAACAACAGATAAGCAAAAATAGCTTACTGCTCTTTATAATTTTTGCAAAAATGTGGAACATCCATTGAATTTGAACTTGTGCGCTGATGTGTCACTTCGATTGTTGGCAAAGAACATTTGCAGTTGTCTAAATTGTGGCAACATTCGCAAACGTCGCATGTTACACCTGTGTTGTTCATTGTGTTTACCTCCTTTAGCAATAATATAGCCCTGCGTAATACTATTAGCGCGGCTAACAATATTATTGCTTTTTTAGGGCTTTTTATGCATGTGGCGTAAAAAACTGCAAAAAAAAACAGATGCCACCCAACAAAAGGCAGGCACCTGTAAATTTAATAATAAAACATTCCTATTCGGTAAATGTAACGGCGTGAAAGCAACTTTTCAGCAAGCACTAAAAGCTTTAATTACTTTTCGGGAAATAAATCTTTAAGTTTCAATGCTTTTTCAACGCTTTTGTTAACTTTAAGCTTGCCCAGCGTAAATGCCATTACAGGGTCTTGTTTGCCTTTTAAAATTTTAACAAGCGTGTCAGCACTTGTGATAAATTCGGCGTCACAGTCGTTATAATCATATGGTTGTACGTTAATTTTCCCGTCGTCAATCTCAACGTAAAACTTGCCCTCGCCCTCGCCCGTAATTGTAAACTGGTAAACAAGTCGCTCGGTAAATTTCGCAGCGTTTGCCTTTTTTAATATTGTTTTTACTTCCTTAATAATTTGCTCGTATGTCATTTTTTGTCCCCCTACAATAATTTTTTACTTGCCGCTTTTACGGCTGTTTTACTGTTTTTAAAAAGCACTTGCGCAAAAAGACAGTAAAATTAAGCAGTTGCGCAGTTGCTACCCTACGTGCCAGTTTAACATTAAAACAACGAAAAATCAATCGTTTTTTGTCTTTTTGTTTAAATAGTATCGACATTATCTAACATTGAGAAATTATAAAATAGCTTGTTTGTGCCTAAATTTTTTTGCTTCACATTTAAATTAAGAAACTTAAATTATAAATATACGCTCTTTTTATGCGCCTAATTACGGCACATAAACATATACCTGTTGAACACCGTTTGCGGCGCTTTCGGCATACGTTTCGTAGAACAAGTCAACTTGCATGCGGTTAGTGTTAATAAAGGCGCCTGTGTCTGTTGCAATTGCCCAGCCGTAAACAAATTTACCATTTGTAGATACAATATAAACTTTCGTGCCGTACGGTATAACAGTAGGGTCAACTGCAAAAGTGCCGTAGTAAAGCCCAAGGCCGCTGGCCCCTTTGCCTCTAGCAGAATAATATCCCGTTGCTTTCATTTCGTACACAGTTGTGTAGCTGCTGGGCACAAAATCTTCAACAGTAATGCCGTCAGGTGGCTCTAGCGGGCTTATCGGTTCAAGTTCTTTGTACACTTTTAAAATTTCGGTAACAGGCTCTGTGTCAACTTCTGTGCTTACTTGCCTTGTGTCAACCACTTGCCCGTTAATTACCTTGTCTTCCATTACGCCTTTAAAATAACCATCTTGCCCTTGTTGAATTTCAAGCACAGTGTCTCTGAACAAATAAAAAAGGCTTGTATATTGCATCTCTGTCTCGTATGGAATTACCTCGTCCACTTCATATTGCACATACTCAACACGGAAAATGTCAATAGCAGCAGTTTCGTCACTTACAACAGTATATAAAGATGGCTCTGTATAATCATGCTCGCCTAATTCATATCCGTTTTCGCTAAGCAATGTTTGAACACTTTTTTGCGTTGTCAAAAAGTTCTGTGTCGTGCCGTCCGCCGTAATTTCCACCTCAAAAGCGCGCTCTATATCAAACGTTGCAAAGCCGTTTTCGTTTTGTGTAAGGTGTACATCATCTTGTGGAATTGTTTTTATGTTTGCCAAGTTCAGTGTGTGTTGTTGTGCATAAACAGGCGCATAAATGTGCGCAACACTTTGCCCGTTTACAAATATTTCTGTAAACCGCATTGTTTTATCAAGCGCAAAAAAAACTAAAAACATAATTGCAACACAAGCTAAAACAACTGTACACTTAAGTGTAAAATTGTGCATTTTGCGCCGTATTATTTCTAGGTATCGCCTCATTTACTAACCCCCGAAAGCGTAATTGCCGCCAAATGCGGCCTGTTAAAAATGCGCAGTGGAAAAATGCTGTTTCCAAGGCCTCTGCTAACAAACATGCTTGTTTCGCCCTGTGTGTAAAACCCATTTGTGTATTTTGGGAAAAAGCCCTGGTCGGGCGCAAAAAGCCCGCCAATAAACGGCAAGCGAATTTGTCCGCCGTGGGCATGCCCACTGAAAACAAGGTTCATTCCACTTTCAACATACATATTAAAAAGCTCAGGCCTGTGCGACAACAGTATGCTGAAATTCTCGTTTTTATCATTTTCGCGCTCACTTTGCCATTGCAGCAACTTGGCATTAAGCGCACTGTCGTCTGTTCCTTGCATGTAGCTATGCGTTAAAAAGTCAGGGTCTTTCAACCCGTACAAGTCTATTATTGCGCCGTCTTGTGACAATTCGGTTTTGTCATCGTCTAAAATTACAACGCCTGCATTTTCAAGGTCGAATTTAATGCTTTTATATTCTCCGCTCCATGCTTCGTGGTTACCGCTTACATAATAAACCGGGGCAATTTCAACAGCTGAATTTATAAACTGCATTGCAGCGTTAAGGTCGTATTTGCGCTTGTCAATTAAATCGCCTGTAACAAAAATGGCGTCGGGCTGTGTGGCTTCAACTTTTTGTACAAGTATGCTTTGGCTTTCTCCAAATGTTGCACTGTGCAAGTCAGAAACATGGCAAATTATATACCCGTCAAATTCTGTCGGAAGCCCGTTGTTTTCATAAACATGGTAGCTTGTTTGTATGTTTGTATTGCTGTGTAGCAAATAAGCAAAAAAAGCACACACAAGCAAGGCAAAAGAAATTATTGTAAATTTAAAATTCTTGTGTCTGTTCAACATTTTCTCCGTTCTTGCAATAGAGTTAACTTTAAATGTCGGCTTAACACATAACCAAAATTATAAAGCTATAATATTATATCATTTTTTACGTGCAAAATCTATTGCCTAAGTGTGAAAATTGAAAACTCGAAATAAAAAGAAAAATTATATGAGGAATAAAAATAATATTATTGTCAAAATATACTCATTGTATATCATAAAAAAGAAGCACAAAAGAAGCGCAATTAAAGCACAAGAGCTAAAAACAAGTGAAACCGGAGCCTTTTAGCTTAAAAAAACAAAATATGAATAAAGTATACGTAATTTGCTGAAAATGTTTATTTCCTTTATTGTGGTGCGCTTTGCCTTTAGTTAAAAAACAATTTTGCATATAATATATGCTATATATAATGTAAGAGGAATTATAAAACAGAAAAAATGTGAAAAAAATTACCAAAAAAGCAAAAAAGGGTATTGACATGAGGCAAAGAAGTGTGATA
>CAYJMH010000024.1:0-32384 GCA_964371535.1 uncultured Bacteroides sp.
GAAAGTTTCGGCTTTTTAACAGACGCATATAAGTACGGTGCGCCACCGCACGGCGGCATGGCGTTTGGCTTTGACAGACTTGTAATGCTCATTTCTAAGTGCGACAGTATTCGCGACGTTATAGCTTTCCCCAAAATGCAAAATTCAGGCGAGCTAATGAGCAACTCGCCACAGACAGTAAGCGAAAAACAGCTTAGCGAACTGTTTATTAAAAATGTACCCTTAACCGAAACGTAAACAACCAAATATATTATGAAGACATAGCGCGAAAAATTACGATAACAATTTATTAAGGCGCGCATTCTCATATGGCACATGCCAATAATCTCCATTATTTTTGGAGATTATCAATACATTTTGTTCTGCGCGCAGAATGGAGATTATTATGTCATTATTTTCAAAGAAAAAACCATCTAAAAGTTATGTCGATATGACCGACAACGATAATTATGATGATAACCACTCTTTGCGCAAGCCAACGTTTGTAGCGCTTGGCGGATATGATGATAGGTGTAACGAAAATTATAAAAACATAAAAGCTGCACTTGAAGAATTAAAAATAGACGAAAAAGTAGTTCGTATTAATAATTTGAACGATATAGCAAAATACGGCACAATGCAAGTGCCGGGTTTTGCCGTTCAAGGGCGCCTTATGTCAGAGGGAAGGGTTATTTCCACCGAAACAGCAAAGAGCTTAATAATTAAATCAGGCTTTTTGAATTACAGATATTATTAAAAATTCAACACAAGTTGTAATATTTTGAACGGAGACTTTAAATGCGCATAGTTGTAAAAATTGGCACGTCCACACTTACGCACAAAACGGGCAACCTAAACATTCGCCTTGTGCGTAAATTATGCCAAATATTATCTGATATAAAAAATGCGGGGCACGAGCTGTTGCTTGTGTCGTCCGGCGCAATAGGCATGGGCGTTGGCAAATTAATGATGAGTGAAAAGCCGCAAGACATACCAACAAAGCAGGCCGCCGCCGCAGTGGGCCAATGCGAGCTGATGTTCAACTACGACAGATTTTTCCAAAGCTATAACCACACAGTGGCACAAGTGCTTTTAACAGGTGAAGATTTAACGCACGAGCAAAGAAGTGTCAATGTAAAAAACACGTTGTGCCGTTTGCTTG
The DNA here is from genome assembly GCA_964371535.1 of uncultured Bacteroides sp. Taxonomy (GTDB): domain Bacteria; phylum Bacillota; class Clostridia; order Oscillospirales; family Ruminococcaceae; genus Ruthenibacterium. The sequence goes on from CAYJMH010000024.1 coordinate 1,142, forward strand.
AATTAGGCGCACTTCCTATAATAAACGAAAATGACACAGTTGCAACACAAGAAATAGCTGTTGGGGACAACGACACCTTAAGTGCTATTGTTGCCGTAGGGGTAAAAGCAGACCTTTTAATTTTACTGACAGACATTGACGGCGTTTATGACAAAGACCCAAGAAATAACAGCGACGCAAAATTAATTGAAAACATAAGCTGTATAACGCAAGATATAATAAACGGCGCAATGGGTGCCGGCACGGCACTGGGCACAGGCGGCATGCGCACGAAACTTGAAGCCGCAAAAATTGCAACAGACGCGAATATACCCACAATAATTACAAACGGCAGCAAGCCAAACAGTTTGTATGATATTATCGACGGTAAAAAAGCAGGCACATATTTTAGTATTTAATGTGCCTGTGCTGTTTCCAAAGCATTTGTTTGCAAACAACCCTGTATAGCATATCATTAATTGGTGCAGTTATTTAGCAAAAAGTACAAAATGGCAGGATGGAACATAAAATGACGACAAAAAGCATACTTGAAAGTGCAAAGAATTCAAAGCAAGTTGCTTTGAATTTAAGCACAACTGAAAAAAATGAAATAATAATAAGCATGGCACAATGCATTTGTGACTTTGAGGAAGAAATATTAAAAGCGAACGAAAAAGATGTAGCCGCCGCAAGTGCATACATTGCACCTGTAATGATTGACAGGCTTACACTTACTCCACAGCGCATTGCCGCCATGGCAAGTGCACTTCGCCACGTGGCCACGCTTGACGACCCAATAGGCGAGACACTTGAGGAGACATGCGCAAATAGTGGTATAAAAATAAAAAAAGTACGTGTGCCTATGGGCGTAATTGCTATTATTTATGAGAGCAGGCCGAACGTTACTGCTGATGCCGCGGCACTTTGTTTTAAAAGTGGCAATGTGTGTGTTTTGCGCGGTGGGAAAGAGGCGATAAACTCAAACAAAGCCATAACAAAGGCTTTAAAAGCTGCGCTTTCGGCACATGGCGTTAGCACCGATTTAATAAGCCTTATTGAAGACACATCAAGAGAGAGCGCAGTGCAGCTGATGAGTGCACGCGGTTATGTTGATTTACTTATACCACGTGGCGGTGCAGGCTTAATACGCACGTGTGTTGAAAACGCAAAAGTACCTTGCATTGAAACGGGAACAGGTATTTGCCACATTTATGTTGATAAATACGCAGATTTAGACATGGCATTAAACATTGTGCACAACGCCAAAACAAGCAGGCCGTCTGTTTGTAATGCGGCTGAAGTTTGTGTTGTGCATGAAGAAGTAGCAAGGCAATTCTTGCCTATTTTAAAAAAGCGCCTGAACGAGGCACATAGCGTTGAACTGCGGCTATGTGAGAAAAGCCTGGAAATAATAGATGGCACACCGGCCGGTGCCGACGATTTTGACACTGAATTCCTTGATTATATATTAGCAGTAAAAATTGTAAGCAACATCGAAAACGCAGTTTACCATATAAATGCACATTCTACAAATCACAGCGAAGCAATTGTTACAAACAGTGCCGAGAGCGCAGAATACTTCACAACAAACGTCGATAGTTCGTGTGTTTATGTAAATGCTTCCACACGTTTTACAGACGGCGGAGAGTTTGGGCTGGGGTGTGAAATTGGAATATCAACACAAAAACTGGGTGCACGCGGCCCAATGGGTTTAAAAGAGATGACAAGCTATAAATATTGCATACAGGGAAGCGGCAACGTGCGGTAAAACAGGGCTGTATTGGATGTTTTTAGCTGTTTATAAAATAAAAACGGAAAAACAAGGCACATCAAAATAAGTTTAGCTACTGCTGTGTTGTGCCTTTTAAAAGAAAGGAAAAATACAATGAAAAATTGCCAAAATTGCGGCACGCAAAACAACGACCATGCAGCATTTTGTGGTGCATGTGGCGCAACACTTGTTACTTTACAGCAAGAAAGTTTTAACACAAATAATTACCAAAACACTCAGCCTAACGGATATAATGGCATGCCACCACAGAATTATTATGGTGAACAAAACGGAACATACGGCACACCGCCACAAAACAATGGCATGCCATACGGGCAAAACCCATATGGTACACAGGGGCAATATGCAAACCAATACGCAGGGTTCAGCACAAGCGCCATTGTCAGCTTGAAAAAGCTATGCTCTAGCACGCTTTATCTTATTACAGCAATTCTTTTCACAATTGGCTTTGCCACAAGTGCACTTACAACTATTATTATTGCACCAACAAATTTAATTGGGCTGTTGTCAAGCGGCTTAACCATTGCAGGCATTTGGCTTTTGTACTCTTACGGCAAAAATGCACAAAGCGTTTCAACACAGGGCTTATCACTGCTAAAAGCATCACTTATAATAGCACTTGTCATTATGTTTTTGGCTGTGCTTGTAGTATTGCTTCTTTGGCTTATGGCCGGCGCACTTGTGGGCGAGATTTTCGGCAGTTCTGTCGGTGCCGGCATAATAGCAATTGTTGCTATTATGTTTTTACTTGTATTCGGGTTCGCTATTGCATTTTACTTCGCCGCTATTAAATGCGTTGACAGCATTAAAAAAACTGTTACAACAGGCGTTGCACACTATGGCGGTATTACATTTGTAAGCGTAATTTTATTTATTGTTGCTGTTTTTGGAATATTAAGTTCATTTTCAAGCCTTTTAACTCTGGACTCAACAAACCAGATGTTATACGACCTTATGGGCTCAATGCCAACCGATATTGACATCCCGATGTCAGCGGTTGAATCTTTGACTAAAATAGGCCCAATTACATTAATAGCTTCTGTTTTGCAAAATGGCGCCATTTTCATGCTTGGGCTTTTGCTTTCAAAATACAGAAAAGAAGTTAAATAACAAGCTGAACACATTTTAGAGAAATAATTTATTAATGTTAAAAATAAAGTAAAGCTGTAATAAGCACAAAAATGCGCCTTAAACGGGCGCATTTTTTTATAAGTTTTTCATTAAATACAATTTCGCTGCCGAACAAGCCGTGTATCATGACATGTACGCTAGGCATAGCATGTAAAGAATAATTGGGAAAGAAGGTAAATAATGAGCGCATTATTCTATGCACTACTTGCAACAGGTTTTACTTTTTTAATGACAACAGCGGGCTCTGCTTGTGTATTCTTATTTGTCGGCGACATAAAGCCCAACATACGCCGCGCTGTTTTAGGCTTTGCGGCCGGTGTAATGGTTGCCGCATCTTGTTGGAGCATGCTGATACCTGCGATTGAAATGGTAACCGAGCAAGGCAAAAGCGGCATTTTGCAGGCAACAGGTGGCTTTGCTTTAGGCGGCTTATCACTGCTTTTTTTAGACAATAAGTTTGCGAAATTATACGCAAGTATGCACAAACATGCAATCTCTAGCAGTGATACTTCACGGCGAACTGCACTTTTATTCGGCACTATTACATTGCACAATATACCGGAGGGAATGGCCGTTGGCCTTGCATGTGCGCTTGCAATAAGTGAGAACCCGCATGCGTTGCCGATAAGTGCAGCTATACTTGCACTTGGAATTGGAATGCAGAATTTCCCCGAGGGCGCGGCCGTATCACTGCCGTATAGGCAAGAAGGTTACACAAGAAAACGCAGTTTTTTATATGGCGCTATTTCTGGCGTAGTAGAGCCTATTGGCGGTGTTATTGCTGTGGTACTTGCGGCAAGCGTAACACAATTGCTGCCTTGGCTATTAAGTTTTTCTGCCGGTGCTATGATATATGCCGTTTCGGCAGAGCTTATTCCGGGTGCTAACGACAACAGAAACTGCCTTACCGGAATTGCAGGTGTTATATTAGGCTTTGCATTTATGATGACACTTGATGTTGCACTTTCATAAGTAGAGCGTGCTTTGAAAAACCATGCATTTAAAAAAGTTGCACAAACGGGCTGAAATTAGGAAATTTTATGTTGCGTTTTATGCGGAAAGCACCTTATCAAAACCGATGAAATACGAGTTCGGGTTGCATCGGTTTGGCTAGGGCTATACCCTAAGTACCCGAAATTTTTTTAAAAATCTAAAAAGTGTGGACATGAGTTAAACACTTATGTCCACACTTTCCAGTAAAACTTATAGTATTCATAATAATGACAAAGTGCTATACTTTTTGATACACTAAAAAATCGGTGGCTTAACACCACCGATTTATTTTGCAACATTGTTTTTAAAACTTAAGCTTCTTTAAGTTGCCTTGATTTGCCTTCATACTCAATAAGTGGCTTTGCACCATTTATTGTATCTTTTGTAACAATAACTTTTGTTATCGCATTGTCACTTGGTATATCGTACATTATGCCTATAAGCGCTTGCTCCATAATGCTTCGCAAGCCCCTTGCACCGCTTTTAATGGCAATTGTCTTTTTCGCAATTTCAAGAAGTGCGTCGTCTGTAATTTCAAGCTCTACATCGTCCATTTTTAAAAGCGCGCTGTATTGCTTTACTAGGCTGTTTTTAGGCTCTAACATTACGCGGACAAGTGCGTCCTCGTCAAGCGCTTTCAGCACAGTTACAACAGGTATACGGCCAATTAATTCGGGTATAATTCCGAATTTCACAAGGTCATGTGGCTCTACAAGGCGCAGCAGGTTTTCCTTGTTTTCCTCGCTGTCAACTTTAAGCGTGCCGCCAAAGCCAAGCGACGATGTATTAGTGCGCTTTTCAATATGCTTTTCAAGCCCGTCAAAGGCACCGCCGCATATGAACAAAATGTTCTTTGTGTCAATTTGGATAAACTCTTGTTGTGGATGCTTTCTTCCGCCTTGTGGTGGCACATTGCTAACTGTGCCCTCAATTATTTTTAAAAGCGCTTGCTGTACACCCTCGCCGCCAACATCGCGCGTTATAGATGGATTTTCACTTTTGCGTGTTATTTTGTCAATCTCATCTATATAAATAATGCCTTTTTCAGCACGCTGTATGTCAAATTCTGCGGCTTGTATAAGCTTTAATAATATGTTTTCAACGTCCTCGCCAACATAACCGGCCTCGGTAAGCGTTGTGGCGTCTGCTATGGCAAACGGCACGTTTAACATGCGTGCCAACGTTTGTGCAAGCAGTGTTTTACCCACGCCCGACGGCCCAAGCAAAAGCACATTGGATTTTTGAAGTTCAACTTCGTTTTCCGGCTCTGACAAAATTCGCTTATAATGGTTATAAACTGCCACACTAAGCACAATTTTTGCTTCGTCCTGCCCAATTACATATTGGTCAAGCCCGTCTTTAATCTCGTGCGGTGTCAGTACTTTTATCATTTCGCTTTTGTCGTCTTTTTTCTTTTTGCCACGGCCGTGCTGCGTTTCACCCGAATAATCAGGCATTTCGTTTTCTTCGTCCAAAATAGAATGGCAAAGGCCAATGCACTCATTACAAATGTTAACACCCGGGCCAATAATCATTCGTTCAACTTCTTCTTGGTGTCGGCCGCAGAAATTGCAAATTATATCTTTATCTTTTCCGCTTTTGTTGTTTTGATTTGCCATTATCTCTTCCTATCGTTTACTTATTACTTCATCTACTATGCCGTATTCTTTGGCTTCTTGTGCGCTCATATAGTTGTCCCTGTCTGTATCATTTGCAATTGCTTCAACAGTTTGCCCTGTCATCTTACTCAACAAGTCGTTCAATCTCGAGCGTGTTCTAACAATATGGTCTGCATGAATTTTAATGTCTGTGGCTTGGCCTTGTAGGCCGCTTAAAAGCGGTTGGTGTATCATTATTTCACTGTTAGGCAGTGCAAAACGTTTGCCTTTTGCACCCGCAGCCAGCAGAAAGGAACCCATAGACGCCGCCAGGCCTATGCATATAGTTGAAACGTCACACTTTATATATTGCATAGTATCGTAAATTGCAAAGCCCGATGTTATTGAGCCACCCGGGCTGTTAATATAAAGGCTAATGTCTTTATCAGGGTCTTGGCCTTCAAGGTACAACAGCTGTGCCACAACAAGGCTAGCTGTAACATCGTTAACCTGGTCTGAAAGCATAATTATTCTATCGTTCAGCAAGCGCGAGAATATATCGTAAGAACGCTCGCCTCTCGATGTTTGCTCTACAACATAAGGTACTAGACTACTCAAAATTGTGCCCTCCGTAATGTTTATTTTTCTTTTTTATCTGCTTTTTTCTCTTTTATTTTTGCGCTTGATTTTAACAAATCAATTGCTTTGTTAACTGCCAAATCTTTTCTTACATCGTCTGCAGGTATAATTTCTTTAACTTTTTCTGCCTCCATTTTGTATGCTTCGGCAATACGCTCTACTTCTTTGTCGAAGTCCTCGTCAGATGCGACAATGTTCTCAAGCTCAACAATTTTTTCAAGTGCAAGGCGTGTTTTAACTTGTTTTTCTGCCTGCTCTTTAAAACCATCTCTGAACTTTTCAACTTCACCGCCCATGTACTTCAGGTAATCTTCAAGCCTTAAGCCTTGTTGTTGCAAGCGGTGCTCAAAATCACGCACCATATCATCAACACGGTTTTCTATCATGCAATCGGGAATATCACCTTTCAAGCTTTCAACAACTTGTTCTACAAGACTGTTTTCAACATCCATGTCACTTTGAGTGTCTTTTTTCTCTTGCAGGTTTGTGCGAATGCTGTTTTTAAGCTCGTCAATTGTGTCATACTCTGAAACATCTTTCGCAAACTCATCGTCTAAAACAGGTAATTCTTTCATTTTAACTTCGTGCAATTTAATTTTAAATACTGCCGCTTTGCCTGCAAGTTCGTCTGCTTGGTACTCCTCTGGGAAAGTAACATTAACGTCGAACTCTTCGCCTGCCGCGTGGCCTACAACTTGCTCTTCAAAGCCGGGAATAAATTGGCCGGAGCCCAATGTTAACGAGAAATGCTCGCCTTTGCCGCCCTCGAAAGCAACGCCGTCCACAAAGCCTTCAAAATCAAGGTCTGTAATGTCGCCATCCTCGGCTTTGCCCTCACGTGTTATTGTTCTTGCGCCACGCTCTCTCATGCGCTCAATTTCGCCGTCAACTTCAGCCTCTTCAACAGCATTGACAACTTTATCTGCTTTTAAACCTTTATATGTACCAATTTCCACTTCAGGTTTAACTGTAACCGTAACTTTAAGTGTTAAGCCGTTCTCTGTGTCTGCAGAAACAATCTCAACATCCGGCCTGTCAACAGGCTCTATTTTGCTTTCTTTCACGGCTTCTTCATATGCATTGCCAAACAGCTCGTTTGCCGCATCAATAAAAAATGTGTCTGCACCGTACATTTTTTCAATCATGGCGCGCGGTGCTTTGCCTTTTCTAAAGCCCGGTATATTATACTTAGACGCATTATTTTTATATGCTGTTTCTACACTTTTGTTAAATGTTTCAGCATCTATGCTAAATTGTAATTCGTGCTTACTGCCTTCCAGCTTTTCGTTTTTAATAAGATTCATTTGACTTCCTCCAACATAATTTTTACACATAAAATTATTTTAACATATTTTTATGAATATTTAAAGAATATTTTTAAACTTTTTATTTTAATGTAACTTTATGGAATATTTTTTTACCTTTTTTTACAACAACGCTTGCTTTTAATGCATCTGCACTTATTGTTTGTGCAAAGTCTGTTATTTTTTCGCCGTCAACACTTATCCCACCTTGTTGCACAAGGCGCCTTGCCTCGCCCTTGCTTTGCGCAAGCGACGTTAAAACAAGAATATCCAGTATGCCTACCTTGCCATCTGTCACATTTTCAGCGCTAAGCTCAGTTGCAGGCATATTTTCTGCGTCTGCCGCACCACCAAACAAACTTTTAGCAGTATCAAGCGCTTTATCGGCCTCATTCTTATCATGCACAAGGCTTGTAAGCTCATACGCTAGCAACTCTTTAGCCTTATTTATCTCACTGCCGCTCGTCATGTCAACAGCTTCAATTTCTGCTACATCCACGTTTGTCAGCAATTTTAAGCAATTTTTAACTTCGGCGTCATCAATGTTTCGCCAATATTGGTAAAACTCGTACGGTGTTGTTTTCTCAGGGTCAAGCCACACTGCGCCTTTTTCTGTCTTGCCCATTTTCTTGCCTTCTTTTGTTGTAAGCAACGTAAATGTCATTCCAAATACTTCACGCTTGTCACATCTTCTGTTCAACTCAACGCCGCCAATAATATTGCTCCATTGGTCGTTGCCGCCAAATTGCATTTTACATCCGTGTTCACGGGCTAAGTGTAAAAAGTCATAGCTTTGCATTAACATGTAGTTAAATTCTATAAAAGATAAACCTTTTTCAAGCCTTGTTTTAAAGCACTCGGCGGTAAGCATTTTGTTTACAGAAAAATGTGTGCCTATGTCCCTTAAAAATTCAAGGTAATTAAGTTTCAAAAGCCAGTCTGCATTGTTCACAATAAACGCTTTGCCCTCGGAAAAATCGAGGAATTTGCTCATTTGCGCTTTAAACCTGTCGGCATTATTTTGTATGTCCTGTTGAGACAGCATTTTGCGCATGTCTGTTTTCCCTGTTGGGTCGCCCACCATTGTTGTGCCGCCGCCAAGCAGAATTATGGGGCGGTGACCTGCGTTTTGCATATGACGCATTACAATAAGCTGCATAAAATGGCCCACATGCAAGCTGTCTGCAGTTGGGTCAAAGCCAGTGTAAAATGTTATTTTTTCTTTTCCCAAAAGTTCCCTTATTGCCGCTTCGTCTGTTGCCTGTGCAATAAGCCCCCGTTGCATAAATAAGTCGAATACATTGTTCATTTTTACTTTCTCCGTTTCCTCTATGTTGCAGTTTAAAATAATGCTATATGGTGTTCCACTCTTCTTGTTATCATGTCAAGCGCAACAACATTTTTGCCGCCCTCGGGCACAATAATGTCGGCAAACCTCTTGCTCGGCTCTACAAAAGCTTCGTGCATGGGTTTTACAGTATTCAAATACTGTGTCACAACACTGTCCAGCGAGCGCCCGCGCTTTTTAACGTCACGCACCACTCTTCTAAGTATACGCACATCTGCGTCTGTGTCAACAAAAATTTTTACATCCATCAAGTTTCTAAGCATTTCATTCGTAAAAATTAAAATGCCTTCAATTATTATTACATTTTTAGGCTCAATTTTCAATGTCTCCTTGCGCCTGTCGTGTATGGTGAAGTCATACGTTGGGCACTCTATTGCAATGCCGTTTTTTAAGTCCTCAAGTTGTTTCACCATCAAGTCTGTGTCGAATGCATTCGGGTGGTCGTAATTTAAAACAGCCTTTTCCTCGTACGCAAGCCCCTTGTTGCTTTTATAATAATTATCGTGCGAGACAACACAAACACTATTTTCAAAGTGCTCTTTCAGCTTCTTCACAAGTGTTGTTTTGCCACTTGCCGTGCCGCCGGCTATTCCAATAACCATACTTTGCATAAAGCCACCACCCTTAAAAATATATAATTTAATACTTTTGCTATTGTAGTTGCTGCCCAAAAACAAATGCAATGCAAAAATTCAAAACAGCACTGTATGTGTTAATGAATTTTTGCATTGGTTAGAATTTCGTGCCACTTTTTACTGTAAACGTTGTCTAAGACATATTTTTTGGCAGCTGATATTAAATTTTTAATACGCCACTTTAAAAACAGCTTTTTTCACTTTTTCAAAGCCCTCAGCACGTACATTGGGCTTGTGTGGTTCTTCAACCATAAACACCGCAAAACGTCCCTCGCCCATCACAAGCGCAGCGGATAACTCACTTTCGAACAGTGCGCAATCATTTTCTTCATCATAAGGCTTAATTTCTGTTAAGCCGCTAAGGCTGACCTCGCAAATCTCTGTGCCCTGCAAGTCCATTTGCAAGTCCATATATTTTGAGTGAACTTCAAAATTCTTCTCGGCAGACGGCATAGTTTCAACTTCTGAAATCATTACAAACACATTGTCACCGTCAATATCTGTGCGCCCAATCGGCAAGTCATTTATATCATTTTTTTCAATGTAATCTATTGCCGTGTCAAGGTGTTCAAAAAGGTTTTTGTATTGATTTAAATTTTCAACTGTATCGTAAATCATTTATTATCTCCATATTTCATTATAGCATTTTATTTAAACAGTTCTAAATTTTAGGCAAACTTGCCGCTGCAACGCTTTGGCCAACTCTTCTTGTTTTTTCATCAGGTGCTTTTGGCACAAATTTAAGCTCAGGGTACTCTTCCTTCATAACGCGCGTTGCCGTGTTCAACAAAATATCGCCGCCCTTACCACTTGTAACACGCCCAAGCATTAATACGTGCTTAATTTCGTAAAACATGCTGTACAATTTTAACGTATGTGCAAGATACGTGCCTATGCTCTCGTATATTTTCACTGCACGCTCATCGTCTTTTTCCATAAGTTCTTGCACTTCTTTCAGCTTTTCGGCCGGGCTTTGACCCATAAGCTTTATGCCTGCGGCTTCTGCAAGTTTTATTGCCCCGTCTTGGCTGAAATATTTAACGCCGCATCCAATATCGCCGCTCCACTCGTCTTGCATTGCAGACGGTGAGCAGTCAACAGGCGCAAATGCAAGCTCGTTTAAACAGCCTGTAATGTTACCGTCTATGTCAACATAACCTGCCGCCTCGCTTGTACCCATTGCAATGCCAAGTACGCCACCGTCATCAAGCCCCATAGAACCTGCAAGCGCCGTAACGTCGCCGTCATTAGCCACAACAATAGGCACATCGCCAATTTCTTTTGCGGCCCTAATGTATATATCTTTTACTTTTGCGTTAAAATCCTCTTCGCTAACTTGTAAAAACAGCGATGCTATCATACACTTATTGTCCACAAAATCGCCTGCACTCGATATGCCAATTGCATCAACTCTCTCCATTTTAGACGCAGCTGTTTTGAGCGCATCAACTATGCCGTTATAATGGTAGTCCGGGTTCGAGTTCGTTTTAGGGTGCCACACAACTTCTTCACTGTAAATGCTTTCGCCGTTTACAACCGCACTTACTTTTCTGTCTGAACCGCCTGCATCGAAACCAATTCGGCAACCGTCAGTGTTTCTTCCAATTGCCTTCGCCTCGTTTTTCGGCTCAGGCTTTTGCTCGTATGGTAGGCTTTGCACAACAAATTCTTTTTCGTAAATACGCTCCATTGTTATTTTGTCAAACTCTCGCGCACCGCCTGTGCAATAAGCTTCTTTTATTTTTTTTGCCACATTATCATCGCCACAAATACTTACCTTGAAGCCGCCTGCACTCCAAAGCAGGAATTTAACTAGCCTATCAACATAGTAGGCATCAGCCTCTTCCATTTCTTTTGTTGCGTAAATTTTGGTGTCGTACACCATTGTTTGGCCGCCACTGCGCTCTACTGCAACACACAGCGGTTTTGTTGCGTTTTTCTCGTAATTTGTAAAAAACAGCCCCAACGGCAAAAATCCTTCATCGTAAGCCGGCTTGTTTTTCGGTGATACATCAATGTTTAAAAAATTCATAATTAAGTACATTCCTTTCAAAATAGCGCCCAAAAACCGGGCAACATTAAGTTATGCAAAAATTATAACACTTTTACAGGCATAATTCTTTTTCAAAGAACTTCACTTTTTTGCACTATCGGCTTACTTTAATGTATTAATATAATAATATTTCTGAAATGTGCGGCTTGTATGAAAAAAATCTAGCTTTTTAAACAATTTCAATTCAGCGCAAGTAATTTAACCTGCATTATTGTCAATAGCATAGAATTTATCAAAGCAACACTCTTTCATTAATTTTTATACATCTCTTCGTAATATTTCTTGTATTCACCGCTTGTAACATTATTCAGCCATTGCTCATTTTCAAGGTACCACTTAATTGTCTTTTCTATTCCCACTTCAAATGTTGTCTCAGGCGCCCAGCCAAGCTCGTCTGAAATCTTTTTTGGGTCTATCGCATAGCGCCTGTCATGGCCAAGCCTGTCCTCAACATACTTAATTAGGCCCTCATCAATGGTGCTGTCACACTCTCTGTGCAAAATTTCAATTATTTTTTTAACGATATATATGTTTGGTTTTTCATTGTGACCGCCCACATTGTAAACCTCACCAATTATCCCTTTTTCAATAACAACGTCAATTGCTTTGCAATGGTCTTCAACATAAAGCCAGTCGCGTATATTCATTCCGTCGCCGTAAACAGGCAGTTGCTTTTTGTTTTTTGCGTTGTTTATCATAAGCGGTATAAGTTTTTCCGGGAACTGAAACGGCCCGTAATTATTGGAACATCTTGTTATGTTTACAGGCATTTTATACGTATCACCGAAAGCTTTTACAAAAAAATCTGCCGCAGCTTTGCTTGAAGAGTACGGGCTATGCGGGTCAAGCGGTGTAGTCTCTACAAAAAATCCCTCTGCCCCAAGGCTACCATACACTTCATCTGTTCCCACTTGCAAAAACTTTTTGCCTGCCTGCCACTGGCCATCTTTAAGCCATGCGTTCTTCGCACATTGAAGCATATTAACAGTGCCCTCTACATTTGTTTTCACAAATATCTCGGGGTTTGTAATGCTTCTGTCCACATGGCTTTCTGCCGCAAAGTTTACAACGCAATCTATGTTATATGTTTCAAAAAGCGGCGCAATTGCATTTCTGTCGCAAATGTCGGCATTAACAAATACATGTCTGTCATCGCCTTGCACGCTTTTCAAATTTTCCATGTTTCCGGCATAAGTAAGTGCATCAACGTTAACTATTTTTATATCCTTATACGTTTCAAGCATATACAATACAAAGTTAGAGCCTATAAAACCTGCGCCGCCTGTTACAAGATACGTTTTGTTGTTCATGTTGTTCATAAAAATCTCCATTCTGTGCAAAGCACAAATAATTTTATAAATCTCCGTTAGAATGGAGATTTTTTTGGCATGTGCCGTCTATAACGGCACGCCTTATTTTAATTTGTTAGCGTGATTTTTCACGCTAATCTCCATTCTGTGCAAAGCACAATAAACTAAAAATTACTGCATATTTTACACTTCAGCGTTTTCAAAATAGCATTTTAGAGCTGTTTTCCAGTCTCGCATCTCATCACCAACTGTGCAACGCAACATTGCATTGTCAAGTGCAGAATACTCGGGCCTGTCTGCTGCTTTTGGGTTATTTTTTTTGTATTCTTTTGTTGTGCATGCACTAACTTGTGCATCAACTTTTGCAAGTTTAATTATTTCGCTTGCAAAATCAAACCAACTGCAAATACCACTTCCTGTACAGTGATAAACGCCGTATTCCTTCGTTGTTGCCAATTTCAAAATATGGTGCGCTAAATCTGCTGCGTTTGTCGGGTTTCCTACTTGGTCGTTTACAACAGTTAATTTTCCGTTCTTCTTTCCAACAGCAACCATTGTTTTAACAAAATTTTTGCCTGTATAACCATATAGCCATGCAGTTCGCACAATAAACGTTTTTTTGCAAAATTGCTGTGCGTACTTCTCACCCAACAGCTTAGTTTTCCCATATGCCGAAACAGGTGCCGGTATTTCACATTCTGTAAGCGGCGCATCTGCCTTTTTGCCACTGAAAACATAGTCTGTGGAAACATGTATAAGCTTTGCCTTAACCTTTTGTGCCGCCATTGCTAAATTTCTGGCACCCAGTGCATTAGCTTTAAACGCATCGTCGAAATTCGCCTCGCAGCCATCTACATTTGTGTAGGCCCCACAGCTAATAATAACGTCAGGGCGTGTATTTTTTACAAAATTCACAACAGTGTGTAAATCTGTAATGTCTAGCGTATCAACATCTGTTTTAAACACTTTTGCATTTAACAGCTCTTTTGCAATTTCCCCAAGCTCTGTTTTTCCGCACTCGATACACTTGCTAATTTCAGTGCCAAGCTGGCCGTTTGCACCTGTTATAAGTATTTTCATCCTTGCCTCCGACAAATTACGGTTTGGCTAACCGCATATTATTAATACAAAAGTAGTAAATTCTATGTGCAAAGCCACAAAATAATTAATGCCCAAACTGCTGCACACTTCCTAGAAAAAATGCAATACTTATTTTGAGGCCACAATTTTTCCTTCTGCAACTTGTTTTAAGTGGTGGCCATATGGGCTTTTACCATATAACTCGGCGCTGTCAAGAAGTTTTTGCTTTGTAATCCATCCGTTTTTATAGCTTATCTCCTCGGGTGCACTTATTTTAATTCCCTGGCGTTTTTCCACCATGCGCACAAAATCAGCTGCATCTACAAGGCTTTCCATTGTGCCTGTGTCAAGCCATGCAAAGCCGCGTCCAAGCAGTTTCACGTCTAAAGTTCCGTCGTTTAAATACAACTCATTCAGCGTGGTAATTTCAAGCTCTCCGCGTGCGCTTGGCTTAACGCTTTTTGCCATTTCAACAACACGCTTGTCGTAAAAGTAAAGGCCTGTAATGGCATAGTTGCTCTTTGGCTTTTCAGGCTTTTCTTCTACCGATATTACTTTATTATTATCATCAAACTCTACAACGCCAAATCTTTCGGGGTCGCTTACATAATAACCAAAAACTGTTGCCCTGCCTTTTTCTGCATTTGCAACCGCGTCTTTCAGCAACGTTGAAAAACCACTGCCGTAAAATATATTATCGCCCAAAACCATTGCACAATTATCATCGCCAATAAACTCTTCGCCAAGCAAAAACGCCTGCGCAAGCCCGTCCGGGCTGGGCTGCACTTTATAGCTTAAATTAACGCCAAAACGGCTCCCGTCTGAAAGAAGTGATTCAAAACGCGGTGTATCCTCAGGCGTGGATATAATTAAGATGTCTTTAATTCCCGCAAGCATTAATGTTGAAAGCGGGTAATATATCATAGGTTTGTCGTAAACCGGCAGCAATTGTTTGCTTGTTACCATTGTAAGTGGGTACAGCCGTGTGCCTGCACCACCAGCCAAAATAATGCCTTTCATCGTCAAAAACCCCATTCCGCCGCCAAGTATTAAACTTATTGCGGCTATTAATTTTTAGTGCTTATAAAGTCTAAATCCCCATTTTTGCCAATATTTAAACATAGATTGTATTTGCATTGTAAAATTTTTAATCTTTTTCTTTGTGTCCCTGTGCCATGCGTGGATAACGTAAGTTGTGGGCACATACATTACCTTGCCGTAAGCTTGTGCTTTTCGTGTTATGTCGGCGTCTTCAACATACATAAAGTAATTTTCGTCAAAGCCACCCATATCTTTAAACACTTCTGTTCTTATTACAAAAAAACAGCCTGTGCAAAAGTCTATTTCCTGTTCTTTGCTCAAATCTTCGTCAAGCATCAGGTATTTTTTTTCAACATTCTTCAAGAATGAAAACGGCAATTGCCTACTTAACAGGGCTAAAAATGTAGGTATTCTTTTTGCAGTATACTGTTCTTTCCCGTTTGGAAACATAAGCCGCGGCGTAACCATTACAACATCTTCATTGTTGCTTAAATAATCGCAAAGTGTTGTTATAGCATCTGTGTCAAGTGTAATATCCGGGTTAATAACTGCATGAAATTCACTGCTTAATTTTGGTATTATGCTGTTGTGCCCTGCGCCAAAGCCTTTATTCTTGTTCATCTGCAAGCAGTGCACATTTTCACCAAAATCAGTTTCACTCAGCTTTTCGCCCGTGCCGTCAGGTGAATTATTATCGACTGCAAACAAACTAAAATCAACGCCTTTTGTATGTGCCATAATTGTTTTAATTCCGTTTGCAACTTCTTCAAAGCCATTGTAAACCACAATGCAGCCACTTACTTTTTTTGTTTGCATTTTTAGTTTTCGCCTTTCAAAAATCTGCGTTTTTACATTGTTCTTCGGCTTTTTTACGCTATTTTGTCGAAAAATTACCCGAACGGATGAACTACACTGTCGCCATTTTCGCCTGTTTGACCTTCAGATTGTGAAGCGGATTCATTTGCCGCATCACCCGTCTGTTCTCCGCCTTCTTCTACTGTTTCGCTCGTTTCACCTTCTGCTGTGTCGGTTTCTTGTGTTCCTTCGCTTTGCGTTGTGTCTGCCGGTTGTGAAGTACTTGCTTCACTTCCAACAGGCATCGCACTCTCATCAGTAATAATAAAGTTTTGCACCACATACCAAATACCAACACCAAGTGCAATTGACACAAAAATTAAAACAATAATTGGCACTATAAGTGCTTTGTCACCCTTGCCTTTTTTGTTTGCCCCCTTGTTTTTTGCATTCAAAACCGGCTCATTCCAGTCAATTTCTTGTGCGGCTTTAAATGTGCGAGCATATGGTATTTCCATTCCTTTTACAAGGCGTCTTATCATGTCGAAAGCCGAAAGTGCCGCTTTTTTATTTGCGTCGTCAGCCATTCTAAAGCTAGTAATATAAACAAATTTGCCGTATGTTACGGCAACAGCCATTGTTCCTTTTGACGCAACGCTTGCTATTGATACGCCAAAATCTGCTTTTGTGCATTTTTTTGCAGCAAAGCTCCTGTCAGACGCAAGTTGAACAGGGTCATCGCTCTCCTCGTCATCCATTATGGCCGCATCTGCAATTTTATTTGCCATTTTACTGTTGTGATAACTATCTTGCCCGAAATCGTACACTTTATCTGCTTTTTCTACACCTTTAAACTCTGTTTCAATAAGTGTACCCGTCTCCTCATCCGGCGCCATTAAGTTGAACTCGTTTTTATTTAAAAGCTTAGCCACGTAATTTGCAAGTGACGTTTTACCTCTTGAATAAACAACATCACCCATCGCAGCTTCCATTTGTGACGCCGCATTTTCGCAAAGCTCTGTTGCCGGTGCTGTGCGTCCTTCGGCCGTAATAACTACAAGCACTTCTCCACCTTGGCCATATAAGTTAAGTTTAATGTGTGGCAACTCTGCCAATTGCCTTGCAGTTACTTTTAATAGGTTCATGTCCGGTTGGAACATACGCAAAATTATTTGTACGCCCGGACCATCTGCAGGTTTTGGTGCACCTGCGCCTTGCCTTGCCTGTGGCATTTGCGCACCACCCATTTGTTGTGCGCCCATATTTTGTGCGCCTTGGGGCTGTGCATTGCGCATTGCTGCCTGTTGCGCAGCCATTTTTTGTGCTTGCTGTTGCAAGCTTCCTGCATTTTGCTGCGCCGGCCTTTGTGCATTTTGCATTTGTTGTTGCCCTTGTGGTGTTTGTTGCATATTTTGTGCACTTTGCATGTTATTGCCCTGCACGCCTGCATTTTGTGGTGCATTCATTGGGCGCATTGGCGCTTGTTGTGGCATACCTTGCCCTTGCTGCATTTGCTGCATTTGTTGTGGGTTTTGCATGTTATTGCCCTGCACGCCTGCATTTTGCGGCACACCCATTGGGCGCATTGGCGCTTGTTGCGGCATGCCTTGCCCTTGCGGCATTTGTTGCATTTGTTGTGGGTTTTGCATATTATTGCCCTGCACGCCTGCATTTTGCGGCACACCCATTGGGCGCATCATTGGCGCTTGTTGCCCCGCCGCATTTTGAACATTTTGCACATGCCCTTGCCCCTGTGATGGGGCTTGCTGTGCGCCGTTATTTTGCGGTGTGGTACCATATTGGTTAAATTGTTCTGACATTTTATTGTCCTCCCTTTAAACAATTGTAATATATTTATTTATTAATTTTCTAATTTTTCACTGCCGATCATAGGCAAATCGAGCAACGCTCTTCTTAGCATATCAAGTGCACGTGTTGCAGATGATGCACGGACATATTCGCGCGAGCGGCCTTGTATAACAGCTTTTTGGACATAAACACCACCGCTATAAGCAAGCCCTATATAAACTGTGCCAACAGGTTTTTCGGCTGTGCCGCCACCCGGGCCCGCTATGCCTGTTATTCCAATTCCGAAATCAGAATTAGCAAGTTCCCTTGCGCCTATCGCCATTTGCGCTGCCGTTTGTTTTGACACAGCGCCATGTTCGCTTATTGTTCCCTCGTTAACATTCAAAACATTAACTTTTGCCTCGTTTGCGTAAACAACTGCGCCATAGCCAAAAATTTTGCTACTGTTCTCAACGCTTGTTATCAGTTGTGATAGCATACCGCCTGTACAGCTCTCGGCAGTAGCAACTGTTTTATTTTTGTCAATAAACAAATTAACAACAGTCTCTTCAATTGAACTTGAATCTCTATCATATATATTATTGCCCAAAATATCATAAAATTGCTTTGCTGTCTCTTCGCACATTTGCTTAGCAATTTGCTTTGTCTTTGCCTTTGCAGTAATGCGTATTCTTACTTCAGCCGTTTTTGCATACAGCGCCGAAGTCGGGTTTTCGGCATTGAGCAAATGCTCTACCATTGTTTCAAGCTTACTTTCACCAACGCCAATTACGTTTAAATTTGTAGAATAAAGAACACTGTCGCTCAAAGCTTCTAAAAACGGTTTTACTTTATTCGTAAACATCGGGTACAGCTCGTTAGGCGGGCCGGGCAGTAAAATTGCATATTTACCGCTGTCTTTAAAAATCATTCCGGGCGCCGTGCCGTTATCGTTTGGTATTTTCTCTCCATTTGTGGGCACAAACGCCTGTCGCTTGTTGTTTTCAGTCATTGTGCGCTTCAATGCTTTGAAAAAATTCTCAATTTTCGTACTCTCTTCTTCATCAAATCTCAACGTGTCGCAAAAGACTTCACACACTGTTTGCTTTGTAAGGTCGTCCTGTGTTGGGCCAAGCCCGCCGGACATTACAATTACATCGCTTCGCCTTTTTGCAAGCTCCACAACGCTTTTAAGCCTTTCGGGGTTGTCGCCCACTACACTTTGAAAATGAACATCAAAACCCAAAAATGCAAGTTGCTCGCTTAAAAATTTCGCATTTGTATTCACTATATTACCAAGCAAAAGCTCCGTGCCAACGGCAATTATTTCAGCTGTCATTATCTTCTCCGTTCATGTGTATTGCATTTGGGAACTGTTGAAAAACAAAGACTTTGCAAAAACCAGAGCAAAATTCTCACCTATCATAATTTAAAACAAAAAGCGCAGGAAATACTTTGTGTATTAACTAGCATTCTTATGAAATATGACATAAATTTTGCCGACATTTTTTGTAAAGGCGACTTTGGGGCAGCTCCGTTTGCGTTTGCACTAAATGTCTATATATTCAGGTACTAAACCCTGCGCTGCCGTATCCTCAAGTTCAAAAAGCCCCTGCATATTTTCCTCTGCTTGCATAATTTCACTTAGTGTGGGCTTTGTTTTTGGGTGTGGCGGCGTAAAAAGTGTACAGCAATCCTCATACGGCTGTATACTTGTCTCAAACGTGTCAATTTTTCGTGCTATGTCGGTAATTTCTACTTTGTCCATACCTATGCAAGGGCGAAGTACCGGTAAACTTTGTGCGGCATTAGTGCAAGCAAGCGCCATAAGCGTTTGGCTTGCAACTTGCGCCAGGCTCTCGCCCGTTATTATTGCGCCTGCACCTATTTCTTCACATATCTTGTTTGTAATACGCATCATACTGCGGCGCATAAGCACTGTAAAAAGCTCTTTCGGCGCATTGTCCCTTATAAAAACTTGCGGCTGTGTATAATTTACAACGTATACTTTTAAGTTGCCCGTATATGGTGCAATTTTACGCGCTAAATCCAGCACTTTGCGCTTTGCATGTTCACTTGTATACGGTGGACTTGCAAAGTGCACACATGTAAGAGAAAGCCCTCTTTTAGCCATTAAGTATCCTGCAACTGGGCTGTCTATCCCGCCGGACAGCATAAGTGCCGCCTTTCCTGACGTCGAAACAGGCATACCGCCTGCACCTTGTACTTTTCCACCGTGTACGTATGCGCCAAAGTCTCTAACTTCAACGGTTACGTTAAGCCCCGGGTTTTTCACATCTACTTTCAAATGTGGGTATGCACTTAAAATTCGCCCGCCAAGCTCTCGTCCAATTTCCATACTGTTCAAGCTAAACGTTTTATCGCTTCGCTTTGCGCTAACTTTAAATGTCTTGGCGCTTTTTAGTTCTTGTGCTAAATATTCTAGCGCCGTTTTTTCAATTTCTTCAAAATCTTTTTCGCAAACTGCCGCACGGCTAAGTGCTGCAATTCCGAAAACTTTTTTCATGCGCTCAAACGCCTCACCCATGTGCATTGCGGCATCTTCATCTTCGGGCTGAATATAAACTGTAGATTGTGCCTTATAAACTTTAAAGTTGCCTATACTTTTCAATCTCCGGCGCATTGTCTTCAGCATTACGCTTTCAAATGTGGCCTTGTTCAAGCCTTTTAACGACATCTCGCCTTGATACGCCAAAATTATCTCACGCATGTAATTCTCCATTATCTAAATTCTTGCCAATGTTTCAGTGCCCTCTTTTATTGCTGCCACTAATTTTTCAACATCTTCAATTGTATTTTGCCTGCCAAAAGATACACGCAGTGCTGTGTCTGTTCGCTTTTTATCCAAGTGCATTGCGGCAAGTGTATGGCTTGTTGCGCCCTTGCTGCAAGCAGAGCCTGCCGAAACATAAATTTGCTTACTCTCTAAAAAATGCAACATCACTTCGCTTTTTACACAATTTGTGGAGAAGTTAACAATAGAAGGGTGTGCGTTTTCCGGGCTGTTAACAGTACAGCCGCCAATATTTTTAAGCCCGTTAAGAAGTGTGCTTTTCAGCTGTTTTGGGTAAAATTCATTATTATAAATTAATTGTGCCGCTTTTCCAAGTGCAGCTATATATGCAATATTCTCTGTGCCCGGGCGCATGTTTTTTTCTTGTTTGCCACCAAAATAAACGGGTGCTATGTTATAGTTTTTTCGTAAATAAAGTGCACCAACGCCTTTTGGCGCATATGCTTTATGCCCTGAAATTGCATAGCTGTCAATGCATGTGTTTTTTAAATCAACTTGTAGCTTTCCAAAGCCTTGTACACCGTCAACATGCACTGCAATTCTTGAATTAATACGCTTTGCCTTTTTGGCCAAAAACTCAATTTCTTGGATGCTTCCTATCTCGTTGTTAACGTGCATAACAGTTAAAAGTGCTGTCTTGTTCGTAATTGCTTTCAGCATTTTTTCGCTGTCTATGCTGCCGTTTTCATCAGGTTTTACAAATGTTGTGTTAAAGCCATTATTTTGCAGTGCCATGCAAACTTTATAAACACTTGGGTGCTCGAACCCTGTTGCAACAATATGGTTTGCCCAGCCCTTGCGTGCAATGCAAGCACCGTTAACGGCAATGTTGTTGCCCTCGGTTCCACAAGCAGTAAATATAATTTCACTTTGCAAACAACCAAGCGCCTGTGCCACTTCTTTACGTGCGTTTTCAATAACATCGGTACTTTCAAGCCCCAGTGCGTACAGCGCCGAGGGATTTGCGAATACGCTTCGTAAAGTGTCGTTTGCAACGTCGGCAACACTTTTGTTTACAGGTGTTGTGGCAGCGTTGTCAAGATAATGCAAAAAGTGCGCCTCCCTTTAAAGCTTAATCTTAATTATTATACTACTTTTAGTACTTATATGCAACATTTTAATATCATATGCAGGGCATTAAATGCTAGTATAATTTCTTAAAGCAAAAGTTGACTTATTTCATGTTTTGCACATGTTCTAAAATGTTTTTGGCAGATAACAACTACGTCTTGCTGTGCTATATTTTTAAAGGGCAAAATTTTAATGCATCGGCGCTTATAAGTTTATAGTCTATTCCGCCTATTTCCCCTTGGACAGCGCTTTTTATAGACTCGCCGTGCAAGTGGCCATAGTAGCACCTTTTAACGCCAAATTTTTGAATTGCAGCAATCATCTCGGCGCTTTCACTTAGCTTGCTTATGGGCGGATAATGTAAAAAAGCAACAATCTCTCTCACATTTTGTGCCTTTGCCGCCTCAAGCGAAGCCAAAAGCCGCCCTAGCTCTCTGTTTTTAATTTTATCGTTGTGTTCGCCATCTTCAAAAAGCCAACTTCTTGTGCCGCAAATTGCAACATCATCAATTACAAAGCAATTGTTGAACAAAATGCTTAATGTTTTAAAGCCACATTGTTCGAAATATTTTTCAATTTTATTTTTAGTTTGCCACCAATAATCGTGGTTGCCTTTAAGCATAATTTTTTTGCCCGGTAAGTTGTCTAAAAACAAAAAATCGCTGTGTGTATCTTCAAGTTTCATGGCCCATGATATATCACCCACAACGACAACTGTGTCATTTTCCGTTATGTGTTCTCGCCAGTTTTCCTCTAGCTTTTGTGTATAATTTTCCCACCCTTTAAAAATATCCATTGGTTTTTCTGTGCCAAGCGACAGGTGCAAGTCCCCAATTGTGAAAATTGCCATAGTACCCCCGAGTAAGCTATTATTGCTTAAATTAATATTACACGCTAAAATGCCAAAACACCAAATATAAAAAATTACATGCAGGTTTATGTTTTTAACATAATATCTATACAAATTTCGTATTTGGTACCACAATAATCGCTGTGCAATTATAATTATGCACAAAAGCAATTATACATGTTTATTTTTTTGATGACACAGATAGTTTTTCAAGCAAAACTCTACGCTCATTCCAAAGTTTATCAGATAAATCAACGTAGTATTTATGTGGATATTCAAACCGCATTACTTCGTCCCACAAAGTTTTAAGTTCATTTGCACAGTTTTCACGCACTTGTTTAACGTTAAGGGGTTCATGCACCCTTTTTCCGTTTAAATAAACAGGTTTATCCAGCCTTTTTGCGTACACGTTTTCAAACGTGCGCTTTTTCCATGTTTGAACAGGGTCAAACAGTGTAATGCCGTTCGGCAGTTCTTCGTCAACTTCCTCATCATGCATAGTTATATAGTCCGCCATTGCCTTATCTGTTTGTCTATCATAAATTCTGTACACTTTTTTAAGGTGCGGTATTGTCATTTTCTCCTCTGTCTCGCTTATTTTTATCTTCGGCATATACTCACCGTCGGCTTTTGTTGCAACAAGTTTGTAAACACCGCCAAAAACAGGGTCGCTTTTTCCGGTTATTAAATTTTCACCTATGCCAAATGTGTCAACCTTGGCGCCCTGCAACAACAAATCGCGTATAATGTATTCGTCCAGCGAGTTTGACGCACAAATAGGGCAGTCTTCATAACCTGCATCGTCAAGCATTTTTCGTGCATTTTTTGAAAGGTATGCTATATCCCCCGAATCAATGCGCACACCTTTAGGGCGTTTGCCAAGCGGTTTTAAAACTTCGTCAAACACTTTAACCGCGTTTGGTATGCCGCTTTTTGTAACGTTATACGTGTCAACAAGTAATACGCAATTGTCAGGATATATCTTCGCGTACGACTTAAATGCGTCGTACTCTGTGTCAAATATTTGCACCCAACTGTGTGCCATTGTGCCAACAACAGGTATTCCAAACTCTCTGTCGGCAAGCACGCACGCCGTTGCCGCAACGCCGCCAATGTACGCAGCCCTTGCACCAAGCACTGCGGCATCATACCCTTGCGCCCTGCGTGAGCCAAATTCAAACACAGGCCTACCATGGGCAGCACGAACAATTCTGTTTGTTTTTGTAGCAATTAAACTTTGGTGGTTTATTGTAACAAGCAAAAGCGTCTCTATAAGTTGCGCTTCTATTATGGGCCCTTCAACAATTACAATGGGCTCTGTTGGAAAAATCGGTGTACCCTCCGGCACTGCGTAAATGTTGCAGTGGAATTCAAAATTTTGCAAGTAATTTAAAAATTTTTCAGAAAATATTTTCTTGCCGCGCAAATATTCTATATCTTCTTTAGAAAAATGAAGGCTGTCTATTACTTGGCACAGCTGCTCAAGCCCTGCCGCAATTGCAAAGCCACCGCCGTCCGGCACACGGCGAAAAAACATATCGAACACACCTATTTTTTCAACATAGTCTTCTTCAAAATAACCCGCCGCCATTGTAAGCTCGTAAAAATCCATTAAAAGTGTTAAATTTCTCTCTGCGTTTATTTTGCTCATGTTTTTCTCCGTTCTTTTCTTTATTTCTAAAACTCACGGCGCATTAAAATACTCTTTAGCTTTTACAACCGCACTTCTAATATACTCTTCCAACTCTTTTTTGCTTTCAAATTTCACAGTAGGTTTTAAATATTCATGAAATGTTACGTCTATACTTTCGCCGTAAATATCGTCATTAAAGTCTATTATGAATGTTTCACAAGTTGTACTTTCACCGCCAAATGTTGGCCTGTTTCCTATTCCCGTCGCAGATGCATATGTATCTTTCCTAACTGTTGTGCTTGTGATATAAACACCGCTTTTAAGTTGCGCCATATGGCTTTCATAAACTTGGTTAACCGTTGGAAACCCAAGTGTCTTGCCAATTTTTTCACCATGCTTTACTATTAAATTAATGCTGTAATTACTGCAAAGCATGCCATTGGCACTTTGCAAATCACCATTTTTCAGGCACTGGCGAATTCTGGTAGACGACACAGCATTGCCGTTATACATAGAAGTTTCTAATACTGTAACTTTTATCCCCAGCCTATAACACAGCTCTTTTAAAACATTCACATCTCCACTTTTGTTTTTCCCAAATTTAAAATTCTGTCCGCAAAAGACATATTTTGCATGTAGTTTTTCAAAAAGAACAATGCGCACAAACTCTTCAGGTTTGAATTCACAAAACTCTTCAAATTCAGGGCAGTAATAATGCCCTATGCCTAAGCTTTGAATCCTGCGTTCATTTTCTTGCTTTGTGAATATACTGTCACCTTTTAAATGTGCTTTATAATTTTGCAAATTAAACGTAAAAACAGCGCTTTCTGCTTTGTTTTCATTCGCTGAAGCAATAGCGGCTTCAATTACTTTGCGGTGGCCCATATGTACACCATCAAAGTATCCAAGCGCCACTGCAGTTTTAACGTTCTCTTTAATTTGGCAAAGTGCATTATATTTTTGCATGTCAAACCTCTTGATATATTTTTATAAAGCATTGCACATCATGCGCATTCTTTTTACATTATGCCGAAATTATCTATCGAACAAATATTTTTTTCGCCGTTAAAACGTTATCTTTCACGCACCCCACACCTATAAAGCAGTTTGTTGTTTTTTCGCTGCCAAGTTGCTTAAAAAAAACGCTGTACTCGCCGTTTTTTGCATTAAATTTATATGTAGGTGCACCATTTGCCAGGCGCTTGTAAATTGTTTCGTCTATTGAAAGCCTCGGCAAATGCTCAAACACAGTGCTTATACTTTCAAGCATGTTTTCAAGTGTGCCTGCGTCTTTTGCTGCCTGCACCTTTTCAAAAGTAACTGCATTTTCTATTGTATATGCCCCGGCAGTTGTGCGGCAAAGCGCTGTCATGGTGCCAATTGTTCCAAGCTCTCTTGCAATGTCCTCAATTAGCGTTCTAATATACGTACCTTTTGAACAGTGCACACAAATTTTATACTCATTCTCTTTCGTTTTTTGTATTAATTCAATGCTGTAAATTGTTACGGTTCGCTCTTTCCTCTCTACTTCTTCACCTTTTCTTGCAAGTTTATAAAGTGGCACACCGTTTATTTTAACAGCCGAATACATTGGCGGTATTTGTTTGCATTCGCCGACAAATTTGCGCAAAATGTCTTTTATTTTTCGCTCATCTATACTGCTATCAACATCGGCTCTTTCAATTATTTCGCCTGTTATATCGGCAGTATTTGTTTTAACACCAAGTAAAAAAGTTGCCTCGTATGTTTTGTCACTGTTCTCTTGCATATCAACTGCTTTTGTTGCCTCGCCTATAAAAACAGGCAACACGCCCGTAGCCATAGGGTCCAGCGTACCTGAATGCCCTATGCGGCGTGTTGAACATATACCTCTTAATTTTGCAACAACATCAAATGATGTAAACCCCTCGGGCTTGTTCATAACCAATATACCTGTCATTTATATTTACGACCTCGCTACTTTCAAACAAATAAACTAATTAAACTTATGGTGTTTTTTATGTGGGTGTTGACAAACAAAGACTTTACAAAAAAACAGAACAATTTTTGCTTCTTATGCTTTATTCATGTGCTTTTCTACCTCGGAAAGAACGGCTGTTTTTGCACTCTCTATACTGCCTTCTACTTCACAACCTGCGGCCTGTTCGTGGCCGCCACCGCCAAGCCCTATGCATATTTGAGAAGCATTAATTCCGCGTTTCGTTCTAACACTAACCTTATAGCGCCCTATCTCCTGTTGGCGCAGCGTAATGCCTACTTCAACGCCCTCTATTGCCCTTGGTATGGCTGTTATGCCCTCTAAATCTGTTTGCTCAACACCTATTTTCTCCATTTTCTCTAATGTTATAAATATAACGGCACACTTCCCGTCAAAATGATACTCAAGGCTATCAAGTGCGGCACGCTCTATTGCAATGCGGCTTTTACTTTTATTTTCAAACAAGGCAGAATTAAGCTCAACAACATTTGCCCCATTTTCTATAAGGCGCTGTGCTACGGCATGTGTTCTTGCCGTTGTATTTGCAAACTTAAAACACCCTGTATCTGTTGCAACGCCTGTGTAAAGGCAGTCTGCAATTACTGTTGTAATCTGCACACCCATACGTACAATTATTTCATACATCAGCTCTGCCGTTGCAGCCGCATTTGCATCAAGTAAAAGGAAATCTGCATACCCGGGGTTAGACGGATGATGGTCTATACAAAGGTCGATGCACTTTGTGTATTCCTCAACAGACTCGCCAAAAAGCTGCATGCCTGCAACGTCTACAGCAACAATATATTCAGGCTCGAATTGTTTTTCAAACAATAATATTTGCGCATATGCATACCGTTCGGATATTTCATCAGAACACAGTACCGCAGCCGTTTTACCCAAAGACTTCAACGCATGGTAAAGTGCACCGGCCGAGCCTATTGTGTCACCATCCGGGTTTTTGTGGCATAATATCAACACATTTTCAGCGCTTAAAAGTTTTTTCACTGCATTTGCAATATTGAGATTTTCGCTCATATGTTCTCCGTTCTGCTGTTTATTTTACTTTGGCTGCATTTTTAGCCATCTTTTTTGTTCAGCTGTGCTATAACATCATTTATATGCCCTGCATATTCTGTGCCGGCATCTGCAATAAAGCGCATTTCTGGTGCTTTTCTTATGTGCATGCGCTTTGCAATTTCGCTGCGCACATGCCCCGACGCTTTGTTCAAAGCCTTAACAGCCTCTTCGGTTGTTTTTTCCTTCGACAGCATACTTACATATACTTTACACATTGCTAAATCTTGTGTAACTTCAAGGCGCATAACTGTTAAAAAGCCCTGTACACGCGGGTCTTTCATCTCTTGAATTATAGAAATAACCTCGCGTTTCATGTCTTCGCTAAGGCGCCCCATATTTTTACTTTGTGGCATAAGTCCCTCCACTTTGCAATATTCTTTTTAGTCCCTGTACTCTTCAATAATAAATGCTTCAAAAATATCGCCTTCTTTGATGTCGGTATATTTTACAAGCCCTATACCGCACTCATAGTTTGCAGCAACTTCTTTAACATCGTCTTTAAAACGGCGCAATGAATCAATCTCGTCCTCTGTAATAACAATGCCGTCGCGCACAAGGCGAATTTTGGCGTTACGTGTAATTTTGCCTTCTTTTACGTACGAACCTGCAATTGTACCTGCGGATGAAATTTTAAACACGTTGCGAACTTCGGCACGGCCGAGCTCAACTTCGCGATATTTCGGCGCAAGCATGCCTTTCATTGCGTCTGTAACGTCGTTAATTGCGTCGTAAATTACCCTGTACATGCGCATTTCAACCTCGGCGCTTGTTGCCTCGGCTTTTGCAACGTCGTCCGGGCGCACATTAAAGCCTATAACAATAGCATTACCCGCATTGGCAAGCATTATGTCTGATTTATTAATTGCGCCAACGCCTGTGTGTATTACCCTTACGCGCACTTCTTCGTTAGATATTTTTTCAAGGCTCTGCTTAACTGCCTCGGCGCTTCCTTGCACGTCTGCTTTAACTATAATAGCAAGCTCTTTGCGCTCGCCTTCTGCAATTTGGCTGAACAAGTTATCAAGCGTAACTTTCTTGAACGCATTGAACTGCTCTTCTTTTGTTTGTGTTGCACGTTTGTCGGCAAGTTCTCTTGCAAGTCTCTCGTCCTCAACAGCGTCAAACAAATCGCCTGCGCTTGGCACTGCTGTAAGCCCTGTTATTTCAACAGGCATAGACGGCCCGGCCTCTTCCAAAATTTTGCCTTGGTCGTCGCTCATAACCCTAACCCTGCCAACGGCAGTGCCGGCAATAATAACGTCGCCTTGTTTTAGTGTGCCCTTTTGTACAAGAATAGTTGCAACTGGCCCTTTGCCCTTGTCAAGTCTTGCCTCAACAACAGCACCTTTTGCGCGCCTGTCCGGGTTCGCTTTAAGCTCTTTCACCTCAGATGTAAGGTTTATCATCTCAAGCAATTCTGTAATGCCTTGGCCTGTTTTTGCAGATACAGGCATACAAATTACATCGCCACCCCAAGCCTCGGGCACAATTTCGTGTTGTGTAAGCTGCTCCATAACTTTGTCTGGGTTTGCCTCGGGTTTATCAATTTTATTAATTGCAACAATTATGCTTACACCTGCTGCTTTGGCGTGGTTAATAGACTCTACTGTCTGCGGCATAATTCCGTCGTCTGCCGCAACAACAAGCACCGCTATGTCTGTTAAGTTCGCACCCCTTGCACGCATTGACGTAAACGCCTCGTGCCCCGGTGTGTCTAAAAATGTTATGGGTTTGCCGTCGGCTTCAACTTGGTATGCACCTATGTGCTGTGTAATTCCACCTGCTTCACCCTCTGTAACACGCGTTTTTCGTATTGCATCAAGTATAGACGTTTTGCCGTGGTCAACGTGGCCCATTACAACAACAACAGGCGGGCGTTCTTGCAAGCTTTCTTCTGCATCTTCGTCCACTTCGAAAAGGCGATCTTCAATGGTAACATGCACTTCATGTATAACTTTTGCGCCAAGTTCTTCCGCTACAAGCGACGCTGTGTCGAAATCTACTTCTTCAGTCATAGTTGCCATAACGCCAAGACCCATAAGTTTTTTAATAACCTGTGCAACGTTCACTTTAAGGCGGCTCGCAAGCTCGCTAACTGTAATTTCGTCAGGTATAGAAACTTTTAGCTGCGCTTTTCTGGCCTTCTCAAGCTGTATGCGTTGCAGACGCTCTGCCTCTGTCTCCACACGCTTTTTGCCGAAGTTGCCTTGGTTTCTGCCGCCAAACCTGTTTTTGTTGCCAAATTTTTGCTTGTTTCCCGTGGGCATTGGTTTGCGGCGGTTCTCTATATTTTTAGAAGACGCAAGCTCTGTGTATTTATCGTTAAATTTGTCAAGGTTAACGTCTGTTGTGCGTGTGTCTATTGTAACGGTCACAACTTCGCGCTTTTCTTGCGCCGCTTTGTTCTCTTTTTCAGGCTTAAATGCACGTATGCGCTCTTTCCTTGCCTCAGGCGGTTTGCGGTGCTCTCTCTCTTTTTTCGGCGCCTCCGGTTTAGCAGGTTGCACGGCAGGGCGTTGCGGTTGCTTGTTGCCGCCTTGGGCTGCATTGACAGGCGCTTTTTGTGTGTTTTGTGCATTTTGTGTGTTTTGTGCAGGTGCAATTTTTATTTTCGCACTGTTATTTGCCGGTTGTGTGGGCTTTGCCACCTTTGCACCCTCGGCTTTTGGCGCAGCCGGTGCCTTTTTCTCAGGCGCCGGTGCCACCGCTTTTTTGGGCGATGTCATAAGCTGTATATAGTCTTCAAGATTGTCAACGGAAGCCTGCTTTGTATAATGTTCAAATACAAAGTTAAGCTCGTTGTCTGAGAGGTTTGCGGTATGTTTTTTTGTTTCTTTAGTATAATCCGCAAGAAGTTCAATCACTTCCTTGTTCTGCTTGTCTAGGTCTTTTGCAATGTCGCTCAATTTATGTTTAATTATCATTCATTTTCCTCCTTGATTTCGGCCGAAAGCCCGCCTTTTAAATTAAGGCTGAGTGCATTTGTGCACAATTTTGCAATATCTTTGTTTGTAAGGGCAAACACACCCGTTTCTTTTCTTGTTATGCTCAGTAACTCGTCTTTCAAAAGCGGCAATTCCATTACTTCTACAATACCACTGCAAAAACGCTGTATACGCAGTTTGTTTTTGTCTGACATGTCGCTTGTGTACAGCACAAGATGCGCTTTGTACTTATATACGCTCTCTTTCACAGCATCGAAGCCCTGAACAAGTGCGCCTGCCTTTTTCGCAAGTGAAAGCGAAAAAACAATTTTATCCTGCACCTGTATCCCCCTTTTGTATCTCGCTTGTCAACTCTTCGTACAGCTGCTGTGTTATTTCGCATTCAAGCACTCGCTCAATTCGCCTTGCCTTTTGCGCCTTTGCAAGGCACTGCACACTGTTGCAAACGTATGCCCCTCTGCCGGGCTTTTTTCCTAAAGTGTCAAGGCTTACTTCGCCTGCGTTATTCTTTACAACTCTCACAAGCTCTTTTTTCGGTTTGCTCTCATAGCACCCCATACACCTGCGAAGCGGCACTTTTCTTTGCGTCATAACTGTCTTTCCGTCCTTTTAGCTTTTAACAATTTATTACCGGCTTTTTTAATTTTTGAAAAATGAATAAATTTAATTTCTCGCCTTTATTTAAATTTCATTTGCATAGTTTATTGTGCGGCGACGTCATCGCCCTCGCTTTGTACTTCTTCGCCGTAATAACCGCTTTCAGGCCTTATGTCAATGTTATAACCTGTTAGGCGCGCTGTAAGGCGTGCATTTTGCCCCTTGTTTCCAATTGCAAGCGATAATTGATGGTCGGGCACTGTTACGCGGCAACTTTTGTTTTCGCCATCTAAAATTTGCACGTCTACAACACTTGCAGGGCTAAGTGCCGCTGCAATAAACTCCGGTGGTTCTTCGCTCCATGGCACAATATCAATTTTTTCGCCGTTCAGCTCTTGCACAATATTTGCAACACGCTGGCCCCTTGGCCCAATACATGCACCAACAGGGTCTACGTTCTCATCTTTTGAGAACACAGCCATTTTCGTTCTTGCGCCTGCTTCACGGCTAATGGCTTTTATCTCAACAGTGCCGTCGAATATTTCGGGCACTTCCATTTCAAACATGCGTTTAACAAGGCCGGGGTGCGTTCTGCTTATCATCATTTTTGGGCCCCTGTCGCCAGATAAAACATCAACAACATAAACACGAATGCGCTCGCCTTCTCTTAGCATTTCGCCTTGAACTTGCTCGTTCTTTGGCAGTGTAACAACGTTTCCGTCTGCAATTTCAAGCGTCGCTATGCCGCGTGCATTGTCTGCCGACACAACAACGGCACTTAAAATTTCATG
>CAYJMH010000025.1:0-31220 GCA_964371535.1 uncultured Bacteroides sp.
TTGTTTTCTATAAAAGAATAAAAGCTGCATTTCACTTTTGTGGGCTTCACAAAGCTGCTACCATTAGATTTCGGGCATAAAAAACACCCTCTAGCAGATACTAGAGGGCATTTTTGGTGCAGCGTCACGCTGCTGGTGAGCCATCGGAGATTCGAACTCCGGACACCCTGATTAAAAGTCAGGTGCTCTGCCAACTGAGCTAATGGCTCTCAAACAAAGCAAATTGCTTTGTGAGACTAAGTTATTATACCAGTTATAAACTGCTTTGTCAACAAAAATTTTACATAAACTACAAGTTTTATAAGTATTTCCTATCTTCATTGCAAAAAGTCTTGTTCTGTGTTATAATTTTACAAAATTATACGGAGATAAATAATGCTTTTTAACTCTTATTCTTTTCTTGTTTTTTTCCCGGTTATAGTTATAATATATTACTTGGTACCTAAACGTTTTGCTTGGGTTTTTACGTTGCTTGCAAGTTATTATTTTTATATGATGTGGCGTGCTGAATATGCGCTTTTGTTGGCCTGTGCCACTGTTTCCACGTGGGTTTGTAGCATTGTAATTGATTTTTTAGTAAAAAAAGGTGCAAGCAACTGGAAAAAAAATGCAGTAATGGCTTTTGGAATAATTTTCAACCTTGGTATACTATTTTATTACAAGTACTTTAATTTTGGGCTACGGGCAGTGCAGGCAGTTTTAAGGCTGTTTGGCGCAAATTACACGGCACCTGTTTTCGACATTATTTTACCTGTTGGTATTAGTTTTTTTACATTACAGGCACTTGGTTACTTAATAGATGTGTCGACAAACCGCGTAAAGTGTGAACGCAACTTGTTTAGATATGCACTTTTTGTTTCTTTTTTCCCCCAACTGGTGGCCGGCCCTATTGAGCGCAGTGAAAACTTACTGCCGCAATTGTTTACTCGCAAAAAATTTAATACAGACAACATCGTTTCAGGTTTGCGCCTTATGGGCTGGGGGTTTTTTCAAAAAACTGTTATTGCCGACAGGCTTGCTGTATCAGTACAAAATATTTTTTCTGCACCCGAGGACATGACAGGTATATTAGTTGTTTGCGGTGCCGTTATTTTTGCCATTCAAATTTATTGCGATTTTTCAGGTTATTCCGACATTGCTATTGGCGCCGCACAAGTACTAGGCATAAAACTTAGCGATAACTTCCGTAGGCCTTATTTTGCTACTAATTTTTCATCTTTTTGGCAGCGGTGGCATATTTCGCTTTCCTCTTGGTTTCAAGACCACTTATTTATACCTCTTTGCTGGAGTAGATGGCAAAGCAAATTGCCCTTTGTAGGAAAATATATGCAAAAGCCGCCTGTGCTTTCGTCAATAATGATTGTGTTTTTCGTATCGGGGTTGTGGCATGGCTCTTCTTTCAATTTTATTCTGTGGGGCTTGCTTCAAGGCATTTTCAGGGTTTGTGAAGAAATTATACATAGATTTTACAAAAAACCTTCAAAAAACAGCCCTTTTGCAATAAAAACATTAAAACGCACAGGTGTGTTTGCTTTGTGGTCTTTCAGCTTAATATTTTTCAGGGCACAAGGCACAAGCGCAGCCTTTACAATGGTTGAAAATTTGCTTATTCCTGCTAAATTTGACGTTTTGCCAACGCTTGGTTTTGATGCAATTACTTTAACCTTAATGTGTATTTTTGTTTTAGTCCTTTTTGTCGGCAATTCAATGCAGGAAAAATATTGTGTAAGAGAAAAGCTAAAAACTTGCAGTTTTCCGTTGCGCTGCCTTGCCGACGTAACGCTTACTGTTGTGCTTGTTATTTTCAGCGCTTATGGCACAGGGTACAGCACGGCTCAATTTATTTATTTTCAGTTTTAAATTACTAATTTAAAAACATACGGTGGTTTATGCAAAAATTAAAACGTACAATTATATATTTATTGCTAACAATTATTATTCTTTTGCTTTTTTTTGCGCTTTTGCGCCCTAAAAACGATGAAACACTTATTGTAGCAGCAGACTTTTACAAAGAAGAAAATAACAGCTTAGACGTTATTTTTCTAGGTAGCAGCAGAAATGTTATGAATGTTAACCCGGCAGTAATATTTGAAAAAGAAGGCATAAAAAGTTTTGCGTATGGCGGCATGGGCCAGCCTATTTGGAATTCTTACCACTACTTGGTAGAGGCGTTGAAGCACCAAGACCCTGAAGTAATAATGCTTGAGGTTGGTATGCTTAGCTTTGAAGAGCAGTATGCTGATTATAATTTTACTGTAAAAAACACTTTGGGCATAAGGTCTTTAAAAAACAGGCACGACAATATTAAAATTTCTGCGCCCTCGAACATGCAAATAGATTTATTTTTAGGTTTCCCTATATACCACAATAGGTTTACAGAACTTACAAAAGCTGATTTTACGCTTGGCCTTGTTGATGATTATATAACTTATAAAAGTTATAAGGGCTTTATTCCGTCCCAAAGTGTTGTTGAGTTCGAAGCCCCGTACGATAATTCGGCTGATATTGCTTATGAACTTCCACAGAAAAACATTGATTATCTTGAAAAGATAATAGCGCTTTGTGAAAGCGAAGGTATAAATTTAGTCTTTTTTTCAACACCGGATATAATAACTACCACTACTAATTGGAGCGAGATGAATGACTCAATTGCGCAAAGCGTTCAAAGTGTAGCAGACGAAAACAATATACCTTTTTTGTATTGTGATGAGTTAGTATATGATATAGGCATTGACTATGCCGAAGATTTTCGCGACGAGCGCCATTTAAATGTTTTGGGAAGCACTAAATTAAGCTCTTTTTTAGCAACTTTTTTAATAGAAAACTATGACTTAACCACGTATAATGGCGACACCGATTGGGCAGCTTTTTCAAGCAAAACTAAACAAGCACTTAATTACTAGCTTTGTGTAACTTTTTCTTTTATTTGTTGGACGTATTAAATTTAAGCGTCCAACCATAATTTTTACCACTAATTTTATACAACAGTTTATTATTTTAACGGAGGTGCTTTATTATTTTTAGTTATATCCAATTTTTAGACGAACAGTTTTTACTTTTTGTGCAAAACAATTTGCGCATTTCACCGCTTCTTGACGGCATTATGGTTTTTATTAGTACACTGGGCGACGGTGGAATTTGCTTTATAGTTTTAAGTGTTTTATTATTGTTTTTCAAAAAAACACGCCGTATAGGCTTTGTTGCACTTTTGGCGCTTGCTTTGGGCGCACTTTGTACCAACATTGCACTAAAGCAAATTGTGTCGCGCCCGCGCCCTTATGTTACAATGCAGGCACTTTTGCCTTTGCTTCCGTCACATGACCCGTTTTCGTTTCCGTCCGGCCACACAACCGCCGCTTTTGCGTATTGCACCGCAATATTTTTGCAAGCAAAAAATAAATGGTATACAAACGCACTTATGGTTTTTGCCGCGTTAATGGGTATTTCGCGCATTTATGTTGGCGTGCATTACTTAACTGATGTTTTCGCCGGTGTTGTTGTAGGCACTTTATGTGCTGTTGTAGTTTGTGCGTTCGCTAAAAAGTTTTTACCCGCAAACTTTTTATTAAGGAATAAAAAATAAAGCGGCAATTGTAATTGAAGTGCCAAAAATATATGTATTTATTTACATTCAGCGCTGATTACACAAAGCTCTGCTTTAACCCCAAAGTAAATTTATTGCCTTTTTGGCCTTGTCTTCGTTTAAAAAAACATAATTAAATTCGTGCATAATCTTGCTGTTTGAAATTTTGAACACAGCAAGATTTTTGTTGTGTTTGGGTATAATATTGTAAACAAATGAAATTGCTTTGCCTTTTTGTACGGCATGCTCTATAAGTTTATTGCTGCTTATAACAGATTTGCTGTTAAACATCTCTGTGTTATACCCGTTTTCGTATAGGAATTTTTCAAACACAGCCCTTGTGCCCGAGCCATGCTCTCTTAAAATTATATTTTGAGCGAAAATTTGCTGTATATCAACTTCTTTTCCTGCAAACTCGTGCCCTTTTGCACATATTCCCACCATTTCTTCGTCTGAAAATTTTTTGCTTTTATATTTACCCTTGTCTACAAAGCCTTCCAAAAGCAGCAGTTCAACTTCAAAACGGTTCATTTTCTCCAGTAGCCTTTGTGTGTTGTCTATTGTAACATTAAGCTCATATTTTTTGCTTAGAAATAATGTGTTTATCGCTTTATTCAGCACATACTCGCCAATGGTTTTTGTGGCGCCTATGCTTATTTTTGTTTTTTCTTTGCTCTGCATGTCATCAAACGCTGTTTTGTTCAGCGATATTATTTCACGTGCATATTTTTCAAGTATTGCACACTTTTGCGTTTTTTCAAGTTTCTTCTTTGTGTAATTAAAAAGCTTACAATCATAATGCTTTTCTAAATATTTAATGTGCTGTGTTACTGCCGGCTGTGTCATGTTCAAGTTTTCTGCTGTTTTGTGGTAGTTCATTTCACTGCACAGCTCTAAAAATGTATAAATTCTGTTGTCTATCATATCAATCTCCATTTGCCTTCGCACATTTTAATTATTAATAAAATATTTTTATCATAAAATAATAAATGATTATTTTATTTTATCATATAAAAAGTGTATAATCAACACAACAACAAAAAAGAGGTATAAATGTGAATACAAAAAAAATAACGAAAAGCATACCCGGAGTGGCGGCCGCTTTTTCAATAGCTTTTGCCGCACAGTTCATTGAAGGCCTGTTACCAATTCACCTTATTGGTGCATCTGTAATAGCGCTTTTTATGGGCATAATTATAAACAGCGTTTTCGGCAACTCTGTTTTAAAAGACGGCTTAAAATTTACGTCAAAAAAAGTGCTGAAGTTTGCAATTATTCTTTTGGGCGCTTCGCTTAGCATACAAACAATTTTAACTGTCGGCTCACTTTCACTTGCCGTAATGTTTTTTACGCTTTTAACGTGCTTTGGTGGTGGTTATTTTATAGGCAAAGCACTTGGCCTAAACTGGAAAATTTCGAACTTGATTTCTGCGGGCACAGGCATTTGTGGTGGCTCGGCTATTGCGGCAATTGCGCCGGTAATTGACGCAAAAGACACAGACATTGCTTATGCTATGTCTGCAACGTTTATTTTTGATATGATTATGATTGTCGCGTTTCCTTTCATGGGCGAAATGCTGGGCCTTAGTGACATGGCATACGGCCTATGGGCCGGCACGGCTGTAAACGACACGTCAAGCGTTGTTGCCGCCGGCTATGCATACAGCGAGGGTGCGGGCGACTTTGCTACAATGGTAAAGCTTACAAGAACGCTTTCAATTATACCTACTGTTTTGGCTTTTGCTTACATTAACATACGCATAAAGCAAAAAGAACTTGCAAGCGGCAGCACAGTATTGGCCGAAATTAAACAAAAAGGCGAAAAATACGAGGTTTGCCAACTTGACAAAATACAGGAAAAATCGGCACAGACCGGTGAAATTTCATCCGTTTCAAAAAAGCCCAAAGCGCGTGATAACGTTAACTTTTTTCAGCTTTTCCCATGGTTTATTGCAGGTTTTGTAATTCTTGCAATTGTAAACAGCTTTGGTGTTATACCGGTAGGTGTTTCTGCTGCAAGCAAAAGCCTAAGCAAATTTTTAATGGTTTGTGCGCTTGCCGCAATTGGGCTTAACACTAACATTAAAGACATGAAAAAGTCAGGCGCTGCGCCTATGGTGCACGGGTTTATTATTTCTGCACTTGTTGTTATTGTGGCAATTAGTGTAGAATGGTGCATGGGCATAGTTTAACAGTATTTTTGCGCACTTCTTGACTCAAAGCTTTTTAAAGCTGAATTGGCTATCGCTTTAAGACATTTATTTCTATTTTATATAGCTTTAATTAACAAAAAATCGGTGTGTCATATGATGAACACACCGATTTTTTTATTCTGTTTGCATATGCTGTTCGCAGCTTGTTAATGATATGCGATAGCCTTCTTTTCTTAAATGTCTACTTTTCCGTAAAGCGGCATGTTTTCGCCGTCCTTAATAGTTTCTGTCCTTTTTTGTGCAACGGGCTTTGCGTTTTGTACGCGCGGTTTATCTGCAAACTTGCGTGGTGGCGTGTTTGAGTTTTGCCTTGGTGCGCCACCTTGTTTTTTAAACGGCGGTTTTTGCCCTCTGCCTTGCCTTTTTCCGCCTTGGTTCCTATCGCTGTTTCTTATAACGCCGCCAATAGGCAAAATGCAAACGCGCCTTGTTGCGCCTTCACCTACAGATTCACTCTTTACACCCTCAATTTCACTTATTGTAGAGTGCAAAATGCGCCTCTCGTATGGGTTCATTGGCTCTAATGTGTGGTTTTTGCCTGTTTTTAAAACTTTTTGCGCTATTCGCTTTGCCAAAACAACAAGGTTTTCTTTCCTTTTGCTGCGGTAGCCGTTTACATCAAGGCTAATTTTCATATAGTCTTCTTCTGCAGCCCTGTTAGCAACAAGGTTTGCAAGGTATCCAAGCGAGTCCATTGTCTCGCCCCTGTGGCCGATAAGTGTGCCAACTTGCTCGCCGTCTATTTTTAATACAACACTCTCTGTGCCCTCAAGCGCTTTTATTTCCATTTCGCCCGCACCCAAATATGTGCTTATTTCGCGTAAGTAGTCAACAGCTTTTTCAAGTTTTTCGTTGCCTTTTATTTCTATTTCTTTGTACTCTTCGTCAAAATTGTCGGCTTTTTTTTCCACGGCAGCTTGCGGTGCTTGTTTTTTTATTGGTGCGCTTTGCGTTTTTGCCTGCACTGCTTTTTCTTTTTTCAACGGCTCGGGTTGTTTTTTCTTTGCAGGCTCTTCGCCGTCAATACTTACCTTAACTTTTGCAGGTATACTTTTAAACAGTTTTCTTCGCGGCAATTCAAGTATTTCTACTGTTACGTCTTCTTCGCTTAGGCCCAGCTGTTGAAGCGCTGCTTCTACTGCCTCGTCAACAGTTTTGCCTGTTACTATAAGTTCAGCCATTTTATTCTCCTCGGTTTTACTGTATTTTATTCTCCGTATCTCTCTAAATCTAATTGTCTTGCTTTTTCAAGGCGCAATTTTTCATGCTCTGATTGTGACACTTCTTTTATAACTTCTTTGCCTTTTTCGTCTTTTAAAACAACTTGTTTTTTCTTTTTGCGCTCTTTTCTTTGTTCTTCAATTTGTTGTTCAACTTGTGCTTTAATTTTTTGAGGGTCGTACAATTTTCTAAGCACGAAAGATTGCCCGAACATTAAAATGTTGCTTATTGTGTAGTAAAGCGAGAAAGCAACAGGCACTGTGAAACAGAACCAGCCGAACATAACGGCCATCATCCAAGGCATATATTTCATGCTTCCTGGCATTTCTTGGCCTGTCATTTTAGGTGTTATAAGCTGTATTGCCACCATTGAAATTACTGTAAATATAGGCAAAATAAGTGTAAGCGGCTGGTTAAACGCAGGCAATGCTGTTAAATCAAGGCCTAAAAATGAAAACTCAAGCGTTGCCATTTGTGTTACTGCTTCGCCAAAAAAATCCTCAAACGCCGCAGGGTTCTCGTTCACTTGTGCAAGAAGCCTGCTTTCAAGTATGTTAACTTGCAAACCGTCAACAGGTGCAAATTTGCCGTTTGTGTCAATTGTTCCAAGCCCGGCACTTACTGCCGCTGCGTTTATGCTTTCAACACTTTGATGAAAAATGTGTTGCAGTGGGTAATAAAGAACTTCTATAAGACCAAATATAACAAACATGTTAACTATAAGCGGAAGACATCCGGCTGTCATAGAAACTCCGTTCTCTTTTTGGAATTTCATAAGCTCTTCGTTCATTTTTTGTTTGTCGTCTTTATATTTTTCTTGAAGTTCTTTCATTGGTTTTTGAAATGCGGACATGCGTGCCGTGCTTTTTTGTTGTTTTATGCTAAGCGGCACCATTATTAATTTAGTTAAAACCGTAAATATTATTAGCGATACACCGTAAAGTGGCACCATTGTTATTATAAATTCCATTATATAACCTAAAATTGGTGCTAATATGTCAAAAAAAGGCATTTTATTTTTAACTCCATTCTTCCGCTTTTACTTTTTTTATTATGCCCACAAAAGCGGTGTACGTGGGCCTTTTTTGGTTTTTAATTTTTCCATGTGCCTTTTTTTGGCACATGGTCCACACCGCCGCTTGAAAATGGGTTGCAGCGTAAAATTCGCCATACAGTAAGTACAAACCCTTTAAAAAAACCGTGTATTTCAAAGGCTTTTATACCGTAAGAAGAACATGTAGGGTAAAATTTACAATTGTTTCCAAGCAGTGGTGAAATGAACTTTTTGTATAATTTTATAATAAAAATAAAAATATGTTTCATTGCTAATTAAAAACCATTTTCTCTTAGATAGCATCTACAATAGTTAAAAACTATCTATATTTGGCCGTTTTTCTGTTGTTCGGCTTCATTTTCCTGTTTCTGCGGCACTAATAAGCCGCTTTTAATCATCATCTTTCTAAGTGTGGCCTCTATTTGCGTGCTTTTAAGTTTTGGCGTTAAAGCACGTGCCACAAGTACGATGTCTATATTTTTCTCTTTTATGTTTTCGCCTGCCAAAATGTTTGAAATTGCGGCTTTCATTACACGTTTTGCCCTGTTGCGCACAGTTGCTTTGCCTATTTTTTTTGTTGCCGTAAGGCCAAGGCGCATTTTACCGCACCTGTTTTTGTTTACATAAAGTACAATTTGTGCACTGACAAAGCTTTTTCCTTTTTTATACGCCCTTTGAAAGTCTCCGTTGCGCCTAAGCACAGGGTAGCGCATTAAATCATTCCTTTCCGCTGTGCTGCTGTGCCCATAAAAACAAAAAAAGTTGTAAAAAAGCAAAAAGGAAACCACACATACAATTATACATTTCACAACAGCAGTTTTTGTATGCGTTATTTAACCTGTTGTATGCTTTTTACAACTAATGTTTTATGTTTGCAAGTTTAATTTTTACGCTGCCAATTTTGCGCGGCCTTTGCTGCGGCGTGAAGCTAAAACTTTGCGCCCGTTTGCACTTTTACTGCGTGACAAAAAGCCGTGTTTTTTTGCCCTGTGTATTTTTTTCGGTTGAAATGTTCTTTTCATTTTGTTCCCTCCTATTAAATTAATGAAAACACCAAATATAGTGGTATTTGTATAGTTTATACATATATGTATACGTATAAAAGATAAAGCCTTTGCAAATTTAAATTATATCTTAAAATGTGTGTTTTTGTCAAGTATTATTGCATATTTTTGCAATAATATTTTTGCTTTTTTTTAATAAACTTGTAAGTAAATATAGCAAAAAGCACTTTATAATACATTAATAATATATAATTTATTATTGCTTGATTTTATAAAATGTGGTATAATTTAATGTGTATTGTTATATTACTTTTTTACTTTGGAAATAAAAAAATGAACCAAATTTTTACGGTTAAGTTTTAATAAATTAAATAATTTAATTTCAGACTGTTAAAAAACACATACATTAAAAAAAGTTATACAAAAGGGCAGTATTAAGGAAAAATTTTTATAAGCCGAAAGGATATGTTTTAATGAATTCACTTGACGAAATTTTTGACGCGGTAAAACTTTACTGCAAAGAGCGCACTGTTCCTGCGTCTTATTCTTTGTTTATTGAAAGTCTAATGCCAATTTCTATTGATAACCAAAATATTGTTTTACAAACTACATCTGAATTTTTGCAAAATATGGTGTCTCAGCGATATATTGAACTTTTAAGCGAAGGTTTTAAGGCAATACTTGGGTTTGATGTTATTATAGAAATAACAGTACCTGTGCAAAACGAGGACATAGCTGCACCGGGCCTTCCCGGTGGAAATTATTCATATAACTTTTCTAACTTTATTGTGGGAAGCACAAATAAATTTGCACATGCGGCGGCACAAGCTGTTGCGGCAAACCCCAGTGGCGCATATAACCCGCTTTTTATTTGGGGCGACAGTGGCCTTGGTAAAACACACCTTTTAAGCGCAATTAATACAGAAATACAAAAAAAATACACAGACTATAAAATTGTTTATGTAGACGGTGAAACTTTTACTAACGAAATTATTAGTGCTATACAAGAGAAAAGAACGTTAGAGTTTCAAAATAAATACCGTGCCGCTGATGTTTTACTTGTTGATGACATTCAGTTTATTGGCGGTAAAGAATCTACACAAGAAGAGTTTTTTCACACTTTTAATACCCTTTACAATGCAGGCAAACAAATTGTATTAACAAGCGACAGGGCGCCAAGAGAAATTAAAAGCCTTGAAAATCGTCTTCGCACACGTTTTGAAATGGGACTTATTGCAGACATTGGCGCACCTAATTTTGAAATGCGTATTGCTATTATTAAAAGAAAAGCAGACCTTTTAAACCTTGAAATGCCTGACGATGTTGCTGAATATATTGCAAATAGGCTTAAAACTAACATTCGTCAACTTGAGGGTGCAATTAAAAAAATGAACGCTTACAGAATGCTTGAGGGTATGCACCCATCAATAGGTATGGCGCAAAATGCTATTAAGGACATATTAAGTGTTCAACAGCCAATACCTATTACTGTAGAGAAAGTTATTTCTGAAGTTGCACGTACTTATAATGTAACGCCGCAAGAAATAAAAAGTAATAACAGGCGTGGAAATATTTCAAATGCACGCAAAGTTTGCATGTACATAGTGCGTGAAATTACGGGCATGAGCATGGAAGATATAGGCAAAGAATTTGGAGGAAGAGACCACTCTACTGTTGTTTACTCTATAAACACAATGCAAAAGCTTATTTCAAAAGAAAAACATACGCGCGAAACAATTGAAGATATTATAAAAAATATTAAATCTTAATTTTAAACAATTTATTTAACATTAAACATAAATTTATAAACTTTAATGTTGAAAAAATAATTTTTTTAACTTATTAACAAATTTATAAGTTTTTTTAAACATTTAAAAAAGCTTATAAATATATGTGTTTCAATTAAAAATGGCACATTTAAACATTTTAACAATTACTACTACTACTATTATTCTATTATTTTTATTTTATATAAATTTCTTAAAAAATTTATATTTATTCAAAAAACAAAAAAATAAATTATGGAGAAATAAATGAATATTAAATGTGATAAAAATATACTCAACAATGCAGTTTCAGGTGTTGCTAAAGCAGTCTCATCAAAAAGTGCTGTGCCTGTGCTTGAGGGTATACACCTTAAGGCCGAGGGTTTACAACTTACACTTACAGGTTATGATTTAGAAATGGCTATAATTACCACAATTGAATGCAACGTTATTAAAGATGGCGAAATAGTTATTAACGCAAAGCTTTTTGGTGAAATGGTAAGAAAGCTTATGTGTGAAGAAATAGAAATTATTGTTGATGAAAATAATAATGTTACAATTAAAGGCGATATAACAACTTATAACATATTAGGGTTAGACGCAGCAGAGTTTCCTGCACTTCCTAAACCTGATGTAGAAAAAACTGTTGAAATAGAACCTTTAATTTTAAATGAAATGGTAAGCACAACAATTTATGCAGTTGCAACAGACGATAAACGCCCTGCCCATACAGGCGAGCTTTTCTGTTTTAAAAACGGCAATTTAAAAATTGTTGCACTAGACGGTTTTAGGCTTGCAATTACATCGCATGAAATAATGTGCGACAAAGAAATAAATATAATTGTACCGCACAAAACAATGAACGAAACAATAAAGTTATTGTGTGAAGATGATGAAAACATTAAAATAATGGCTAACAAAAAATTTGTTATGTTTTCAACAAGTAAATACACAATTATAAGCAGGCTTATTGAAGGTGAATTTTTAGATTATGAGAATGTTATACCTAAAAGTTCAAGCACAACTGTTACAGTAGATGTAAAGATGTTTATAGATACAATTGAACGTGCAAGCCTTATGATAACAGAAAGACTTAAAAACCCGCTTAGGGTTACTTTTGACAGTGAAGGCATAATAAATGTAAAGTGTAAAACAACATTGGGCAGTGTTGAAGATGAAATTAGTGCACAAATAGACGGTGAAAATGTTGAGGTAGGTTTTAATAACAGATATTTGCTTGACGCATTAAGAAACAGCGGTGAAGAAAAAATAGTATTTGAATTAAACGGTGCACTTAGCCCAATTAAAATAAGGCCTGTAAACAGCGAAAAGTTTTTGTTCTTAGTTCTACCCGTACGTTTTAAAAACGATTAGTTATTTAATAAAAAGGAGAAAAAGTGCAACATTTAAAAATAGATACACCATTCATTAAATTAGATAGTCTTTTAAAATTTGCAGGAATATGTTCAACAGGTGGCGAGGCAAAAGTGCTTATAATAAACGGTGATGTAAAAGTTAACGGCGAAGTTTGCACAATGCGCGGCAAAAAAATATATGTTGATGACGTTATAAAAATAAGAACGTCTGAAATAAAGGTGATTTAATAGTGAAAATTAACACTGTTGAAATTAAAAACTTTCGTAATATACAAAATGAAAAAATAGAGCTTTCGCCTGAGCTTACAGTTATAAGTGGTATGAATGGGCAAGGAAAAACAAATATTTTAGAGAGTATTTGGATGTTAACAGGTGCAAAAAGTTTTAGGGGCGCAAAAGATTTACAGCTTATTTCGCATGGTTTAGATTTTGCAACAATAAATGCATATACAAAAGAAGACGAAAAAAACATACGCATTATAATAAATAAGCAAGATAACACAAAGACAACAAGAAAAGCGCAAATTAACGGTGTTGAATATGCAAGGGCAGGAAAAATTGCAGGCGTTGTTACTGCAATTGTATTTGAGCCAAACCACTTAAAACTTATTAAATCAAGCCCGGCCGAAAGGCGTAATTTTATTGACACAGCACTTTGCCAGCTTTACCCCGGGTATATAAATTTACTTAGAAAATATACTAGGCTTATAACACAAAAAAACTCACTTTTAAAACAATTTTATAATATAAGCGGCGCAAAAGATTTGTTAGATGTTTATAATGACTCTATTGCCGAAACAGGTGAAAAAATATCATTAAAAAGGCAAAGTTATATAAATGAAATAAAAGAAGATATTATTAAAAACTATGGCGATATAAGCCAGAAAAAAGAAAAATTAAGTTTGGAATATAACGCTTGTTTTAATGAGAATGAGAACACACTTTTAAAGCTGATTAAACAAAACGAGAAAAAAGAAATAGGTGCAGGCCATAGCTTAATTGGCCCACACAGGGAAGATTTTACAATTAAAATAGACGAAAAAGAGGCAAGAACTTTCGCAAGCCAAGGGCAGCAACGAAGTGCTGTTTTAGCACTAAAACTTGCTGAATCCAGCGTTTTTTTAAATATAACAGGCGAAAACCCAATTATGCTTTTTGACGACGTTTTAAGTGAACTTGATGATGCACGTCAAACATATATTTTAAATAATATTAAGAACAAACAAACAGTTGTAACAGCTT
Source organism: uncultured Bacteroides sp. (assembly GCA_964371535.1). Classification (GTDB taxonomy): domain Bacteria; phylum Bacillota; class Clostridia; order Oscillospirales; family Ruminococcaceae; genus Ruthenibacterium. Next base: position 13,460 of record CAYJMH010000025.1, read on the forward strand.
GTGATATTTCGCTTTTTAATAAAACAAGCGGTAAAATATATATTGTTGAGAACGGTAAAACAAAAATTTAGTATTTTAAATTGTTACTTTATTGTTGTAACATGCAAAAAAACATTTATTGTTTTTTATATTTAAATACTTTTTGAATATTTAAAAAAAATGGAGAATTTATGTATTTACATTTAGGGCAAAATACAGTTATAAGAATGCACGATATTGTTGGTATTTTTGATTTAGACACAACAACAATAAGCAAACATACAAAAGCATATTTAAAAACAGCACAAGAAAAAAAAGAAGTTATTACAATTACAAACGAACTACCTAAAAGCTTTGTTGTTGCAATGGGTAAAAATGAAAAAAGAGAAAAGATTTTTGTAAGCCAAATTGCAACATCTACAATAAAAAAACGCAGTGAAAAACCAATTAATGATTTACAAAATTTTGATGATATTTAATTAAAATTTTAAAAATAAACGCATTTTAAATTTAATTTAACGGAGTGTAATAATGTCAGATATTAATAATAATGATTACGGCGGCGGGCAAATTCAAGTTCTTGAAGGGCTTGAGGCTGTTAGAAAAAGGCCGGGTATGTACATTGGTTCAACAGGGCCAAGGGGCCTGCACCACCTTGTTTACGAAATTGTTGACAACGCAATTGATGAGGCACTTGCAGGTTTTTGTGACCATATATCAGTTAAAATAAAGCAGAACAACATAATTGAAGTTAGTGATAACGGAAGAGGTATTCCTGTCGATATTCAACCGAAACTAGGCATACCTGCTGTTACTGTTGTTTTTACAGTTCTTCATGCCGGTGGTAAGTTTGGTGGTGAGAACAGCGGTTATAAAGTTGCAGGCGGCTTGCACGGCGTTGGTGCGTCTGTTGTAAACGCGCTTAGTGAATGGCTTGAAGTTATTGTTGTAAAAAATGGAAATAAGTACTACCAAAGCTTTAAAAGGGGCGATGAAGACACACCTCTTCAAGATTTTGGAAAGACTGATGAACCAAATGGAACAACTGTTACATTTAAACCCGACACAGAAGTTTTTACAGAAACTAATGTTTTTGAGTATGATATTTTGCAAAAACGTTTGAGAGAGGAAGCTTTTTTAAACGGTGGTGTTAGAATAACGCTTACAGACGAGCGCGAAGAAAGCCTTGATGAAGACGGAAACCCTCATGTTGAAAGCATGTGCTACGAGGGCGGAATTCGCAGTTTTGTGGAGTATATACACAACAAAAACCAGCTTGAAGTTTTGCATCCTAATGTTATTTATTTAAAAAGCAAAGTTGACGATTCTGTTGCCGAAGTTGCGCTTCAATATAACAGCAGTTTTAACGAGCGCATTTTAAGCTTTGCAAATAATGTAAATACACCTGACGGCGGCACGCACGAAGAGGGCTTTAAAACTGCGCTAACACGTGTTTTTAATGACTTTGGCCGCAATAAAGGATATTTAAAAGAAAAAGACGAAAATTTGTCCGGCGTAGATGTACGTGAAGGGCTAACTGTTGTTATAAGTGTAAAATTAACAGAGGCACAGTTTGAGGGACAGACAAAAGCAAAGCTTGGAAATACTGAAATAAGAACGCTTGTTTCAGGCCTTGTATATGATAAACTAAAAGAATTTTTAGAGGAAAACCCGGCTGTTGCAAAGGCTATTTTTGAAAAGGCCACACAGGCTGCACGTGCAAGAGAGGCTGCACGAAAAGCAAGAGAGCTTGTGCGCAGAAAATCTGCGCTTGAGAGCAACCGCTTGCCGGGCAAACTTGCAGACTGCCGAGAGCGTGACCCTGAAAAAACCGAAATATATATTGTTGAGGGTGACTCTGCCGGCGGAAGCGCAAAAATGGGGCGTGACAGCGCTATACAGGCAATTTTACCGCTATGGGGCAAAATGCTTAATGTTGAAAAGGCTAGAATTGATAAAATTTATGGCAACGATAAATTGACGCCTGTTGTTTTGGCACTTGGCTGTGGCATTGGCGAGGAATTCGACGTTACAAAACTTAGGTACCATAAAGTGTTTATTATGGCCGATGCCGACGTAGACGGCAGCCATATTTGTACACTTCTTTTAACATTTTTCTTCAGGTATATGCGCCCACTTATAGACGGCGGTTATGTTTATATTGCACAGCCACCGCTTTTTAAACTTTCGAAGGGCGGTAAAATTCAATATGCTTATTCAGAGGCGCAAATGTCAAAGCTTAGTGAAGAAATGGGGCAGGGTACAAAAATTAACAGGTACAAGGGCCTTGGTGAGATGAACCCGGAACAACTTTGGGAGACAACAATGAACCCGGACAATAGGGTTATTGTGCAAATAAATGTTGAAGATGCGCTAAAGGCAGACGAAACATTTACCATTTTAATGGGCGATAAAGTAGAGCCAAGAAAAGAATTTATTGAGAAAAATGCACTTCACGCAAGGCTTGATGTTTAAACATTATTAAAGTAAATATTATTTAATTTATTAAAATTTGTTGTAAAATTTGTATGTTCTTATTAAGTAATAAAATAAAATTGATATACAAATAAATTTTAATATGTTGCAAAATAAATTTCAATTTTCTTTTGCCATGGCAATAGAAAGGAAAGGCAAATATGTCTGATATAACAGAAAACAACATAAACGGAGAAGTTGAGAACGAGAATGAGAACGTAAATAAAGGCACAAAACTTATTGTTCGTGAAATAAAAGATCAAATGGAGCAATCTTTTATAGATTATTCCATGAGCGTTATTATGCAAAGGGCATTGCCAGATGTGCGTGACGGTTTAAAGCCGGTGCACAGGCGCATTCTCTACACAATGCATGAGCGCGGAAATGACCCTTCTCACGCTTACCGCAAAAGTGCCGACACAGTAGGTGCCGTTTTGGGCAGCTACCATCCACATGGCGATAGCTCTGTTTACGACGCTATGGTTAGGCTTGCTCAAGATTTCTCTCTGCGTTATCCACTTGTAGACGGGCAGGGAAACTTTGGTTCTATTGATGGAGACCCGCCTGCCGCTTATAGGTATACTGAGGCGAGAATGAGCAAAGTTGCCGTAGATTTGATGACAGACATTGAGAAGCAAACTGTTGATTTTAAGCCTAATTTTGATGAGAGTAAGCAAGAACCGACAGTTCTTCCAAGTAGGTTGCCTAACTTACTTTTGAACGGAAGCACAGGAATTGCCGTGGGAATGGCAACAAATATTCCACCCCACAACATTTGTGAAGTGGTTGATGCCGTTATACACTTAATTCATAACCCCGATGCTGAGCTTGCCGATTTGATGGAGCACATTAAAGGGCCGGATTTCCCGACGGGCGGCATTATTATGGGGCGCAGTGGTATTCGTGCCGCATATGCAACAGGTAGGGGCAAAATTATTTTGCGTGGTCGTGCCGAAATTGAAGAGACAAAGAACGGGCGCTTTCAAATAATTGTAACAGAAATACCATACATGGTTAACAAAACGCGCTTACTTGAGAACATAGCTGAACTTGTGAAAGACAGGCGAATTGAGGGGATAAGCGACTTTAATGATTTGTCGAACAGAAAAGGCATGAGAATTGTTATAGAGCTTAAAAGAGAAGCAAACCCACAAGTTGTATTAAACCAGCTTTACAGGTATACTCAGTTGCAAGACACAGTGGGCGTAATAATGCTTTCGCTAGACAACGGCGTGCCAAAAATTATGCCGCTTGGCGATATGATTAAAAAATACATAGAATTTCAAAACAGCATTGTTCGCCGCAGAACTATGTTTGATTTGAAAAAAGCTCAAGAACGCGCGCACATTCTTGACGGGCTTCGCCGTGCTGTTGACGTTGTTGACGAGATAATTGCAACAATTCGTGCATGTAAAGGCGGAAGAGCAGAAGCCAAACTTGCAATTATGGAGAAGTTCGATTTTGATGAACTTCAAGCAACGGCTATATGTGCGTTTCAACTTGGCCAATTGGCAGGCCTTGAAATTTTAAAAATAGACAACGAGCTTTCTGACTTAAATGCTAAAATTGAGAATTGGCAAGACATTTTGTCAAGCGACGAAAAAGTATTGCAAATTGTGCAAGACGAGCTTAATGTTTTACGCAAAAAATATGCTGATGACAGGCGAACAGAAATTGCGCATATTTCAGGCGAGGTTGACATTGAAGATTTAATTCCTGAAGAACAATGTGTGTTTACACTTACACATGCCGGTTACATAAAACGCCAAACAAGCGATACATACACGGCACAAAAGCGTGGCGGCAGGGGAATAACGGCACTTACACGCAAGGAAGAAGATTTTGTTGAAGAACTTTTTGTAGGTTCTACGCACGATTATATTTTGTTTGTTACAGATGCAGGGCGCATTTATAGGCTTAAAGGTTACCAAATTTACGAGGGAAGCCGCACTTCAAAGGGCGTTAATATTGTTAATTTGCTTCCACTTTCAGACGGTGAACAAGTAAAAACTATGCTTCGTGTTACACAGCAAGACGATGAGAATAAATTTATTACATTTATTACTAAAAAGGGCATAATTAAAAGGACATCACTTTCAAAATATGCAAACATACGAAAAAATGGGCTGAATGCAATTACGTTTAACGAAGGTGACGCCCTTGCTTGGACTGGCATAACACAAGGTGAAAATGAACTTATTATCGCAACAAAATGCGGTGTTGCCATACGTTTTAATGAGAGGGATGCGCGGGCGGTTGGCCGTGTAAGCATTGGTGTTCGTGCAATAAGGCTTTCTGCGGGCGATGAAGTTGTGGGCGCCGGTATTTTACGTGAGGGTGCTTGTGTAATGACAATTACAGAGCAAGGAAAAGGACGCCGCACAAAAATTGACGGATACAGAATTCAAAAGCGTGGCGGTAAAGGCATACGCAATTATGGGCAAGCAGGCCAAGTTGCAGGCGTTAAAGTTGTTGACGAGAACGACGATATCATTTTGATAAGCCTTACGGGAATTATAATTCGTATGCATGTTACAGACATTAATGTGCAAAGCAGATATGGCAGCGGTGTTCGTGTTATGCGCCTTGCGGCTGAAGACAAAGTTGTAACAGTGGCTAGGACTGAGCATTCTGATGAAGAAGAAACAGTTAAACCCGTTATAGACGAAGAGGACACTGCGGAAGATTTAACACCGGAACAAATTGCAGAGCTTGAAAAACAAGAAGCCGTTTTGCAAGAAGAGCCGGCAGACGATGATATTGAAGATGTAAGCGATGAAACAGAAGAAGATGACATAGACTAAGATTAAAATATAAGCGGAGAGTGAATATTTATGAAGAACTGGAATGTTGACAAAAGCCAACTTGAGGCACAACAAGCGGCTTTGAAAAAGCAATATGAGTTTTCCTATGTAGGGCATGGGCCGAAAGCCACAGGGTTTATGGCTAAGACTTTCAAAAGAAAGCCCGGGCTTTTCGCAAGGTGTATGCAGTGCGGATATTACATGCCACTGGACGCAAAAGGCGAGGAAACTTGTATTTGTGGCAGCATAATTCGTGATGAGCGTGACGTTAAATGTGAATTTGGCATAAATGAAGTTGAAATTTTTAAAGGTTTTAAAAGAGGTTAATAAGTGGAGAGAACTATCGCGGCAATTTCCACACCGAGCGGAAAAGGTGGCATATCTATTATTCGCCTTTCGGGCGAAGATGCTTTTGATGTGGCCGCACGTGTGTTTAAGCCACAAAATAAAAATAGTTCTTTAAAAAATGCAAAGGGATATACTGCGATATACGGCCATTTTTTTGAGAATGACAAAAATTTAGACGAAGTAATTGCGCTTTGCTTTAAGGCACCAAAAAGCTATACGGGCGAAAATATTGTAGAGCTTTCTTGCCATGGGGGCAGCGCTGTAACTGCCCGCATTTTACGTGCTTGTTACAATGCGGGCGCAGGCGTTGCCGCGCCGGGTGAGTTTACAAAGCGTGCTTTTTTGAACGGGCGCATATCCCTTACCCAAGCAGAGGGCGTACTCGACATGATTAATGCGACCTCGGGCCAAGGCGTAAATGCGGCCGCAGAGCTTATGGGCGGCGCACTTCACAAAAAAATCACGCATATACGCAATGAAATAACTGCCATTGCCAGCCATATTGCAGCTTTTTCAGATTACCCCGAAGAAGACGTCGAGACACTCGAGACAGCTAACCTTATAGAGGTTTTGAACAGTGCAAAGGGCGAACTTAACATTCTAATTAAAAATTATGACACGGGAAAAATAATGCGCCGCGGAATTAGTGCGTCAATTATTGGTAGCCCAAATGTTGGCAAAAGCACGCTTATGAATTTGATGAGCGGTTTCGAGCGTGCCATTGTAACACCTGTTGCAGGAACAACGCGCGATGTAGTTGAACAGGAAATTAACCTTGGTGATATAAATTTAATTTTAAGCGACACCGCCGGCATAAGAAAAACAGACAATGAAATTGAGGCAGAGGGCATACGCCGAAGTAAAGTACAAATGCAAAATGCCGCACTTGTACTTGTTGTTTTTGATGCTTCTAAAGAAATAAGTGAAAGTGATATTTTGCTTGCAAGGGAATGTGAAAATAAAACCGCCATTGCAATTATTAATAAGGCGGACTTGCAAAATGTTTTCGACAGTGCTTCAATTGAAATGTACTTTAGTAAAGTTATATTTATAAGTGCCAATGACGGCAAATTTTTGAATGATATTACAAATGCCATTAAAGAAGTGCTTGGCACAGCAAATTTCGATGACAGTGCTTTTTTACTTGCCAACGAGCGTCAGCTTCAGGCCGCTAAACTTGCACTGGACGCAATTGATGAAGCGCTTTTTGCAACGGCCAACAATTTTACGCTGGACGCCATTGGTGTTTGTATTGACGATGCACTTAGCGCACTTTATAGCTTAACAGGTGAGAATGCAGCCGAGAATGTTATAAATGAAGTGTTTTCACGCTTTTGTGTTGGCAAGTAGCCCAATAATATATTTACATTTAATACGGAGTAAAAAATGAACAAAACAATAAAAAGAACGATATTCAGATACATAATGGCAACTGCAATTTGTTTGCTTGTTGTTGTGGATTTAGCAATTATTTTATCGCTTATTGTTAACGAGGAATTTGTTATGCCCACACTGCCCAGTGTTGGCACAGAAAGCGAGAGCGAAGTTACTACTGCACCTATTGTAAAAGTTGAGCCTGTTGACACATTTGATGAGTATGTGCCAACAAACCCGGACGCTGTGTTTGAGCCGGGAATATATTATAAGAATATTGAGCATTATAACATTAACCTAATACCGAACATTATTTTAAATGATGATGGTACGTTTGATTTTATTGATAACGCCAAAGAATGGATGTATCATAACACAGGTATATACGAAATTTCCGATGATGGCAAGACGCTGCTTTGCTATGTACAAATTGCCGAAATAAGTGTACCTGACACGCTTGTGTTTAAGTTGGACGACAATGGCGTTTTAATGTATATGAACGACCCCGCAAACGAAACTGGCTATACAACATATATTAAAGATTTAGTTTAAGAAACGAAAGGCTGTAAGTAATATTGGTTACACTTGGAAAATATGATATTATAGTTATAGGTGCCGGGCACGCGGGTGTAGAAGCTGCACATGCTGCCGCAACATTAGGTGCGAATACTGCACTTTTTACACTGAGCTTAGACGCCCTTGGCAATATGCCGTGCAACCCATCGGTTGGCGGCACGGCTAAGGGCCACCTTGTGCGTGAAATTGACGCACTTGGTGGCATTATGGGCCTTGCCGCAGACGCCACTTCTATTCAAACGCGCATGCTTAACTTAGGAAAAGGCCCGGCTGTCCACAGTTTACGTGTTCAGTCAGATAGACGAAAATACCATGTGTTTTTGAAGCAAAATTTAGAGAAATTGCCGAACTTAGAGCTTAAGCAAGCTGAAATTACCCAAATTATGGTAGAAAAAGGCGCTGTATGCGGCGTTTATACTAACTTAAACGGTGCGTACCATGCCAAAAGAATTATAATCGCCTCAGGAACGTACCTTGGAGGGCGAATTTTTATAGGTGATGCCAATTATGTGAGCGGCCCGGACGGACAACACGCCGCGTGTGCCTTATCTGACAATTTAAAAAGTCTGGGCTTGCCTATTCGTCGTTTTAAAACAGGCACACCGGCAAGGGTAAACAAAAGAAGTATAGACTTTGAAAAATTAGAGTGCCAGCACGGCGACGAAAAAACTCAGCCTTTTTCTTTTATGACGAAAGACACGCCGTCTAACGAAATTGTTTGTCATATTGCATACACTAACAAAAAGACGCATGAAATTATTCAGAATAATTTACACCGAAGCCCGCTTTACTCCGGTGATGTAGTGGGAATAGGGCCGAGGTATTGCCCGAGCATAGAAGATAAAGTTGTGCGTTTTGCAAACAAAGAGCGTCATCAACTTTTTGTAGAACCGTGTGGCCTTGACACCGACGAAATGTATTTGCAAGGAATGAGTAGCTCGCTGCCGGAAGACGTACAAAACGAGATGTATAAATCAATTGTTGGGCTTGAAAATGTTGAGATAATGCGCCCGGCATATGCAATAGAGTATGATTGCATTGACCCCACTGCGCTGAAACCAACACTGGAGACAAAAGAAGTTTGTGGTTTATATGGTGCAGGGCAGTTTAACGGCACAAGCGGTTACGAAGAAGCTGCCGCACAAGGTTTAATTGCAGGCTTAAATGCTGCGCTAAGTTTGCAGGGTAAAAAAGAGCTTGTTTTAAAACGAAGTGAAAGTTACATTGGCACCTTAATAGACGACCTTGTTACAAAAGGTGCTAGCGACCCATATAGAATGATGACAAGCCGAAGCGAATACAGACTTTTTTTGCGCCAGGACAACGCCGACACAAGGCTTACACGTATAGGACGTGAAAATGGACTTGTTTCTGACGAGCGATGGAGTGAATTTTTACAAAGAGAAGAAAAAAAGAACAGCTGCATTAAATTTTTGAACAATACAACAATAAGCCCTGTTTTCTCAAGCGAGATACTTGAGTTGAAAGGCGAAACGTGCCCTGAAACAGGTGCGCTTGCGGCCGACCTTTTAAAAAGGCCAAACGTTACAATAAGTGATGTCTTTAAAATGTTACAAAAAAGGGCAGACACAAAAGGCGAAGACTTTAGCGAAATTATAAAAGATGAGTTTATTTCATATTGCGTAGAGGTTGAAATTAAGTATGAAGGCTATATTAAAAGACAGCTTGCGCAAATAAATGCAATGAAAAGGCAAGAGGAAACAGCAATTCCTGCAGATTTTGACTTTAATATGCAGGAAAATATACGCCTTGAAGCAAGAGAAAAACTTTCAAAAATACGCCCTGTAAATTTGGCGCAGGCTGCAAGAATACCGGGTGTTACGCCTTCGGATATTTCTTGCCTTGCAATAATACTTGAAAAACTGAAAAGAGAGAACAATGACGGAGAATAAAATAATTGACAAGCAAAGGCTAATAGAAAAAGCAAATAAATATGAAGTAGACATAAGAAATATTGCCGATGCGCTTTGTTTGTATGCCGAATTGCTTGTTGATTATAACAAAAAAGTAAATTTAACCGCCATTACAGATGCACAGGGAATAGAGGATAAACATTTTATTGACAGCTTGCTTTTCGCAAACAGCAGTTTAGTTAATGGAGATTTGGTTGACGTTGGAACAGGCGCCGGCTTTCCGGGCATTGTGGCAAAGCTGTATAAGCCAAATTTAAATGTTACCCTTTTAGAGCCAACGGGCAAACGCGTTGCCTTTTTGCAATATGTATGCGAACAGCTTGGAATAACAAGCGGCATTTTTTTTGTGAAAGAGCGTGCAGAAGAGGCCGCCAGAAAACAGTATAGAGAGAAGTTTGATGTTGCAACGGCACGTGCTGTTGCAAATTTAAATGTACTTTGCGAATATTGCTTGCCGCTTGTAAAAAAAGGCGGTGTTTTTATAGCAATGAAGGGAACAGCAGGCCTTGAAGAAATGCAAAATGCAAACGGCGCGGCCATTAAACTTGGCGGAAAATTCGACAATTTCACACAAGACAGCATGGTAACATTGCCAAATAACGACAACAGAATGTTAATTGTCTGCAAAAAAATATCGCAAACTGCGAACATTTACCCAAGAAACGGTGGGAAAATTGCAAAATCTCCGCTTTTATGACAGTGCTTTTATCACAAAAGCACTTTTTTTGTCGATGGAAAAAGCTGGCAAATTATGTGTTTTTATGCTATACTTGCCTTATCAAATAAAGGACAAGCAGGTGTAACTATGAAAACTGTTATGAACATTTTTAGGAAAAAGCAGCAAATAGACGAACACGCAAAAGTGCTTTTGTTACCTGTTGATAAAATAGAACCATCACAATATCAGGCAAGAGAAGTGTTTGACGAAACCGAAATAAAAAAACTAGCAGTTAGCATTTTACAAAATGGTTTACTGCAACCAATAAGTGTGCGTTTAGTTCAAGAGGGCGAGTGGCAACTTATTGCCGGTGAACGCCGCTTGCGTGCATGTAAACTTGCCGGAATTGCACTGATACCGGCAATACAGTATGACTTTGAAGACGAAAAGGTTGCGGTTTTAGGTTTGCTTGAAAACTTACAAAGAGAGCAACTTAACCCCTTTGAACAGGCAAGAGCCCTGCGAGATTTAATTAGCATGTGGAACTGCACACAAGAAGAAACAGCAAAAAAACTTGGAATGGCGCAGTCTACACTTGCAAACAAGCTTAGGCTGCTTGTTTTTACAAAAGAGCAAGAAAGACTTTGCCTTGCGGCAAGCTTAAGCGAAAGACATGCACGTGCAGTTTTGCGTGTTCCCACCCAAGAGGGAAGAACAAAGGTGATAAAAATAATTGCCGAAAAGCACCTAAATGTACAGCAAACAGATGAAATTATAAGCAAACTTTTGGCGCAACACAATAAGCCAAAGCGCAACGTAATGGTAAGCGACGTAAGAATTTTTGTTAATACAATTAACAGGGCCATTGAATTAATGACCGCAAGCGGCATACCTGCCCACGCAAAAAGAAGCGAGCAAGAAGATTTTATTGAGTATGTTGTTAGAATACCTACGCATAACGCAACAAGTAAACCGCCGGACTTTTTAGCAGGGCTTGGAAAAAACGTTGTTGTTGATGTTACAGAAGAGGCGCTTAAAAGTACAAGCAACAACTTAATTAGAGAAATTGAAAAACAAGTTGCCGACATTTCTGTTGACACTGCTTAAAACATATGAAGCCGTGTTAAGTTATATTTATTTTTGCAAACTAAAATTTAAAATGCAAGCATGTTAACTTTTACGGCAAATGTTCCACGTGGAACATTTGCCGTTTTGCTTTGCCTAAAATGCAGTAAATGTTCCACGTGGAACATTTACTAAAGCGTTATATAATAGAGAAAAATATATTTTAGCGACAAAAGGCTTTAAAAAGTTATTTTGTTATGCTATAATTATTCTATTGCCACAGGCTAGCGTTTGTTATTATGCGCAAGGCGTACATGTAATTGTATATGTGGTTATTAAAGTGATAAAATTGATGTAAATTTAGCCTAATGTTAAACGGCTTTATGTTATGTTTGCCGAAACACGGCGGAATGGAGTATATTATATGGGCAAAGTTATTGCAATAGCAAACCAAAAAGGCGGCGTTGGAAAAACTACAACGGCGGTTAATTTATCGGCAGGTGTTGCGGCGCAAGGCAAAAAAGTGCTTGTGGTAGATTTAGACCCACAAGGCAACACAACAAGTAACCTAGGCATATTAAAAAGCAAGGTAAAGCACAGTGTGTATCCGCTTTTAATGGGCGAGGTTGCGGCGCACGAAGCAATTATGAGAACTAAATTTAGGGTTGATTTAATACCTTCGAACATTCAACTTTCAGGTGCTGGGGTTGAGCTTGTTAATTTAGAAAGGCGCGAGGCCAGGCTGCGTGAAAGCTTGACGCCTATATTAAAGTATTACGATTTTATTTTTATAGACTGCCCGCCGTCACTTGACTTGTTAACATTAAACGGGCTATGCGCATGTGATACTGTACTTGTGCCAATACAGTGCGAATTTTTTGCACTTGAAGGCTTGAGCGAACTTGTAAACACGATAAGAAATGTTAAAAATATGTATAACCCATACATTGACATAGAGGGCGTGTTGCTTACAATGTACGATGGGCGCTTAAACCTTACAATGCAAGTTGTAGACGAAGTTAAAAAGTACTTTGGAAGCAAAGTGTACAAAACAACAATACCGAGAAACGTTAGGCTGTCTGAGGCGCCGAGTTTTGGAGTTCCAATAAATTATTATGACCCGGCGTCGAAAGGCACCGAGGCATATGCGTACCTTGCAGCTGAACTACTAAACAACAACAAAAACGCAGCACAAGAGCAAAAATAAAAACTGCTTTTACTGAAAATGATATGAATGCATTAAATGCAATATAAAAGCAACGACTTTATAAAAGTGGAGAAATGGAGCAAACTATGGCAAAAAGAACAGGACTGGGAAGAGGGCTTGATTCTCTTTTCCAAGACACAGGAAGCTTAGCCGGGGCAGAGGCGCAAAATGTTACAACGCTGAAAATAAATGACATTGAGCCGGATAAAAACCAGCCGCGAAAATTTTTTGATGAGCAAGCATTAACAGAATTGGCGAAAAGCATAAGCACACATGGTGTGTTGCAACCAATAGTTGTGCGGCCTACGCTGCAAGGCGGATATTTAATAGTTGCGGGCGAGCGCCGTTGGCGTGCAACACGCAGAGCAGGACTGACAGAAATACCGGTGGTAATAAAAGAGATAACAGACGAAGACGCAATGGAACTTGCGCTTATTGAAAACTTGCAACGTGAAGACCTTGACCCGATTGAGGAAGCACTTGGATATAAGCAGCTTATGGAGCGCTGTGCTTATACACAGGAAACAGTAGCAAAACAGCTTTCAAAAAGCAGAAGTGCGGTGGCAAACAGCCTTCGGCTTTTGAATTTGCCAGAGAAAACAATAGAGTATATAAAAAGCGGAAAATTGACGTCAGGGCACGCTAAAGTTATATTGTCGCTTCAAAGCGAGGCAGCACAGCAAAAGGCGGCAGACGAGATAGTAAAAAACAGCTTAAATGTGAGAAGTGCAGAGCAGCTTGTTAAAGACATGAACAAAGAAAACAAAAGCGCAAAAGACAAACCGGCGCTGAGAGATACTTTGCCGCAAGAAGTGGAAATAAGCCTGCGCGAGGCATTGGGAACTGTGGTTAACGTTAAGTACAAAGGCGGAAGTGGCGCAATAAGCGTTGAATTCTACTCAGACGAGCAGTTAAAAACTTTTGCAAATCTGCTGGGCAAGTACGAAGCGTAACAAATTATAGCTTGTGGGAAACATGAAGCAAATGTAAAAAAGGGAGCAATATTAAAATAAAGGAAAGTAAATTATGATTGATATTAAATTTATAAGAGAAAACCCCGATATAGTAAAGCAGAACATAAAGAAAAAATTTCAAGACGGGAAGCTGCCGCTTGTAGACGAGGTAATAGAGCTTGACACAAAATACAGGCAAGTTATAAGCGAAGCAGATGCATTGAGGGCAAGCAGAAACACAATATCAAAAAGTATTGGCGCGCTTATGGCGCAGGGGAAAAAAGATGAGGCCGAACAAGCAAAAAATCAAGTGGCACAGGGCGCACAAAAGTTAAAAGAGCTTGAAGTTCAAGAGACAGAGCTGTTTGAAAAAATTGAAAAAATAATGATGATGATACCTAACATAATTGACGACAGTGTGCCAATTGGCAAAGACGACAGCGAGAACGTTGAAGTTAAAAAGTACGGCGAGGCGAAAGTGCCAAGCTTTGAGGTACCGTACCACACAGAAATAATGGAGAATTTTTGCGGAATTGACCTTGAAAGCGCAAGGAAAGTGGCGGGCAACGGGTTTTATTATTTAATGGGCGACATTGCAAGGCTTCACAGTGCAGTAATTAGTTATGCCAGAGATTTTATGATAGAGCGTGGTTTTACGTATTGCATACCGCCATATATGATTAGGGCAAATGTTGTCACAGGCGTTATGAGCTTTGCCGAAATGGAAGCGATGATGTATAAAATAGAGGGCGAGGATTTGTACCTAATTGGCACTAGCGAGCACTCAATGATAGGTAAGTTTATAGACAGCATTATTAAAGAGGAAGAATTGCCACAGACTTTAACAAGTTATTCGCCTTGCTTCAGAAAAGAAAAAGGCGCACATGGCCTGGAAGAACGTGGTGTTTACAGAATACATCAATTTGAAAAACAAGAAATGGTTGTAGTTTGCAAACCCGAGGAGAGCGCGAAATGGTTTAATACGCTGTGGCAAAATACAGTGGACTTTTTTACAACGCTTGATATACCTGTGCGCACACTTGAATGTTGTAGTGGTGACCTTGCAGATTTAAAAGTTAAGAGTATTGACGTTGAGGCATGGAGCCCACGCCAACAAAAATATTTTGAAGTGGGCAGTTGCTCTAACCTTGGCGAGGCACAAGCAAGGCGCCTGAAAATGCGCGTAAGCGGAAAAGACGGCAAAAAATACTTGCCGCATACATTAAACAACACAGTAGTGGCGCCGCCTAGAATGTTAATAGCGTTTTTAGAGAACAATTTGAACGAAGATAAAAGTGTGAACATACCAAAGGCGCTTAGGCCGTATATGGGTGGAAATGAAAAAATAACAGTAAAATAAACAATTGAAACAAAAAGAAAAATATGTTAGAATATAAAACGTAGGTAAAACAAGCAAAGTACGAAAAACAAAGGATTATGCCAACAAAAAAGATGAAAGCCTAGACTTACTTTGGCATAAAAAGGAAGGAAAGAAAATGAAACTTTTTATTGATACTGCGAATGTAGATGAAATTCAAAAAGCCGCTGACATGGGTGTTATTTGCGGCGTAACAACAAACCCAAGCCTAATAGCAAAAGAGGGCAGGAATTTTAACGAAGTTATAAAAGAGATAGCTTCTATTGTAGACGGCCCAATTAGCGGCGAAGTTAAGGCCACAACACAAGACGCAAAAACAATGATAGAAGAGGGAAGAGAGATAGCCAAAATACATCCAAACATGGTTGTTAAAATTCCTATGACCGTTGAAGGCCTAAAGGCAACAAAAGTTTTGGCGCAAGAGGGAATTAAATGCAACGTTACTTTAATTTTCAGCGCAAACCAGGCACTTTTGGCTGCAAGGGCAGGCGCAGCTTACGTGTCACCTTTCCTTGGCAGGCTAGACGATATTTCAATGCCGGGAATAGATTTAATACGCACAATTTCAGACATGTTTGCAATGTACGACGACATTAACGCCGAAATAATTGCGGCAAGTGTGCGCAACCCTGTGCATGCAACTGACTGTGCACTTGCAGGCGCAGATATTGCAACAATACCGTATGGTGTTATTGAGCAAATGACTAAGCACCCGCTTACAGACCAAGGAATTGAAAAATTTGTTGCAGACTATAAAAAAGTATTTGGCGAATAAAGAAAGTTTGTTGAATAGTAAATATCGCTAATTTAAAACTGTATGCAGATATTAAATATATTAAAACGTTTAAAAGGGTTTATGGTTTAAGTTATTATTCTTGCGAAAAATTTAAAAAGGCGTTTTAGTAAAATATTAAAAGCAAGCGGCAATGTGAAATTTCACATTGCCGCTTATTTATGCTATTTAATAATGATAATTGACAAGAAGTTAAATTGACATTTAAAAGAAGTAAAATAGTTATGAAAACCAGCTACCATTATATTTCATTTGTGCTAAATGAAACATTGCAAAAGCAACAATAAAGCAAACGCCAAATAAAAGCCAGCCCCAAAAAGTGTTTGTAAAGTAATTAATAAGCCCTGTAAACATTGTGCCAATGGCAATAAGGCAAAGGCCTTTGCCCATTTTTTCGCAATACGCTTTTTTGTCGTGTTCTTTTACGTTTTTATGATGATATGAATGTATTAAAAAAGCTGCCTCTTTTTTCCAAATAAACAACCCAAGGCAAAAAAACAAAAAGCCTAAAATACAAAGCAAAATCAGCTCAAACAATAACATGTTATTTTCCCGTTCCTTCCGTTGTCGCTTCCTTGTCTTTGTGCGTTATAACACTTTCAATGGCAGACTTAATAAACGTTTTTTCGTAATTATTAGCGGTGCCAAGTTTTTGCGCAGCTGCCTTTCTCTCAACACCTTGCTTTGCAATTAAGCTTGTAAGTGCGTAAAGCACACTGCAAATTGGCACACATGCAAGCATACCAATAACGCCAAACAAGCCACCGGCAACTGTAATTGAAGCAAGAACCCAGATGCCAGGTAAGCCGACACTTTCGCCAACAACGCGCGGATAAATAACATTTCCCTCAAACTGTTGCAGCCCAATTGAATAAACCACAAACCAAATTGCCAAAACAGGGTCTACCAAAAGAATCATAAATGCACCTATTATGCTGCCGGCTATTGCGCCAACAATAGGGATAAGTGCAAATATACCAACAAGCGCACTTATCATAGGTGCATATGGAAAACCAAAAAGCAACATGCCGCCGTAAGATAAAAGCCCTGTTATAACAGCCTCGGTGCACTGACCTGTAATAAATTTTACAAAAGAAGATTTAGTCATGCTGCCTACATAAAAAATTGCGCTACAAACTTTATCTGAAAATATTGCCTTGAATAAAGTGGAGAATTGGTGCTTTAGCGTTTCTTTGCCTAGAAGTATATAAAGCGCAAAAATTAGGGCTATAAAAAAGTTTGCTATGCCACCGGCTACTGCCGAAACAATATGGACGGCACTGCTGAAAATTGACGTAGCACCGCTGGTTATATAAGAAACCATGTCCCTTGCAGTTTGTGCCCAGTCTATTTCAAGTGTGTTAACAAATGCTTCAAGCTCGGCATTTAGCTCTACATTATTTAACAGCCAGTCAACAGCTTGTGGTAAACTTACTATTATGCCCTCAAAAAGAAGTTGAAGAGCGTTGATAAATTCAGGGACGACTAGGAGTATTACAGCGGCTAAAATTGCAATTACTATTAAAAAAGATAGAATGATGCAGAGTGCACGGCGTGCCCTTTTTGCGCCCGGCTTTTGTGCGGAAGGGAAAATAAAGCGCTCAAAAAAACGCATTGGTATGTTTATAACAAATGCAATGCAAAAACCAAGAATAAGCGGAAAAAATATATTAACAAGTTTAGAAAACCAAAGTGAAAAAGTGCTGAAATTGAAAACTGCCCACCCAAAAAGTATCACAGCGGCGAAAAGTAAAAAAAGGTGTAAAATAGTTTTTCTGTCTATTTTAAATATCATATTATTCCTCCTTTGCGGCGTTTAAGCCGGCAAAACTATTATGCGCTATATATACTAAATATAACACAACACTGTAATAAAAGCAATGAAATAAAAAATGAGTTAATGATTTAAACTAAATATAATATAGTGGCACTAAGCTTAAAGGCATGATAAATTAAAAATATTGCCCATTAGCAGTAAAATAAATAAATGTAAATAAATAATAAAAAGCATGGTATTTGCGTATATTATTATATGTAAGTGTGGCCAATAAATGTATAGTGTTAAAACACATGAAATAAAAAATGAAACAGGAGAGTTGCGTTTTATAGGTGTAAAAAATAACACGCAAAAAATATTTAAAAGCAAAACTTACAGAGGGCAAACAGAGGGTAAACAAAGCTGGCCTAAAAAGTAATTTAATACCATTAGAGCGCACA
>CAYJMH010000026.1:0-20073 GCA_964371535.1 uncultured Bacteroides sp.
AAATAGAGTTATTCTCGTCTTCCACAAACTCTAAAAACACATCAAGTATTTCTTCTCTAACTACCGGGTCAAGCCCTGCCGTTGCCTCGTCTAAAATCAGCAGCTTTGCTTTGTGCGAGAGAGCTACACATATTGAAAGCTTCATAGACATACCACGCGAAAATGTTTTTAGCTTTTTGCCAGCCGGCAACTTAAACCTTTCAAGGTAGGTGCAAAACACCTGCTTATCCCAGTTTGCATAAATATCAGATAAAACTTTTTCAAGTTTTGTTGCGGTTAACTCGCCCGAAAAATTAATGCTGTCGAAAACAACACCTATGTCATCTCTCAAATATGTGTCGCTGTCTGTCATTTCTCTGCCAAAAAATTTCACAGTTCCGCTGTCTTTGTGCAGTATATTTAGCATTGTGTTAATTGTTGTGCTTTTGCCTGCGCCGTTTTTGCCCACAAAGCCCATTATTGAGCCACTCTGAACTGTAAGGCTTACATTTTTTAAACTAAATCTATTATCTTTGTATGCTTTGCAAAGGTTTTCTATTTGTATTGCGCTGCTCATTTTTATTCCTCCTCATTATAGAAAATAGCAATTAAATCTTGCAATTTTTCCAACTTAATTCCGCTTGATTTTGCAACATCAACAGCATTGAGTAAATGTTCTTCAATTATTTTTTGCTGTTCTTCCCTGAAAAAGTCTTTATTTTGTGCCGAAACAAAACTGCCCCTGCCAACTGTGGTTTCAATAAAGCCGTCTCTTGTTAAATCCTCATACGCTTTTTGTACTGTTATTACACTAACGTGTATTGTTTTTGCAAGCGTGCGCATTGATGGTATGGCATCGCCTGTTTTAAGCTCACCGCTCATAATCATTGCTTTAATTTGAGACGTTATTTGCTCGTATATAGGCTTGCTTGTATTACTGCTAATTATTATCTCCACTAAATACCTCCTCGTTGATAGTACCGGTGCTATCTAATAAACTTAACTGTAAAAATTGTATACTTATGTGTACTTATTGAACAAGTACAATTGTAACACTTAAATTATACTTTGTCAACAACTAATTTTTTAATTAAAGCATAGATTTGTAGCCCGAGTGATAAACCAATAAAGCACCACCACTACTATATTTTTGCTGTAACCCTCGTTCAATTTACGCTTTAGGTGAATGAAATTTTCAAAAACCACTTATGTTTTAACTTGAGGCAAAACACAAATATAAGCCTTCACTTCAAAGGAGTGAAGGCTTATATTTATGTAAACTATTATGGGATTTGGCAGCGCATGCTAAAGTGTAAGTTGCTATTAGTGCTTGCAATTTAATAAATTTGTTTGCCTGCATTAACACCGGCGCTTTCGTCGTAAATTTTGTCAACAGTGAAAGTCCAAACAGCTTTTATTTGCATATTCATTTCCTTGAACTTTTCAGCAATAGCGTCAAACAGTGGGCCATTAGTATTTCTTTTTTGAACAGTGCCGTTAATTAAATACGACTCTGTGCCTTTAACTGCAAGAAGTGCCACCTTGTTGCTATCAGCTAAGTTTGAGGAAGTTGTATTCATCATTACTTCAGCAACAGCCATTGTGTTATCGTCAATTACAATGACGCTACCTGCTACTATTGAATGAACCTCGCCTTCTTTTGAAACTGTGCTTACTACTTTTGTGCTTTCTTTGTCTTGAAATAATTTGCTTACGTTTTCTAAAGTTTTCATGTCTATTTCTCCTTTGATATATTATTTATATTGACTTTGTTTTTCTGAGTTGATATGATAATAGCATATAAAAAAATTACAGTCAATAACGAACATAATTGTGAGGAGATAAGAAAAATATGAGTAAGTGCAAGGCAGAGCATTGCCCGTGTGGGGAAACTTGCCCCTTACAAGTAGCTTTAAAACGCATTGGAGGCAAATGGAAAATTCCTATTCTTTGCGTTCTTTCAAAAGGGCAAGGAATACGTTATAATGAGTTGATGAAAAAAGTGCGCGGCATTACTAACACAATGCTTGCATCGTCGCTAAAAGAAATGGAGAGTGACGGACTGATAACAAGGGTGCAATATAATGAAATGCCGATAAGGGTGGAATATTTTATTACCGATAAATCGAAAAAATTGTTGCCTACTTTGAATTTACTTGCTATATGGGGTATGGATTAAGTTTTTTGGGGTTTTCGCTTTTGTAGTAAGAAGCGGAAATTTAACATATCAATTTGAATGATTTTAAATGCAAAAAAGTTAATTTCTAATGGTGAGGCAATAATAGTAGTTTTTTAATTGACAAAAGATAAGCATGGGATTTATAATATTTATGATGTTGTAACAAATGCAAAAATATTTAAAGGTTTGGCGTTTTTTTTAATTTATAAAAAGTGCAGATGAAATATAAAAATTATGATTTTGAAGGAGTATAATTATGTACGCTCTAGTAAAAAACGAAGCAAAGGAAGGACTTGTTTTAAAACAAGTTGAAGAGCCTGATGTGGGTTATAACGATGTGAAAATAAAAATTAAATATACATCTATTTGCGGAACAGATTTACACATTTACAACTGGGACAATTGGGCACAGGGCATTATTAAACCACCGATGGTAGTTGGGCACGAGTTTGTCGGGGAAATTGTTGTAATGGGCGAAGGCGTTACAGGTTATAAAAAAGGCGATATAGTTTCGGGGGAAGGACATATTGTTTGTGGGCATTGCAGAAATTGCAAGGCGGGCAAACGGCATTTGTGCAAGGAAACAACAGGTGTAGGTGTAAACAGAGACGGCGCACATGCAGAATATCTTGTAATACCGCAAGAAAATGTTATAAAATGCTATGAAGGTATACCTGAAAAACTTTGCTCGTCTTTTGACCCTTTGGGCAATGCAGTCCATACGGCATTAGCATATTCGGTTATTGGCGAAGATGTATTGATTACAGGTGCCGGGCCAATTGGCATTATGGCGGCGGCTATTTGCAAGCATGTAGGTGCGAAAAATGTCGTTATAACAGACATAAACGACTATCGCTTAACCTTGGCTAAAGAAGTGGCAAATTGTGAAACAATAAACACATTAAAGGAAACAATAGAAGATAAGCGAATAGAGCTGAATATTGATGAAGGCTTTGATGTAGGGCTTGAGATGTCCGGAAACAGCGGTGCGTTTAATGCAATGATTGACAACATGTATAATGGTGGTAAAATTGCTGTTTTAGGATTTCAATCAAGTGATACAGTTGTGCCTTGGAATAAAATTGTGCTAAACTGCTTGCAGATAAAAGGTATATATGGCAGAGAAATGTTTGAGACATGGTATAAAATGATGTCTATGCTAAAAAGCGGGTTAAACGTTGATAAAATACTTACACATACTTTTGACGCAAGTGAGTTTGAAAAAGGGTTTGAGATTATGAACAGTGGCAACTGTGGCAAAGTTGTTCTTGATTGGACAAAAATAGGGGTAGAAAAATGAAAAATGGTTTGAGATACATACAAGAAGAAACAAGCAAAATAAAGCAAGCAGGCCTGTATAAAGACGAGAGAATTTTAACCACACCTCAAAATACGAAAATAAGTACAACAACTTCTGAAAAAGTAATTAATATGTGTGCAAATAATTATCTGGGCCTTTCGAACAACAGCACAATTATTAATGCAGCTATTGATAGTTACAAAAATTGGGGATACGGGTTATCGTCTGTTAGGTTTATTTGCGGAACCCAAGAAATACATAAAAAGCTAGAGCAGAGTATTTCGCGCTTTTTACAAACTGAAGATACCATATTGTACTCATCTTGTTATGATGCGAATGGTGGATTATTTGAAACAATTTTGACAAAAGATGATGCAATTATCAGCGATGAGTTGAACCATGCAAGCATTATTGACGGAGTGAGGCTTTGCAAGGCGCAAAGGTTTAAGTACAAAAATAATTGTATGGAAGATTTAGAGAATAACATTAAACAAGCAAAAGACGCACGTATTAGGCTAATTGCAACAGATGGTGTTTTTTCTATGGACGGGACAATTGCAAATTTGAAAGAAATTTGTGCCTTAGCAGAAAAGTACGATTGTTTAGTTATGGTTGATGACAGCCACGCGGTAGGGTTTATGGGCGAGACAGGAAGAGGTACACATGAACTTTGCGGCTGTATTGAGAAAGTTGATATTATTACAGGGACTTTGGGCAAAGCGCTTGGTGGTGCGTCAGGTGGGTACACCTCCGGCAAAAAAGAAATAATTGAGCTGTTGCGCCAAAAAAGTAGGCCATATTTATTTTCAAATACTTTGGCACCGGCAATTACCGCAGGGGCAATTAAAACATTTGAAATGCTTTCAAGTGATAATTCAATTTGCAAAAAGCTGCATGAGAATACAGTGTACTTTAGGAATAACATTAAAAAAATTGGCTTGGATATAATTGACAGCACACACCCTATAGTTGCAATAATGTTGTATGATGCAGCACTTGCAACAACATTTGCAAGCAAGATGCTTGAAAAAAATGTTTACGTAATTGGGTTTAGTTTTCCTGTTGTTCCCATGGGCAAGGCAAGAATTCGGGTACAAATATCGGCAGGGCATACGATAGAAGAGCTTGATTATGTAATAAAGTGCTTTGGTGAAATTGCAAAAGAAATGGACATAATAAAGTAGTTGCTGAAATTATGCGTGATAGTAATTACACTACATAATAAATATGTATTACATTAAAAAGCCAAGGCTTTCGGTTTTAAACGAAAGCCTTGGCTTGAATTTTGTTTTGATAGTGTTAATCACTTTTTCAAATAATAAAAGCGACTGTATTTTTAATTAGTCCTAAAAAATCCTTTTCCGATTATTTCTGTTGAATTATTAATAATAATAAAAGCTTGTGCGTCAATTTTCTTGACAAATATGCGCAAATTCCTTGCCTGATACCTTGTAACAACGGCTAAAACTGCAGTTTTTTCTTTTCCCGTAAAACCGCCTACACATTTCCAAAGTGTTACGCCGCGTTTTAAATCGTCTGTTATATAGCCAACTACTTCATCTTTGTGTGATGTTATAACTATTACTATTTTTTTAGTGCTTATGTTTTCAATTACGTTATCTATAACAAAAGATTTTAGTATAAGGCCTAATACAGAGAACATGCATGTTTCGACACCAAAGAAAAATAGGGAAGATAGCGTTATAACAAAATCACTGTATAAAAGCGCAGAACCAAGGTCACTGTTTGAGAACTTGCGAATAATAAGCGCAAATATATCTGTGCCCCCGGAAGAGGCGCCGAGAGTGAAAAGTATTGCAGTGCCTATGCCGGGCAATATCACGGCAAATGCAAGCTCTAACATTTTTTGGTTCGTAAATGGGGCAGACATTGGATAAAGAATTTCAAACAACTGTAAAATTACCGAGAAAATAATAGAGCAATAAACAGTTTTGCCGCCTATTTCTTTGCCCAAAACAATAAAGCCTAAAACTAAAAACAACATGTTAATTATAAACATTATGCTTGCACTTGAAATGGGTATTGGTAGGTTTGTCAAAAGAACTGTAAGGCCGCTTACACCGCCAATTGTAAAATTGTTTGGGAACTTAAAAAAGTAAATTCCGGCTGCTAAAATAATAATTCCTGCATGCATAAGTGCATAATACATTATTTTTTCTTTCGTTAATGTTAATTTCTTGTTTTTCATATATGCCCCCGGTAAGCTTTGCTTTTGCCTTTGCACTTTAGTAATAAATAATGCTGCCACTATTACATTGCTGCATGGCATTATGTCTATTGTAGTTTACTTTATACTATTATAACAGTAAATAGGCTTTCAAACAATGCCTTTGTGTGTGAAAGTACTTAAGATTTTTACTTATTGGTATGTGTTTGCCCTTGTATTTGTGAAAAGTAAGTAAAATTAGAAATAATTTTGCCATGCAAATAATATTATTCATAGTGCTGAATTTCAACAAATGCATATTTTCGGTTGTTGCATAAACAATAGTCGTATGCTATAATTATATAAAAAATAATGAAAAAACATTTGATATTCGGCATATAAAACCAAAACAAGCCCTAAATTTTTCATATAATTTCTTTGCCGAAAAATAATTGATAATTAAGACATTTTTTAGTTATTATTAATGTGGATAAATGGCTTATTTGTGTTTTCGATAAGGCCGCTTAAGTGTGCCTTTGCAATATGTTTAGTTTTATTTGGCTAATAACTTGTTGAATTTAGCGGTTAGCATCATAAAATGTGCACAAGTTGGGTTTAATTAATTGATTTAGAGGTGATTTAGTGAAGATAAAAATTGTTGCAGTGCTTAATATTGTAATTGTTTTTTTTATATTTGTTTTTGTATTTATGGTTACAAGGTATACACCACCTATAGGTGATGATGTTCTATTTA
Organism: uncultured Bacteroides sp.; assembly: GCA_964371535.1. Classification (GTDB taxonomy): domain Bacteria; phylum Bacillota; class Clostridia; order Oscillospirales; family Ruminococcaceae; genus Ruthenibacterium. Next base: position 6,380 of record CAYJMH010000026.1, read on the forward strand.
CAAGTACAGATAGCATATTGCATTATCTTGATGACTATGATGGTGATTATGGAGAGAAAATTACAAATGTACAACTTCTATTTGAAAGCAGTATAGTTTATTATACTAACTGGAGCGGCAGAGTAATTGGCTTTATGATAAGTGCTTTGCGTTCAATTTTTAATGATGTCTTCGTTGGTGTGTTTTCTGGCATAGTTTTTGTGTTTTCAATTATTGTGTGTTTGCTAAACATAAATGGGAGTATCAAGAAAATTAAACCATCACAAATAATAATTTTGTTTTTAGTGTTGTACTATTTTACAGAAGCTGCGTTCTTTTATTACAGATTTGTTTTTACATCGATGTATGTACTTGCGTGCGCATTTATTATGTTATATTATTTTGTAGTTACTGATAAACTGGATTACACCAATGAAGTTGACATTAAAATATGTTTACTGCTGAATATTTTTGGCTTTTTTACAGGTATGCAACATGAAATGTTTAGTGCTTTGTTATGTTGTATGATTTTCTTTCAAGCAGTATTTAATTATTCAATTAAAGTCAAGTATATTATACGTGCTATATTGTATAATTTAGGGCTGCTATTAGGTATTTTGGCTGGCGTTTTTTCACCGGGAACATTTGTTCGTATGGCACAATCTCATTCGGACGGCTTACAAAATAGCCTAGCCGAACGTTTTGAGTTTAGCTTTTATATTCACATAGATGTACTAACCACAAATTCGTTGTTTGGGCATGCGTTAATGATTATTTTAATTGCATTTGCATTAATAACAATTATTTTCATCAGGAAACAGAATTTTTTAACTGTTATAAAACGCAACATGGGCCTTATTTCAGGCGCTATTGCTTCTTTAGTTGCTTGGTCATTTTCACCATACATACCTAATTATGGCTTGCTTCTTTATTTGATGATAGCTTTAATTTTAATATTAAAAAACACAGCAACTTTTGAAGAACTGAATTTGTCTTTTTTGTCGAAAAAAGCAAAATCAACACTTGGCGGTACATGGAATGCTATAATAGTTATTATAGCCGTTTTGTCGATGTTTTACAGCAATTTCTTTTGGATTAACGACTTAAAAGCTACTACTGTGAAGAGAGAAGTGTTGATTAACCAAGCAATTGCAAATAATGAAGATAGCGTGGTTGTTCCTGCCTATCCACAAAGCACCTCAAATGTATTTACTTGTTATAATTACAATAATAGTCCATCAGACTATGAAAGCATGTATTATCAAAAATACTATGGTATAGTGGTTGTTCCGGAAAGTTCTGGCGACATAACTTCTGTTGAATGATGATTGTAGATGTGATGTTGAATGAGATAGGGCAATAGACATGCGGGAACGTGCTTTTTGTTATAAAAAATTCAGAGGCAAAATATCCAATGTAAAAAGAAAATAATATGCAGGTTGAAAGGCTTCCGAATTTTTTCGGGAGCCTTTATATTTATACGCTATACACAGATAGTAAAAAGTAGATGTTATGAAAAAGTGCCGACAATTAGATTGAAATTACATGAAATAAATAGCAATTACCTCAGAAAGAAAAATTGCAATAATAAGTTAAAAGATGTCAGCTTTAAAAAGGTGTGCTTGCATAAAGCAGGAACAAGGAACTGCCATTCTAAAATAACAAATATCATTTTTACTAAAAATATAATTAAGCTTTTATACAAATATTATTGTCAATACATTAATATTGTATTACAATATATACAGCAAAACAACTAATTTGTGTTAGGAGCTTTAAGCAAAACAGGTTTAATAGCATGGGTTGATAAAGCATGGGAAGAATAAAATGGAAAAAAAAGAGAAATTGACGCAAAATGAGTATTTACAAATTTTAAAAGACGAGCTTATAACTGCAACAGGCTGTACAGAGCCAATTTCCATTGCACTGGCAGGTGCACTTGCAAAGAAAGCCTTAAAAAGACAAGTGCAGTGCCTTGAAATTGCCGTCAGCAACAATATATTAAAAAATGTTAAAAGTGTTGTGGTGCCAAACACAGGTGGTTGCAAAGGTATTGAAAGCGCACTTGCCGCAGGAATAGTTGCCGGGGATGCCAATAAAGGGTTGCAAGTTATTTCAAGTATTTCAGAACAAAGTAAAAAAGACATTAAAATTTTTTTAAATGAAGTACCAATAAAAATACTGCCCGCCGAAAACGATGAAATATTTGACATTGTGGTGCGTGCGTTTTCGAAAAAGCACGTTGCAATGGTGCATATTACTGCGTTTCACACAAATGTAGAAAAAATTACACTTGATGATGAAGTTGTTTTTTTCAATGTACCATGCACGTATGAAACCGGTAAAAGTGCAAACGGAAATATGTGTGTTAAAGATATAATTGATTTTATAGAAAATGTTAGCATAGAAAAGCTTGCGCCTATTATTGAGAAGCAAATTAATTGCAACATGGCTATTTGCAGTGAGGGTTTGAAAAATAACTATGGTGCCAACATAGGCAAAACCATGATAAAAGCATACGGCAACGATGTGAAAATAATGGCATGTGCACTTGCCGCCGCAGGCTCAGACGCGCGGATGAGTGGCTGTGAAATGCCCGTTGTTGTAACATCCGGAAGCGGAAACCAGGGCATTACAGCAAGTGTGCCTGTTTATGTGTTTGCGCAAGAGCTTAAACTCACGCACGAGCAAGCACTGCGCGCAGTTGCGCTTTCGGTTTTACTTACAATTCATTTAAAAACAGGCATAGGCAGGCTTTCTGCTTATTGTGGCGTTGTCAGTGCCGGTTGTGCCGCAGGTGCGGCAATTGCCTATATGCACGGTGGCGGTGAAAACGCCGTTAACCATACAATTGTTAACGCCGTTGCAATAGTAAGCGGCATTGTTTGTGACGGCGCAAAGCCATCTTGTGCCGGCAAAATTGTTAGTGCTGTGCAGGCAGGAATTTTAGGCTGGCAAATGTATGAAAACGGGCAGCAATTTTACTGTGGCGAGGGTATTGTGCAAAAGGGCGTTGAAAACACAATAAAAAATGTAAACAGGCTTGGGAAAGAGGGCATGAGACAAACAGACGAAGAGATTATTAAAATAATGCTTGGAAACTAGGAAAAAGTAAAATTTGTCTTAAAAGCACGTCGAAATACCAATAATAGCGGTGGATTCACTGTATAAAATACAGAAAGGTAATGTGGTTTATTATGATGAAAAAATCAACGAAAAAAACCGCAACAGAAGTTGCAGTTTTTGCCGCCTTGTTGGTTGTTGCCGAATTTCTCGAGACACCACAAGCTTTTTTGCCTTTTCAAAGCACATTCTTCAGCGCGTTTTGTTTTTTACTGTCAATTTGCATTTACATTGGCCTTTATTCAGGTTGGATAATTAGCGTTTATAGGCGGATTATGCAAAGCCATGTGCGCAATTATCTTATGTTGATAGGGTCAATGATTATATTTTGGGTGACAATTCGCGCAGTAAAGTGGATTGCGTTTCTTTTTGTGGTTGTTGAAGATAGGTTTATGTGGTACATGTATTATATTCCAATGATATTTCTTACGCTGTTTTTCTTTTTCACAGCACTTTGTACAGGCGAAAACGAAGAATATCGCATTAACAAAAAGTGGTACCTTTTTTATATACCGTCTGTGGTGTTAATTATATTAATTCTCACAAATGATTTGCATGGGCTTGCCTTTAAAATTGATAAAACTATGCACGCAATGGGCCAAGATTATAGCCATGGAATTGTATACTACCTTGCCTTTGTTTTTATATTGGGAATGGTGGTAATGTCATCAGTTATTATTTTGCGTAAATTCAGCGTGTCAAAAAATGCAAGAAAAGCTGCTTTTTGGCCTGCTGTAATAATAATTGTTTGTTTGCTGTACAGCATTGCATATATTGTCAAACCAAGCTATGGCATAGGGTATTACATTGATTTAACTATTTTTGGGTGCACAATGGCAATTGCATTGCTGGAGTCTTTTATCAGAGGAGGGCTTATTCATTCAAATTTGGGGCACATGTCATGCTTTAAAATATCAGACATAAACGCACAAATTCTAAACAAACAGGGCGAAGCAGTTTATGTTTCTGAAAATTCAAAACCACTATCAAAAGTAGATTTCGAAGCACTTAAAAAAAACAACCCTGTTTTGGTAAATACAAATACACTGTCGCACATAGCGCCAATAAAAGGTGGTTATGTTGCGTGGCACAGCGACGTATCTCAAATTCAAGAAATAATAAGTGGCTTGAAAATATTAAATGACAAACTTTACAAGGAAGTAGACATATTAACAATTGAGAATGAGAAGAAACCGGAGGCAGCACGGCTGCAAAAAATAAATAGTTTACACAGCATTATGCTGAAAGAAATTTTGCCATTTAGCGAAAGAATACAGGCGAAAATATTACAAAGCCCGAGAACACATGTTGGGGAATTAAAACGTTTGCTTTTTGAAACAAGCATGACATCAACATATATAAAAAGAAAAGTAAACTTAATTTTAACAGAACAAACAGAAAAGTGTATTTTTACCGAAGAGATAAAACTGTGCTTTTTAGAGTCGTTTCAACTGCTTAGGTTTTATGAAAAAACTTGCGAAATTAATATAATTAACGAATATAATATGAGCCTTGATATGGCGATGAGCAGCTTTGATTTGTATCAGAACATATTAGAAAAAACACGGTATAATTTTGATGCAATATATATTACATATAACTTTGATGAAAACAATATGATATTTGCTGTGCAAATATCAGGCGACATACAATTGACCAATAGCGATTTAGATATAAGTAACACAAAGCAGCAAAAGTATAGTGTTCAAGTTACAGATGAAATTGACAGTTATTATATTATGCTTGTTATGCAAAAATAGTTTTGTAGTGCAAAATTAAATTGTGAAAGGATAGACAAATGATTACATTTTTATCTTTAAACGATGCATATAAAGGATATACAATTGCACTTTGTGTTGTTAGTATGATAACATTGCTTGTTGCACTTGTTGTTTACATTATAGAGAAAAAAAGGGACCCGTACACACTATTGCTTGCTTTTTTGCTAGTTATAAACATAATTAATTTGTCGTCTCTTTCAGAGCTGAACAAATTACGCAGTGTAAATGGCAGTGATTCGTTATTCTTTGTTTCAACTTTTGTAAACACTTTGCCGTATTTTGTGCACGTTGCTTTTTGCACAGGTTGTATTATTTTTGCCATATATTCAATGTACACATATTACATCAACAACAAAAATAAAATTAATGCTTTTTCAGTTAAATTGGCGCTAGAGAATTTGCCCACAGGCATTGTTTTTATGTCAGATAATGTGGAACTTTTATTGTCAAACCACATAATGCACAGGCTTTGTAAAGAACTTACAGAGAAAACACTGCAAAGCGGTTTAACATTATGGGATGATTTAATAACTTTACAAAATAAAAATAATTGTGTTATAAGTGGGGAAGAACCTGCATTTGCCTTGCCGAATGGTGAGGTGTGGCAGTTTTCAAAGAAAGCATGTAAATATCAGGGTGATGAGTATCATGAGATAAAAGCAACAAATATTACTGAACTTTATAACCTTAGCGAGAATGCAAGGAAAGTTAACGAAAAATTAAAATTTCAGCAGCAGAGGCTGGAAACACTTACAGGCATTATACAGGAAAACGCCGAAAAACAAGTAGCTGTTAATATGAAAGTAAATTTTCACGATAATTTTGGAAACCTTTTAGCATTGGCTAAAAAGACATTAAGAGAAACTGAAGATATAAACAATGTAAAAGCACTTGTTGATTATTGGGGTGGGTTAAGCGATGTTATTACAGAGCTATCAAGCGATGATAACCAAAATTTAACATTGGAACAAATTATGCATTTAGCAAATAACCTTGGCTGTGAAATTGAGCTAATAGGCGAAATACCGCAACAACATTTCAATAAAACAACAGTGCTTTTGTGCATTAACGAAATGCTTAAAAATGCTTACAGACACGCAGATGCACAAAGGCTAACGGTCAATATAGTAAATGATGAAAATGAAGTTAATTTTACTATACACAATGAGACGAAAAATAGAATTATGCAAATTAAAGAAGGCGGCGGATTAACAGGGCTGCGGCAAAGAATTGAGCAAAATGGCGGCAAAATGAGTATGGATTGCGCCGAAGGCGTTACAATGACGGTTAAACTTAATAATAACGACTAAATAGATGTTTTTAAATACTGTTACTGCCAACACTATTTGGTGCGCTGTAAAAAGGGGAGAATTATATATGTACAATGTTATAATTGTAGATGACCAAAGCAGTTCTCATGCACTGATGCAATATGCTATGATGAGAAGCAATGGAAAATATAAATTGGCGAAAGCTTTTTTCGATGCAGACAGAGTGCTAAACGAATTAAAATATGAGAAAACCGACTTAATATTAATGGATATTCATACTGCCGGCAAAGAAAATGGCATAAAAGCTGCAAAGCAGATAAAAACGCTTTACCCCGAAATAAAGATAATAATTTTGACTTTTGTTCTCCAAAAGCGGCATGTTAATGAGGCGAAAGAAGCCGGGTGTGAAGGCTTTTGGTACAAAGACCATGCCGACATGGACCTACTTTTAGTCATGGACAGTGTGATGAATGGAAATACCTATTACCCCGAAGCAGAGCCGGTTATAACAATAGGAATGGCAAAAATTCAAGATTTTACGGCGAAAGAACTTGAAATTTTACAGGCGAAAGTTAACGGGCATTCAAATGAAAAAGTGTGTGAGATGCTTAATATTAAAAGCAGAACGCTTGACACGCATCTTAGTAATATTAAAAACAAAACAGGATATAACAATTTGCTGAAACTTGTGGCAGATGTAGCGTCTAAAAGATTTATAATTACAGATGAAGACAACGATTATTAATATTTAATACGCTAATTAAAATATAAATTTTGCGAAAATATTTTATTATATTTTTCTTGTGTTAAACTTATAAATTCCATGTGTTTTATACATTCTACCTTGCTTTTTAAATTGTAAATTGGTTTTCTTTGTTATAAAGCGTTGTATACCCTGAATTTAGTGATAAAAATATTGCAAGCGAGACAACTGCCGCAAGGCAGATGTTTATAGAAATTTGATACAAAATTGCAGTTGTGGGTGATACGCCCGACAATATTTGCCCTGTCATCATTCCCGGAAGTGCAACAATGCCCATGCCAAGTATAGAATTTATTGTTGGTAAAAGTGCTGTTTTCAGTGAACTGTTAACAAATGGTTTTAATATATCTTTTGGTTTTGCACCTTGGTTTAGCAATACTTCAATTTGCAACTTGAATGAAAATTGCCGGCTTATGCATGGCATAAAACAAAAAGCATGGGCATTGTTGAAACATTGACTATATTAATTAAAAGGGGGATAAAAAAATGGTTATACGCAACGAGCAAAAAGAAGATTATAGAATGGTTGAAGAACTTACAAGAGATGTTTTTTGGAATTTACAAGTGCCGGGTTGCAGCGAACATTATATTGTAAACCAAATGAGAAGCCACGAGGATTTTCTGCCGGAGCTGTCTTTTGTTTTGGAAGACAAGGGCGAGATAATTGCAAATGTAATGTATGTGAAAACAACGATTGTTGATGAGAACAAAGACGAAAAGAAAGTTTTATCATTTGGGCCTTTAAGCGTCAGCCCGAAATTTCAACACAACGGATATGGCAAAAAAATATTAGAGCATTCTTTTGAAAAAGCGAAAGAGCTTGGCTATGACACTGTTGTAATATTGGGGGCACCGCACAATTATTTTTGCTACGGTTTTAAAAATGCAATTAGATATAACATGAGTTTTGAAGACGGCACTGTGCCAACAGGCTTGCTTGTAAAAGAGTTGGCGCCGAATGCGCTTGCCGGCAAAAAGTGGGTGTTCTATACAAGTGAAGCACACTATATTGACGAAAGTAAACTAGATGAATTTGACAGCACCTTTGAACCGCGTAAAAAAGAATATCAGCCATCGCAAGAATTTTATTACACTTTTACACGCTCTGTTGTTGTAGCTAACGATTAAATGCGTAAAAGCAATTTGCTTTAAATCAGCGTATTAAATAGCTGTACCGCCCAGTAATTATTGTGAAAACTAAAAGTTTTACTGAATTTTTTTCGAAAAATTTCAAGTTTTTAGGGCAGAGCCCTAAGAAAACGCAACTTTTTGACTTGGCAAAGTCATTGTTGCATTGCCACGCATACATTAATTAAATATCCGAATTCAGGAAGAAAACCTTAAAAATATGTGTTATAATTTTAAAAACACTATTAGAGGGATTAACATGTATTTTAAATATGGAATAAAAGAAATTGAGCACCTAAAGAAAAGAGATAAAAAGCTTGCAGAGGCAATTGACAATATTGGTGAAATAAAAAGAGAGCTTGATGATGATTTGTTTTCGTCGGTAGTGCACCATATAATAGGCCAGCAAATATCTGTTGCGGCGCAAGCAACAGTGTGGAAAAGAATGAAGAAGAAACTTGGCAATGTATGCGCAAACAGCATTGACGCTTGCGAGACAGAAGAATTGCAAAAATGTGGAATGACATACAAAAAAGCAGAATACATAAAAATTTTCTCGCAGAGTATTCTAAACGAAGAACTGATTTTGCAAGAGCTTTACAATAAAAGCGACGAAGAAGTTATTAGCGCACTTTCAAGCATAAAAGGCATTGGCGTATGGACAGCAGAAATGATAATGACCTTTTGTATGCAAAGGCCCAACGTTATAAGTTATGGTGACCTTGCAATATTGCGCGGAATGCGTATGCTTTACAGGCATAGAAAAATTACACCTGAATTATTTAAAAAGTACAAAAAACGCTATTCGCCTTTTGCAACTACTGCGGCGCTTTACTTATGGGCAATTGCAGGTGGCGCGCTGCCAAACTTAAAAGACCCTGCACCAAAAACAAAGAAGGTGAAAAAATGATAAACATTACAGACGAAGAAAAATATAATGCTGTTGTAGAGAATGATGGTAATTATGATGGCTTTTTTTATTATGCTGTGAAATCAACAGGAATATATTGTAGGCCGTCTTGTAAATCTAAAACGCCCAAAAGGGAAAACACGCTGTTTTTTGAAAGCAATGCACGGGCAGAGCATTCAGGGTTCAGGCCGTGCAAGCGGTGCAGAAGTGATTTGCTGAAATTTGAGCCGTCTAAAGAAATTGCACTTAAAGTTAAATGTGTGGTTGACAATATGTTTTCAGAAAGCACAAAATTAAATAATGAGCTAAACAAAGTTGGGCTGTCGCAAAGGCAAATGATTGAAGTTTTCAAAAAGGAATATGGGCTGACGCCGAAAGCGTATACAGATAAACTTCGGCTTGAAGAAGCGAAAAGGCAGTTGATACATAGTGATAACACAATTATTGACATAGCTTTGGGCTTGGGTTTTAATAGCTTATCTGCCTTTTATAGATTTTTTAAAGAATGCACAAAATGTACACCAAAAACATTCAGACAGGAGAATAAGTGAAAATGGACTTTGCAGTTTACAGCACAAAACTTGGGGATATACGCATTGAATTTAGAGATGACACTGTAACATATTTAAAAAGGCTGAACGAAAAGCCGGTTAGTTTTGGAACTAGGACAGAATTTTCAGACTATGTGTTTAACGAGATTTTGGAGTATTTTGACGGAAAACGCAAAAGCTTTACGTTTAAATTTGAAGCAGCCGGGACAGAATTTCAAAAAAAAGTATGGAATGCGCTTTTGAGCATACCATACGGAGAAACATGTACATATAAAGATATTGCCAAAGCTGTTGGCAACGAAAAAGCAAGCAGGGCAGTTGGAATGGCAAATAACAAAAACCCAATAACAATTGTTGTGCCGTGCCACAGGGTAATTGGTGCAAGCGGAAAATTGGTAGGTTATGCAGGCGGCTTAAGCATGAAAGAATATTTATTGAAAATGGAGAATGAGAATAAATGAGCAAAATTGTAGTACTTTTTGAAGTAAAACCAACAAAGCAGGGAATGGATAAGTACCTAGAGCTTGCAGCCCAGCTTAAACCAATGCTCTCCGGCGAAAGTGGCTTTATAAGTGGCGAGAGATTTCAAAGCCTTAACAATGAAGGCAAACTTTTGTCTATGAGTATTTGGAACAGCGAAAAAGATATTGAAAAATGGCGTAATAACCTTCAACATAAAAAAAGCCAAGAAGAGGGCAAAGCAGGGTTGTTTGAAAGTTATAACATAACAATTTGCAACGTTATACGTGAATATAGCAATGAAAAAAGGTAATACGCACATGCTGATTAGAAGAATGCTGTGTGCAAAAAAGCCGATGTTATAAATAAGGATGATTTCGAAGCTGCCGCTAGGTTTGCCAAGGAAAATACAGAAAAACCGATTTAGTTATTAACAATTGATTTGTTATTACAAAATGTTATTTTTAGTTACAATTAAACAAAATGTAAAAAATAAAAATGAGCAAACGACCGGAATGTGTTACATACTTTCGGTGGGGTGCTCGATTTTTTTGTGCTTAAAAATAGTGGTGAAAACAAGCTTGCAAAAATATAGTATAAAATTGATTTGAATCGGTTTTATGAAACCATAATAAATGTTTGTGAAACTATAATAAAACAATTGAAAGATTAGCGGTTTGTGTGGTATAATTAACTAAATATATTAGTTTTTGCAATTTTAAGAAACGTAGCACTTGTTTTAAATGATAATAGACCACACATTACTAATTTAATCTACTTAGACAATAAAAACACACTAGGCTTTTGCCAACATAATTTATGGAGTTGCAATATGAGTAAAAATGAAAAAATAATGATTATTGATGACAACGTTACAAATTTAAGCATAGCAAGAAAAGCATTGTGCGATGAATATAATGTTGTGCTTATTAAAGATGGTGCCATGGCACTTGCCGAGATACCAAACACAAAGCCTGATTTAATTTTGCTTGATGTTGAAATGCCGGAGCTAAGCGGTTTTGAGGTAATTGAAAAAATAAAAAATGACATGGCGGAGCCATATAAAAGCATACCGGTAATTTTTTTAACGGCAAAGGACGACGGCGTCAGCGAATTTCAGGGCCTTAACCTTGGTGCTGTCGACTATGTAAGAAAGCCGTTTTCAACTGCACTTTTGAAAAAAAGGGTAGAGCTTCATTTAAAATTACATAACTATAATAACAACCTAAAAAATATGGTGAAAGAGCAAATTGCACACATTGAAGAGCTACAATATGCCGTAGTTTATGCAATGTCTGAAATGGTGGAAAGGCGCGACCATACAACAGGCGGACATATTTTGCGCACTAGTAAATATTTAAAAGCACTAATGAATAAGTTGATTGATAATTCTGTATACGCTAATGAACTTTCAGGCATTGATGTTGATATGTTTTGCCATGCGGCACAAATGCATGACGTTGGGAAAATATGCATATCTGACCAAATTCTTTTAAAAGAGGGCAAACTTACAAACGAAGAATATGACATTATGAAGCATCATACAGATTATGGCGGCGATATAATAAAATCTGCCGTGAAAGAAGTGCATAACTTTGAGTTTTTAGAGGCCGCCGCTATGTTTGCGCTGTCTCATCATGAAAAATGGAACGGCACGGGCTACCCAAAAGGACTTAAGGGTGAGGGAATACCTATTGGCGGCAGAATGATGGCAATTGTAGACTCTTACGATGCCATAATTTCGAAGCGCCCATATAAACAGGCGAAAACACACGAACAGGCAGTTGAAATAATTTTACAAGACAAAGGGCAACATTTCGACCCTGTTATGGTTGATGCTTTTTTGGAAATTGAAAAAGAGTTCAAGCTAATTTCAGAAATAAATACTGATTAATTGCTGTACACAGAATGGAGATTAGCGTGAAAATCACGCTAACAAATTTAATTAAGGCGTGCCGTCACAGACGGCACATGCCAAAAATCTCCATTCAGTTCGCAATTTTTCAATACTTTTGTGCTGTACACAGAATGGAGATTAGCGTGAAAATCACGCTAACAAATTTAATTAAGGCGTGCCGTCACAGACGGCACATGCCAAAAATCTCCATTCAGTTCGTAATTTTTCAATACTTTTGTGCTGTACACAGAATGGAGATTTAATATGTCAGTTGATAACAATATGATTACAGTCGAACATTTAACACAGACAATTTCAATAACAAAAGTAGGCGTTTTTATATGGAACTTAGAGACAGACCACGTGATTTACAGCAAAGAGTGGGCTGAAATTGTAGGCTTCAACGTGGACGAATTAACACCTCATGTTTCTACATGGGAGTCAATGCTTTTCCCCAGTGACTTGAAAATAGCGGAAAAGAACATTAACAAATACCTTGCAGGCGAAGCGCCAATTTACGAAGCAGAATTTAGAATGACAAAAAAAGATGGCTCTATTATTTGGGGACACGATAAAGGAAAGGTAACAAAGTATTCCGAGGACGGCAAACCGCTTATTCTGTGCGGTGTTCTGCAGGACATTACAAATATTAAAATTACAGAGCAACTACTTAGAGAGAGCACAGATATTTTAAACCTTGCAATTGAAGTGGCCGAATTCGGCACATGGGATTGGGATTTAATAAATGACGTAATATCATATAACGATGAATACCTAAGTATGCTTGGGTACACGCAAGACGAAATTAATGGGTCGCTTGCAGAGTGGGAAGAAATGAACCACCCGGAAGACCTTGTGTTCGTTACAAAAATGTTAGACGAATTTGTTGCCGGCACGCGTGATAACTACGAGTGCGAAACACGTATGCGCCACAAAGACGGCCATTATATTTGGACAAAAGACGTTGGTAGAATTGTTACGAAAGACGAGAATGGCATTGCAACGCGTGTTATTGGTGGGCATTTAAATATTGATAGCTTAAAAAATTCACAATTTAAGTTAGAAGAGACTTTAGCAGAGCTTGAAAACCACCAAACCCATTTAGAGAATGAAATTGAGACTAGGACAAAAACCTTAATAGAACAAGACAAATTACTTATGGCAGTTAACGATGTTTCGCAAAAGCTGCTTGCTTTAAATGACACTGAAAGCTTCAATATGGTTCTAATAGAGTGCCTTAAAAAATTAACTCAGGCGTTTAATACCTCTGAATTCACATTGTGGCGCTTTATTAAAGTAGACGAAAATGAGTTTTTTTATTTGACTCATTTGTATAGAGAGCTTGAAGATGAAAAAATATTTTTTGATGTTAGCAATATGCATGAATATATACATCAACTTTTATCAGAGGGCAACGATTTTCAAATACATACTAAAGAAGATGGCAATGTTATAATTAATTACAGCAAAACACCAAAAGAATTGCGTAAAGCTTTTGAAACTGAAAAATCCATACGCGATTTTATGTCCGGATTGAATGAAGAATGGCAGGATGATGTTCAAAACCAAATTGAGAACAGCGATACAAGCATTGCCACAGCTATATTTTTATATAACGACCTTTTCGGAATTATCGCAACAGGAAGTAACTCCGGAAATATTAATTATTCTGAAGCGCATGAAAGCATGCTTGACATTAGTGGTAAACTTTTTGCAAATGCGCAAAAAAAGCACGAAATGGACGAGCAATTGCGAAATGCCCATGAGGAAGCACTGCTGAGCTCTCAGGCAAAAAGTAACTTTTTGGCTAACATGAGCCACGAGATTAGGAC
>CAYJMH010000026.1:20083-29531 GCA_964371535.1 uncultured Bacteroides sp.
CTGAAATTGTGCTGAGAGAAAGCAGGGGTAGGGCGTCGGAAGAATATGCAGTGGAAATTAAAAATGCAAGCGAAAGTTTATTAATTATCATAAACGACATACTTGATATTTCAAAAATAGAATCGGGTAAGCTTGAGATAATTAATGTAGAATATAACATAACATCGCTGTTAAATGACATTATCAGCATGTCGAAAATGCGCCTTGAGGATAGGCCTGTTATATTAACTGCGTTTATCCAGTCTGACATACCGTGCAATTTATACGGCGATGAAATACGTATTAAGCAAATACTTTTAAATTTAGTAAGTAATGCTATTAAATTTACGAAAAAAGGCAGCATAAGTTTTGAAGTAAGCTGTGAAATGCAAGACGAAAAAGCAAACCTTGTGTTTGATGTTAAAGATACAGGTATGGGCATTAAAGAAGATGACATGCAACGACTTTTTATGCAGTTTGAGCGTGTAGACACAAAGAAAAACAGAAACATAGAGGGAACAGGCCTTGGGCTTGCAATTACAAAGCAATTGTGCGAGATGATGGGCGGCACAATATCGGTTCAAAGCAAAATAGGCGAGGGCTCGGTTTTTACAGTTAGAATTCCCCAGAGATATAGTGAAGCAATGCCTGTTGCAGCTAAGGCAAACGAAAAAAAAGTTTTGCTATACGAGGCACGCGAAGTTTATGCAAGCTCAATAAAGCGCACGATAAGCGATTTAAACGCGAGCTGCACAGTTTGTGTGAATCAGTCAGAGCTTACACAATACCTTACACAGCAGCAATTTGATTATTTACTAACACCTGTTTTACATATTGATAAAATTAAAAATTTATGCCTAAAAATGGATGTTAAAATAAATATTGTTTTAATGACAGACCCGGGCGATTTAACAATATATTTAGACGAAAATGTTGTGAACTTGCCAATTACCTGTATACAAATGGCACAAATTTTTGGTGGCATCAACTTAAATAAAAACAAAAAAGAAACGAGCAACAGCTTTGTTGCGCCTAGCGCTAATGTGCTTGTTGTAGACGATAATACTGTGAATTTAAAAGTTGCAAAGGGCTTAATGTCGCCATATAAATTTAATTTGGAAACAGCTATTAATGGTGCTTTGGCTGTTGAAAAAGTTATAAACAACAAATATGACCTTGTGTTTATGGACCATATGATGCCTGAAATGGACGGAATTGACGCAACAGCAGCAATAAGAAAAATGCAAGGTGATTATTACAGAGATTTGCCTATTATTGCACTTACTGCCAACGCATTAGTAGGTGCAAAAGAGCTGTTTGTGAAAGAGGGAATGAACGACTTTTTGGCAAAGCCAATTGAAACTAAAAAGTTAAATGAAATATTGCAAAAATGGATTCCGAAACAAAAACAAGAAAGTGCAGATTTTACAGAGGAAATAAAAAACGAATTTAATTTATCAATTAGCGGCATTAACACAAATTATGGTATTAACATGATGAACGGCAAGCTTGATGATTACTATGATGTGTTAAACGCTTTTTACCATGATGGACTAAAGAAGGTTGACACGTTAAAAACTGCTGTTAGCCAGCGAAATTTTGACACGTACAGAATAGAAATACACGCGCTTAAAAGTGCCGCAGGTTCCATAGGTGCATTTAATGTTTCACAAGAGGCTAAAAGGCTGGAACAAGCTGCAATAAAACAAGATTACCGCTTTATTTTGGCCCATATGGACGACTTTTTGGCTACTTTGCAAAAATTACTTAGTTCAATTGACGAGCATTTGAAAAACAAAGACGAAGAAAGCCTGAAGTGCAAAGAGTTTGGAAACATTGCATTGCTTAAAGAAAATTTAAATGAGATTGAGGCTGCATTAACCACATTTGACATTGATGTTTTAGACAAAGCAATGCAAGAGTGCTTAACTTTTGTTTGGAAAGGCGAAATAAACAATATACTTTTAAAGCTTAAACAACTTATAGATGCATTTGAATATTATAATGCTCGCCCAATTGTTCAAGATTTAAAAGAAGAAATAGTATTGCAATATGATTCTCAAAATTAGCGCAATAATTATTCACACATTACACATTATTTTTGAACTGTTAGAGAGGTAAGTGGCTTTATGAAAAAATACATTATTATTCGCATAGCATTTGTGGTTTTAATAACATCTGTTTTGCTAATGATGGTTAGTGGTTTCTTGCAACTTCAAGCCGCTAACGATAACTTTTTGGCAACTGCAACTATTCAAGCAGAACAAATTGTAGACCTCTTAACCTCAAATAATGAGGACATACAAGAGCTTCAAGAGGAGTTGAAACTGGATTATATAGTGCGTGCCAAAGCCACAGCATATCTATTGTACAACAGCCCACAAACAATTCTTGATATGGAAGAACTTTTGAAAATAACAGAACTTCTGCAAATAGATGAAATTCATATTTTTGATAAACAAGGGGAAATATACGCCGGAACTGTGCCGGATTATTACGGCTTTACGTTTAATTCTGGTGAGCAAATGAGCTTTTTCTTGCCATTGCTTGATGATTATGAATTAGAACTTGCGCAAGACGTAACACCAAATACCGCAGAACAAAAAGATATGCAATATGTTGCAGTGTGGGGCGAAGACAACGAGTATATTGTTCAAATTGGTATAGAGCCCATTAGGCTTTTAACCGCGATGAAAGAAACAGAGATTGAGTATATTTTTTCAAGGTTTGTGCCTGCGCCCGGCACAGTAATTTACGCTGTGGATTGTACTACGGGTGATATAGTAAGCGCAACAGACAGTAGCATTATTGACAAAAAAGCTAGTGAAATAGGTGTAAATAGGCTTGAAATTTTGGAAGGTGATACTTATGACATAGCCACGGAATTAAACGGCGTACATGGGCGAAGTGTACTTATGCGATACGACACAATTTTAATAGGTGTAAACGTTACTAACGCAACAATTTTTGACTTTGCACTGCAAAATTTTATAGTTGTAATAGCAACAGGCATTATTTTAGGTGTTATTGTAATTGTGCTGATATACTTAATTATTGATAAAAAAATATTGACAAGTTTACTTGAAATAAGCAAAGGAGTAGACGTAATAGCAAGCGGAAACATGGAGCATGAAATGGTTGTGAAAGGCTTCCCTGAATTTGTGCTTTTAAGCAAAAATATTAACACAATGGTAAAGAAAATAGTTGCACTTTCCGGCAAACTAACGTCTGTTTTACAACATGTAAACTTGCCAATTGCACTTTATGAACAAAGCTCTAATAAAATAGTTGTAACAAGTAAAATGTTTAGTATTTTAAATATTAAAAGTCAAGATGCAAATGAAAATCTTCTTAATACAGAAGAGTTTTTGAATAAGCTGAATGTTATTTTACAAAACCCGTTTGAGGGCGAAAAAGATGTATTTGTGTTTAAAGATGAAAATGATATTAAGTATTTGAAAATAAAGCAAGATGTTGGAGAGAATAACAGTTGGGGCTTTTTACTTGACGTTACAGAAGAAATTGAGGAAAAGAAGAACATTATTTTTGAAAGAGACATGGACGTTCTTACCGGCATTAAAAACAGGCGCGCATTTATGGAAGCGCTTAAAGAACTTGAGGATAAGCCGGAGCTGATTAATAAAGCCACAGTTATTATGTTGGACTTAGACAATTTGAAATATGTTAACGACACATGGGGCCATGCAACGGGCGATGCCTTTATTAAAAAAGCGGCGCACGTGTTAAGAGATTTCTCTTACAAGCACAAAGTTGTATCAAGGCTAAGCGGCGACGAATTTGTTGCGTTTTTATACAACGCACAAACGTACGAGGAACTTGATGAGCAAGTGGACTTACTTAAAAAATCTTTTCAAGAAGCATATATTGAAACAAAGGATAACGGACGTTACAACGTGAAAATTTCAGCTGGGTATGCTTTTTACCCACAGCAATCAAAAAGCTTTAAAGATATTTTGAATTTAGCCGATAAGGCAATGTATAAAGTGAAATATGATAGTAAAAACGATTTCAGAAAATATGTAGAAGAGTAGAATTTGTAAAATTCTACCGACAACATTAGTGTTAATTTAAATAAAGCCTTCTGAGCAACTAGTTGCTTAGAAGGCTTTATTATTAACTAAACGCCGCTATTCATTGTTACTTATTATCTCTTCTTCTCTAGCAAAAGCAGTCATAGTTTCTGCAATGCCAATAGAATTTTGAACAAGATATGCATTTGCATTTTCGCCGTCATTGAAGAAGGATAAGCTTTCTGTTATCGCTGACTTCTTGCGATATTCGGCTATTGCTAAAAATAAGCATGCTGCAAAAACAATAACAGCTGACAGTGGGCCTGTAAGTAAAGAAAGAGCAGTGACAATTGTTGTGGCCAGTGCACATTTTAAAATAAATAAAATAAGTTTTGCAATATTGCTCATAGGCAATACACCGGCAACTTTGCCTGTTTGCCCATTAATTGTAAAACAATATTTTTTCTTTTTATACGTAATGTTTAGAAACCAAACAGGAACAAGAGCACTTGCTTTATCGGCATTTTGATATGTCATTTTAGAGGTTTTAAGCTCTGTATTTTTATATTCGCTTAATGTTTTTTTGAAAGCTTCTGACATTGATGATTCCATGCGGCTTTCTGCATCTTTGAAACATTTGTCCGCCGAAACATCACTGTAATCAGCAAAAAATCCCATAATATACTTGTTGTCAAATTGCTTCAATCTATTATATTCAAACGGCTCTATTGATTCGATAAAACGGCTGTTAACAAAACTACTTGCATTTACAGGTATTTTGTTAAAATTTCCGAAACCACGTATAACTACATCGAATACAGTTAAAATTCGTTTTGCAGATATGACTTTGATTTTATCATGTGAGCACTCATATTGAAATTCACTTTCGGCTTTATTGCTGAAGAGCCATACGGGGACATACACACCTTGCATTTTGCTAATTTTGCTGGCTTTAGTAATTTCACCGGGCGTCATTTTTTCATTTTTGCAAAAAGTGCGGAATATTTCCAGCGCCTTTTCCTTTTCGATAAGGAACGGCAGTATATATTCAGGCTGTGCATAACTTTGAACTTTTTCGTTTAAAACTACGGCAGAGCCGCAAAACGCACATTCTGTTGCAATAGTTAATTTGTCGGCCGCTAGTTTTGCCCCACAAGATGTGCAATCATAATTGTTGTAGCTCTGGTTTGGTATAGGTGCTTCTTCCTCTTTATGCAAAGGAAATTGTTTAGAGCAGTGCTCACAAACAAGTGCTTGATAATTTGGGCTGAATTTTATGTTGCCACCACAGGCACTGCATTTATTGTCAGTCTTAATCGTCATAAATTTTCTCCTCTCGCCTCATGCTCAAACATTTAAGCCGAACTTACAAGCAGTTTGCTCAACATAAATTAAAGAAATTATATCACATATTAATTTTAAAAACACTGAACATTTATACAGTATACATGTTTTATTTAGATAGTGTCGACACTATCTAATACATACTGGAAATTTGAAAATTTTTATGCCAAGTCAAAAAAAATAGTTTTTAATTTACACCTTTTGTAAAAATTTCGTAGATGACATCAAAAACAAGGCTTAATCGTAAAAAGACATTTGTTTTACCACTATGCTTTTTGTGTCCCTATTCGTAATTAATGAATTCTGCGTTAAACCACCTATAAGCAAAGGTGATTGTGGGTTGTGGCTTGCTATGTTTAACATTGCTGTTTTTTCGCTTTGGAGCGCATAACAATATTTACAACCGTTTCCACAACAGTTGTAAGTTCCAATATCAATGCTCTCAAGGCATAGGCATTCAAAGCGTTGGTTTTTATCTTTACAAGCATTGATTTTTAAGCCTAAAATACTTTCAATTATACTTTTATCTATACAAGCACCGTGCTTAATTCCATGTTTCTCTAAGTCGTACTTCTCAGCACAAGTAAAAATTTCAATATCGTTCTCTTTTGCAATTTTTGCAAAAATTTCGCTGACTTTAAATACATTTTCTGAAGATATGTCGTAAAACATGCTTTGCCCCATTCGTGTCGCGACGTTTTTGTAATTGTCTACAAAACTTATAACACATCTGTTTGTGCTTCCCTTAAGTCGCTTTGACATGTAGTTGAATTTTTTTTCATGATATTCTAAGTCATACGTGTCATCTATAATTATAGGGTCGTATCTCCATACCATGCGGTGCTTGCCAAGTTTTTCAGATAGCGCAATAAACGTGTTTATTAAATCTTCCTTATCGGGTAAGTTTCGTTCGGTCTCTTTGCCATAAGGTGTAAGCGTAAATTCAAAATAGTAGGGGTAGGCAAAGCGGTCAATTTCCGAAAGGTGCTTTAAAAAAGGAATAGGGTTTTTAGTCCAAAATACAATTATATCAATAGTTTCAGGTGTAAGAATGACCTTGCTGAACCTGTTTGCATTGTATGGGTTTTGAACAAGCACAAACCCTTCTTTTAAACGGTTTATAAACCACGGGCCAAAATATGAAGGAATGTCACATCTTCTGCTGGCGCTGATTATCAACTATTGGTCACTTCCTTAAATGAAATTGCCTAATAGCAACTAGCGTGGCCTTACTTTTTTTACTTTTTTTCTTGCAATAAACAAACTTACAAACAGAACAGCTAGCACTGCAAGGAACATAACAAGCACCCTTGTGCAAAGCGCAAGGAAGAAATTGAGAGGGAACATGTTTATCATAATGCTTACAGCAGGGTCAAGCAACCATAAGTCGTTAGAAAACAGAACTAAGTGGAAAGCCGTCCAGAACATGTTGAAGTTAAGTGCAAATGCAGCACCCATTAGTGCGGCAAGTACTAAAAAAATACCAAGCGCTGCGTTATATGTTGTGTAAAGTATATTTATACTTGCCCTTTTACTTGTTGCAACTACAAAAATTATTCCAAGTGCAGCCAAGCCAAAAAACGCATACATTGTGTAAAGTGCTATTTGGAAAAGATCTTTCACATCTACCATGTGCAAAGTCTCACGCTCGTCAAAAATTGCGCGCATCTCGCCGTGTACGGGTGCCTCAATTAGCATGTCATCACGGTAGTCCATCATGTAATCAAGTAAAGTGTTGCTTGAGAGCACCAAATCCTCTAAAGACATGCCTGTTACTTCAGGCGTGCCGTTTTGTTCATACTGTGCCCTGTAAAAATTTTCGTTTAGCGAGTTTATAAAAATACTGGCTAAGAAAATTGCGCTTATTAACATAAACATACTTAAAAAACATATGAGTTTTTTCATATTAAAAAATTCCTTTGTTATATTAGTGTTATTTTCGCAGATAGTACAAACACAATTTGGTGCCGGAACTATTTAAATAAAGACAGCGTTACTTCAACATTATAACCCAGTCACAGCTTGCAACCTCAATTTTGCCGCTCTCGAATATTTCAAACTGTACATTGTCTATCAATACTTTTGTGCCGTCGCTTAAAATAAATTCATACTCAAGGTCGTCGTCACTGTTTTCTCGTAAATACTCGTCATATATTTTAAACAGTTCGTCTGACAAGTCATAAACAAGCGGCTCGCTACCTTCGCCGTCAGGGTAAATTGTTGCAATTGCACCGCTTGTGCCACCCACATAGTACGACATGAAAACTTGGCTGTAACCCTCAACGTCAAAGCTGTCAGGAAAAGTAAAGTTGATATATTTATACGTAGATAGGTCACCGTCGTAAATTTCAAGGTCTTCAATACCTAGATGCTCAAACAACATGTGGTCTTCTAAGTTCTCAACAAATGGCGTTGGAAGTGCATCGCTCTCATAAAGTAAGTAATCGTGCGCACTTTTTAAAGTTTCAAGTTCATCGTCGGTAAGCGTTGGTATGTCACTGTCAATTTCGGTTATATAGCCACCTTGCTCCAACAGGCCGTTTTGCGAAAGCACATTTTTAAGGCGCACACTCTGCTCAAATTGTGGGAAATCAAGCACATTAAGCGGCGTAAGCGTTACAAGCAGTGCAACTATGCCGCCCATGGCAAAAAACCATTTGTGCGGTTTGTTCAAAAGGAAAAGCACAAGGCCAAATACACCCACCGCAATAAATGAAAGCGACAGCCACCGCATTGTTGTAAGGCCGTATGCGTCGTAACGCACCCAAATGCAAATTAGCTGAACAATAATTATAGGAATAAGTGCAAAGCCGCAAATTTTAACGGCTAAACGTGAAAATTTGTTTTTATGTGCAGGTAATGCAAGGCTGAAAAACACTAAAAACAAAAGCGCAAAAGATGCAAACCAGTTGACAGTGCCGGACGGAAGCTCCCATGCAAACAGTATAAACAGGCAATAGCAGTTGAGTATAAGCAACAACAGCATGTAGATAGGCAGTGCCACATATCCCAAAAGCACGTTAAAAATATCGTTGTCTTTAAGAACTTCACCTTTTTTAGGTATGCCGGCAAGTAATAAAAATACACCCACCACTTGCCAACTGAAATTCATTATTGTAAAGTAAAAGTAAAATGTGTTAAATAGATAATTTAAGTTGAACAATTGATCTGCCGCAAGCATGCACAGCATAAGCCCAAGCATAAAAATAAGCGATATACAAACACTAAGGAAAAGAATTTTTATTATGTGTAAGAAAAGAAGCGTTTTATTCTCTTCTGTGTACAAAAGGAAAATGCACGCACATACAACAAAAACGCTAAAGCCTACAATACCTATTGTTATGTAATCTGTATAGCGCCAATATTCTAAAATGTTGAACAAAGAGAAGAATTCTTCGGAAAATTGATAAACCAAAACTATTGCAACAGAGACAATTACAGGCACTGCCCATTTCAGCGCAATTGTTAATTTTCCCGTTAAATTGTGCTTTTCGCAAAGAAGCACTGCACATACGGCACAAAGCAGCCCCGGTATTAACTGCATAGCGCTGTAATACGAGTGGAATGCTGATTCGCGGTTAAGCCAAACTGCAAAAAGCAGTATTATGTGCAAAGCAAACATAAAAATACTGTGCGCAGCGGCGCAAGGAAAACGTTTCGCACTGCCCTTAAAATTTTGTGCGTATTTTATAATATTACTTTTAAAGTTCATACATACACCTCTTTTAAATACAAGATTTTCAACAAAATAAGGTTGCTTCACTTGAAATATAGCGCAATTTTGACTTTAAGTATTCGTTTATAACGATTATAAATAAAAAAACGGTGAGCAAACCGTAAGCCGGGTTCTGTATTAAACGACGATCTATCTAGGCCATGTGTCGCCACATGGCTCAAGCCGCCTCTGAGAGCGCGCAGGGTACGCATTGCTCTGCTACGGGCGTTGCTCCCGGTAGGGTTTACACGGCCGCCTAAGTTACCAAAGGCGCCGGTGCGCTCTTACCGCACCTTTCCACCATCGCCGCAAATTAATGCGGCAGTCTATTTCTGTTGCACTATCCCTGGGGTCACCCCCGGCTGCCGTTAGCAGTTAC
>CAYJMH010000027.1:0-28747 GCA_964371535.1 uncultured Bacteroides sp.
GGTGCGCCTGTGTTTTGCGCATAGCCGCCGTTTTGCGGTGCGCCCATGTTTTGGGTTTGATTCATGTCATTTTGTTGTGCACGTTTTTGTTCTTCTTTTGCATGTGCATGTATTGCTTTTTGCTCTTTTTCTGCATAGTGTTTTTCAACCTCTTGCACTGTAAACACACTGTCACAAAAATCACATTGCAACATTCCGCTTTTGCTGTTAAATGCAAGTGGCCCACCACATGAAAGGCATTTATAACTTGTTGATTGTGCAGCCATATTTCGCAATACCCCTTTACATATAATTGTTGTAATTATATCATAACTTCGCCTTTTATTCAACTGTATTATAGTGTGCGCATGTTGCGCGTATAATTGTTTTTTTTTAATTAAGCGCAATGCATAATTTAGTTTGTGTTTTAAAATTCTAAGTTTATATTATTTCTGTTTGTTACCATTAAGTTATTTTTGTACAATTTTACTTGTCCATTTTCGTGCACATTGCTTTTTTATATATAATTCACAATTTTTTAATGATACATACCAAATTATATGGTATAATAGTTATGCACAAATACAAAACAGCATAAGGAGATTGATGGTTTTTATGAACTTGTTGTTTTTCCTTACACCGAAGGCACAAGTTGCTTTTATCGAAAATGATTTTACACTTCGACAGGCACTTGAAAAAATGGAGTACCACCGTTATTCGTCAATACCAATTTTAAACAGCGAGGGGGAATATGTAGGAACAATAACAGAAGGTGACATATTGTGGACAATAAAACGCATTGCAAATTTAAACATACAAGCGGCAGAGAATATTATTATTACCGAAGTGCCGCGCAAAAAAGATTACAAATGCGTGCATGTTGAAACCACTATGGAAGAACTTGTTGAAACAGCATTTACACAAAATTTTGTACCTGTTGTAGATGGCAAAAACAGCTTTATAGGCATAATTAAGCGCAACAGCATTATGAAATATTGTTATGATAAAGCATTTTTTAGCGAAGAAAAGGCGCAGTAATTCGTTTCATGTTCAATGCACCTTAGGGCCCCGCCCTAAGAGCCCGAAATTTTTTGTAAAAAATTTAATAAAACTTTAAATATTTGTCATTATAACAAAATATTATATTTTTTGACACGTTAATATGCGTTAATAAAGAACCGCCTTTGATGGGCGGTTCTTTTGTTTGCATTTATCTCTTTTGCAGAAAGTGCAATTTGAAGAAGCTTTTTATCGTAAATTTTACTCTTTGCGCATTAGCGTTTCTTTTGCTTTTTATTTTAAATGGCAAAACTTGTTGCGTTTTTTAAGTCTTTGTTTGCCACCGTATCAACATAATTAGGCATTCACTCTTTTTCAAGTATATATTTGCCGCCGTATACTGAAGAAATAGTGTAGCCTGACCCGACAAGTTTCTTGCGCAGACGGGATATTTCATTTATGACTATCCGCGAGCTTTGAACAATCGTGTCGTCCCATATTCCCTTGTAAATATCATCTTGTGTAAGTTCTATGTCTATATGCTGCACAAAAAGTTGTAAAAGCGCAAAGTTTTTAGGTGTAAGCAATAAATCTTTATCGTTCACATATGCCTTGCCGGTCAGTGTATTCAATGTTATTTCACACTTTTTAAGGTGATTATTTGCATGCTCGGCCTTTTTCAGTATATTCTGCAAGCGCACTAAAAGCACATCGAACGAGTATGGTTTTGAAAGGTAGTCGTCGCATCCCGCTTTAAAGCAAGCTACTACGTCTTCGCTTTGGTTGAAGCCTGTAAGCATTAAAACCGGCACCGCCGATGTGCGGCGCAGCTGTTTTAAAAAATCCAAACCACTGCCGTCCGGCATTCCAATGTCAAGCACAATTACATCGGGCAGCCTTTTTTTTATTATTTCATTCGCTTTTGAAAGCGTCATTGCTACTTTAACATTATAGCCTTCGTCTTCCAGCATCTTGCTGTTAAAGTTTTGTACTTTGTCATTATCTTCTATAAGTAAAATTTCATTTTTCAATTGCTATCAACCCTTTATTAACTTACTAAACATTAGTATCCTCAAATTTTATGGCCCTCTTCTTGCCCGCCGTAAACAGGTATTGTGAATGTCACACTTGTACCTTTTTTCTCTTCACTGTCTATTACAAGTTCACCGCCGTGCGACGTTACAACAGTTTTGCAAATGAAAAGCCCAATCCCCATGCTTCCGCTTGCGGAAACACCGCGCCTTGTAACATTTTGCAACAGCTCTTTGTCTATACCCTCGCCTGTGTCTGTAATATTAACGGTAACATACATTTCACCGGCTTTAGCACTTATGCTTATACTGCCACCCTTTGTGTGGCGCATTGCATTATTTATTATGTTGTTAACAACTCTTGTATAGCTGTCGCTGTCTATGTATACAAAAGGCAAATCTTTCGGTATATCAACAATTATTTCTGTATCATTTTTTTGCACAAGCAAACTGTATGCGTGTATGCAGTTGTTTAAAATTTCGCCAAAATCTTGTTTTTGGCGCATTCCAAGCACCGACAATGTTGTCATGTCTACCATTCCGCCTACCATACGGCCAAGCCGTGCAGTCTCGTCTCTAATAATGTCTATTGTTTCAAGCGTATCTAAAACAGGTATTTCAGGCTTTTGCACCTGCCTATAAGCATAGTCCATGCCTGTTGAAATAACAGTTAGCGGCGTTCTCATTTCATGGCTCATGTCCTGCAAAAATTCTGTTTTCATCTTGTTCAAATTTTCAAGGTTTTTTGCGTGCGACAGTGCTTCCCTCTCTGCATTTTTTGCTGCTTGAACAGATTTCATTGTTGTGTAAAAAATTGCAAGTGCCTCGAAAATCGCAAAAGTTACACTGGCAACCTCAACTAAACTGCTTTGTATATTCAGCAAACGTATGCCTGAATAATAAAAAGCATCACTTATTGTGGCGTATGAGAAAAATAAAAATGAAACCACAGTAATTTTTTGCACACGGTCAATTCGCTCTTTCGCCTTTATTTTTTGGCAAATTAGATTTATTATAACATACATGCAATATATTATTGCGAAAAAATGCACTACATTTAACGCCAAAATTACAAATGAGTTTGTATATGTATCTGCCACTAAAAACACAGCACAAAATGCGTAGAAAATAGCCATCAAAAAGCGTATTACATGCTTATTCGCACCATCTTTAAACTGCATATATACTATCATTAGTAGTAAAATTGAGCTGACCGGAACAGTTAAATACTCTAGCTTAATTGCAAAATTCCATGACATGTCGTTAAATATATTATACAAAACCTTGCTGCCCACAAGTGAAAGCCGCAAGCTAAACACAAAGCACAAAATTGAAAAACAAAAGTTAAGCGCCTTGTTTTTTAAAACTGAAGCAAAAAGCAAATGGACAATAAACAAAGTATAAAGCATGCCCACCATAAGCATTTCTATGGAGGACTGTATATCTGTAAAACGTGTTATGCTGTCATTACTGCCAACGAACATGTATGTGTAAGTGCTTCCGCCGCGATGCACAAAATTGCCGCCTTGCACAACAATTTCAAGCACACTGTCTTGTGCAATTGCGTCCACCTCAACAGCACCGTGCTGTGGCACAAACTCTTCTGCATTTGTTGCGGGTGTGCCTATGCTTCCGCGCAGTTGCCCGTTTATAAACACTGCTCGTGCGTAATCTCCCGATGTGTAAATGCTGTAATATTCCTCGCTTGGCATCAACAGTTTCAGCCTTACGGTGCGGCCTTCGTTGTGGTCTATTGGGTCATCTATTTTTATTTTATGCTCGTTTTGCGCAAATTGCTCAGGCGTTAATATTTCATTCTCTATGCTCTGCACATTTCCTATAAGGCGCACAACGGCTGTTTCAAAGTCTATGTCTGTCAAGTCCCACACGCCGTTTGATGAATATATTTCTTTATAGTCCACTATATGAAAACGTGCCTGTGTTTTTGCAAACCACAACAAAACACAAAAAACTGATATTGCGAAAAGCGCCAGCCAAATATAGCTTATTTTTCTTTGCTTCATCACGGCAAATCCTTTCGCTTCGTGTTTGTTTGCAATGTTTTTTTCATACGCAAAAACCATAGCAAAAGCAAAAGCGCAGCCACAACACTTGTAACAATACCAAGAATTTTGCCCGGCGTATTATAAGTTATTTTCACTATATTTTCGCCTTCGTTTACACGCACTGCAAGCTGGCTGTTAAACACTTTTTCAGGCACTGCCTTTTGCCCGTTAACAGTAATACTTAAATGCTCACTATACGGTATGCTAAAAAATAAAAGTGCGCTTTCATCCGCTGAAATGCTAGCATTTATCTCGCCCCGCATGAAGTCAAAGTCGGCAGCTTTTCCGTGTACTGCTGCGCTTAATTCTTCTAAGTTGTCTAAGTCAATTGCACCATTTACGTCGTATAATTGTTTGCTCATTTCACCGCTTTGCAATACTTCGTATAATTTGCTTGAAAATGAGTTTTTGTCATCAAAACCTGTGGTGTACTTACTGCTCTCGCCTGTCAACATAAAACACAAAGGAAATGCATACGGGTTTTCGTAAATTGTATGTCCGCTATTTGTTTCACCAATATTTATATAACCCCTTGGAACTTCGTTTTCGCCGTTATCAAACAAATATTTTATGCCAAGCATGCTGTCCGCAAAAATATTCGTATTTTCACTATTATAAAGCATTGCAGTTGTTTCTATAACTCCAATGCTCTGTAAAAAGTCAGTGGCGTTGCTGTCTTGCGTGCTTCCAAAATGGCTTATGCCGTAATAATTTATTAAAAAGCTGTCGTTTAAACTTCGCGCATATGTTTTTTCAATGCGAAAATCTTCACCATTGCTTATTTCATGTGCTTTGTTTACAAGTTCAGTGTTTACCTGTACAAAATTCCGGTATTCGCTGTTCGTGTAACGCTCAAACTGGCGCTGTATAAAATATGTGTTTAACAATAGCTCGGCACAAACAATGGCCGCTATTAAAAAAATGCATGCCTGTTTTTTCTGTTTTTTTTGTGCCTTAGTGTAACAATACAGCAATACAAACAAAACTGCCACTTCAATTAGTGTGAACAAAAACCTGTTTTGCGTATAAACCGGCTCTTCAAACATTACGCGTGTAATTAATATTGCACACATGCCCAAAAGCGCAATAATAAGCGTCTTATTTGATAAAACACCTTTCACCAGTGCAGTTGCCGCCAAAAAGCACACCCAAAACACAAATAAAAATGCATGCCTGTGTGTGAACCAAACCGGTGGTGCAAAACCATGGAAAAGTAGCATCAAATCTGTTGAGAACATGCTTAAAAAAAGCAACAAGAGCACAGCGCCCCCGACAATTTTCTGCCGCGCATCAATGTTTTTAGCCGCAAAAAAACAAAAGAGCAAAATTATTGTAAGCACGCCTGCATACACATTAGGCAAGTCACTTGATATGTTCGGCTGGAAAAAACCGAACGGCATAAGCCTTGCCAAAAATTGCAATGGTGAGAATTCGACAGTTAGGTAGATTTCATTGCTAACGCCAACGCCTTTGCTATCTTGGATATTTGCAAGTGCCGGAAAAAGCAAACACGCACTTAAAAGCCCACCGATTAGCGACGCAAATGCAAAACGCAAGCACTGCCACTTTACAATATTTTTTGATTTTTCGGGAAATAAAAGTAAATTGTAAAAAAAGTACATTACAATAAAAATACAAACCATGTATGCTATGTAAAAATTAACAAACACCGCGGCACCAAGTGCCAGACAGTATATAAACGGTTTTTTAGTTTTCATCAAAACATCAAGCCCATGGCAAACAACAGGCAACAATATTAAAACGTCATGCCACATAAAGTTTTGCATATATACAAACACATAGCCTGCAAAGCCGTAACTTAATGCAATTATTACTATTTTGCCCGTTTGGCTGTTTAGTTTTTTACTTAAAAAATATGCCATTGTAATGCACATTAGCACTACTTTTGCACACACAACAAATGTTGTTAATAACCCATAATAAACAGGGTTTACAAGCACATACAAAAGCACAAACGGGCTTGCTGCATAATAGGCTATTATGCCTGTCATGTTGCCGCCAAGCCCTTTATAAAGGCTGTAATCCATGCCATTGCCCTCTATGAAAGCGTTTCGAGTTTGCGCAAAGTAATTAATGTATTGCCCGTTTAAATCTCCGGTTAAAAATGTTCCGTCGCCGAATGGTGCCATTTGAAAAACAACACACAAAGCAAGCATTAAAACTATGCTTAATGCCGCTGCTTTAAATGTTACATTTTTGTATATATTTTTCAGTCTCATCGTTCCCCTAATTATTTCTACTTTGCTTGTGCGCTTTAACCTTTAGTTCCTTTTTTTCTTTTAATATGTTTATATAGTTTTTCACAACTTTATAAATATATATTATTATTGCATTTAACATAAGCGGCAGTATTGACAAATATATAACTTGCCTGTTTGTCAATGCAAAATTACGCCAAAATGGAATGTTTTTGTTCAACGTTATTTCTGAAAAAACATATTTCTGCCCGTGCAAACTGCCTAAATCTAACCTTATTTTCACTGCTTCTTTTTCGGGTATAATGTAAAATGCACTCTTACTTTGCCCGAAATTAGGTGCAAGCCTTTTTAAATTTGAATAATCTTCTTGTGCACCTAATGTATAATAAGCATTTATAACACCAATTGCCGAATTTTCCAAACAGTAATAAATGCTTGTTATATTACTATTTGTACTGGTGTATATCATTTGCGGGTCGTTGCTTGTCGAAATTAAAGTAGTTTCATCTAAAACTTGAAGATTTACAAGCTCAAAGTCATCAAAAGTCAATTCTTGCTGGCTTTGTTTCAGCACGTTATTATAATAAACGCCCCAAATTCCGTTTAAAACATAACACAATAGTGTGACAAGGTACAAGCATATTAATAGGTGCTTATTAATGTTAAACCATTTAAATATATTTTTCATTCGCCCACACCACCCATTAACTCAAAACGCAAATCTCCACTCTCTGTCTCAACTTTATATATGGCAGATTTATCGCCGTCTGTTGCTTTTAGGTTATCGCTAAACAAGGCGCCAAAGTCAAGAAAAAACACATAACTGCTTTGCTCTACAAACACATAGGCGCAGTTGTTTTCAATTAAATAATCGGCTAGTTCCTCATGGCTCATTTCATACGCGTAAATATCGTCTGATGGAATGCCTTTTAATGTTAAGGTTCCACCGCCAAAACTGTAATCAATCTGAAGCGGCAAAACATCTCCTGAATACTGAAACCATTTACTGCCATTGTCTGCTTGACTAATAAAGAAAATATTACCCTCCGGCTCATTTCCTATAAGCTCAACAACATCGTTTGCCGTATTAACTATATGCTGCCTATCGTAAAAATAGCCTTCGTGATAGTCTACAAAAGACATACCGTTTGGCACATACAAACTAAACCTGTTTGCAAAAACAAACAGAACACAGAATAATGCACCTTGTGGCAAGAACATAAACCATTTTTTGGGGGTTAACGCGCTTAAACACAAAAGGAAAACAGAAACTGCAAACCAGCCTATATAATATGGGTAAATATAGCGCTCGTAGCCTATAAGTTGTGTTGCGGTGTCGTCTTTAAAAATAAAAGCAAACGTAAAGCCAATAAAAATATAATACATAACAAAGCCAATTGATGAAAGCACAAGGAAATTTAAACATGTTTTTGTGTGCGCCTTGTTACATGATGAAAATGCCGAAACAGCTAAAATACAAATGATAACTATCACAATAATTTTACCCGTGCCAAACATTGACATAGGCAAATTGAAAAATGCGTAATACATTGAAGACATTGTCTCGCTGAAAAACTGCGTTGTATTTACGCCAAACAGCTGTGTTATACCCATTATAAGCATGCTAACCATGCCTATTTCTTCAGTGCCGCCCACATTGCCCAATGCGTTTTCGCCAATTAAATATGAAATATAATATGCCCACCCAAAAAATGTTACCAGTATGCATGACAGCAACGCAAAAACATGTGCAAATTTTGCTGTAAGCCCATTAAAGCGCAAGAACTTAACACTCGACTTGTCGGTAAAGAAAATTAGATCGAACGAAATTATTGCCCATGTTATTAATGCAAACGGCAAGGCCGTGTCACGTGTAAGTGTCAGCGCTGTAACCACAAGTGATACAGGCCAAAGGCGCGCGCCCTTGTTTTTCAATGCATAGTACATTATAAACACACCACAAAAAAGCCATGCCATCGGCACATCAGAGTGTGCGTTCATATAAACATTGCTTGGCTCTTGCATCTGGTTATAAATTGTAAAAACAAACGGGGTTAAAAACAGTATACACGCAGGAACAATTGCAATATTTTTGCTTTTCCCTTTAAACGGTGCAAGCGCCGCAGTTATGACAGAAAACGCCAAAATGTTAAGCGATACAAAAATTTTCCATTCTGCATAGCTGCCGAAAAATTGAAAAAAGTAAC
Source organism: uncultured Bacteroides sp. (assembly GCA_964371535.1). Taxonomy (GTDB): domain Bacteria; phylum Bacillota; class Clostridia; order Oscillospirales; family Ruminococcaceae; genus Ruthenibacterium. The sequence goes on from CAYJMH010000027.1 coordinate 8,502, forward strand.
TTAATACAATAAGCCCCGGCTTTTGAGAGGCTACCCAGTCCCACCCTATTTCCGCCGTTGTATGCAGTTCGTTGTTTAGCTGTGTAAGCTTTACGGCAGTTCCCCAGAAGCTAAATTCGTCCCAAGAATTTAAAAGCGGCTGCCTTATTGCAAAAAACACCGCCATTACAGAACATACTGCAATAAACACATAAAACCAAAGTGTCATTTTTGGAAACACAATTTTTTTAACAGCAAGTAAAAATACAATTGCACATGCCAAAGCAAAGTATAAATAGCCTGCAAAATTGAGCAAATTAAAAATTCCAAAAACCGTAAAATATATTATTGTAAAGCTAATTGCCACCAAAGGCGCCGTTGCACCCGGTACTTTAAATACGGCTGTAATAAACACCGCAATAACACAAAGTGCAAAAAAGCTAAGTAGAAGAAAAAAACATTCCATTAAAAATCTCTCTGTAATTCATTTAGTTTTGCCAAACGGCATGTGTGTTATACAAGGTTTGCCGCACCAACAATGCCTGCATTGTTGCCAAGTGTGGCAGTTTTTACATCGGGTATTTTTACTTTCTCGCCTGCATATGAGTTATTCTTTACATAATAATTCAATTTATCAGTCAAGTATTCTTTTTCATTGGAAATACCGCCGGAAACAAGTATAACTTGCGGACGAATTATATTCACAAGGTTTACTATGCCCTCTGAAAGAAAGCGTGTGTAATTTTCTACTACTTTTAGCCCGGCCTCGTCGTTTGCCCTTGCAGCTTTAAATGGTATTATTCCGTTCATCTTGTTGCCGTTTTCTTTGTACATCTGCGCCAAAAGCGAGCTTTCATCTTCATTCGCCACCTTAATTGCTTCACGCACAAGTGCCGTTGCACTGCCGTACATTTCAAAACAACCCCTTCGCCCACAAGTACATTTCTCGCCGTTTTCAACTATAACCATGTGGCCACCCTCGGCGCCGCCCGGCCCACCACCTTCAAATATTTTGCCGTCAAGCACAAAGCCCGTGCCAACGCCCGTGCCAAGTGTTATTAAAACTACACTGTTATACTCTTTTGCAGCGCCTGCAACAAATTCGCCAAGCGCCGCACAGTTTGCGTCATTACTCATTTTCACAGGCAATTTCAGCGCTTCTTCCAAGTGTTTTTGCATTGGTATTTCTGAAAAATCCAAAAAATTGTTCGAGTAAACTATTAGACCTTTTTCAACATCGACAGTGCCGGGTGTTCCCATTCCAACACCCACACAGTCCTCTAAGCTTATATTTGCTTTCTCCGTTGCTATTTTAACAGATTCCACAATGTCGTCGGCAATCAATGTCCATGTGCGCTGCGCCAAAGTTGGCATAGAATGCTGTGCCACAATTTCGTTGTTCTCGTTTACTACACCTGCTTTTATGTTTGTTCCACCAAGGTCTACACCAATTCGGTATGTATTATCAATTGAGCCCAATTTTAATTCCTCGCTTTCAAAATTCGAATGTTATTTTTAATTAGATACTTTTTGTATTTTTTTTGATAGTGTCTGCATTATTTTACACATTTTCACACTCTTTGCTTAGCTATAATTTCAACCACATCATTATTTTTCAATTCTGTGCTAAAAATTCCCGCCTCACCGTTAACATATAGCTCTACGGGCTCGGTTACTTTGTCAAAGTCGATGTCAGTATGCACAAGCATATCCATTAAATAGTACGGCTCGTTATTACTTTTAAGCGGTAAGTCTAACTCTTTGCCGTTAAGTTTAAATGTGTGGCTTCTCACAACCGCACTTTTGGAAGCACCAATATTTTCGGTTTGAGAATGCTCATTATTCTTAGTTCTTACATCAAAACTTGCGCCGCTTATCGTCTCGTATATATTTACTGTACCACTTCTTTTTTCATTTTCGCTTGCACTTTTCTGTGCGCTGTTTTCTTCGTTACTGCTATATTTAATTTTTTCGTTGCCGGTAAAATTTTGCGGTTTAACATTATTTTTCGCAACTACTGAAACAACAGCATTCGGCGGAACATCTTCGTCCGGCTTTAGGTGCACACCATTAACCGTAACGGCTGCTGCATCAATTTTAAGCAACAATTGTTGCACTGTAAGCTGTGCATCTTTGCCGGGCACTGCGGCAACAAAGTCAATTATATCGCCGGCGTTAACTATAATTGAAGGCTGTGCAGCCTTACCGTTAATGTTAAGTGACGCCGGCACAGCGGTCTCGCCTGCAAAAATTTTGCGCGTACCATCAATTTCAACAACTAAATTTTTTCCGTTTTTTCCTAGTAAATCTTGGTATGTATAGCCATTCATCATCAGAATTTCAAGCGCTGTTAAGCTGCCGCTGCGAAATAGTTTTGCCGCCTCACCGTTCAGTGTAACACGATAGCTGTCACTTATCAAGCCTAATACTGCCGAAATAGCAATGCCAAGCGGTGTTGTATATTCAGGCGTATTTAGCTCAATATCCATTGAAAACGCGCTGTTTTTAAAGTGCCCGCCCGCAATTGCAACGCGCTTTTCGTCCATTTCAAGCTCACTTGCTATTTTTTTGCATATTCCATCAAGCTTACTTCCGCCACCGGCCAAAAATACCGCAGACGGCGCACCGCCGTTCACCTGTTTAATGCGTTGTGCAATTTCGCTTACAAGCGCACTTGTCGCAGGTTTAATGTGCTCTGTTGCTTCTTGTGGCGTTATTTTTTGCTCTATGCCTAAAATGTCAGTATAATTTACAGTTTGTTTTTCTGAAAGCGATGCCTTAATTCTCTCTGCTGTGTTGTAATCAATCAGGCATTTTTTCATCAATGTTTCCGTTATTTCATCGCCGGCAACTGTTGCCATAGTATAGCCAATAACGCTTCCATCACGGCAAATTGCAATGTCAGATGTGCCGGCCCCAATGTCGACAAGTGCCAAATTTAAAAGCCTAATGTCAACAGGTATTGCGGCATTTAATGCGGCAATAGGCTCAAGGGTCAAGCTTGCAATTTCAAGCCCGGCCTTGTTCATTACGGCATACAGGCTCTCAATAACCTCGCTTGGCAAAAACGTTGCAACAATTGTAGTTTCAATTTTCTTGCCCACATGGCTAAGCAAACTGCGCATGGGGTAACTGTCAACCAGTGTTTGTGTGCACGTGTAACCTACAAGGTACATTCTTTGGTCTTTTTCTGTTTTCAGTGCACTTTCTGCCTCGCCAACTGCTTGCGCTTCCAGCTTGCCAATAATCTCTGACGTTATGGTTTGGGGTGTTTCATATTCTATTATACTTGTACCTTGCTCTGTTCTAAGTGCACGGCCTGCCGCCGCAACACAAGCCGAAGGTAGTTTAACTTGCATTTTTTCCTCAAGCCTTGATGTAACATTTCTCACAACGCTTGCTACAAGGTCAATGTCCTCAATTTGTCCGTCCATCATAGTGCGCTTTTCGTGCGCTTGCGTTTCCACTGCCAATATCTGCACTTTGCCCTCGTGCTCTTTCGCAACCATTCCTATAACGTTCCTTGTGCCAATATCAAGCGCAAATGTCAGTTTTTCGTCTTGTATTTTGTACTGTTCCATGTTGTATTTCTCCAAAATGCAATATTGGGAGGACAATAGCTTTCACTAATAGTCCTCCCTTTTAATAATTATTTTTACTTTACGTTAATATTTATTGTCCATGTCATCTTGTGCGTCAATATAGCCCAAATTATCACTATTGCCATTGAAATCATTATTATAATTTTGATCTGCAACATAAGAGTTTGACATATCTGAGCCGCCCGGCAAACTAAACTTGCCAATTGTGCCCATCATGCCGTTAGCCTGTGTAAGAAGTTCCTGACTTGCAGCAGCGGATTCTTCACTTGTGGCAGAATTTGATTGTACAACAGCCGATATTTGGTCCATGCCCATTGTAAGTTGTGCAATAGCCTCGGCCTCTTCGCCGGCAGCTGTATGAAGAAATTGGATAGCTTCAACTGCTTGCCCTGCGTATGTGGCAGTTTTTTGCATTCCGTCCTCAACGCTTAGTGTAATTGCCGCGCCTTTTGCAACATATTGCATAAGCTCTTCGCTAAGCTGTTTTGTCTGCTTTGCTGCTTGGTCTGATTTAGATGCCAAGTTGCGAACTTCGTCTGCAACAACCGCAAAGCCTTTACCTGCTGAGCCTGCGCGTGCAGCCTCAACCGCTGCGTTAAGTGCCAATATGTTTGTTTGGAATGCAATGTTTTCAATTGTACCAAGAATTTTCGTAATGTTGCTTTGTCCCTCTTTAATGTCCTCCATGGCTTTGCTCATCTCTTGCATTTTGCCGCTGTTTTCCATTATTTGTGCGCCTGCAAGGTCAGATTTTTCCCTTGCACCTGTAGCAGTAACAAGGTTTTGCTGTGCGCCTTGGTTAAGCTTTGTAATTGTGGCACTAAGTTCTTCAACTGCTGCTGCTTGCTCTGTTGTGCCCTGTGCAAGCATGCTTGCACCATTTGCAACTTGGTCTGCGCTGGATGAAACTTGGTCGCTCATTCCCTTAATTCCAACCAATGTTTTGCCCAAATATTTAATCGCTCCCTCAAGGTTCACTTTAATAGGCGCAAAGTCGCCGGGGTACTCTTTTTCTATTGTAGTTGTTAAATCGCCATTAACAATGTCACTTGTAACATGTGTAATGTCGCCAATAATTTCGGCAAGTGTCGACTGAGACTCTCTTACATGTTCACACATGGCGCCCATTTCATTGTTAGATTTATAATTGATCTCTTGGCTCAAATTGCCTTCACTAAATGCGGTAATTGCGCTTTGAAGTTGGCCCATTGGCACAAATAGTGCTTTTAAAACGCTGGTAGCTATTAAAATAATAATAATTACTGACACAACGGCAATACCAATTAAAACATATATATTTAACGACGTATACAAGTCAAGTGATTCTACTTCTTTTAGCATACTGGCTTCAATGCTTGAAACTAATTCGTTGCCTGCCGCAATAACTATGTTTAATTGCGGTGTGGAGTTCTCTACTATTTGTGTACGTGCTAATTCTAATTCATCAGCAATAATTGCATCATGAATTGGTGTAAATACGCCAAACCAAATTTGTACTTCTTTATTAAAATTTTGAACTTCTACACTTTCAGGGTAAGCTTCCAAAAGCGTTGCCAATGTCATGTGTAATTCGTTGGCATTCTGTTCAACTTGGTCCATAGTATCTTGGTTGAAGCCGGATATTGATTGATCAACCAGCAACCTTGCTATTGTATCAACTTTCGTAATAAGTTTCTCTACACTCATAATACTTTGAACGTCTTCTGTAAGTAACTGATTGTACTTATTGCCAATATTGTTTGTTGCAAGCATTGCCATGGTAATTAAAACAACAATTATTACCACTACTAAAACATATGACAAAATAAGGCGCGTTTTGATTGACCAATTTTTTAAATTTAACATACATTCACTCCATTCTGCCGTATTGCCACCGATTTAATTTCAAAGCTTTCTTTTACGGCAACAGAAAGCCTAACCGGTTGATATGTTCGCCGCTTTTGTGGCGGACGAGCGCCAATTTTAATAAATTTTGAATTTTTATACATACACAAACGTTTACTTGTGCCATTACTGTATTCAGTATTAATTGTACCATATTGCTCGAATTTTGTCTATATTGAAAGCAGAAATACGCTGAACATTTGAAAAAATATGCACGTTTATTTTATGTCGCCGTACTTACCTTTGTTCACATCTGCAATTATATTCCCGTTCACCAATGTAATTACGCGTTTTCTGTAAATATCCACAAGTTTTTTTGCATGTGTCGCCATAATTACTGTAATGCCGTACATGTTAAGCTCCAGCAATAAATGAAAAACGTCCCATGCAGTGTCTTCGTCCAAGTTTGCGGTTATTTCATCAAGCACCAAAACAGAGGGATTTGAAAGCAGTGCACGTGCAAGCTCTACACGTCTGCTTTCACCAAGCGACAGCTCTGCGGGAAATCTATCTTGCACGCCATTTAACGCAACAAGGTCAAGCACTTTATCAATGCGTTGTTTCGGTGTGTATTTTTTTGTGTATGTCATGTGTGCAAACGGCTCTAGGTTTTGGTAAATAGTGTTTTTCCTTGAAAGATGCGACAATTGCGGCACAAACCCTATTCGAATGTTTCTTTTTAACTTAGCGCGTGTACTAAGCCTTTTTGCATTTGCACCATAAAAAAACACATTGCCCTTCGTTGGGCGCACAGCACCTGCAATAACATGCAGCAACGTGCTTTTTCCTGCACCGCTACTGCCTGTTATAAACAAAAATTCACCTTTGTTCACAGTTAAATCTATTTCACTTATGGCTACAAACGGTTTTTTCTCTTTTGTAAATGTAACATTTACTTTGTCAAGGCGTATTTGTGGGTTATTTATCGCAAAATCACATCCTTTTAGTAAAAAATCATCAATCTACTTTGCTGAAAATAGATTTTTTCCCGCCAACACGTTTGTTCATCATCTTGTCAGAGGCCTGCAATTTTAACAGCAAATTTTTGTTCCTCTTTGCCTGTTCGAATAAATCATTTGCACTTGGCTCTTTGCACTGAACTGCATTTATAATATCCTCGAAAATCACTGCATCCTCTTTAGCCATAAGTTCACACTGCTTTTTCAAAAAACGTTCATATTCAAGCAATTTATTAATTTCTTCTCTTCGCATGCTTAAAAACATTCGCACTGTCACGTCGTCTTTTGTTCTCGTTGCGCTATCAAGCTCTGCTGTAAGCTCGGTAGCTTCCAGCAGAGCAATGTTGATTTTTTTTAACATTTCAAAAGCCGCATCTATATCGGTTTTATTAATCAACTTTCAGCACCGCCCTTATTTTCAAGCGGCACTGTTTCATTTTCATTCATAGTTTGCGCTACTGCATTTTTGTCTGCCTGCTTAAACGAATCTCTCAAATCTGTAACATGCCTTTTAACTCGCTCAAGTTCATTTGCATTGTGCCCTATTTTAACGCGCATTAATGTAAAACAAAAAAATTCATAAAGCTTTCTAAGGTCGCGGCTAATTGGATATTTATAGTCAAGCGTATTTTGCAAATAATGTACAATATCAAGGCACTTGTCTATAATTTTCTCGCTCTCTTTATAGTTCTTTTCGTTCATTAAAATTTGCGCTTGTATAAGTTTTTTCAATAAACCGTCGTACAACATAATTAACAGCTCGCCGCTTGTCATGGTGTCAAGCGATTGCTCTTGATAATGTTTATATCCACGATTGTCCATTCTTTAATTTCCTTTCGAAAAAACTAATTTATTCTTTTGGCCTTTATTCTCTTAGCCGCCCATCATGCTTGCAAAAGAAGAGCTTTGAGCATTCATCTCATTTATAAGAATTTCAAGGTTTGTAAACTGTGCCGTATAGTAATCTACTTGGTTTGCAAGTTTATCTGCCCATTTTTCTATCTCTTCGTCTATTTCGTTCATCTCTGTAAGCATTCTGTTATTTATTGCGCTTGTTGGCGAATACTGTGAGCCCGCCCTTGTAATTAACAAGCCCTTTGGCTCGCCTGTCGGTTTTGCATATGTGTTAACCACATCGCTAAGCCCCTGCATAATTCCATCGAAAGAAGATCCGTACTCTTTAACGTTTGTAAACGCTTCCTCTACTTTATCGGGGTCTTCTTCAAGTGCTATGCGCATTTGGTTTGCGTCAAGCGACAAAGATGAAAGCCCGTCTTGGTAATTAACTGTGATACCAATGTCTTTAAGTGCACCTGAAGTTGCACCGAGTCCCTCCATAACTTCACGTAAGTCAGAATAAAGCGCAGAAATTTCGCTATCCATAAACAGTATGCCCGTTTTTGCCTTTTCTTCATACGCTTCAATTTCACTTTCAGTTAAGTCTGCCTTATCTGCATCTGAAAGCGGTTCATACTTTTCGCCACTGCTTGTAGTTAGCGGTGTGTCTGAGTAAGTTTTTTTAACGTACTCCATAATTTCATTGTAATCGTCAACCATGCCGGAAATAGTCTCAATTATTTTTTCACTGTCCGCTGTTGTTTTAAACGAAACGGCCTCGCCGGCACCAAACATATCAGCACTTGTAAGTACTGTGCCGTCTTCTGCCATGCCATTTGTTATAACGCCCTCGTATGTGCCCTTATTGAAAGTATCATTAAGTGTAATACGCATACCGTCTATTTCAAAAGTGTTATCGCTTCTAACAAGCGTAACAGTTTCGCCGTTAACCGTGGCGCTAACAATTGCGTCTTGCCCTTTTGTATAGGTAGATGTGCCCGACGCACTCTCAGGGTCTCCGAACAATGCGTTGCCCAACGTTCCGCCAAACTCAATTTCCCTGCCTGTTCCTGTCTCATCGCTTGAAAAAACAAACTGGTTTGATGTTGTAGAATAACTTGCAGTAACGCCTATTTCATCGTTTGCATTTATGTTTTGAAGTATATCGTTTAAAGTTGAGTCTTCATCAAAAGTGCCAACAGATACACCGTTTATTGTAAATGTTTGCTCGCCTGTATACCCCAAATCTTTTAGCGTCATTTCCAAATTCACAGATGTTGACATCTTGCCGTCTTTTCCAAAGCCCAATGTCTCGCCCACGTTTGATGACACCTCAAAGCTTGAGCCTGCTTGGACGCTAAACTCAAGTGCGCCCGCTGCATTTTTTGAAACGCTTACTTTACCTGAACCATACGCGTCTGCCAGCGCATCATTAATTTTGTCTGTAAAATTGTCGGCAGTCCATGTGCTGTCTATTGTAACAGAACTTGTTTTGCCATTGAAAGAAAAGTTCACTTGTTGGCCCGAAAGATGTTCCATTGTTGCTATTTCACTTGAATGTGTGCCCTCGGTAAAAGCAATGCTGTCAACAACGCTATCTAGGTCTTCAAGGCCAAGTGTCGTTGCAATCTTGCCGCTTGCGCTCTCAATCCCAACCCCGTTTCCGCCAATTTTGTCTGCAAACTTAATTGCGCCGCCCTCAACACTAACACCTATTACATCACCGGCATTATGCGAAGTTCCATCGCTGAAAACAATGTCTTCGTCGGCAAGTTTTTCGTTTATTGCATCTGCAAGCGCCTGTGCAGTAACTACGCCTGTGCCGTTTTCGTCGGCATCCAAAAATTCAAGTTCGCCAAAATTTACAGAAATTGTTTTGCTGCCGTATTTAATCTCGAGTTCGCCCTCTAGGTCAGAAACTGTCACTGTGCCGTCAAAGCTGTTCTCCGGCACTTCACCAGTAATTGTTGCGCCCGAAGAAGTTATTGTTGTGCCACCTGCACTCAACAAATTATCGGCACTTGTTCTGTATGTGGTTTTTGTGGCAAGTTGCGCAACTGCGTTAAGTATAACATCGCTGTCCGTGTCACCCGAAGCGCTTATTTTATCTGCAAATTCGCCCAAAGTTTCAGTAATTGAAGCGTTTTGGAAGAACGAAGCAGACGCAAGGTTTGTTGATGACGTATAAGAGTTATACTTATTGTCAAATTCAATAAGCATGTTTGTTATAGTTTGAATTGCCTCTTGTTCCCACTGAACAAATGTACGGTCACTCTCAAGGTTAGAAATTTTCATCTCATAGCTCTCTACCATTCCCTGAATCATTGATTCTGTGTCTAGGCCGCTTGCAAGGCCTGACAAGATGTTAACACTTCTTGAGCCGTATATTGAACTACTTGATACACTTGATACTGATGACATAATAATCCCCGTTTCTGTATTTTTAATAATTGACATTGTGTGTTATTTTAGTTAAAATATATATGTAGCGCACAAAAGCGCTCTCATTGATATATATCGTCCGCAAACAAAGAAAAATAAGTGTGTTTGCAATAATTTAATAAAAATTCACAATTGTCTTTATTTTCAGAAGGGGAAACGTATGTCTACAACTGTTATAACAATTACAAACCAAAAGGGCGGCGTTGGGAAAACAACAACTGCCGCGGCGCTTCTTTCAAGCTTTGCAGTTAGGGGTGCAAGCGTTTTAGGCATAGATTTAGACCCGCAAGGTAGCCTTGGCTTCAGCTTGGGGCTTGACATTGAGAAGTGTACTACAGTATTTGATGTATTTCGTGAGAAAGTTGATGTGAATGACGCAATACACAGCACCGGCCTTTGCGACATGTTGCCGTCGAACATATTGCTTTCTGCCGCCGAACAGCAATTTACACAGCCCGGGCGTGAATTTATGCTTAAGGCCGCAATAGCAAGAATAAAAAAGCATTATGACTACATAATAATAGATACACCGCCAGCACTTAACATTTTAACAGTTAATGCGTATGTTGCAACAGACAGCATAATTATACCCATGGCGCCTGAAATTTTAAGCCTACTTGGTGTTTCCCAAATTAAAGATACAATTGAAAGCGTTCGCAGTTATTATAACTCGAACTTAAAAATACTTGGAATTTTGCTTAACAGGTACGATAAACGCCTTAATTTAAACAGAGAGGTAAGCGAGCTTGTTGAGCAAATTAGCAACCAACTGGGCACGCAGGTGTTCGACGTGAAAATAAGAAGCGGTGTTGCCGTTGCCGAGGCACCGGCACATGGTGCCAGTGTAATAACATATGCACCTTTTTCAAACCCCGCACTTGATTTTGAAAAACTTTGCAATACAATAGTTGGTGATAAATTCCCATATGTTCACCCTGTAAAAGGAATTGGCTGACAAGCAATTTTTTACAACCGGTACTTAACGTATATTTTTTAATAGAATGGAGAAAATGCGATGGCAACAAAACGCTCGGCTAAATCGTCCAGTAAAACCGAACACGTTCTTAACTTGTTATCAAGCCCTGCGCAAGCCGAATCAGGTGCTGAGGGCGAGGTTATGAGCGAAAAAGATAATAAGGAAGAAACTATTGCAAGTGTGCAAAAGCACGTTGCTGTACCTGTTGTTGAAGTTGCACGCAACAACCATGAAAATATAGCCGGCAAAATAACCGATGCGCTTGACATTGCACTTAATGAAGAACTTGAACAGCAAGGCAGTGAAGAGCCAAACGCGGCAACTGCACAAAGCGAACAAAGCAGTGCACCTGTGCCGGATGAATCTATCGAACACAGCGAGGCACCAAGCAACGACGAAAGTTCCCCACAGAAAAGCGATGAGAGTTCTGCAGTACTTGAGAGCCGGCCATTAGATGAAGAACAACTTAAAAAACAGCTTGAAGAGGAAATGGAGAGCAGTGATTTCGTCAACGTAATGGAAGAAGTTGTGGACGGTATGCTTGACAAGTACATAGACATGTTTAAGGTTTGCACTTGCCAACGTTGCCACGCAGATATTAAGGCATACACACTTACAAAATTGCCCTCAAAGTATGTTGTTTTGTCAAAAACAACACGTTCCCCTATGATAAGTTACTATTCACGAAAATATGAAGTTGAAGTTAAAAACCAGCTTATTTTTGCTTGCAGCGTTGTAAAAGATACGCCGCGCCACTCGGCTGATTTTAGGAAAAATTATTGAGTGGTTAACTAGATAGTGTGGACATGAGTTGAACTGAGCATATTTTGAGCGATTTTTTTGCTCTGGTTTTGTAAAATCTTAGTTTATAAATATCTTCTTAACATTTGTTTTTGTTTATAATTTGCACAGTTAAAAGTTTGCATCAATTTATCAAAAAGCACAGCTCCCCCACACTTAATGCAGGCTGCAACGCCTTATTTACCGCAAGTGCAAGCAGTGCCGATGCCCTGTCGATTATCGCGTCAATGTCACGTGGCGTAACTTGCAAATTACTGCTTGTATCTTGCAAATGCCAATTCGAAATGGTGGGCACACCAATTGCAATTACAGGCACGCCCAAATTTTCGCTGTTTAATTTGCCGCTTGTATTAGGCTTTAGCCCTGTATTTGTAATTTGTACACTTGCGCCCATGCGCTGTGGCGAAAGTGTATGCAAGCTATCTACTAATATGACACACGCAGGTTTCACCTCTTTTATAATGCCTCTTAACACACATAACGTCTCAAGCCCTGTTTCACCACCGGCGCCGGGGCTTACAGTGGCAACCTGCCTTAAAGGGAAATCTTGTATGTCTTTGCTTTTTGTAACAAATATTTTGTCGGTAGTAGATGGGCCAAGGCTGTCGGCCACAACCGCCTTGTTGCCAATGCCCACAACAAGCACAGTTCCTTTTTGCGGCAAAAGTGCTTTTAAGCTTTTAGCAATTGCACACACAAACACCTCGTTTGTCGGTTCAATTTGCGCAAGGTTTGGCGTGTCATATGTTATATAGCTTCCCTTTTCCCTGCGCAAACCGTTTTTTGTAATTTCAACGTGTGTGCACTGTATGCCTTTTGAGTTTGTTGTCTTTATTATAACGCCCTGCGGCAATTTTTTACATCTTTTTGAGTATATTTCGCACGCAATATCCGTGTACTGTCCATGCATTTTCAGCCCTACTTTCATAAAATTTTATATTTTTTCAAAAAAACCCTTGCCCTTAGGCAAAAAAAGTGGTATTATAAAGTGCAACTGTTTTGGTATTAAGGAGGTGGTATGATGCCTAACATTAAATCGCAAAAAGATAGAGTGGCCCAATCAAAGAAAGAGGCTGCACGCAACAAAGCAATAAAGTCAAACCTTAAAACAGTCGTCAAAAAGGCTGACGCCGCCATTACGCAAGGCGCAGCAGAAAAAGACGTACAAGTTAAATCAGCTATTTCGGCTATTGACAGGGCTGCTTCAAAAGGTGTTTTGCACAAAAAAACAGCTTCTCGCAAAGTTGCTCGTTTATCTAAAGCCGCAGCAAAATAAGTATTGCTTACTTGCAGGTAACATTATATGTTACCTGCATTTTATTTTGCCGCTTTGTATTTTCGCCTTTTTTAGCTTTGGTCTTTGCTTTTGGCAATAATTCCGCCAATAAATGCACATATAATTGTAACTGTAACGCCGCCTGACGCCGCAGTTAGCCCGCCTGTAAAAATACCTAAAAATCCTGTTTCGTCAACAGCTTTTCGCACGCCCTGCGCAATGGCATTGCCAAAGCCCAAAAGCGGCACCGTTGCACCACTGCTTCCAAAGGCCGCAATGTACGGAAAGACTCCAATTGCGCCTAAAATAACACCGGCCACAACATAACCCACAAGTATCCTTGCAGGCGTAAGCTTTGTAAAATCAATTAAAAGCTGGCCAATAACACATATAAGGCCGCCCACAACAAACGATAAAACATAATTCACAATAAATACCCCATTTACACCGTTAAAAATAATTTTGCCAATTTTACATGTGTGTTTCAAGTTCCACAAGGTGCGCTATTGCCGGTATTGCTTCGCCCTGTAAAAATGTTGTTTGGCTCATAAGTGCACCTGTAGATAAAAAAAGCTCGCGCTTTAGTTCACCGCTTGCAAGTTTTGGCAGTACATCACAACACAGCACAGCTGCACTGCACGCCGCACCACTTCCGCCTGCCTTAACATTCTGGCGTTCAATGTCAAAAATTAAAAGCCCACAGTCTTTGTGGTTGTGCAGCTCTATTCCCTCTTCCTTTATCACCTGTTTTAAAAGCGCACTGCCTACCAGCCCTAAATCACCCGTATAAATTGCATCGAAGTCACTCGGTTTGCGGTTTGTGTCACGTAAATGTTTTATAAGTGTGTGCGCCGCCGCAGGTGCCATTGCCGCACCCATGTTATTTATGTCACTTATTTCATAATTTACAACTGTGCCAAACGTTGCACTTGCAATTTGGGGGTGCTTTGTGCTTTTGGCAACAATGGCAGTGCCCGCACCCGTTACAGTCCACTGTGATGTCGGCGTACGCTTTCCACCGTAGTTAAGCGGTGTGCGATATTGCCTTTCGGTCGCGCAAAAATGGCTGCTTGTTGCCGCCGCCGCAACGCCCATTGCTTGTGCCTCAACGGCACATGCGCAAAGCGCCAGCGCCTGCGTCATTGTACTGCATGCGCCGTACAGCCCCACAAACGGCACATCTATTTCACCCATTGCATAATGCATTGCCGTGCATTGGCTTTGCAAGTCGCCGCCAAATAAACCATCTAAGTTTTTTGTTGTAAAACCACATTTTTGAAGCGCTGTATGCACACATTGCTGTATCATTCTGCTCTCGGCTTTTTCCCACGTCTTTTCGTCACATTTACTGTCGGGCATAAGGACATCAAACTTATGCTTCAGCGGCCCTTCGCCCTCTTTTTTTCCACCCACCGCGGCACTGGAAATTACAGCCGGTGTATTTTCAAATATTATTGTTGAGCCCACACGTCTCATTACACTGCGCCCCCTGTTATTAAAAAGTAAATTAAGCCGTAAAGTGTGCCCGACAATACACCGTACACTATTACAGGGCCTGCTATTATAAACATTTTTGCACCAACGCCTGTAATAAAGCCCTCACATTTAAACTCAATTGCCGGCGCAACAACGGCGTTTGCAAAGCCTGTTATTGGCACAAGCGTGCCTGCACCTGCTTTTGATGCAATTTTTTGGTACCAGCCAAGGCTTGTAAAAATTGCCGAGAGTACTATGAGGCTTGCACTTACAAAAAACGCACTTTTTGCACCGGTAAAGCCCATAAAAACAAATGCTGTGTGAAACAACTCTCCTAGTGTGCAAATTGCACCACCTATAAAAAATGCATATGTGCAATCTTTAAAAACGCTGGACTTTGGCGCCAATTTCTTGTTCAGCTCTGCGTATTCTTTTTTTGATACTTTCATTATCGCTGTCCCCTGATTATTATATTTTATTGTAAAGTTTTCCCAAAAGCATGTTTAATATGCATAGCCGTTAGGGAATACAACCGCGATAAATACAGCAAATACTTTTAGACAGTGCCACCATCGTTGGCCTGTCGCCATGTTTTGGCTATTTTTCCGCATTGTGGTGTCGTCAAAGTTTATATTACTATTTCTATAAATAGTACTGCGTTTCCACGCTTATAAAGCAAAAGATTGTTCAATATTTTCTCGCTTCAACTCATCGCTACACTGTCTATATGTGAAATTATTACTTTAAGTAAATTTTTGTAGAAAAATTGTCGAAATTATGTTATACTAGTATTAATTAATTTTTAAATTTGCCCATTGCATTTTATTGTTTCATTTTTAAAAATATTGACGATTTTATTTGTAAATTTTTATTTAAACTTTTTTATACAGGGAATACAGTTTCACGCGGAGGTAATTACGTGCAAAAACTATTCAAAAAAATCACAAAACGCATTCAGCGTTTAATAGAAAATGTTCGTAAGGGCAACATTCTTGACATAGCACTTTTCGGCGCAGGAATTGCGCTTGTTATTGCTATAATAATTGTTATAATTGTGCTTGCTTTTAGCACTGTGGGCACAGACGCCGTCCCGGGCCAAAACACCGGCTCTCAAAGTTATTCTGCAACCGGCTCTTCTGTTTTGTCAACCGTGCAAAGCACCGTAAACCCGTTCGGGCAAAGCGCCAGCGGTTCTTCTTCGCAAGGCGTTTCAAGCAGCAGTCAAAGCTCCTCTTCTTCCGTGTCGTCCGCAAGCTCTTCGTCACAAAGCACGTCTCAATCAACAAGTATGTCTTCGTCCGCAAGCGCGTCTACCTCTATAAGCACATCAGCCTCTACTAGTACGTCTACAAGTACAAGTTTACCACACACACACAGTTATTCAGCTTGGGTGCGCCTTGTTGCAAACTGCGAGCCGGGCCTTGAGGAGATGACATGCACAACATGTACACCCGAAACAGATGGGCACAGGTTAACACGCGCAGTATTAGCAATTGAAGAGCACCATTTTGGCCCGCAAGAACCACTTGAAGACGAGGAAACAGGCGAGATTGTAGGCTTTAAAGCAACATGCTCAAATTGCGGCGCAATTTGGGAAGAGTATTATAGCACTGAATAATAAAGGGCTTACTTAAACATAACCGAAAAATTAGACATCAAAAAAATATATAAGCGCAAAACATAACAACGGCGTGTAAATTACACGCCGTTGTTATGTTTTTTGCATTTATTATCAGTTTTGTGTCGCTTAACATTTATTTGCCTTTTCACCTATACAAACCGGCTTGAATATACTGGAGAAATATGCCTAATTAATTGAGGTGAAATAATGTTCAAGTATAAACGCATTCTGCTTTTATTCGCATTTCTTTTCTTTTTTTTCACAATATCTAATGCTTATTCTTTTGCTCTTGACAATTCAAGCGCCTTAGATAATTCACATTCTCAATCTTCTTCGCTATCTAACAGCAGCACAAGCGCGCCGCTTGCATCATCAGTGTCTGTCAGCACAGCACCTACTGCTTCTTCGCCTTCATTTGCTGCTTCTTCATCTGCTTCAGGCAGCAACACAAGCCAAGCAAACAGCTTGCAAAGCCCAAGCAAAGACGAAAGCAGCGCGGAAAATTCTGACACTTCAATCAATGATGGAGCACAAACACAAAATACACTTCCCAGCGATGCGCAATTTAACAATAATGCGCCAATTATCTTGTGCCCACCGCCTTATGAATTTACTGCAACCGAATATTTTAACAGTAACAGCGCACTAGGCATCGCAGGAAGTTTTCACGTTGTAGGCTTTGGCACTGTGCGCATTAACGCACATACAAACGGTAACATCTTAACAAATAACCTATTTGCAAATTCAAATTTCGGCACAAATAATTTGGCCGATGAATTGAGCTATGTGGTGCAATATGAACAAGTAAATTCAGGCAGTGCTACATCATTATCACATGTGCTGGCAGTAGGCAGTACAAACACCGTTGAACTTGTAGACAACGGCAATGCAATAGCAATAAACGGCACAAAGCTTGACCGCCCAAAAACAGTTTGGAAAGATTACACCGCACATTTTATAGACATGGCGGCGGTAAAAAACAGTGTTCAAACTTTGTCGTCCACCATAAGCACATACGCTGAATTTAACATAACCGAAAGCCTAGATACAAACGGCGGAAGTGTAGATGAAAGTTATATTGAACTTACAGACCCAAATAAAGCAGGCGTATTTAACACAACCGCCTCAGAGCTTTCGGCTCTTAGCTATCTTGGCGTAAAAGGCTTTTCTTCCGCTAACAGCGTTGCAGTAATAATAAATGTTAACTGCGAGGGTGTGTCACAGTTAAACCTACCCATAAGTCTAATTTCGGTAGACGGCAATAACCAACAAACAAGCGAAACACACACATTCACAAACGGCAGGGTTCTGTGGAATTTTTACAACTACTTGCCGGACTTTGCAACATCAATAACCTCATCAATTTTGCACGGCAGCATCCTTGCAGACGGCGCAAACTTTACCGCCAGCCAAAATTTAAACGGCACAATAATTGCAAACAACATTAGCATAAACGCCGAAACACACCGCGACGATTTTATTTGCGAAATACCTGTACCTGAAACCGACATATCTGTTACTGTAAACAAATTGTGGCGAAGTGAAGATGGCTCTGAAATGGACAGCAGTGGCTATTCTGCAATTGTTCAGCTATTGCAGAATTCAATTGCACATGGGCCGCCTGTCACGCTTGATGAGATGAACAATTTCACCTATACATTTGACGGCCTACCATCTGAATTTGTTTATACTGTTGAAGAACAAAATATATTTCTAAACGAAGAAAACGTGACCGCTTTGTTTGAAACATCAACACAATACGGCACAAACACTATTACTTTAATAAACACTTTAAAAAGCACAGAACCCCTCATTCTTCCTGCAACGGGCGGAAATTTGCATTTATTAACGGCAATCGGCATTGCTCTAACATCAATTTCTATTATTTTACTATTTCTGTTAAGGAGAAAAAAATGAAACTCATGAAAAAAGTATCAGCTTTTTTTATAGCTGGTTTAATTATATCAACAATTTTTATTACATCATACGCAAACACATATAGCATTTCTATTCAAAACATAAATCCATCTATATCCATAAACAACAATGTCTACAGCGCATATCTGCTTTTTGAGGCAGTAGAGAATAACAGCGGAGCGTATGTGTTCAACCCGTCCACCTGCCTTGCTGTTAGCTACACACCTTCGGGCGGCACCCCACTAAGCGGTAGCCAACTTATAAGTTGGCTAAGCGACCCTTTGCGCACAGCTAATGAACTGCACGACTTCTCAACAAGCGTTTACAATAACTACATAGACATAAACCCTGCGCCGACGCCGTCCGGAAGCGGCACCGCCACAGGCCAACAGGCAACAATACCGCTTACATTGGCCGGCTACTATGTTGTTACAGGCGGCGGCGAGCGTGCCGACAACCACAGCCCTATAACTGCCCTTGCCTCGCTTTCCGTTATAAACCCCACCGCAACAATCAACCCAAAATTTGATGTGCCACTTCTTGACAAACTGGTCTATCACGATAACGAAAATGCATATACAGAATATTCCGACCACGCTGTGGGCGATGACGTGTTATACCAAATAAAAACAACTGTGCCGGCCACAACGGGCTACACAAGTTATAATTACATCATTTCCGACACGCTTGACGCAGGCCTTACATTTAACAACAATTTAAGCTTATACGTGCAAACCCCATCGGGCAAAACAAACATTCCCACAAGCTATTACACATTAAACACATCACCCGGGCAAGGTAAAACGTTTACACTAGACATAGACATTTTATCCTTAATAGACGACGGGATTATTAGCGTATCAGACACACTGTTAACAGAATTTTCGGCCACACTGAACGAAAATGCAATTGTTGACCCCGACGGAACAAATGATAACAATGCAGTACTGACATACAGCAACAACCCACAGAATTTACATTCGACGGGCAACACGCCGACAAGCACGACAAAAAGTTATACATTTAAGGTGCAAATAAATAAAACAGACAGCACTTCGCACCTACTTGATGGCGCCGAATTTGTAATGACGCTTGACGAGGAACTTAAAACAGACGGAAGCGGCAACCCGACAAACGCATTAGAATTTATGCAAAACCCTGTCGGTTTTTACACATTGGCGCCAAGCAGTTATGGCGGCATAACAACATCAGTTTTAACTGCAGGTACAATGCACATTTTAGGCCTTAACAGCAATGTTAATTACTACTTGCATGAAATAACACCACCAAACGGTTATGCACCCACAAGTGTGCCCACTTATTTTTCACTTTACGCGGAATATGACGCAATTACAGGCGAGCTTTTGCCAGGATACCCAAACATGCTTGTAAACGGCGCAACAACACCTGTTGCACCTGAACTTGATATAATTAACTACAAAGATAATACACTGCCTGAGACAGGCGACAACGCTGTTTTAATATTTTGTATTTCAGGCCTGTTTCTTGTTTTAACAGCTACACTTGTATTTTTCATTGCACAACGAGGTGCAAGAAATGTTAAAACGTAAAATACTAATGCCAATTTCGGCAGCATTATTTATAGCCGGTGCAACAATTCTAATTTATCCAAGTGTGTCTAACAAGGCAACTAGCATAAAACATCAACAATTAATAAGGAGCTATGAAATCGAAATATCTGCAACAACCGAGGGCACTGACAGCACAACGTCTTTAGCCGAGCAATACAACGACATTGTGCGTACAAAAGGTGGCTACGGCTTTACACCCTCAGAACAAGAGCTTGAAATTTACAACTCTGCTTTAGTTTACAACGCTGACGGAATGATGGGCTACATATCAATACCACAGCTGTCAATCTCAGTTCCTATTTACCACACAAGCACACAGGAAGTTTTACAGGCCGGCATAGGTCATATCGAAAGCACTTCACTGCCAATTGGCGGCGCATCTAACCACAGTGTGCTTACAGGCCACAGCGGCATGAGCAATGCAAAAATGTTTACAAAAATAGACAGGTTGAAACTGGGCGAAACGTTCATGCTAAATATTTTAGACAAAGAGCTTTATTACGAAATATATAACATTGCAACTGTTTTACCCGACGAAACCGAACTTTTGAAAATTCAAGACGGCGAAGACATTTGCACATTAATTACATGTACACCATATGGCGCAAACACACACAGGTTACTTGTACAGGGAAAAAGGATAGATTGGCCAATTGATGCGGCAAATTAATTTATGCCTAGTACAAATTACAGCATTTCTGTTTGAATTTATTTGAAATAAAATTAAAGCCCTGTATAAAAATCAATTTTTATACAGGGCTTACAGTGTGTCACAAAGGTATAGTTGCTCCTCATCATGACGCATTTCAAAAGTTTTACTAAATTTTTTTCAAAAAATTTTGGGTTCTTAGGGCAGAGCCCTGAGGTGTTTTTTGCAGAAAACG
>CAYJMH010000028.1:0-28736 GCA_964371535.1 uncultured Bacteroides sp.
TGAACTGCTTAAACCCTGTTGCAACAATGGAAACACAGTTTTATGAAATATATAAGTATCATGGCATTACAAAAAACAAAGCAGATGCAAGGCAAAAGGCCGAAGAATTATTGGCCCTTGTGGGTATACCGAAAGATAGGCTTAAAGATTATCCACACCAGTTTTCGGGCGGGATGCGACAACGTGCTGTTATTGCAATGGCGCTTGCCCTTAACCCAAAATTGCTTATTTTAGACGAACCCACAACAGCCCTTGATACTGTTGTACAACGTGATATTTTAAAAAGAATTTATGAGCTGAAAGAAAAATTCGGTTTTTCCATTTTATTTATTACGCATGATATTAGCCTTATGATGGAATTTTGTGACAATGTTGCTATAATGTATGCAGGTAAAATTGTAGAAAAAGCTGTTACAAATAAAATACTTCATAGCCCAAGCCACCCATACACATTTGGGCTGAAAAATTCTTTCCCGTCTTTAAAAGGCGAGATAGAATATATGGAGGGCATAGCAGGCTCACCACTTGACCTTAAAAACATACCCGATGGCTGCCGCTTTGAGGAAAGATGTTTTAACAGGTGCGATGAATGTAAAAACAAAGAGCCGGAAATGAGTGAGCAAAGCGGTAATTTTTATTATTGCCATAATCCACTTGTAAAGTTTGATAGCGAGGTGCAAAATGGATAATACAAAAACCACTAATAAAACAGATAAGAAAAAAGTTGTTTTTAAAGTAGAAAACCTAACAATGGATTTTAATGTTAGCGGAAAAGGCGTGTTTTCTAAATCAAAACAGTTGCGTGCATTAAATGATGTGTCTTTTGATTTGCACCAAGGCGAGGCGCTTGCCGTTGTTGGCGAAAGCGGTTGTGGAAAATCTACAATTTGCCGTATAGCAATGCGTTTTCATAAGCCTTCAAATGGTAAAATGTATTTTGAAGAAGATAATATACATGGCTTAAAAGGCGAAAAATTGAAAAATTACCGCCAAAAAGCGCAGATGATTTTCCAAGACCCATTCTCGGCCTTAAACCCTTTGCACAGCATTTACTATCACCTTGAAAGGCCTATAAAGCTATACCACAGAAGTAATGCGAAAAGCGAAAAGTACATGATGGACAGTGCGCTGGAACTTGTGGGACTTGTGCCGGCAGAGGAGCAAGGAAAAAAATATCCGCATCAGCTTTCGGGCGGGCAAAAACAGCGTGCATATATTGCAAGGGTTCTTGCAGCAGGCGCCGAAGTTATTTTTGCCGACGAGCCAACGTCGATGCTTGATGTCTCTATACGCTTAGGCGTTTTAAACCTTATGAACAAACTTAAAATTGAGCACGGCAAATCTTTTATTTACATAACACATGATATTGCAACGGCACGTTATTTTGCCGATAGGATTATAGTTTTATATGCAGGGCATATTGTAGAACACGGTGATGTTAACAAAGTTATAATAAACCCACAGCACCCATATACGCAGCTTTTGGTTGCCGCAGCACCTGACCCGGAGCGCACTGAAGATGTAGTGTTACCGGTAAAGTCAAGTGAAGAGAGCGAAATAAGTATGTGGACACCTGATAGCACAGGCTGCCCGTTTAAAAACCGTTGTTTATATGCAAAGGACATTTGCCATAAAGAAATGCCGGGTGAAACAATGGTGGAAGATGGACAATACACGCGCTGCCACAAATTCAGCGAAGATTTTTAATTAATGATTATATTAAAGGATTAAAGCTATGCATACACTAGACTACATCAAGTATAAACAAAAAATTAGACAAGCAGTGGCAGAGAGTGTTGTTCTTTTGAAAAATGACAACGACACATTGCCCATAAAAAAACAAGAGCGAGTTGCAATATTTGGCAGGGCACAAATTGACACATACTACTGCGGTACGGGTTCGGGCGGTATGGTAAATATACCGTACCTTGTAAGCATTGCAAAGGGAATTAAAGCAAAGCGCCAAATAGATGAGAATTTATATGATATGTATGTGGACTTTGTGCAGCAGAACCCGTTCGATAAGGGCGATGGTTGGGCTATGGAACCTTTTAGCCAAAAGGAATTGTTGCTAACAGATGAAATTGTAAAAAATGCAAGCAAAAACAGCGACATTGCAATTTTCACAATAGGGCGCAGTGCCGGCGAGGATAAAGACGTTTTGCCTGAAGGTGGCAGTTATTATTTAAGCGACACCGAAAAGCATAACTTGCTGCTTGTTCACAACCATTTTAAAAAGGTGGCTGTTTTGTTTAACGTGGGCGGAATAATGGACACATCTTTTGTAGAGGCCACAGGTGTAAGTTCAATTTTATATGCATGGCATGGCGGCGTGGAAAGCGGCAACGGATATGCAGACGTTTTATGCGGCGACGTGAATGCAAGCGGATGCTTGCCAAACACAATTGCGCGGAATTTGCAAGATTACCCATCAAATAAAAATTTTGGCGGCGATATTGAAAACATATATGCCGAAGATATTTACGTAGGGTACCGCTATTTTGAAACTTTTGCAAAAGATAAAGTTTTATATCCTTTCGGGTATGGCCTTTCTTACAGTAGGTTTAAAATAAAAAATTGCAACTTTATAACACAAAACAGCAATTATGTTTTCAATTTTGACATTGAAAACATAGGTGATTTCAGTGGTAAAAAAACTGCGCAACTTTATGTGCAAGCGCCCGTACAAAAACTGGGCAAACCAAAGCTTTGCCTTGTGGGATTTGCTAAAACGGGCGAATTAAAGCAAAACCAAGCTGAAAAAGTACAAATTGAGGTCAGCAAAAAAGATATGGCATCTTTCGATGATGAAATATCTGCGTTTGTTTTAGAAAAAGGCGAGTATACTTTTTATATTGGCTTTAACGTTAGAGATTTGCAGAATATTGCGAAAGTTACAATTAATAATGATGAAATTATACAAAAATGCAACGAGGCATTATTGCCAATAAAACCGTTTGAAAAAATGAATGCAAGTATTAAAAACGGCGAATATGTTTTAAATTATACAAATGCAATTACACGCAATTATGATACGATTTTGCGCATAAAAACAGAGAATGATGTACAGTGCGAAAAAACAAATTTTGGTTATACATTTGATGATGTTATAAATAAAAAAATTACAGCTGAAGAGCTTGCAAGTGATTTAAGTGACATAGAATTAATTCAAATGTCACGTGGTGAGGGTATGTGTTCACCAAAAGTAACGCCGGGCACAGCAGGCTGTTTTGGTGGTGTAAGCGAACAATTGCAAAATGTGCGCAAAATGCCCATAGCTTGTTGCGCCGACGGACCATCGGGCATTCGTATGGACTGCGGCACAATGGCATTTAGTGTGCCAAACGCAACAGCGTTGGCATCAAGTTTTAACACAACGCTAATCAGCGAGCTTTTTGAGTATTTGTCAATAGAAATGATACATCACAAAATTGACACACTGCTGGGGCCGGGCATGAATATACACCGAAACCCACTTTGTGGCAGGAACTTTGAATATTACTCGGAAGACCCGTTTTTAACAGGCAAAATGGCAGTAGCACAGATAAAAACAATGAACAAATTTAACATTACCGGAACTGTAAAGCATTTTGTGGCTAACAACCAAGAAAAGGCACGCAAAACTGTTGATGCAGTTGTTAGTGCAAGGGCACTTCGTGAAATATATTTAAAAGGTTTTGAAATGGCTGTGAAAGAGGGTAATGCATACAGCTTAATGACAGCATACAACCCTGTTAACGGCACACAGGCTGCAAGCAATTATGATTTAAACACCACTGTTTTGCGCAAAGATTGGGGCTTTAACGGTGTTGTAATGACAGACTGGTGGGCAACCATGAATAAAGAAAGTGGCATTTCAAGTGAAACGCACACAGCAGACATGATTGCATCACAAAACGACGTATACATGGTTTGTGCAAGTTCACAAGATAACACTAATGGAGATGACAGCGAAAAAGAACTTGCCACAGGCAATTTAACAAGATACCCGCTTGTGCGAAACGCCGTGAATATTATAAACGCGTTGTTAAGGTTTAATTGCAGTATGCCTTTGCAAAAAGTAGAGTTGAAAAATACACCTATTAACGAACTAGAAAACATTGTAGACCTTGGCACTTTTGAAATTGGAGATTTTGCACAAGTAGGCTGTGAAAATATAATTACAACAAAAAATACCACCAATAAAATGGTGCTGAATTTAGAAAGCCTAGGCAAACATTTAATAGAATTTGACTTGTATGCAAATGCTGTTGAACTTGCTCAAATTCCACTTACTGTAAAAGCAAATGGTTCATTAATCAAAACAATAACGCTAAAAGGTGGTACAAAAGGCGTATATACATGCGAGATTAATATGTTTGCAACAATAAATACGTATGTAGAGCTTTATTTTGGTGAGAGCGGCATGCAAGTTAACAGTATTAACATAAAAAGAATAGGTGTGTAAAATGTATTTATGCAGCGTTTTTTGTGCTTAAACGTCACGTTGTTTTCGTATAAAACCAATGTGCAATCAATTTATTGACAAATGTCGATAGCAATGATATCATTCAACTATAACGTTAAAGGTTGTTTAAAGATAAAAAGGCTTTAACCTATATAGAAAGTGAATGTATTTTTATGGTTACTATAAAAGAAATTGCAAAAGAGTGTGGAATATCTGTTACAGCGGTTAGCAAAGCACTAAGAGACGAAAAAGACATAAGTAAAAACACGATAGACAGGGTTAAAAAAGTAGCAAAGGAAATGGGGTATATAAAAAACCCTGCAGCTGTAAGGCTAAAAACAAACCGCTCTTACAATTTGGGGGTGCTGTTGGAAGACGGCACACACAGCGGCATAACGCATGAGTTTTTTGCAGCAATTTTGAATAGCTTTATAATAAAAGCGCGCGAAAAAGGCTACACAGTATCTTTTGTAAGCGATAAATTTGCAAACGAGACATTAAGCTACCTTGAATATGTAAATATACATGCATGTGATGGTGTGTTTATTTTGGTTGACCAATTTGATAACCCAAAATTAATTGAGCTTGCACAAAGTGATGTGCCGGTAGTTATGATAGACTATAAAGTTAGCCAGTGCAGCAGTGTGAATTCTGATAATGAATATGCAATGTCACAAATGGTTAAATATGCGTATGAGAAGGGGCACCGCAAGATTGCCTTTATTCATGGTGAAATGTCCATGGTTACAAAAATACGTATTGCAGGCTTTTATAAAACATGTGAACAGCTTGGAATACAGGTGAATGAAGACTATATAAAAGAGGGATTTTACCATGACCCGAAGTCTGCAGAAATGATAACTTATGAACTTCTTGACATGAAAGAACCACCAACTTTTATTTTTTATCAAGACGACTTTGCTTTTATTGGTGGCATGAACGCATTTGAGAACAGAAACATACAAATAGGTAAACAAATCAGCGTTGCCGGCTTTGACGGCATGAGTATATCGCAAGTTATTCGGCCTAAATTAATGACATGGAAACAAAATTCGGTTGAAATTGGAAAGCAAGCAGTTAAACTATTAATAGAGGCAATAGAAAAGCCGAAAAGTTTTATACCCCTAGACATCGAAGTGAGAGGGGAGCTGTTAAAAGGAAATTCCGTTTTAGATTTGAGCGAAAATTAAATGTTATTTATATGGGCCTGAACTTGCATTAGCTATTAAACAAAAAGTTGTATAAATGTAAAAATATACTAAACGGATAATTTATATAATATAGAAAGGCTTTAAGCAATGGAAATTACAGGCTCATTTGAAAATATTAATGGAACGGAATTTTACAAAATAGCAAATAGTGAAAAGTTAGCACCTTTTTTCATACAGGTTGTGTCGTCTTCAGATATATGGATTTTTTTATCATCAACAGGTGCACTAACTGCAGGTAGAAAAAACGCACAAGGCAACATTTTTCCGTATATTACCGATGATAAATTGGCGCTTGATTATGAAACAGGGTCTAAAACTATAATTAAAGCAAACGATAAAATATGGCTGCCATTTGAACAATACGGTGTGCAAAAATACAATATTACCAGAAATATATATAAATCGTGCTATGCAAACAGTGTAATTATGGAAGAAATAAACCACGATTTATCATTATCTTATGAATACAAATATGAGGCAAGTGAAAAATACGGAATTATAAAAACAGCTAAAATTAATAATTTGGCACAGAAAAACATATCACTAAATGTTGTAGATGGACTGATGAACATTATGCCTTACGGTGTGAACGAGCAACTGCAGGCGAATTCATCCACGCTTGTAGATGCGTATAAAGCGGCAGAATTGCAAGGTGATAATTTAGCTGTGTATTCACTTACAACAACAATAAACGACACACCACACCCTGTGGAAATGTTGCGTGCTAACATAGCATATACAACAGCAGCTAATGCGAAAGTATATTTAGACCCAAAAGTTTTGCAAAGCTTTATGAATGACAGGACAATAGAAACTGACGCAGAATGTTACGGAAAAAAAAGCGGGTATTTTGTTGTTTTTGAAAAACAGCTTATAAGTAAAGGTGAATGCGAATATTCTTTTGTGCTTGATACAGGCCTTGACCACTGTGCACTTACAAAAATAGAGAGGTTTGTGCAAAAAGGTGAGTTTAGCGCAATTAAAGAAGACGTTGAAAGTGGAACAAAAAAACTTGTGGACATAGTATCAAAAGCAGACGGAATGCAAAAATCGGGTGATAAAATTGCATGCAGCACACATTACTTGAACACTTTATATAATGTAATGCGTGGTGGCACGTTTGAAAATGTTTATGATTTTGATTACAATTTATTTTACAAATTTGTTGCGAAACGAAACAAAAGAGCACTTGAATGTGAAGAGATTTTAAACGAACTGAAAACATGCGAAACAATTTTGGAGCTTAAAGAGATTACGAAAAATAATACATTGATGTATAGAATGGCTCTTGAATATATGCCTCTTTCATTTTCAAGAAGACATGGCGACCCGGCACGCCCATGGAATAAATTTAACATTGCGCTTAAAGATGAAAATGGCGAAAAGAACGTAAATTATGAGGGCAATTGGCGCGACATTTTTCAAAATTGGGAGGCTTTGGGTTTATCATATCCACTGTATTTTGAGAATATGGTTGCCAAATTTGTTAATGCAACAACAGTTGATGGGTTTAACCCGTACAGAATAAATAATGACGGCATTGACTGGGAAAAGCCCGAACCTGAGAACCCGTTTGGTGGCCTAGGCTATTGGGGTGACCACCAAATAATTTACTTGCTTCGTTTGTTGCAAGGGCTTTCTAACCATTTTCCGAATACATTAAAAATTATGTTATCGCAAGAGATTTTCAGTTATGCAAATGTGCCTTATATTATTAAAGACTATGCTGAAATTTTAAAAGATAGCAAAAACACAATTACTTTTGACGTTGCAAAAGACGAGATGATTGAAAAAACAGTTAAAAGTTTTGGCACAGACGCAAAATTACTAATGAAAAACAGTGAAATCTATACTGTATGCCTTGCAGAAAAATTACTTGTGCCTGTGCTTAGCAAAATTAGCAATTTAATGCCAAGTGGCGGTGTTTGGATGAACACACAGCGCCCTGAGTGGAACGACGCAAATAACGCAATAGTAGGAATAGGGCTTTCGGTTATTACTGTATATCATATAAAAGCTTACTTGGAATTTATAAAAGATGTGTTCAAAAGTAGTCAGGATAGCTTCAATATTTCAAAAGAAGTAGTACAATGGCTTATTGATTTAAAAAATATTTTAGAGTCTACCACTGAATATAAAAATAATGAAAAGACAGTTCTAGATAATATGGGCGAAGCTTTTTGCAAATATAGAAAGTCTGTATATAAATACGGATTTAGCAAAAAGATTAATTTAGAGACTAAGGAAATATTAAGTTTTATAAATGAAGCAATTAAGGTTG
The DNA here is from genome assembly GCA_964371535.1 of uncultured Bacteroides sp. Lineage (GTDB taxonomy): Bacteria > Bacillota > Clostridia > Oscillospirales > Ruminococcaceae > Ruthenibacterium. The sequence continues at coordinate 7,940 of CAYJMH010000028.1, forward strand.
TAGATTACACTATTGAAATAAACAGAAAAAGTGTATTTGTAAGTTATAATTTACTTAAAGATGATTTCACATTTACACCTATGAAAACAATGCTAGAAGGACAATCGGCGGCAATAGCAGGCGGTTTTTTAACGGCAAACGAAGTATGTAATTTAATACATGAAATGAAAACCGAGCTATATGATGAAAAAGAGAAGTATCATACATTGTACCCTGTGAAAAAAACAACCAGATTTTGCGATAAAAACATAGTTAATAGTGACATGCCCCTAATAAATGGCATAACCACAAACAGCATAAATGGTACTATGCACTTTAATGCAGATATTGTGTCTAAAGATATTTTAGTGAAAAAATGCAAAGACGCAAATGTTAATAAAGCGCAAATGCAAATGCTTTTAGATGAGTTTGAAAATGTGTTTAGGCATAAAAAGTTTAAAGGCAGAAGTGACAGGATGTATAAATTTGAGGGAATAGGTTGTGTATATTGGCATCAAAACGCTAAATTTGCGTTAGGTATATTAGAGACAGCTCAAAAAAGCTTTTTAAATTGCGAAGACGTAACTCAAATTTATAATACGTATAACGATATTTTAAGCGGGTTCATTTACAGGAAGTCTCCAATGCAGTGCAATGCAATACCAATCGAGCCATATTCTCATACATCTTACAACAAAAAAAGTGAGCAGCCAGGAATGACAGGACAAGTGAAAGAAAGCATAATAATGCGTCGTGGTGAGCTGGGTGTAATTGTTAAAAACGGCGAAATTATTTTTAGCAATGATTTTTTACGAGATGCTGAATTTGATGAAAAAGGAGAGATTGAATTTTCGATTTATGGCATACCTTGCAAGTATAAAAAAAGCGATGAAAAAGGAGTTGTTGTTTACTGTAATAACAATGGCATTAGGCAACAAGGATATGTTATTGAAAAGGATATATGTAATAAAATTTTCATGCGAAGTACAAAAATAAGAAATATAGAAATATTGATATAAAAAAGAAATAAATTAGACATAACATAAGGCTTCCAATTTTTATTGGAAGCCTTAGACTTAAGAAAAGCCCCCACAAAAGGCGCATTTTTGTGGGGGCTTTAGCGTGCAAAAAACAGGCAAATATGGTATCTTAATAATGGAGTTTTACAGTTTTTCGGCTAGCTGTGTGCATAGTGCAGCCAAAATATGGCGTTAAATAATGAACAAGCCGTACTAAACTAAACTAAATATATGCTTGCTTTTTATGAAGCACTAATAATATGCCAGTCCTTAATGATACTTACAGACAAATCTTTGGCAACTGCACCTGAAACATTTTCGCCCTGAATAAAAGTAGCAAAGTATACAGCACTGCCATCAATTTCAAAATACCCTACATACCAGCTACGGTCAGAACCACTTCCTGTTTTGGCGTATATATTATTTGTCCCCGTATCCATTAGATTTTGCAATAACAAAATGTGCTCGTTACTGTAAATTGTTGTTTCTTCAAAAATAGTTTTTAATAAATAAACATGCTCTTTTGGTGAAATTTCAAGTGAAGATCCAAGCCAAAATCCATTTAAATCTTCTTTCTTATTACTACCATTTCCTTCCCACTGTGAAATGTCGGTGTTCCCATAACTCAACAAATCAAGATGTTCTTTAACTGTTTGTTGTGACATTTCGTTAATAATTTGATGATAATACCAAACACAAGAATTTTGAAATGCTTGTTCTAAATTTAAGTTATCGTTCCAAGGTTCATACCAATATATCGAACCATCATATTCCATAGTACTATCTTTTGAATATATAATGCCTTCATGAAGCCCCATTAAAGTAGAAACGATTTTAAAAGTTGAATACGGTGAAAATCTATCATTAGCAAGAGTGCCATTATAAATATATTCTTGATTTTCACTTGTAAGAAAAATAGCAGTTCCATCTATGCCGTTAAAATAATTGTCAAGGTTTATATCTATTGGGTTTAAAAGAATATCATCTTCGCTAATGTTTTCAACTGGTTCATCAACTACATTAGAATTGTCGGTACTTTCTAAGTTGTTTTCCACAGAACAAGCAGGTAGCATTAATATGATAATTATAATTAGAAGTAAGTGCTTTTTCATTATTTTACCCCATATTCGTTATTTAAAATGGCTATTCTAAACTGCAGTTTTAGCGTTTTTCAAAACATTCTAATTTTACCGGTATAATAATTTTCAAATATTTAGCTTATTTGTATTGTGTTTTCTTAAGCCGCGTTTTTGTGTGTGCTTTAAGCATAAATTGCAGCAATCGCTCAGTTCAACAACTTAATTCTTAGGCATTGTTTCCATGGAACAGTTTCATCGGAATAGATTTCATGAGCTTTTTCGCTTTTGAGATATCATAATTTTTGTCGGTCGATAAAATATCAACAAACGGGGTTTTAAAACCTGCTTTTATGCCGGTGCGGACAAACCCGTTTCGTTCATAAAAAGAAAGTCTTTTCACGCGTTGCTCATAATTCTTAGCATTTTTATCGTCCATTGTTTCTATAAAAAGCGTCACTGATTTATCAGTATATTTATTGAACAACACTTGCAATAGCTTTGAACCGTAACCTTTTGAATGTATTTTATCGTTGACAGCAATATAAAATACAAACAAAGTGTCTTTAGAATTTATTGTAAATAATATTCCTACAAACAAGTCATCATCATAATAAACATTGAAATCATAATTTTTCTTTAGTGTTAACATGTGTAGAAACCACATAGGAATTAGCTCTTCATTTGGGAAAACCCGTTTCATAAATTCGCAAATCTCGCTGTAATTTGCAAGCTTTTTTGATAGCTTTTTTTCGTATAAATTCATAATAACTCCTACATTAATAATTATAGTGTGGCTTATGCTTTTTGTAAAGATAAAATGATACTATTATTGCTAAAAATTCTGCCATAGGCACAGCCAGCCATACACCGTTTAAGCCAAGTATTTGCGGTAATATTAAAAGTGCAATAACAATAAATATTAAACTTCTTAAAACTGAAATAGTAGCCGATACTCTCCCGTTTGACAGGGAAGTAAACATAGCTGAGAAGAAAATATTGAAACCCATAAATAAATAAGAGGGAAGAAAAAGCAAAAGCCCATTTCTTGCCATTTCGAATGTTGCACTTTCACTTGAAATAAATATACCTACTGCCTCGTTTGGGAATAAAAGAGTTAGTGATATAACAAGTATTGAAGCCACGGAAATAATTTTGAAGCTCTGCCTTATAACCTTGTGTAACCCGTTATGGTTTTGTTCGCCATATTTAAAAGCAATTATTGGCGAAACACCTAAGGTGTACCCTGTGTAAATTGCACCTTGAAACATTTGAATATATAAAATTACGCTAATTGCAGCAACGCCGGAATCGCCTGCAATGCCTATTAAAATAAAATTGAACATTAATGTTGTAATTGATGTTGCAAGAGAGCCTACAAGTTCGGATAATCCGTTGAACATACTTTGCACCAGTGTTTTAATCTTAAGTTTAGGCTTTACAAAATGAAGGACGCATTTTCTGTTAAACATAAAATAGAAAAAGCCGATAATACCCGGAAGTGCGTTGCCCATTCCTGTTGCAATACCTGCACCGGCAATTCCAAAGTTTAGAATGTCGGGTGAAATGAAAATATAGTCAAGCACAATATTAGTAATGCCGCCGGCAATGCTTAGTAAAAGCCCAAACATTGGGTGCCCCGCCGTTACCATAAACGACTGGATAAATACCATGAAAAACACAGGAGTTAAAAACCCTGCTAAACTAAGTAAATAGTCTTTTGTAAGCAAATATAGGCTTTCACTTACATTTAACATGCGAAGTAGCTCGTCAGGGAAAATAATAACAACGCTTGTAAGTATGCAGCCAAGCACAGTACCGATTATATAAATTACCGTTAAAAATTCCTGGGCTTCTCTTTTTCTTCCTTGCCCTAAAAGCTTTGCAATTACAGCATTACCGCCTGTGGCAAACATAAGGCCAACAGCCAATACTATCCCAAACAACGGCATAACTAAATTAACTGCTGCTAAGGCGCTTTCGCCTACAAGTGCCGATACAAAAACACCGTCAATAATAGAGTATGTTGACATAAATACCATCATAAGCATACTAGGTAGTGTGTATTTTAAAAGTTCTCTCATGCTAAAGTTTTTCGCCAGCGGACTAGTCATTTTCTTTCTCCTTCTTGCAACTAATTACTTTAAACTAATTATATTTTGTTAACTATTTTAGCCTAACTATTTTGATTTGTCAAGTAGTTTTTTAAAAAATATAATTAAAATCTGTTGAATGCCTCAATATTCAGCACCGGCAGCAACAGATTAAGCAATATAATATAAATAAAAAGTTCGAAATTCGTATTAGACAGTGGCGACAATAGTTTTCAGTCGGCCTTTAACTGTCGAAATTGCCCGGAACATATTGATTTTTTTTTAATATTAAGCGTGTTTAAAAGTGAATTCTAGCGCAAAAAAATTGCGGGGAAGAAAATAATTATGCGCAAAAAATGGCTTCCGACAATAAAACATCGAAAGCCATTTGTACATTACAGTATTAAGTTATTACAAAAAATAATTTATGCTAACATTTCCCCACACGCTTTGCAAGCGGCCTCTGCCTCTGCATCAGGTGCCTCGTTGCACATGTATGTCTTTAAAATTTTAGCAGTGGTCTCTGCTTCCCAGTTTCTCATCCACTCGCCGTCGCCCCAACCGTATGAGCCAAAAAGAAGTACGTTCGCACCGCTGAGGCTGTCTTTTACACTGTCCCACATCGGTTGAAATTCAGTTTCTTCCAAAACCTCAGCACCCATAGACGGGCAACCGAAAGCTACGGATGTGTAGCCTGCAACCATATCATTTGTGAATTTGTCACAAGTCATTACGTCAACCTCAGCGCCTTTGCTTTTTGCGCCCTCGGCTATAAAATTTGCCATAGCCTCTGTGTTTCCTGTACCACTCCAATAAACTACTGCTACTTTGCTCATGCTAAATTTCTCCTTTAAAATTGAATTAATTGTATATTTAAGCTACCGTTCTCTTTTTTACAGTAAGCCTTATAATATCTTGCCCTTCTTGCCACAGCTTTTTATATATAGCTTTGCATTTGTCGTACTTTGCAAACTTTATTAGTGCTTTATCTTCGTTACCATATACTTTCCAATATCTGCAAATGTTGCAGTTTTTGCCTTTGTTACATATAAATCCTACAACGTCTTCGGGTGGATATCCTAAAAACAAACCAATTTCATGTGGGAATTCTTCATATGTAGAAAGCCTGCGAGACAACCGCAATATTGCCTTGTCTACACTTAAATTTTTGTAGCCATACTGTAAAAGCACAGCATGTGCATTTGCATCATTCAAATCCTTTAATAACATATCTTGCCTGTACATATATACAAGTGCAAAATTTTCGCCAACTTTTAATAGTTGTAGTTTAATGCCACTTTGAAAAAATTTCTTGTTCCAAAGTGCAACATCCGTATTTAAGTCGCTTTCACTTTCAAACTTAATTTTAAACAAACTTGCCGTTTTTAAAGATGACAGTGTAAGTGAGCAGTGCTCTATCAGTGCTTTTTCGCTTATCATGCTTACATTGCCTCTAGTATATTTTTCAACGCAGAAAGCGAACTTGAATGACAGCGCTCAACCCTTGCCTTACACCGCTTTGCTTCACAGTTTGCACAGGCAACAAGTTTGTGTGAAACCGTGTTAGTGAAAAGAATTATCATATCAGGTGACCCAAATTTACTGCGCACATCGCCTTTCATTTTTGTAAAAACTTTAGCCTTGCAGCCGTATTCTTTGCATGTATCAATATAACGTCTTTCCATGCATTCGTTTCCACCAACTATTACTACGCTCATAAAATATCTCCTTATAGTGAGGTTAGCGTCAACTAACCAATTGTTCAAAAATATACCGCCACAAAGGACAGTATGTATAGTAGAATAAGTTAGCATATGCTAACTTATTCTACTATACATTGTTTTGCTGCATTTGTCAATACTAAATTTATAAGATAAATGTTGACAAGCATATTATATTATGATAACATTGTTATTAAAAATATGTCTGTTATGTTAGGTGACGAAATTGAGCTACTCATCAGAACTTACAAAAGAGCGAATTATAGCATGTGCTAAAGAAGAATTTATTAAAAAAGGTTTTATTAATGCAAATTTAAGAGAAATTGCAACAAATGCAAAGGCTACAACGGGCGCTGTTTATAACCATTTTAAGGGTAAAGACGGCTTGTTTGAGGCCATTGTTGGCGAATTTGCAGACAATTTAATGGTGCTATATAAACGTGCACACGAAGAAGTGGAGGGGCAATATGACTTTGACAGCGCCGGCCCTGCCGAAAATATGGGAACAGGCACAAATTTAATTTTAGAGTATCTTTATTCTGATTTTGAGTTGTCAAAATTATTGTTTTGTTGTTCGGGTGGAACTAAATACGAGAAGTTTTTAGATGAGCTTATTGAAGTGGAAGAAAAATCCTCTCTTGCTTTTATGGAAAATGACAACTTTAAGCCGACAAAGATAAATAAATTTTTTGTGCATGTCATTTCAACATCTGGGCTTAATAATATGCTTGAAGCAATTCATCATAATTTAAGTAAGGAAGAAGCTTTTGAGTATATAGGTAAAATACAAAAATTTTACTATGCGGGAACGAAAGAAATACTTGGAAATTGATATGTAATATAATATAGTAATTGCAAGTAAGATGAAAATTCACGTGTAGGCTTTTTAAGCACACAACTAACGTGCCAGTAAAAATATTGGGGGTACCCCAATATTTTTTGAGGAATAAGTTAGTAAAAACTAACTTATCATTTTAAAGGTTCTTAAAATTTATTTGTGCTTAGCACAGAATGGAGATTTACATATGCAAACTGAAAAGCAAAAACAAAAATCACTGCTAAAAAGGTTATACACTTTTGCGGGAAACTACAAGCACTTTACCAATTTAGGCATGATTTTATCAGGTGTTAGTGCTGTCATGACACTTTTACCTATCATTTTCATTTATCAAGGTGTTAGCGAAATTATTTCTATTTATCCAAACATCACACTTACCGATAGTGTTATCACAAATGCGTGGCTTGCGGTTATTTCTGCAATTGGTGCAATGGTGGTGTATACGGCGGCACTAATGTGCACCCATATTGCAGCATACAGAATAGCAAAAAACATGCGAAAGATAGCACTTAAACACATTATGACACTACCGCTAGGCTTTTTTAGCAACACAGGTAGCGGTAAACTTCGCAGAATTATTAGCGACAGTGCAGGCGCAACCGAAACATATCTTGCACACCAACTGCCGGACTTAGTTGGTGCGTACACTACGCCAATTGCTGTGCTTGTAATTTTGTTTGTTTTCGACTGGCGCTTGGGTTTAATTAGCCTTGCACCAATTGTTTTAGCTGCGGTTTCTATGATGTCGGGCATGGGGAAAAACCAACCCGAGAGGATAAAGCAGTATCAATCAGCACTTGAAAACATGAATAATGAGGCAACTGAATATGTGCGTGGTGTACCTGTTGTAAAAACATTTAACCAGTCGGTGTTTTCGTTTGAGCGTTTTCACGGAGTAATAAATACTTACAAAAAGTATGTTTCACAGTATGCATACCGCATGAGAATTCCGATGACAATGTTTCAGGTTTTTCTTGCAAGCACCCCAATATTTTTAGTGCTAAGTTCAATTTTTATCATTAGCGGCCAAAGTGACATGCAAAGCTTTTTTTTAAGCTTTTTCTTTTATCTTATTTTTACGCCTATTGCCTCGCTTATGCTTATGAAAATAATGTGGGTAATGCAGCATACAATGGTTGCAAGTGATGCAATAGACAGAATAGATGGTTTGCTAAGTGAAAAACCACTTGTACAACCCAAAAACCCAAGCATACCAAAAACTGCTGATATAGAGATGAAGAATATTACGTTTACATATCCTAATACCCATAAAAAGGCAGTGGATAACGTAACTATCAGCATAAAGCAAGGGCAAACTGTGGCGTTTGTGGGCCCGTCCGGTGGTGGTAAAACTACACTTGCAACCCTCATTCCTCGTTTTTGGGATGTGGATAGCGGAACTGTTTCGATCGGCGGCATTGATGTAAAAGATATTGACAACACTGAGCTAATGAGGAATATATCCTTCGTGTTTCAAAACACAAACCTTTACAAAGCAAGTATTTTGGACAATCTTCGTGAGGGTAAGCCAAACGCAACAATACATGAAATAAACAAAGCGCTAAAGGCCGCAATGTGCGAGGAAATTATAGCAAAGCTGCCGAAAGGGTTAGACACAATATATGGAACTAAAGGTGTGTATTTGTCAGGTGGCGAGGCACAAAGAATTGCACTTGCAAGGGCAATTCTTCGCGATGCGCCTATTATTCTGCTTGATGAAGCAACGGCCTTTGCCGACCCCGAAAATGAGCATCAAATTCAGCTTGCATTCAACGAGTTGACTAAAGGCAAAACAGTGTTGATTATAGCACACAGGCTCTCAACAATAAAAAATGCCGATTTAATTTATGTAATTGCTGACGGAAAAGTTGCAGAGCAAGGAACACATGATGAACTTGTTGCAAAAAATGAACTGTACAGCAAAATGTGGGCAGAATACAATAACGCATTTATTTGGAATAACAAGAACTCAAAGGAGGTAACAGCCTAATGAAAAACTATCTACAAAAAACTTTTGCTCTAACTGAACTTGGGGCAAGCGAACTGTTAAAGGCAAGCATTATTACTGTATTTATAAATGTTGTGATTATGGCCGTTGGTGGAATTTCCTACTTTTTTATTCAAGATACACTTATGCCTATTTTAGAAGGCGCAGCACCGGCGTACACCGTTTTGGTCTATGCAGTTTATGCGGGTTTTATTTTATTTGCACTGGCTGTGCTTTACTATTTCCAGTACAACTTTTGCTACATTTCAGCTTATGAAGAAAGCGCAAATATGCGGATTTCACTTGCCGAAACACTTCGCAAACTGCCACTTTCGTTCTTTGGCAAAAAAGATTTGTCCGACCTTACCACAACTGTAATGGGCGATGTAACGATGATGGAAAATGCATTTTCGCATTTTATCCCCGGTTTTATCGGCTCAATTATCTCTACAATTATTATGGGCATAGGTATGTTTGTTATTGACCCTCGGATTGCACTGGCACTTACGTGGGTAATACCTGTTTCCTTTTTGTTGTGCATTGCCAGTAAAAAAATACAAGCTCATTTTGTTGTTAAAACGAAGCAATTACAACTTACATATCTTGACAAAATTCAAGAATGCCTTGAAAACGTAAAAGACATAAAGGCAAACAACAGAGAAAATGCACACCTTGACATTATGGATGTGCATTTTGATGACCACGAGAGTATGAGCATGAAATCTGAATTTGTGACAGGAATATTTGTAAGCACAGCACAGATGATACTAAAAGTAGGCATTGCCACAACTATGATTGTGGGTGTTACGCTGTTGGCGGCAGGTGAAGTTTCACTACTTACATTCCTTGTGTTTTTGATGATTGCCTCAAGAATATATGACCCACTTACAGGGGCACTTGTAAACCTTGCCGGCATATTTATCTCACTAAAAAGCGTTGAGAGAATGAAAGAATTTGAAAATACAAAAATTCAAACAGGAAAAGAGCATATGTCGCCTATAGGATATGATATTAACTTCGAAAATGTTAAATTCAGTTACACCACAAATGGAACCGAAGATGCAAGTGAAACAGTGCTTAATGGTGTGTCATTTACAGCAAAACAAGGCGAAGTTACTGCGCTTGTGGGTCCATCGGGCGGCGGAAAAAGCACGGCGATGAAACTTGCTGCAAGATTTTGGGATATTGGTAGTGGTAAAATTACCATAGGCAGTGAAGATGTTAACAGCATAGAGCCCGAAACACTGCTTAAAGAAATTTCTATTGTGTTCCAAGATGTAACGCTGTTTAACAATACTGTTATAGAAAATATCCGCATAGGCAAAAAAGGTGCTTCCGATGATGAAGTTATGGAAGCTGCAAAAAATGCGCAATGCCACGAGTTTATAATGAGCATGCCGGACGGTTATAACACACTTATCGGCGAAAATGGCTCTAAACTTTCGGGTGGTGAACGTCAAAGATTATCTATTGCAAGGGCGCTGCTTAAAAATGCACCTATTGTATTACTTGACGAAGCAACATCCTCGCTTGATATTCAAAACGAAAGTGCTGTACAAAAGGCAATTTCAAGGCTTACAAAAGATAAGACTGTTATAGTTATTGCCCATAGAATGAGGACTATTGCAGGTGCAAATAAAATAATACTGCTGAAAGACGGCAAGGTTTCAGCCCAGGGTACGCATGGTGAACTGCTTGAAAAATCTGCTGATTATGAAAATATGATAAGATTACAAACGCAGAGCATGAACTGGGTGTTATAACTTAATCATACAAATTAATTTAATAGAAAATGTGGTTAAACAGCCTCAAGTGTAACATTAAAAATGCGATGACATTTTGATGCCATTGTGTCAGATTATAAAAGAACCCTCGTTTTGAATGAACAAGACGAGGGTTTCGGTGTATTATTATGAGTTGAATGTAAAGAGATTGGTAAACAAGAAACCCGAATTCGAACGCAGCAAAAAATTATTAGTACAAATTTTGGGTCAGTTTTATGGGTCTGATGCTGTATTATGCGTTGAACTGCTTTCGACTTCGGTTGAAGAGATAAAAATAGGATTAGAAGAAGTGCTGTACGATAGAATTTGTGAAACAGTTGACAGCCATAGCAATGCGATGCCCAAACAGATAAACACAACCGCAAACCAATGCTTTTTAACGAGGGTAATAGCTGATTTATAATCTGCAATAAACCCCAGATAAAAATAGAGTAAAAAGTGCAATATTATGAAAAAACGTATTTCAAGGGCACCTGCTAATACAAGTATACATGAAACAAGTATACAAAATAAAAGCCAACCATATTTTTTGTAGAAAGCTCTTCCACCTGTTTTCCAAGATGATAGATGGCAAACCCCGGCAGTAATCCATGCAAATATATTTACAACGACAGTAAGTGTCTTGTCTACATACATATTGGTAATATATATTTCACTATAAATAGGTGTTAGCGCACTTATTATATGGCGTGTATATATAGAAATAATTTCGGCCGGGTATTTGAATAGTAATTCAATTATGGTAAAAAGCTGGAAGTTTTCAAGCGTTATGCCCTCTTTTAAAATCAACTCTGCGCTTAAAGTATCTACAAAATGAACACCCGCATATTCAAATAACGCAAGAGAGCCTACATATGTTTCATACCTGGGTGTATCTAGCCCCCAAAAAACTTGCATGTTTTCCAAGACACTATTATTTATCAAATTTTCGGTTAATACTCTTGGTGTTATATTCCCTGTGTGGTGAAAATTTATGAACATTTGTGGAAATGACGATATAGCGAAGCCAAGTAAAAATGTTGCAGATAAGAAAAGAATAAATGGAAGTTTGCTTTTTAAAAGCAATGTTTTGTTGCTTACACTGCTTTTTGCTTCGGTAATTTGAACTTTGACAATGTAGACATAGGCGTATATTAATAAAAGTATACAGGTGTATAAGTAAATAGTGCGTGTATTATATGCTGTGTATAAAAAAAATCCTGCAAGAAATGAGAAAATCGCGGTTTGCACACATATTTTATACTCGTTATAAAATAGTATTCTCTTAATAAAATACACACCACATAATAAAAAGAACATTGCCGGTATATCGGATAATGAATAACTTAAATAATCACTCCAAAATAACATAACAAAGCCAAATTGCAATAAAACACCAAAAATATATCGACGCATAAAAACGTTATCAGAAAATGTTTTCGGAAGAATTACAGTTATTATTAATGCTACCATTACACAATTTAACATATAAACAGTGCTTACAGGGCTTATGGATACAATTGACGCACAGTATGATAGCACTTGTATTATTGTTGGATATGCATATCCTCGAAAAGAGTTTGGGAAATTCTTAAAAGAAAATCCACCGTCATTGAACAATTCGTTGGCAATACTTATATAATAGTCTGAGTCATAAAATTGCTCACCGCTTGATGTGTAATATGTATAAATGAATAACAAAAAAAACACAACAGCAAACGCAAACAATTGAATAGGTGCAGTAACCGAGTTTATGTTAGTAAATTTAATAAATTTGCTTTTCAATGTCATTTTTCTGCCTCCAAAACGATATATTGCTGATTACAATATTGCAAAAGCACAATAAATACAATTGTTAATATTTTTTGTCACAAGCGCTTATATCCACAAGTACACAGTGCTTTTGCTATAACATTAAAAGGAAAATGGACACACAAATTTTAATTAAAATGCCTAAGGCGAATTTGCAAGCGCCAAAAGTACACGCTGTTTAGATGTCGTGGTTACTCCCCCACTTTGCCTGTTTAAGCGTAACATATAAAGTGCATATATGTCAATAATATTGCGTATTGCTTTTACATTTAACACAAGCTTAAATGAACAGAGTAAAATTAAGTAGCAAAAACATAAAAACATGCATTTAATGTATAAAGGCATACTGGGGCACTTATGTATAAATATAACTTTGCCCATTAGGTTGGCTATAAAGTGTCTATTATATCAGCCGGCAGTTTTTAGGCACTTTGCCGTATGTTATTTTAACTTAAAGTTGGTTACAAATAGAAAAGGGGGCTATCGCTTGGAAATTTTGAAAGTGGAGAATGCAGGGTTTAAATATCAAGCAACAAATGGAGAGATAGAAGCATTTAAAGCCATAAACATAAGCGTAAATGAAGGACAATTTGTAAGTATAGTAGGGCCAAGCGGTTGCGGGAAAAGCACATTGCTGTCTGCCGTTGCTGGGCTTTTGCCAGGCATTACGGGCGAAATGTTTATAAAAGGAGAGCGTGTAAGTGGGATTTCGCCGCACATTGGTTATATGTTGCAACGCGACAGCTTGCTTGAGTGGCGAACAATTTATAAGAATGTTTTGCTTGGGCTTGAGCTGCGAGGTGAAGTGAACGATTTGACAACCGAGCGGGCAATGAATTTGCTTCGCACATATGGACTTTACGACTTTCGCAACAAATACCCGCGCCAGCTTTCGGGTGGAATGCGCCAGCGGGCAGCACTAATACGTACACTTGCCACGGGGCCCGATATATTGCTTTTAGACGAGGCTTTTAGTGCGCTAGATTACCAAACAAGGCTTACCGTAACAGATGATGTTTACAAAATTTTAAAAGGGCAAGGCGTGACAATGATTATGATAACGCACGATATACCTGAGAGCATTGCAATGAGCGACAGCGTTATTATTTTAACACAGAGGCCTGCACAAATAAAAGAAGTGCTGAAAATTACATTCGAAAATGCAAAAACACCGCTAGAGCGCAGGAGTGATGAAAAATTTACAAAATATTTTGACCACATTTGGAAGGAGCTGCGACATAACGATGAAAATACGCAGACGCATGAAGGGCTTTGAAAAAAGCGATAGCTTAAAATACATGTCAACAGAGCGAAAAGAATGGCTACATATACAAAAAAAGCAGTCATTACTTGTGAAAGCATGCAGGTGGGGTTTTCTTGCAGGGTTTTTTATTATATGGGAAGTATCTGCACTTGCAGGTGTAATAGACCCATTTCTACTTAGCCAACCAAGCAGAATTTTGCAAACAGTAGCAAACACAGCCCAAAATGGACTTTTAATGCACATAGGCGTTACACTGTATGAAACACTTACGGGCTTTTTCTTAGGTGCATTCTTCGGGGTATTAATTGCCATACTTTTGTGGTGGAGTAGTTTTTTTTCACGCGTTGCAGAGCCGTATCTTGTAGTGTTGAACAGCCTGCCCAAAATAGCACTTGGGCCCATTATAATTTTAATTGCAGGCGCAGGTGTAGGGGCAATTATTGTTATGGCACTAGCAATATCTTTAATTGTAACTGTACTTGAAATGCTTGCGGGTTTCCGTGCTACTGACGCCGAGAGCTTGAAAATGGCCCGTACTTTTGGTGCAAACAAAAAGCAACTACTTTTTAAAATAGTATTGCCGGCAAATATGCCTGTGTTGTTTAATTCTTTAAAAATTAACATTGGGCTGTCTCTTGTTGGCGTCATTGCCGGCGAGTTCCTTGTAAGTAAGGCAGGCCTTGGATATCTAATAGTATATGGGGGTCAAGTGTTCCAAATGGACCTTGTAATGGCAAGTGTTCTTATACTTGCAGTTTTGGCGGCGCTTATGTATGCGTTTGTTGCACTTTGCCAGAAATATATACAAAAAAAATTTGGCGCACCTGCATTTAATGACATAGATTAATCACAGTAATTATTAGAGTTGCATATAATAAATCAGCGGTTTTTTTAGATAGTGTCAACACTATCCGGTTCTTTATTTTTTTTAAGGAGTGGTTACAATGAGAAAGAGAATTACGGCATTTTTGGCGGTGACAGTTATGTTAATAAGTGCATTAACATTAAGTGGCTGTACAACATCACATGAACTTGAAAAAATAGTTGTGGGAGAGGTAACACACAGCATATTTTATGCACCGCAATATGCGGCCATGGCACTTGGGTATTTTGAAGATGAGGGGCTTGAAATTGAACTTGTGAACAGTGGCGGTGCAGACAAAGTTATGACAGCACTTATTAGTGAGGGGATAGACATAGGCCTTGCCGGGCCTGAGGCATGTGTGTATGTGTACAATGAGGGCAGTGAAGACTACGCGCAAGTTTTTGCACAGCTTACAGCATGCGATGGCAGTTTTTTAATGGCAAGAGAGCCAAACGAAGATTTTGATTTTTCTAACCTTGAAGGCGCACATATTTTACCGGGGCGTGTTGGTGGCGTGCCGTATATGGCGCTGCGCTTTGCAATAGAAAAAAGCGGCCTTGACCCAAACGAAGACATGAATATGGATACATCAATACAGTTTGAAAATATGACAGCAGCCTTTTTAAATGGCACGGGCGATTATGTAACAATGTTTGAGCCAACAGCATCTTCAGTACAGGCAGAGGGAAAAGGATACATAGTTGCAAGCGTTGGAGAGCACGCAGGGCCAATGCCATACACTGCATACTTTGCAACAAAAAGCTATATTGCAGAAAATGAAAGCGTAATGCAAAAATTTACAGACGCCATAGCAAAAGGCCAAGCATGGGTTGCTGAAAACTCTGCAGAGGATGTTGCCAAGTGTGTAGAGCAATACTTTGCGGACACAGACATTGAAATACTGGTAAGTGCAGTGCAGAGCTATAAAGACATTGGTGCATATTCAAAAACACCTGTTATGACAGAAGAAGGCTTTGACAATTTGCAAACAGTAATAATGCAAGCGGGCGAGCTGGATGAAAAAGCGCCGTTTGAAGATTTAATTAATAATAAATATGCACAGGCAGCAGTAGAATAGAATTTTATATGTTTTAGCATGTTAATTCTATAAGTAAAACAAACTGAAAGGCTGTGGTAAAATTTTAATTTTACCACAGCCTTTCAGCGTGTCAAAAAAGGTATAACGTTTTTCTATTATAACTAATATTAAAAGTTTTACTAAATTTTTTTCAAAAAATTTCGGGTTCTTAGGGCGGCGCCCTAAGGCGTTTTCCGCGCTATTATGCGTAAAGAAGTGCAATGATACTGTCGAAGTACTTGTAAATGTAAATATAAAACAAAAGTTTTATAAATTTGCCAATATAACACGAAACAAAAAAACTTATATATCCCATTTTTGTTCCACCTGAATATATGCCGGCAACGTCAAAAAGCGGCAACGGCAATAAAGCAAGTAAAAACACAAAAAAAGCGCTACTTTTAATTTTGCTCTTCAATTTGTCAAATATGCCTTTCATTTTTGGCGATATCTCTTTTGCGGAATTTCCGAGAAAATATCCTACAAACTCGCCGAGAGTTGAGCCAAATGCTGCCATTAAGGCCACTGCAAGCGGGTTAAGTACAAGTGCGAAACTTGCAGCTATTATTAAACTGGGGGAGGGGAGCAACACAGTAGCATTTGCCAAAAAACAAATTAAAAACAGCCCAAAATAACTTGCGGTGCTGAACTGTTCCAACATGTTTCTGTTCAAAAAAATTACAACAGATATTGAAATTATAAAAAATATAATGAAAAAATCAATCAATTTGTGGTTGCGGTTATTCAATAAAACACCTAATTTCTTTATATTTAAACCACACAGAAAAAATTAAGTTGAAATGAAAGAAAATACACCGCAAACACTTCCGGTAATTAAAACCCTGTTTTCGTTCAAAAGTGGCGCGTTTTTAAAAAAAGTTTCAAGCGTTGCAAGCTCGTTGCTTTTGCTGTTTAGCTCAACTTTTGAATACCCTGTAAGCCAGCAGATGATTTCGTCAACTTCGGCGGCACTACGCCCTTTTTTTTCGGCTTTTGCAACGTATAGTTTGTACATTTCGCCGAACTGGAAATTAAAAATATTGTGTGAACTCATATAAATCTCCATTCTGTGCACAGCACGAAAAGTGTCAAAACCTCTGAAAAGAATGGAGGCTTTTTTGTATGTGACGTCTATGACGGCACACGTAGATATAAATTGTTAGCGCGATATTTCATGTTGATTTTTGCTTAATACTAAAGCTGCAAATTGGTTTTTTATATAGGCTTACATTATAGCAATTATTAAAAAATATGTCAATTTAGTATAAATAGTACATTTGATTATTAAATGTGCATAAAAAGAGATAATGCAAGTGTGGTTTTTATAATTTCTGAAGCGGATTTCAAAGAATTTTATGTTTACTAATTTGGTAAAATAGAGTAAAATATATATAAGCAATTAAACGGCATTTGCGCTGCAAAAGTGCAACAATGTTACATTGAAAATAAAATAATTTATTATGATAGGATTGACTAAAATGAAAAATGTATTAAACCATGACATACCCTTTCAGCGTTATTTTGAAGAAATTACGCGCATACCACATGGCTCTTTTAATGAAAAAGGAATTGCGGACTATTTGCAAGGCTTTGCACAAAAAAATGGGTTAGATTTATATAGAGACGAGGCAAACAACTGTATTATTAAAAAAAACGGCATGGGCAAGGGTGAAAAAGCAGAGCCTATAATAGTGCAAGCGCACACTGACATGGTGTGTGTGAAAACACAAGACAGCACGCATAATTTTGAGACAGACGCGCTGCCTATTTACATTGACGGAGACAAAGTTAAGTCAAAAGGCACAACACTTGGCGGCGATGATGGTACAGGCGTTGCAACAATACTTGCGCTTCTTACAGATGATTTTGAGCACCCACCAATTGAAGCAGTTTTTACGGTGCAAGAAGAAGTTGGAATGTTTGGCGCAAAAGCGCTTGATTACAGCCGCTTGAAAGCAAAAAGATATATTAGCCTTGATGGCGGCGGTGAGAATGAGAGCAGTGTAAATGCGGCAGGCTGTGAGACCATGTTTTTTGAAAACAAGTTTAAACTTGATAAAGCAACAGGCGATGTAGTTACAGTGAACATGAAGGGCCTTGCAGGCGGTCATTCCGGTGCGTGCATTGGCTTGGAATACGGTAATGCGCTAAAACTTATGGCAAGTGCGTTGCTTCAACTTACGAAAAGCGGCGTGAAATACAAAATAGCATCAATAACGGGTGGGCAAGCAACAAACGCCATTCCGGACGCTTGCACTGCAACATTAATAACCGGCGATGCAAACGCGGTGCGAGAGAATTTAGAGAATGTTGAAAAATTGCTGAAAACTACACTTTTTGATGCCGATAAAGAATTTGCTGTTGAAGTTGAGAGCAGAAGCGGCGCAGAAGATGCACTTAGTGAAAGTGACAGTGAGATGCTTGTTAAATATATTTGTGCATTGCCAAACGGTGTGCAGCGCAAAAGCATGGATGTTAAAGATTTTGTTACAGCGTCAATTAATGTTGCGAAAATTGAAATGAATGATGGCGTTATAAAATTATTTGTTTCGGCACGTGGTGCAAGCGAATTTATTTTAGACGAGCTGGAAGACAAAATGATGCTTATAAGCAGTGCTTTTAACTTTAAAGGTGAGATGATTGAGCGCACGCCTTGTTGGGAATATAACCCAAATTCAAAGTTGCGCAAAACTGCTTCAGAGCTTATGGAAAAAGAGTGGGGCGTAAAACTTGTTGAAGAATTTACGCACAGCGGTCTTGAATGTGGCTATTTTGCGAAGAACATAAAAGGGCTGGACATGTTTTCGATTGGTGCTACGTGGTGTGATATACACACACCGAATGAGTGGATGAGCCTTAGTTCGGCAGACAAAGTTTATGCATATTTAAAAAAATTGCTTACTGAGATTATTTAATTACAATTAACGAAAAGAGAGCAGAGCATGATTAAAGATTTAGTGATGAAAAACAGAAGTTACCGTGGGTTTGACAAGGCGCGAAAACTGACACGTGAAGAGCTTGAATATTTTGTAGAACTTGCCCGTCTTTGCCCGTCAAGCGTGAATGTGCAGCCCCTTAAATATTACCTTGTACACGAAGATGAACAGGTGCGAAAAGTACAACAAACTACGAAATGGGCGAGGGCCTTGCCACATTTAAATTTGCCGTTTGAAGGCACTGAACCAACAGCGTTTATTATTATTTGCCAAGATTTGAATATTGGCGATTCAATTGCGCGCTACCAAAAAGATGTTGGTATTGTGGCACAAACAATGTTGCTTGGCGCCGTTGAAATGGGCCTTGGCGGCTGTATGATAGGCAATTACTCATCTGACGATTTGCGCTTGGCATTAAACCTTGATGAAAAGATACAGCCTGTTTTAATTGTTGCATTTGGCAAGCCTAATGAAAACATTGAAATTGTAGACATTGACGATAGTGGCGATACGAAGTATTATAGGGATGATGAGAATAACCACTATGTGCCGAAACGCAAGAAAGATGTTTTAATTATAAACCGTACATAATAAATGTTAATAACCTGCTATTCAGCGGGCTTCAGCTATTTTCAAATAAGCAGATAGTAAAAAAATCTTACCCAAATTCACTAATTAGGGTAAGATTTTTTAATTTCACTTGTATTTGCATTTTATATATTACCTTTTTGGTAGTATATAAAAATTTATTATGTTGTTAAGCGTATATTCATGCGACACTTTGCATGGTAATGTAGCCTACGCGTTCAATATTTCCTCGCATATTTTATCAAGCATAATAAGTGCGCGTGGTAAATGGAACGGGCCTTTAAATGTGCTACCTTTTGTGGTAGGCTCTGTGGGTTTACCATCGCGCCTTAAATAGCCGTACCATTCGCCGAATTTTTCATCCACAAAATATTTTTTGCAATAGTTTACACATAACTCAAGGCTGTTTAAGTATTTTTCGTCTTTAGTGTCCCTATATGCCATGGCACATGAAATTAACATTTCGTTGTGCGGCCACCACAATTTCATATCATGCTCGTATGCCTCTGTGGGTTTGCCTAAACAGTCGGTGAAATAAAGCAGGCCCTCATATTCTTTGTCCCAGCCTATTTTAATGCTGTCGTCTAGCATTTTCAAAGCCATTTTATGCGTGTTTTCATCCTTAGTTCTGTTTGCAAAGTCCATCATAAACCATGCGCATTCTATAACATGCCCGGGGTTCACAACTCTTCCCACTGTAACATCAGGCCAAAATTCTCCGCTTTCTCCCACATTTTCAAGCGTGCAATTAAGGTCTTCTTTATAATGGTATTTTATAATAGTTTCAACACATTCTTGTGCCCTTTTAATATACTTATCTTTGTTTTGCTCATCTGCATCCATCATTACACAGCTTAAATTTAAAAATATCATAGGGTCTGCAAGGCTTCTGCCACTTCTTGTTGATGGTATGCCTTTTGGGCCCATGCCAACAGGGTCATTTATTAAACTATTGTTCAAATTGTAAATTAAATCGTAAGTTTTTCTGGCTCGCTCAATATAAACATCTTCTTTTGTAAGCGCATAATATTCTGCATTTGCAATTGTATAGAACGCTTCAGAAAAGTTATACCTTCTTTGGCGAAGAGGTTTGCCTTCTTTCGTCACTTGAAAGTACATTCTGTCGCCTTTTTCTCTGTTTATGCAGTTGTTCTCCATGAAGTCAAGGCAAGATTTTGATATGCTTTTCCATTCTTCTTTTTCGCCGTAAACATTACACAGCTTAGCAAATGTCCATGCTGTTCTTCCTTGCATCCACACAGATTTATCTGTGGAATAAACATCTCCTTTTCTATCAAGGCATGTGTAAATTCCACCATTAACCTCATCAATTGCATTACTGCTCCAAAATTTTTCGCATAAATCTAATTGGCTTTTAGCCCATAGTTTAATGCCTTCTACTTTATTATAGTCCACGCGTTACCCTCCTCTAATTCAAAGTTATTAAAAATGTTTTTTTGCAAGCGATTTTAAAATTTTACGCTTGAATTTTTCGCTTTTTTCAGGGTTTCTTTTGCTGTATTCAGCAAAAAGCAAGTCTAAAACAAATAATTGTGCTATTCTTGCGTTTACGCTTCCCATGTGTTTCGGTGGCTCAATAGAGCCGCAAAGAAGCACAACATCGGCCTTTAAAGCACCGGGTGAGCGTGGATACCGTGTAATTAAAACAGTTTTAACGTTATTGCTTTTATTAATTTCAATTAACTCTAAAAGTTCTCTTGTAGAGCCTGAATATGAAAAAGAAAGCACAATATCGTTTTCATTTAAATTGCTGGCAA
>CAYJMH010000029.1:0-28712 GCA_964371535.1 uncultured Bacteroides sp.
TCTTTTGCCATTTCATGTACTGTGTCATGAATTGCGTCAAGGCCTTGTTCCTTTGCTTTTTTAGCTAGTTCAAACTTTCCGTCACATGCGCCGTTTTCAGCATCTACACGCATTTGAAGGTTCTTCTTAGTGCTGTCTGTTAGAACTTCGCCAAGAAGCTCAGCGAATTTAGATGCGTGCTCTGCCTCTTCAAATGCATAGCGTTTCCATGCCTCTGCAATTTCGGGGTAACCCTCTCTGTCGGCTACCCTGGACATTGCAAGGTACATGCCAACTTCTGCGCACTCGCCGTTAAAGTTCATGCGAAGGCCCTCTATTATTTCAGGGTCAATGCCGTTTGCTATGCCTACAACGTGCTCTGTTGCATAAGTCATCTCGCCTGTTTGCTCTTTAAATTTTTCGCTTGTTACTTTGCATATAGGACATACGTCAGGTGCTGAGTCTCCCTCGTGGACATAACCACAAACTGTACATACGAATTTTTTCATAATATTTATCTCCGTTTCATTTTTAATTTTTGTGATGTAACTAATATAACACACTGCTTTATTGATGTCAAGTATTTATTGATAATAATTATTAATAAATAAGAATTTTGTATAATATAGATGTTTAGTGTGCAGAACGCAATATAATTTTGTGGAAAACAGTTAAAAAAGGTTGAGTTTTGACAGGGTGGGGATTAATGCACGAAGTGTTAGTGATGTTACTGTGCCTGCTGCGAGGCCGGAAATGAGGAGGACGGGTGCGTAGTAGAATGTATAGGCTGAGTTAAAGAAGAGGCTTAAGGCGAGGAGTTGGCCGAGGTTGTGGGCTATTGCACCGCTTACAGACGTGATGAAGTAGTTGGTTTTTTGTTTGAACACGTACAAGAGGATGAGGAGTGTTATGAAAGAGAGTGCGCCGCCGCTAAGGCTTAGCAATGCGGCAATTGCGCCGCGTGTTATAAGTGCGAATGCTGATTTTAATAGGACGAGTGATAGCGCGTAGCGTGGGCCGGCAAACAGCAGGCAGTACATTATTACAATGTTCGCAAGGCCAAGTTTTACGCCGGGGGGGAGTAAGAAAAGGAGCGAGAGCGTGCTCTCGGCGTAAGATAGAGCCATTGCTAGCGCGAATAAAACACCCGTAATAGCTATGCGGCGTGACATGCTGTTCATAACGCCCCTTTCCGCTTTTTTGTAAAAAAGCTTGGCAAAAAACTTTGACTGTTTATATGCCTATAATAGTTTTTAAGTGTGTGCGTGGAAAATTGATGTGTGCAAAACTGTTTGCTTGTAAAAAAGCTTGGCAAAAAACTTTGACTGTTTATATGCCTGATATATATATTACATTATAACTGGCGTCAGCAAGCTCGAAACTCTGCTTTAAATCGGAAGAAACATAAATGTTGTTTTCAAAGTCTACGGCCATGCCGGTGCCGCCATTTTCAAAGTATGTTAATGTGGCGTCAAGGCCTTGAACAAAAAGCGTCGTCGAATAAAAATCAGCTTCTGTGCCGTCTTTATGTACTACCCCGACGCTTAAAACGTCGCTGGTAGACGGATATCCTGTCGCCGGGTCAATAATATGGTGGTATTGCTTGCCGTCTTCTTCAAAATAGCGCTCGTACCCACCGGAAACAGAGAACACAGCGTCTTCAAGCTCGCACGAGGCTATTACTTGCTGGCCTGTATTTGCGTGTGGGTTTCTAAAGCCAATCCTATACATATCACCGCCGGGTTTTGTGCCGTGTACATATACGTTTCCGCCTATTGATATTAATGCGCTTTCAATATCATTTTGCTCATAAATAATTTTTGCCAAGTTACATGCATAGCCTTTAGCAATTCCGCCATAATCAAGTGCTTGCCCGGTCGCCTCAAGTTTTATTGTGCCGCCACTTTCGTCTATCGTAATTTTGCTGTCATCAACAAGTGGTAAAAGCTTTGATATTTCATTGTGGTGTGGCACGCTTGGCGTACTTGTGTTAACGCCCCACAGCAGTGTAAGTGGCGCTATTGTTGCGGCAAATGCGCCGCCACTTTCTAGCGAAAGCTCTTTTGCCCTAAGGGCAAGAGAAATAGTTATATCATCTACTGGAACCGCGTTTTTGCCTGCATTGTCGTTTATTTTCGCAATGTCGCTGTTTTTATCATAAAGCGAAATCAACGTCTCGAAATTTGCAAGCTCTGCCTCAACGGCGCTTGCGGCTGCCTGGGCATTTTTTCCGTAAACACTTTGTGTAACAACTGTGCTCATCGCAAAAGTGGCTTGTGTGTGTTCAGTTTGTTTTGTACTTGTACTGTTTACCGCAAAATAAACTAAAATTATGCATAATAAAAATGCTATAATATAAATTATATTTAAAGTTTTACGTTGTTGCTTTTTTTTGAAATTCATCTTACATTTTTCCCCACTCTGTTTCAGCCTAAAATTGGCTTATATAAATTCTAAATTTAAAATGCATATATGTCAAGTTAACATTATTGTACACATAATAAAACGTATTTTTTATACCCAAAAGCTTGCATGTGGCGTGTTTTTAGTGTATTATATAATATGTATGTTGTTTAAAAGCAAGAAAGGAATTTATAAATTTTATGAAAAGAATATTATCAATTATTATGATTGTTTGCACACTTGCACTTTGCTTCACAGCTTGCTCAAGTGGTGAAACAGTAGAAAATAGTGTTGCAGACATTGCCGCCGCAGTTGCAGAGGTTAGCGGTATTCAAGAACAAAAAGAATTGACCGCTGACAATTTAACGTTTGATTTAGCTTTAACAAATGAGAACATCGTAGAATTTGCAGGCTATACAACAAATGTTACAGGCAATTCCGGCACGATACTTGTTGTTAAAACTGCCGAGGGTAAAACTGCAGACGTTTTGGCAGAGCTTGAAGCGTATAAAGTTACAAACGCAGATTTTCTTTCGCTGTATCCTGAGTTCGCGAGTGCACAGGCACAAGCTGAAAACGGGCGTATAGTTTCAAAGGCTGATGTTATTGTGCTTGCCATTGCAGGCCCTGACGCAGACTATGCGGCAATTGACACAGCTATTGAGGAGAATTTAGTTTAACATAGTGTTTATGTTGCTTGACATGTTCAGCTTGCCTGAAATGCTTTAACATTGCAACTGCATATAATGGTATATTAATTACTTGAGGTAAAATAATGGTTTTCAGCACCGTACTTTTTTTGTTTCGCTTTTTGCCCATTTCAATATTATTGTACTACATTGCGCCGGCAAAGCTAAAAAACACGGTGCTGTTTTTGTGCAGCCTTGTTTTCTACTCTTGGGGTGAAATAAGGCTTTTTCCTGTTATGGTAGTTTTAATTTTAACAAATTATATATCTGGGTTGTGCATGCAAAAGTTTGATGAAAACGAAAAATTAAGACTTTTCTTTTTAATTTTAAGCATTGTTGTAAGTCTTGGCATGTTGTTTTACTTTAAGTACACAGATTTTTTCATAGAAAACATCAACGCGCTTTTAGGCACGTCTATTGCAACATTAAGCCTAACACTGCCACTGGGCATAAGTTTCTACACGTTCCAAACCATGAGCTATTCAATAGATGTTTATAGGCGTGGTGTTGCTGTTGAGCGAAATATTATTAACTTTGGCGCATATGTTGTTATGTTCCCGCAGCTTATTGCAGGCCCTATTGTTAAGTACAGGGACGTTGCCGAGCGTTTGCACATTAACAAAGGGCGCATTACGTTTGGGCGCATTGATGAGGGAATTACACTTTTCATATTCGGGCTTGCAAAAAAAGTGTTGCTTGCAGACGGCATTAGTGCGCTTTGGTATGAAATAACAGGGCAATACACAGGTGCCGTTTGGCAGGCGGGCGTAGGGCTTGAAAATGCGTCCACGCCACTTGTATGGCTTGGCATAATTGCATATACATTCCAAATTTATTTCGACTTTTCAGGCTATTCTATGATGGGCATAGGCATGGGCAAAATGCTCGGGTTCGATTTTCCTGATAATTTCAACTTGCCGTACATTGCCAAAAGCATAACAGACTTTTGGCGCCGCTGGCACATGACGCTTTCTGGCTGGTTTAAAGAGTACGTATATATTCCGCTTGGCGGAAATAGGAAAGGCCTTAAAAGGCAAATATTCAACTTGTTAATTGTATGGTTTTTAACAGGATTTTGGCACGGTGCCAACTGGAACTTTATTTTATGGGGTCTTTACTATTTTGTTTTGCTTATGATAGAAAAAGCGTTCTTGTTAAAGTATCTTGAAAAGGGCAAGGTTTGGCCACATTTATACACACTTTTCTTTGTAATAATAGGCTGGGCGTTCTTTGTGGGAAGTGACGCAGGCGTTACAATGCCGATGTTGTTCGGCAAATTGTTTGTGCCGGCAGGCGGCGTGTCTGCGCTGTACTTTTTGAGAAACTATGCCGTGCTGCTTGTTATTTGCGTTTTGTGCTGTACACCGCTGCCAAAAATGTTTTACGAAAAAATTAAGCGAAACAACATTTTGCGCGGTGCAATTTTAGGGCTTGTTTTTTTAATAAGCATTGCATATATGGTAGATGCAACGAACAGCCCGTTTTTATATTTTAGATTTTAATAATTAATAAAGGGTAGAGAGGAAGTAGAAAAATGTATAAATTTAAAAGAAAACTTCAAAAATACCCAATAGTTTTTTTGTTTTTCGTTTTTTTAATAGGCTTTTTTGTTGCCGATGGTTTAATACAGAGCAAAGAGTATTCAGAGCTTGAAAACAGGCCGCTTCAACAGTTTCCGCAGGTTAGCGTGAGCGCACTTGCAAACAATTCGTGGATGGTTGACTATGAAAGTTATGTTAAAGACCAATTTGCTTTTAGGGATATGTGGATAGACGCAAAAAGTCTCTCAGAGACAGCGCTTTTGAAAACCGAAAACAACGATATACTTTTTGGCAGCGACAATTATCTTTTTACAAAAGCATGGAGTTTAAACGACGAGCGTCGCTATGAAAATAACGTTTATGCGCTTGTATCAATGGCAGAACATTTGGGCGAAAGCGCAAATATAATGATAGTTCCGTCCTCAAGCAATATTTTAAGTGAGAAGTTGCCGCAAAACGCACCAATGCGAAGTGAAAATGAATATATGGATGATATATATGCACAGCTTGGCAGTACAGGCGCAAATACAATTGACGTGCGCGGCGTGCTTAATGAACATGATGAGGAGTACATTTATTATCGCACTGACCATCACTGGACAAGTGAAGGCGCTTTTTTGGCTTACGAACAATTTGCAAAAACACAAGCATTGCCTGTGTTTAACACGTCTTCGCCCAAAACGACAGTTGAAGATTTTTTTGGCACGCACTACTCAAAGGCGCGTAATTTTAATGTGGTGCCGGACGTTATAACGTATTATGATATAGACAGCAACCTCAGCGTTTTGCGTATAGACGAAAGTGGCGAGCAATATTATGAAGATGGCCCTGTTTACGACGTGCCAAAATTTGAAACACGTGATAAATATGCCGCTTTTTTACGTGGAAACAATGGATATTCACTTTTAAGCGGAACAGGTGAGGGCAAAATACTTGTTGTTAAAGACAGTTATGCCAACAGTTTTATACCTTATTTAACTGCAAGTTATGAGGAAATAGGCATAGTAGATTTTAGAGATAACAGGCAGACGGTTTATGAAATAATGGAACAAGAGGGCTATGAAGAAATTCTGTTTTTGTATAGCTTTGATGCATTTACTACAGATTTGTACGTTGGCAGTAAGATAGTTGCACCAACTTAGCAAAATTTAAGCAACGTTGTTGAATAAATTTTTAGTATATTGCATTAAAATAGTGAAATTTGCAAAATAATATTGTAAATTTTCGGGTTTTGCTATATAATGGCTCTATGTGTATATTAGTGCACATTTTATAGGGGGGCATAAAAAATGGGAAAGTTTGAAAACATGAACAAAGCGGCGTTGAAAGAAGAATTAAGCGCGCTTATGGGCGTTTACGGCGAATATCAAGAAAAGAACTTAAAACTTGATATGTCACGTGGTAAGCCTGCGCCGGAACAACTTGATTTGTCAATGGACATATTTGAAAAAACAGATTACATTGGAAAAACGGGAATTGACACACGCAACTACGGCAATTTAGAGGGTTTGCCGGAAGCACGTGAGTTTTTTGCAGAGATGATGGGCACAGAGCCCGATGAAGTTTTTGTTGCAGGCAACGCAAGCCTTGCGCTTATGTATAACACAATAGAGCTTGCTTGCAGAAAAGGCCTTGCAGACAGCAAAGCACCTTGGTGCGCATGTGGCGGAAATAAGCCGAAATTTATTTGCCCTGCACCGGGTTATGATAGGCATTTTAGAATTACAGAGTACTTTGGCTTTGAGCTTGTAAGCGTGCCAATGACTGTGAATGGGCCGGACATGGATGCCGTAGAGGAGCTTGTAAAAGATGAAAGTGTAAAAGGCATTTGGTGTGTGCCAATGTACTCTAACCCGGACGGGTATACATACAGCGATGAAACTGTTAAACGCCTTGTAAACATGAAAACAGGCGCAAAGGATTTTAAAATTTTCTGGGACAACGCATACTGTGTGCACCACTTATCAGATAAGCCCGATGAGCTTTTGAACATAATGAAAGAGGCAAAGGAAGTTGGCACCGAAAACAGAGTATTGATTTTTTGCTCTTTAAGCAAGGTAACGTTTGCCGGCGGTGGCGTTGGTGCAATGGCCGCATGTAAACAGAATATAGACTATATACTTCAAAATTCGTTCCCCATGACAATTGGTTATGACAAAATAAACCAGCTGCGTCATGTTAACTACTTTAAAAATTTAAGCGGCGTTGCAAACCATATGAAAAAGCACAGCGAGTTAGTGCGACCGAAATTTGATGTGGTTTTGAAAATATTAAACGATGAACTTGGCAAAGACAACGCATATTGGACAGAGCCAAACGGCGGATATTTTATAAGCCTTTACTTGCCAAGCGGCTGTGCAAAACGCACTGTTGCAATGTGTAAAGAGGCAGGTGTTGTGCTTACGGGCGCAGGCGCTGCATACCCATACGGCGTTGACCCAAAAGACACAAATATCCGTATAGCCCCTACATTCCCGCCTTTGGGCGAGCTTGAAACAGCAAGCCTTTTGCTGTGTGTTTGTGCTAAAATAGCAATTATTGAAAAATTGCTTGCAAACTAGGTAACAATGCACGGAACGTGCAAAAAAATACTTAAGTGCTAAATAATTAAAATTTTGCGCTATTTCGGAGGAAAACTAATGATTACAAGAGGTAAGCCCTGGCAATTCTTTGTTGTGGCGGTTTTGATAGTTGTAATTGCGCTAACATCTTTTATTGGTGTAAGCAGCACATATGGCGACATTACCACAACATATATTAAAGGTGCAAGTGACATTCGCTTTGGCATTGATATTCGTGGTGGCCTTGAGGTTACGTTCATGCCATCAGAAGACATTGACGCAACCCCTGAGCAAATGGCAGCAGCGCAGTCTGTAATTGAGCAGCGCCTTTTAAGCCTTAATATCACAGACAGCGAAGTGTTCCGCGATGATGAAAACGACAGAATTATTCTGCGCTTTCCTTGGAAAGAGGGAGAGCAAGAATTTAACCCGGAAAGTGCCATTGAAGAAATTGGCGCAACTGCCGTTTTGACATTCAGAGAGGGCAGCGAGACTGACGCCAACGGCTTGCCGACAGGTGTTACAGAGTCTAATATAATATTAGAGGGCGCAGACATAAAAAGCGCCGTTGCAAATTATGACAGCCAAGACCCGTCAAACCCTTATTTTATTTCGCTTGAACTTGAGGACACGGGCGTTGATAAATTTGCAGAAGCAACAACCCGCCTTTCAGAGACACAAGGCACAATATCAATTTGGATGGACGATGTTATGATTTCGGCACCGACCGTTAACAACCCCATCCCTAACGGCAATGCAATGATTTCGATGAGCGGAAACGACGACGCAACAAGAGAGCAAGCAGTTACACTGGCAAACCAAATTAATTCAGGTGCTTTGCCATTCTCTTTAAGCGCTGAAACATACAGAACAATTAGCCCAAGCCTTGGTGCAAACTCTTTGGAGGCTATGGTTATAGCAGGTGCCATTGCATTCTTGCTTGTTTCAATTTACATGTTGTTGAATTATAAATTACATGGCTTTGTTGCAATAATTGCTTTGCTGGGCCAAGTTGCGATGACAGTTGCATTTGTGTCGGGTTATTTACCTTTCGTAAACAGCTTTACACTTACACTGCCGGGCATAGCGGGTATTATACTTGCAATAGGCATGGGCGTTGATGCAAACGTTATTACCGGCGAGCGTATTCGCGAAGAGCTTCGCAACGGAAAAAGCGTAAACGGTGCTATTCGGTCAGGTTTTGATAGGGGTCTGTCACCCATTATTGATGGTAACGTTACAGTTTTAATTGTTGCTGTAATTCTTATGGGCGTGTTTGGCGCCAGCGATAATATTTTCGGAAGTCTGCTTTCATTGCTAGGCTTTGGCGCAACAACGTCAGGCACTATTTACTCATTCGGTTACACACTTCTTATAGGCGTTTTAATGAACTTTGTGTTCGGTGTTATCTGCACAAGAATTATGCTTAAAGGCATTTCTAAATTAAAAATATTCAGAAGTTCTGCTTTCTACGGAGGTGTAAAAAATGAAAAATAATTACGAAATTGTAGGCAACAGAAATAAATTTTTTGCAGCTTCATTAATATTAATTATTATTATAATTGCAGTGTCGGCATTTTTTGGTGTACCAATGGACATTGAGTTTAAAGGTGGCGCGCTTTTAACTTATAGCTACACAGGCGACATAAACACAGAAGAATTTTCTTCACAGTCAAGTGATATTTTTGGAACTGTTGTAAGTGTGCAAACAGGCCAAGACATTGCAACAAACACTAAAACCGTTACAATTAGCGCACAGGGCACAGAGACAATTAAGCCTGAAGCAATTGAGAATTTTGCAACAATGCTTGACGAAAATTATGCAGATAATAGTTTTGAACAACTTGAAATTAACAACGTTAACCCGACAATGGGCGCAGAATTTTTTGCTAAATGCGTTGTTGCGGTTGCACTTGCCTCTGTATTAATTTTACTGTATATTTCAATAAGGTTCAAAAAAATAGGCGGCTGGTCTGCCGGCATTATGGCAGTTGTGGCACTTTTACATGACATGATTATTGTTTACGGCGTGTTTGTAATTGCACGCATACCGCTTGACAGTAACTTCATTGCGGCTATGCTTGTCATTTTAGGCTACTCAATAAACGACACAGTTGTTGTGTACGACCGCGTGCGTGAAAACGGCCAACTACTTGGCAAAAACATGCCATTCGACAAAATGGTTAACCTAAGCATCAACCAAAGCTTGAAACGCAGCATTAATACAACTATTTCAACAGTGCTTGCACTTGGCACAGTTTGTGTTGTGTCTTTAATCTATGGTTTAGACAGCATTTTCACATTTGCACTACCGCTAATTGTAGGTATGATAAGCGGCGTTTACAGCACAATTTTCATTGCAGGGCCATTGTGGGTTGTGTGGAAAACAAGAAAAGTTAACAATGCAAACAAAAAAGTTTTGAAAAAAAGTAAATAGAACTTCAGTGTTATTAATAGTTTTTTGTAATGTTTAGTAAAATGGGGTGTAGTAAATGCAAATTGGCATATCCACAGCTTGCTTATACCCCATGCAAACTATACAGGCATTTAGCCTTTTGCAAAAAAATAATATTAATAACACTGAAATTTTTTTGAATACTTTTTCAGAGCTAAAACACGAGTACATTGAAGATTTGAAGAAACTTGCACAATTGAAAGCGCAAAACATTACAGCACTGCACCCTTTTACGTCAAACATGGAAACTTTCTTTTTCGCAACTGAGTATGAGACGAGAATGGAAGACGGGTTTGATTTTTACAGGCAATATTTTGATTTGTGTGCACAGCTTAACATTAAGCGGTTTATTTTTCACGGCATGCACAAAGATTTAAATTATGAATTTGAACTTTATTGTGAGAACGTAGCAAAATTGCGTGATATTGGGCGTAAGTACGGTGTGGAACTTTGCTGTGAAAATGTAGTAAGGTGCAAATGCGGTTACACAAAATATATTAAAAAAATGCGCAAATATTTAAACAATGACATTAGCTTTGCCCTTGATATAAAGCAGATGCGACGTGCGAAAATTAAAACTGTTGACATGGTAAATGCAATGGGCGATGGTGTGAATTATCTACATCTAAGCGACTGTGACGACAAAAATGATTGTACACTTCCGGGCACAGGGAATTATGATTTTGAGGAATTATTTCTGCTTTTGAAGCAAAACAATTTTGCGGGCGAGGGAGTAATAGAGCTTTACAAAGATGAAAGCATAACACTTGAAAAAATGATTAAAGCCGCAAACTACCTGCAAAGTATTTACGATAAAACAAATAATAGGAGAGGTTGAAAAGTATGAAATGCCCATATTGTGGGGAGTTAGAGTCTAAGGTAATTGACTCTCGCCCGGCCGACGACGGCGAAAGAATACGCAGAAGAAGAGAATGTTTTAGTTGCAGCAAGCGCTTCACAACATATGAAATTGTTGAGACAGTGCCGCTTATGGTAATAAAGAAAGACAAGTCAAGAGAGTCATTTAACAAGCAAAAGTTGCTGAATGGGCTACTTCGTGCGTGTGAAAAAAGGCCTGTTACATACAAACAGCTTGAAACGGCTGTTGACAATATTGAGCAAACACTTTTAAATTCTTACGAGCGTGAAATTACGTCTATGAAAATAGGCGAGCTTGCAATGCAAGAACTTAAAGACATTGACGAAGTTGCCTATGTGCGCTTTGCCTCTGTTTATAGGCAATTTGGCGATATTACAACATTTATGGATGAACTTAAAGATTTAATTGAAAAACGAGTGAGCTCAAAAGACAGCTGAAAAAACATCGTCAATTCTTTTGGCGTTTTCAGTTGCCTTATCTATTTCGCAAATTAAATCAGATTTGTTTTCAGGTTTCAAATAAGCCGAAATGCCTTTCAGGCTGACAGCGAAACTTGAAATGTTATCGTGCTTTATTAAAAGTGATAAATACTGTTCTTGTTTTGAAAAATATTTATTTAAGTCTTTATAAGCGGCGTTGGCTTTGGAAAAGTCGTTATCGGTTGCGGCAGTTTTTATAGCCATCAGCTGTATGCAAATGTTTTCCGATGTATTTTTAATATAGATGTTGCTAATTGTTGAAATTGCAATAACGACTATGAAAATTGCTAAGGATATATATATTCTTCGCATATATCTTTGTTCCTTTCTGTTTATATACGGCACTAATTAGAAAAGTTCTCTTTTTTAACTAGTGTCGTTTTTTTTGTGTCGTCGCACATCAAAAGTAATACGTCTTTTAAATTACAGTTGTTGGCAGTGCAATAGTATAATATATAGCTCTCGTCAATGCCGCAATACGCCATATTTGTGTGGCAAAATGTGCCGTCAATAACAACAGGCAGTGGCGGTATAGTGGCAAGCTTTTTATTTGTACTGTTGTTGGCACTGCTATTTTTTTCAACTGTAATATCACTTTTTTTGCGCACACTTATTTTGCCGCTTGTTTCTACCATTGCAAAATCAACCTCATCAAGCTCGAAAATGTCTTTAGTACGCAAGGTCTCAAGCAGGTCCTCTGCCGTATAGCGCAAGGCAAGCAGCATTTTTTGGTCAATTACCCCGTTTTTTATAATAATTTTTGGGTTGCCGGAAAGTATTTGCGCTGCCTTAGTTGACTTGACACTAATGGCCGACAAGAGTATTTCAAATGCTACAATTACAAAAATAGGTATTACGCTTGTCCATATAGGAAGCTCGGTAGATTCAATGGCAATTGTGGCGAGGCTTGAAATAATTATAGTGGACACAAGCTCAGAGGGTTGCAATTCTCCAAGTTGTTTTTTGCCCATAATTCGCAAAGCTAAAATTATTATGGCAAACATAAAAATGGTTCTTGTGAATACAAGTGTCATAATATTCTCCTTAAAAAAGCATGTGCTATTTAAATTTTAATAGCCATGTTTATTTTTGATTTTGTGAGATATACTATTAAAAAACATTAAAAGCATGAATAGTGTTAAGCCGGCTTAATACGTGTTAAATTGAAAATTCATTTGATAAAACAATAAAGCAATATATTATTTGTACCCATTTACACGTATGACATTTTTAATTACTAGTATAATATGCTAACTGTTAATTTGTTTTACAGTTAAGGCAAGGAGATAACAATGGAAGAAAAGTTGAGCACTAGCATAAGTGAAAGCAAAAAACAGCTACAAGAATATTTTGGCAAAAATGTTGACTTTTATGCAAAAGATATTAAGCTTTGCGGCGTAGAGTGCTGTATTTTTATTTTCGAGTGCATGTCAAGCCTTGAAAGGCTGTGGATTATGGCGCTTGATAGCCTTTCAAAGCAACACAGCTACCCAAAAGAGTGTGATAATTTATTCGATTATTTAATGTATAATACAGAAATACCATTCGAAGTAACACCTGTTGACAGCCTGGAAAATGCTATTATTCGTGTTACAAGCGGTGCGGCGCTTATACTAATTGACGGCTCACACATGGCGGTGTCTGTTGCAACGCAAAGTTTATCGTTCAGGGCGGTGCAAGAGCCGGGAACAGAAAGCAACCTAAAGGGCAGCAGAGAGGGGTTTACCGAACTATTACGCGTTAATATAAGCCTTGTGCGTCGCCTTATAAGGACAGGCGATTTGCGCGTTGAGAACCACCAAATAGGCAAAAAAACACAAACAGAGTATGCCATTTTTTATGACAACAAGCTTGTGCCACAGCATGTGCTGAACAGTTTGAAAAACAAACTGAAAACAGCGCAGTTACCGTTTGTGTTCGACACAGGCTATCTTGCCGCATTTATGAGAAGCGGTTCTTTTTCCATGTTTCAATCGGTGGGATACACCGAGAGACCTGACACCGCAGCCGCAAAAATATGTGAGGGTAAAATTGTTGTAATGGTAAACGGCAGCCCATTTGCAATGATAGTCCCATATTTCTTTAGCGAGAACTTCCAAAGCATGGACGATTTTACAGAAAAAGCTTATTTTGCCTCTTTTATTCGGCTTTTAAAATATACAGCTTTTCTAATTGCAGTTATGCTACCCGGTGTTTTTGTTTGTGTTGTTGAATTTACACCCGAGATATTGCCCGAGCAACTTTTATATAGGGTAATGGCGTCAGAGCAGACAACGCCTTTGCCTGTGTTTTTAGAAGCACTGTTTATGATATTTCTGCTTGAAATTGTGCGAGAGGCGGGCCTGCGTATGCCAAAGCCGATAGGGCAATCTGTAAGCCTAGTTGCGGCGCTTATTGTAGGAGATGCGGCAATAAGCGTTGGGCTTGTAAGCGCACCAATTGTGATAATAGTGGCGCTGACGGCCATAAGTGGTTATGTAATACCATCGCTTTATGAACCTGTAATTGCGCTTAGAATTGTGTTTATTTTGGCAGGTGGCTTGCTGGGGCCTTTCGGTGTTTTAATTGTATTAACGCTTATGATTTTAAATGCGTGTAATATGGAAATAATGGGGTTGCCGTTTACCGCACCTATAGCACCAATGTCAAAAAAAGCAATAAACGACGGTGTTTTGCGTTTGGGGTGGAAAAAACTGGTGCATGAAGAGACGAATTTGTGGCATGAAAATAAGCTTGGAGCAGTGCAAGAAACTGAAAGGCAGGGGTAAACATATGTGCACAGGGCATTTGAAAACATCACAAGTACAAAAAATATTTTTATGTGCTGTAATAGCCGATGCAGTTTTGGTGTCTTTCAACACAGGGCTTCAGTTTTCTGCACATGAAAAAGTTAGCGCGGCAATAATAAACACAGCTGTTTTAATAGTGCTTTGCGCATTGTTTTTTTGCGGAACAAGCGCAAATTTCAGTGGCAAGCGATGGCTGTTTAGTTCATCGGCGGCTTTTATGGTGGGCGCGGCAGGTGCATTTTTAGACATTGAACGCTTTTATCGGTTCGGAACAGATATTTATCTAGGGGGCGCAACAATAATTGCACTGGTGCTTTTTGTTGCACTTTACGTGTTGAAAAGCAATTACGGCGCACTCTCACGCGCGTGTGGGCTTTTTTTACTAATATTTGCTGCATTTGGTGCTTTACTTGTCATTACAAGTGCAAGCAAAGCAAGTTTTACAAACCTTGTGCCTGCATATGAAAATAAATATGGGCTGATTTATTCGGCAATAGTTCTTTTTAAGTTTCCGGCGGCACTTTTAATGTTTGCAAGTGTGCCAATACAAAACGAAAACAAAGTCTCACTAAAAAGTATGATAAAAGGCATTCTATGCTTTTTCTTTATACAAGTGGCAGCAGTGCTTTTAAGCGAGCTTGTATTTGGGGCAAATGCAAAATTAAATGAACAACCAACGTATGCAATTGTGCAAGTGGCGCAGTTTTCGGTGTTCGAGCATTTAGAACCTGTTTTTTTCTCTATATTCTTACTTGCGATACTTTTAAAGGGGATTATACTGTTTTTTGCTGCATATCATGCACTAAAGCGCTGTTTTAATGTAAAGAACACTGTGCAATTAAAAATAATTACCGTAATAGCAGCTTTTTTAATTATAGTAGTTGTGTCATTTCTAAGCGCGTCTGTTTACACAGCTGTGCAAATTGTAACAAGTGCATTTGCTGCGTGTTTGTTGTGTTTTACTGCTAGGAATAAAGAGTGTTTAAAAAAAGCCACTAAAAAAAGTGCAATTTTAGTCTTGTGCTTGTGTGCATTTACTTTTCTTAGCTCGTGCGCACAAAGCGTACCGCTTAGCGAAAGAACAATTGTTAAGGCCATTTATTTTAATGAGGATAAAAGCGGAGCAGTGACTGCCTCGGTTATTATGTACTCGTGCAAACCGGGCACAAATACCGCAGACGTACAAGGCGAGCCTGCTGTGTATACAGCAACAGGCAAAACTGTTGCAGAGGCACTAAAAGAGGTGGAAAACAAGCAGAGCAAACTGCCGTTTTATGAACAAAACAAAATACTTCTTCTGGGCGAGGGGACGTTTAATAATGTGTCAAAGTATATCTCTTATTTTATGGCACAGTCAAAGTCGGCACAAGATTTAAACGTGTTTTTAACACGCATAAGTACAACCGAGTTTAACGAATTAGGGCAAAATTCCACCGATGTGATTAAAGGCGCCGAGGGCATTGCGAGTGCAAGCAATTTAACAGGTAACAAGGCAGTGCAGCTGTATGAGATTAATTTAAGTGAGAACAAAGAATTCAGCGGCTATTTGCCTGTTTTGTCGCTTAAAGAAAGTAATTCCGCAAGTGTTGATGAGCTGATTATTTTTGACGCCGAAACACCGCTTTTTGTTTTGAGCGATTTGTGGATGGACATAACGTTGCTGATGTCGGGCAAAATGAAAACACTTGAAACAGACATGTATTCAAACGGCGTGCTAACGCAAATGCAAA
Organism: uncultured Bacteroides sp.; assembly: GCA_964371535.1. Classification (GTDB taxonomy): domain Bacteria; phylum Bacillota; class Clostridia; order Oscillospirales; family Ruminococcaceae; genus Ruthenibacterium. Next base: position 15,507 of record CAYJMH010000029.1, read on the forward strand.
CGCAAAAAATTACACTCTCGCTTGAGGCACAAAGCGGCGGCAACATGAAGGTTAGCATTAGTGGCACAGTTAAAAGTGTTGCTGAAAATGGGAATATTCTTGATAAAGAAAGCGAAAACAATGCTATTGAAAAAATTAATGACAAAATTGAAGACACAACAAAAAGCATTTTAGAGCTTACTACATTTGTCGGAAATGATATTTTTAACTTAAACACTATTATGTATAACGAACAGAATATGTTTTGCAAGACCATGGACGTTAACAGCAATTTAAAAGCCGGTTCATAAATAAAAATAAGGCTGCGACGAACTTTTCGCCACAGCCTTATAATAATTATTAAACTTTTGTGCATTGAACTTGCGCTATATTTCACGTTTACTAGCCTGCTTTTTGCCAACAAGCTCACATTTTGTGCTTATTGCACCGTATTTGCATGCATTTTTGCAGTCTCCACAACGTATGCACTCGGAAGAATTGATGTCTTTAGTCACAGTAACGTTCATTTTACAAGCTCTGTTGCAATCACCGCATTTGACACATTTATGCTCGTCTAAATTAAGCTTTACTATGCTTACTTTATTGAACAGGGCATAAAATGCGCCTAAAGGGCACAAGTATTTGCAAAATGGCCTGTATATAAAAACAGACATCACAATTATCACAATTAAAACAAATAACTTCCAAGAGAAAAGTGCACCAATAAGTTGTTGCAAACTCTCGTTGGTGGAAACAAGCGGTATGCCGCCAAAAAGTGTTCCGGCAGGGCAAATCCATTTGCAAAAATACGGTGAGCCAAGCCCAAAAGTATTTGTTAAAAACATTGGAAAAATAATTACAAATAGTAATAAAACAACATATTTTACTTTACGTAAAATTTTATCAACACGTTTAGGCACTTGTAATTTTTTTGTTCTAATTTTGAAAATTAAGTCTTGTACAAGGCCAAAGGGACATAAAAAACCACACACAAAGCGGCCAAGAACAACACCGAAAAGAATTAGAAAACCAAGAACATAATAACTGAAATAGTTGCCTTGCCGTGCCAAAACAGCTTGTAAAGACCCAATAGGGCAAGAACCAAGTGCACCCGGGCAAGAATAACAATTAAGCCCGGGAACACAAATTACTTTAAGATTGCCCTGGTAAATTTTGCCCTGTAAAAAGCCTAAAGCATATCCGTTAGTTATGGCGGCAAAAACAATTTGAAATATATGACGTTTGTTATTTTTGTTTTCCATAACTTTTAACCTATTCCAATACATTCAAGGCAAATGCGAATAGACTTTTGTAATACGGAAAGATGTTCGCCACTTAATATACCAAGCACAATTAAAACAACAGCGGTAAAAAGTAGCAAAAACCTTACATAAACAACGTCTAATTTTTTCATTGTGCTAAAATGGCCATTGCTTCTTCAGCAGCAGCAATATAGTAAGCTACGGCATCAACAGGCGCGCCAACTATTGGTGTGCCAAAAACATTGCCTGCACTGTCTACAAATACAGATGTTGGGAATGCTGTAATTTGCTGTGTCGTCATAAATCCATTTCTAATTTCATCATTTATGGCAATTGCTTCAAAATTACAGCCGTTTTCTTCAAGTATTTGAATTGCAAGGTCTGTTTCTGTTGAACCATCGTCGCAAAGTGTTAGAACATTTACATTTGCAGGTAAAGTTTGGTAAACTTCTTCAAGTTCGTCCATCTCTTCAATGCAAGGTGGGCACCATGTTGCCCATACATTTACTAAAGTAAGGTCATAATCGGCAAAAACTGCGTCTGTAACTTCGTATCCATAAACTGACGTCGTTGTGAAACTTCCAAAAGGAACACCGTCGGCTGCAACGCCAAGCTCGGCACTTTCAACCTCGCCGGTCGCGTCTTCGGCTGTGTCTTCCTCGTAAGCTTCTTCCTCTTCGTACATTTCGTCTTCCATGTAAACCTCGTCATCACAAGATGTGAACATCATTGTGCACATTAATAATGCCACCAATAAAATTAGTAATTTTTTCATAATAAACTCCTTAAATATTAAATATAGATTGAAAATGCGTACAATTTTATTATAAACACAAAAATAGAAATGTCAATATATTTTGTGCAAAAACTTTAAAAAAACATAACAACTTTGTTAATTTTGCACAAATAATGTTTGGAGTGCACAGTTTTTTTATGATTATAAAAAAATACATTTATTTTTACGTTTTTTTCTGATATAATGTAAATAATCCTATAATACCCTGAACGGATTATTTACAATTTATTTTATGGCGTGGGCTGAGGACAGCCCACATGCCAATTTATATTGTGCTCGTGCCTCGCACAATATAAATAATCCGTAGGATTATTTATTGGCATTTTTTGGCGGTTGCTGCGTAAGCGGCGAGCCAAAAGCCATAAAATAAAGAATATATTAGCGAAACTAATATAAATAATAAATAACGAAGAGGGATTAAAAATGAAAAATAAACTTATTGCATGCTTTTGCGCTATGGTTATTTTATTTTCATTAACAAGTTGTGGCGAAAAGCAGCAAACATTTAGCGAAGCGTTTGGCGAAAACATTACAGAGTACGCACAGCAAGAAGGCACACCACAAAGAGATAACGAGCAGCCTATTGGTGAGAATGGCGAAGATGATGCCACAGCGCAGCAAAGTGGCGAAGAGAACGCAGATGAAAGCGAACAGGACGAAAGTAACAGTGTGCAGAGCGATGAAACTGCGCCTGTGCTTGCTGTGGAAGAGGGCTTGCTGATTTTTATGGGCATGCCAAACAGTGTTGTAAAAGAAGCATTTGGGAACGAGGGCTTCATAACAATTTATTGGGGCGGTACACCGTCAATTGCATATGACATAACAGGCAATGAGGACTATATAACAGTATTTTTGGATGCGGGGTATGACGATATTTTTGCACCATTTGAAGCCGGCGGCGGACTTGATGCAACTACAAATATTTGGCCGGATGAATATAATGTGTATGCAATGCTCTTCTCAGGCCTAACGGCAAGTGCGCTTTTTGGTTATGAAGAAATAATAACATATGACATGCTGAATAATGCAATTGATGACTTTCCCGCTTTGCAAATGTCAGAGCCTGACGATTTTTTTGATTTCTCGGTGCCATACGCTACATACATAGTGGGCGACAATAAATTAGAGCTGGAATTTACTGAGGTGAACGGTGAATATGAACTTTCGCTTGCCTTGGTTGTGCAAAAAGATGAACAAATTGATACACTTATGCTTAGGGTGTAAATAAGCTGTTTTAATAAAGCAGCGCTTTATTACGATGAAAAACTGTGATACAAAACAATTATAATAATTATCTTAAAGACGGCGCAATGGTAATGCATTGCGCCGTCTCTGCATGTCAAAAAAATTACAATGTTTCGCAGTTAAAATGAATATCAAAAGTTTTACTAAATTTTTTTCAAAAAATTTCGGGTTTAAGGGCAGTGCCCTGGCCAATACGATGTAATACGAAGCCATTTTGTGCAACTTTTTTACCATAAAGCCAATAATAAAACAGTAACGCACAAATTATTTTTGAAAAAAGCATTGACAAATAAACAAATTAGTATTATAGTTAGTTACAGAAGTAATTAACCACTTAACTAACACAGAAATATAATTAAAAGAAAGGGGTGGTGCAATGCATTCCGACTTTAAAGACAATGAAATGATTTATGTGCAAATAGCAAAGATGATTGAAGACGATATTTTGCGTGGAATACTGCTGGAAGAAGAACAAGTGCCAAGCACGAATGAGCTTTCAAAAATACTGCATATAAACCCTGCAACGGCTGCAAAAGGCATAAACTTACTTGTAGAAGAGAATATTTTGTACAAAAAACGGGGAATAGGCATGTTTGTATCAAAAAACAGCAAGCAGATAATAAAGAAAAAGCGCAAGGCGGCCTTTTGCGACACGTATATTGTACAAATGATGAAAGAAGCAAAAGCTATACAGATAACAAAAGAAGAATTGATAAAGATGATAGAGTTAATTGAGAAAAGAGAGGATTAAAAAGCGTATGAATAGCACATTGAAGGCTAAAAATTTAATAAAAAGTTACAATAAAAATACAGTACTAAAGGGAATAGACATTGAAATAGAGCAGGGGCATATTTATGGGCTGCTTGGAAGAAACGGTGCAGGAAAAACAACACTTTTAAGCATATTAACGGCACAGAATTCTTACGACAGCGGCACAATTACGTATGGCGAAATTCCCGTGTGGGAAAATTCTGTGGCACTGAAAAACCTGTGTTTTTCAAGAGAGCTTTCGCCGACATTGCTTTTTGGGCAAAATACGGTTAAGGTTAAAGAGTACTTGCGCGCTGCATCAATTTTTTACCCCAATTGGGACAAAGAATATGCAAATAAATTATGCGAGCTGTTCAAACTTGACACTAAAAAGAGAATTCATAAGCTGTCTAAAGGCATGATGAGCATGGTTACAATTATTATAGCACTTGCAAGCCGTGCACCCATTACTTTTTTGGACGAGCCGGTGGCAGGCCTTGACGTTGTGGCAAGGGAGACTTTTTACAGCTTACTTTTAAAAGATTATGCAGACACAAACAGAACGTTTGTTGTATCGACGCATATTATTGAAGAGGCAGCGAATGCGCTTGAAAAAATTATAATAATAGACGATGGCGAAATTATTGCCGACGAGGACACAGATGCTTTACTTTCGCAATACACTTATATAAGCGGCAAAGACGAGGATATTGACGAGATATGTAAAAACTTTGAAGTGATAAGCGAGGAGAAACTAGGGCGAAGTAAAAAAGTGTGTGTGAAACAAAATGCACAGCGTGTAAAGACTGTTTCAAGCGGGTATGATTTGGACATTACAGGTGTGCCGCTTCAAAAAATATTTGTTCACTTAACAGGCGGTGCTGTGGAGGTGCTTATATGAAAAATGCGTTGAAATATCAGGCGAAATACGTTTTGCATATTTTTGTGGGTACTTTTTTGGGCATGGGTGTTTACGCTACAATAATGGGCGTGTTTTCAAGCGAGGCGAGTTTTATTTTAATGCCTATGATGTCAATAATGTTTGTTCTTTTAGCACCGTGGATTACATTGCAATCGCTGAACAGTGTGTATTTTGCAATGGCGCTTTCTTACGGTGCAACGCGTAAAAATTACAGTATGGCACTGCAAATTGTTAAAATTGCAATAAGTGCTGCTATAACTGCAATTGTTTTGGCGGCTGTCTATTATTTTACAGGCGATATAGCCGGTTATTTTTACCCCGCTATAACAGTTTTCTTTGCTTGCTTTTTAATTGCGTCAATCGGCGAATTTATCGGGGTGTCGATGATTAAATTCTCAAGAGTTGTTAATATTATTATAGGCATAATTACATTTGTACTTTTATTTTCAGGCGGAATATATACGGGCTTTATGGCGGCTGATAATTTTGATGGTGCTATGCAATTTACCGTAGACATATTTTTGGGCAATGCAAATGCAACATTTATAAACATTACAAGTATAAGCCTATTTGCACTGTGCGCTGTGGTTACTTTAATAGCCAGGCAAATTGCACTTAAAGTCAATATTACAAACTAAGTCATAGGGGGTGAAAATTTGAGAGACATTACAAAAGAAATAAGAGTTAGTTATGACGATGTATTGAAGACGTTGCTGGTGCCGCTTGGTGGCTGGCTTTTGGGTGAAATTATAGCCGTAAGTGTGGCGGTAAGCACAAGCGAGGGCATGTTTATAAGCATGGGAAGCCTTTTTGCATACATCGCAACGGCAATTATAATGCTTATTTTACCATTGACGCAAGTATTGATAAACTTCGACATTGCTGTTTCAATGGGGCGCACACGTAAGAAGTACTTGGCAGGCATAACATTAGTTTTGCTTGTGGAAATTGTGGGCATGCTTGCGGTGGCAACACTGCTTTCGGGCATTTCGTACACCGTTAAAACAATGTTCTTTTCAGACGTGCCGTTTACAAATGTTTTTAGTGTATTTACACATGAGTTTGTAAGTAGATTTTGGTATGTAGTGCCAACAATACCGGTGGTGTTTGTTATTTTTGCATTTATTGTAAGCGCGCTTGTTAAAAAGTTTACGGCTAAAGTGCTGTGGGTGTTTTGGGCGGTTTATATGGTTGCAATTTTTACAGTGACAAGCAGTGCTTCAAGAAGGGTAAACCTTACTGACACACCTGTTATTGCAACAATTATAAACGCACTGGCTTTAATTCCGCCGTATATATATATTATTCTTGCAATTGCTTTTGTGGCACTTTCGCTGGTTTTAAGTATAAAATACTTGTTAAAAGCAAGTGTAACGTAAAATTTTTCATCAAGAATTAAATTAAATATTTTGCTTTACGGGGCTGCTGACAAACAAATGCTTTACAAAAATCAGAGTAAAATTATTGCCAATTATAATATAAAACAAAAAGCCGGGGGAATACCACATATATTAATGACCATTTTGTGTAAAATGGCGGGAATTTTGCCGACACTTTTTGTGAAAACGGCTTTGGGGGCAACTCCTTCACAGGCGGTTTATGTGCCACTTCGGTAGGCAGATAAACCGCCTGTGAAGGTTGTTGTATTTTGAACAATATGGCTTTTGAAAAATCAGGTGCGCATAAATTTGCCTTTTTTAACGCTGAGACGTGTTTATTTTTTTGTGAATTATACGTAGTACGCTATAATTTACAAATTATAACAAATCTTGATATTTAGCGCTAAATGTAGTATAATAAAGTGGTATGAGTAGTTCACTTAAAACAAGTTATGAGGTAATTATGGACACCGTGTTATTCGAAAAAAACAGCAGCGCCGGCGAGATTATAAAGGCGGCTTATAAGCATAAACCACGTGCTTTTATACATTCGTTTGGTTGCCAACAAAATGTAAACGACGGTGAGATAATAAAAGGCGTTGTGTACGAAATGGGTTTTGAACTTTGTGACAAAGTTGAACATGCGGATTTCGTGCTTTATAACACGTGCGCCATACGTGAACATGCAGAACTACGTGTTTTTGGCAACATTGGTGCGCTTAAACCACTTAAAGTTGCAAACCCGGCATTAATAATTGCGGTGTGCGGTTGTATGGCACAGCAAAAAACAGTTGTGGACAAGCTGAAAAAAAGTTACCCTTATGTAGACATAGTTTTCGGTGTTAATAAAATTAACATGTTGCCAACACTTATTGCCGACAAATTAACGCAAAAGAAAAAGCAGTACGCACCGCTTGATGAAGTGCCCGACATTGTTGAGGGTATGCCTATAAAGCGCGACTCGACGTTCAGGGCGTGGCTGCCTATAATGTATGGGTGTGACAATTATTGCTCTTACTGCATAGTACCATATGTGCGAGGGCGTGAGCGCAGCCGTAAGCCGTCAGATATATTTGCAGAGTTTAAAAGCCTTGTTGAAAACGGTTATAAAGACATAACACTGCTTGGACAAAATGTGAATTCTTACGGCAAAGGGCTTAATGCTAAAGAAAAGTTAGATTTTTCAGACCTTTTGAAAATGCTTGACGGCATTGAGGGCGAGTATAGAATACGGTTTATGACAAGCCACCCGAAAGATGCAACGCGAAAACTTATTGATACAATTGCCGCAAGCAAGCACATTTGCCACCACTTGCACTTGCCTGTACAGTCCGGCTCTGACGAGGTTTTGCGCCAAATGAACAGACGCTATACAGCGGCAGACTACAATGCCCTTATTACATACGCCAAGCAAACAGTGCCTGATATGACATTTTCAAGTGACATAATTGTGGCGTTCCCCGGTGAGAGCGAGGATGACTTTGAGAAGACAGTAGAGCTTATTAAAAACATTAAGTACATTCAACTGTTTACGTTTATTTACTCTAAGCGCACAGGCACAAAGGCCGCCGAAATGCCCGACACATTGCCAAGGGCTGAAAAGACAAGGCGCATACAACTGATAATTGATATGCAAGAGGATATTGTGAGCGAGATTGTGGGCGGTTTTGTAGGCGAAACACAGCGTGTTTTGGTTGAGGGTGACGGGCGTGAAACCGGACAGTTGTCGGCACGGCTTGACAATAACATGACTGTTGAGTTTATGGGCGATAATAAATTGATAGGCCAATTTGCGGATGTTAAAATAACTGGTGCAAAAGGCGCAATATTAACAGGCGAAATAATATGATTTTTTAGATAATGTCAACAATATCTAGGATAGTTTGGGCGGTGCCCAAGCTTGCCGCAAAAGCGGAGAAACGGAGAAATAGTAATGGCAGACGCAATAACATTGTTTAAACAAGCGGCGCTTCAACTGCAATCAGAAAATATTTACAAGTCGTTTATTGAAAAGCGCGATATAAATGACAACGACGAGAAATTACAAGAACTTATAGGCGAGTTTAACTTAGTTCGCATAGAATTAAATTCAGAACTTACAAAGCAAAGTGATAAAGACCAAGAAAAAATTACAGAGTTGAACAAAAAAGTAAGCGATATCTACGCAGCAATAATGTCCAACGAAAGCATGCTTGCATACAACGAAGCAAAAAAAGAGATGGAAAATACAGTGAATTATATAAATGCAATTGTGAACACAGCGGCAAACGGTGGGAACCCCGAGAGCGTTAACGGTGCGCCTGAAGAGGGCTGTGCCGGAAGTTGTTCTTCTTGTTCCGGTTGCAGCTGATAAAATACACCGATGGCACAGTGGTATTAGCACTGTGCCTTAATAAAATATAGTACAGGGCGTGTGGAATTAATGGCACTTTCACCTATGATGCAACAATATTTTGATATAAAAAAACAACACCCGGATAAAATTTTATTTTTTCGTCTGGGTGATTTTTATGAGATGTTTTTTGATGATGCGATACTTGTTTCAAAAGAGCTGGAGATTACCCTTACGGGAAGAGACTGCGGCATGGACGAGCGTGCGCCTATGTGTGGTGTGCCGTTCCATGCTTACGAGGCATACCTTGCGCGCTTGATTGCAAAAGGCTACAAGGTTGCAATTTGTGAGCAAGTAGAAGACCCAAGCACAACGAAAGGCATTGTGAAACGTGAAGTTGTGCGTGTTGTAACACCGGGCACAGTTATAGAAAACAGCATGTTACAAGACGACAAAAACAATTATATAGCCAGTGTTTATTATGAAAACGACGAAGTGGGGCTGTGTTTTGCCGACATATCTACGGGCACGGCACACGTGACGCGCATTTTTGGTAAAGAGATTGCGCAGCAAATTATTTCGCAAATTTGCTGCTATTCCCCAAAAGAGATACTTTTTAACGAAAAAGCACTTGACTTAAAACAGGTGACAGATTTTATCAAGTATCAGCTTGCCTGCGGGGTTGAACTTATTGACAACACTGTTTTTGCGCCCGAAAATTGTGAAAGTTTGATGTCGGGGCAGTTTGGCAATAATTATGAGAGTGCAACAGGCGTTTTAAGCGACAGTATTCACCAAAAAGTTCTGGCTTCATTGATATATTATTTAAACGAGACGCAAAAAAAAGGCGTTGAAAGACTGAAAGATGTGAATATTTTTACGCAGTCACAATTTATGCGCATGCCGTTTACAACCCGTGCGAACTTGGAGCTGTGCGAGACACTGAGGGGCCGCGAAAAAAAAGGCACGCTTTTGTGGGTGCTTGACAAGACAAACACAAGCATGGGCAAGCGTTTAATTCGCACTTGGATAGAACAGCCGCTTTTGAATGAGAGTGCAATTAACAATAGGCTTAATGCGGTGCAAGAACTTGTGGCCGACAATATTAAGCGCATAGATTTACAGGACGTGCTGGCAAAGATATTCGATTTAGAGCGCCTTACTACACGTGCTGTTTACGGCAGTGCAATGCCGAATGAGGTGTATTCGCTTGCAAGCACTTGCGAAAAATTGCCGCAAATTTTAAAGCTTATAGGCGATATGCAAAGCGAGGAAATTGTGCTTTTACGCCAAAGGCTTGACCCACTTGAAGACATAAAGCTTATGATAACAGAGCTATTAGACGAAGAGGCGCCCTCTTCACTTAAAGACGGCAAAATTATAAAAGCCGGCGCAAATGATGAAGTAGACGAGCTTTGCAACATTGTTGAAAACGGCAACGGTTTTTTGGCAGAGCTTGAGCTGAAACTTAAAGAAGAGACAGGCATAAGAACGCTGAAAGTTGGATACAACAGGGTTTTTGGCTATTATATAGAAGTAAGCAAGTCTTTTGTCTCTCAGGTGCCACACAATTTTGTGCGCAAGCAAACACTTGCGAATGCTGAGCGATATATTACGGAAGATTTAAAAGTGCTTGAAAATAAAATACTTGGCGCGAAAGAGAGACTTTTGAACATTGAGCGCCGCCTATTTGAAGACTTACTTTCAAAAATTTCACAGCATGTTGTCAGAATTCAAACTACATCTTCTGCCGTGGCAACGCTGGATGTTCTTTGCAGTTTTGCAAGTGTTGCTGTAAGTAACAACTATGTGTGCCCAAAAGTTACAAGCGGCGATGAAATTATTATAAAAGAGGGACGCCACCCGGTTGTGGAACAAATGCTGACAAAAAGCCTTTTTGTGCCAAACGACACAACGCTTGATTGTACCGACAACAGAATGGCTATAATTACAGGCCCTAACATGGCAGGTAAATCAACGTATATGCGCCAAACCGCACTTATTGCGCTTATGGCACAAATAGGCAGTTTTGTGCCGGCAAAAAGTTGCACAACTTGCGTGCTTGACGCTGTTTTCACACGTGTAGGTGCGTCTGATGATTTGTCGGCGGGCAAATCTACTTTTATGGTGGAAATGACAGAGGTTGCTGACATAATAAATACTGCAACACGGCAAAGCCTTGTTATTTTAGACGAAATTGGCAGGGGTACGTCTACGTTTGATGGAATGAGCATAGCGAGGGCTGTTGTAGAGCACATTGCAGACAGTGGTGCAGGCATTGGCTGCAAAACGCTGTTTGCAACGCATTATCATGAGCTTACAGAACTTGAGCAAGATTTGGACGGCGTAAAAAACTATAACATTGCTGCAAAAAAGCGCGGTGATGATATAACTTTTCTTCGCAGAATTGTGCGTGGCCCTGCTGATGACAGCTATGGCATTGAGGTTTCAAAGCTTGCGGGCCTGCCAAAGAGCATAATAGAAAGGGCAAGGGAAGTACTGGCTGTTTTGGAAGAGGGCGCAGTTAATGTAAGCGAGACAACACAGCTGAATTTTGACAATGTGCACAAATTTACGAAAAAGCCATATGCAGAGGAAATTGCAAAAAAACTTGAGCTTGTGAACGTTGAGACGCTTACTCCTATTGAGGCAATGAACACACTTTATGAGCTTAAAAACGCACTGAACGAGCTGAAAAACGAGGGTACATAAATGGCGGTAATTAATGTATTAGACAAGCACACGCAAGAGCTTATTGCGGCAGGTGAAGTTGTAGAGAGGCCTGCAAGCGTTGTAAAAGAGCTTCTTGAAAATTCAATAGACGCAGGGGCAAAAGCCGTTAGTGTACATATAGAAAAAGGCGGAATTGCGCTTATTCAAATTACCGACGACGGCAGCGGAATAGAACGCGAATATCTTAAAACGGCGTTTGTTCGCCATGCAACAAGTAAAATTAAAACTGAAAATGACCTTGAAAGTATAAGTACACTTGGCTTTAGGGGTGAGGCGCTTGCGAGCATTTCGAGCGTTGCAAAAGTAGAACTTTTAACTAAAACACAAAACGATGAATTTGCAACACTTTTGGCAGTAAATGGCGGAGAAATGTGCGAAGAAGAGACGGCGGCGCACCCTGTTGGCACAACAATTTCGGTGCGTGACTTGTTTTATAACACACCTGCACGTCTTAAATTTTTGAAGAAAGATTCCAGCGAGGCAAATTTTATAAACGACATAGTAATTCAGCAGGCACTTTGCCACCCGGAAGTTGCAATAAAGTTTTATAAAGATGGTAAAATGCAGTTTCAATCTTTGGGCGACGGCAGCGTAAAAAGTGCGGCTTATAGTGTGTTATCGCAAGATTTTGCAAAGGGTTTGCTTGAAATTAATAGTGAAGATAATCATTATAAAGTAAGTGGTTTTGTTACAAACCCACTAAATGCGCGCAAAAGCAGGGCAATGCAGTTTTTCTTTGTGAACGGCAGGTACATCAAAAACACAACAATGTGCGCAGCGCTGGAGGCAGCGTATAAAGGCATGGTTATGCATGGTAAATTCCCCGGTGCACTTTTGTTTTTGCAAATGCCGCCACAACTTGTGGACGTTAATGTGCACCCGGCAAAAACACAAGTTCGCTTTGCGAATGAACGCGATGTTTTTTCGGCTGTGTATAGGGCTGTTAAATGCGCTGTGTTGCCCGAAAGTTGCGGTGAGGGCGCAAACACAGACGGAATAAGAGACACCACAAATATAGGTGATGTAAAAAATGAACAGCATGCCATAGTGATAAATACAAAAGAAAACGCACAAGAAAACACGCAAGAATATACGAATTCAGATGTGCAACCTACCGCGCAAGAACCGCAAGATGCGGGCGATACACAGCGGCGTTTTACGCCTGTTACGGCAAGGCCTGCCACAGTGTATGCAGACGACATTGAACCAATACCGGTGCAATTCAGCGATGAGATGGGCGACACGCTTGCAACAGACCCGCAAGTGCCCTATAAAGAAAAAACGCAGAAAGTTGCAATGGCTTTTGTAGCAAGGGCGGCCGCTGAGAAAGATGATGATGAAAACAAAAGCGAAGAGCACCAGGAAAACGGCGGCGAAAACTTTGGACTAAACAGCTGCGACGCAAACTGTGATAATACCTACGTAAACATCAACGAAAATAGCGCGCCAACCCAAACAGCAATGTTTGAACAAGATGACAGTGTGGCCGGAAACACGTTGAAATATATAGGTGAGGTTTTTAACACATACATAATAATACAAACAGACACAGAAATGTGTATTATAGACAAACACGCCGCACATGAGAGGCTTTTGTATGAAAAACTTGCGGCATCTTATAAAAATGTAAGCAGTCAACTTTTAATGCACCCTGTTACTGTTCAGCTGTCGGCAAGTGAGAAGAATGCAGTTTTGCAAAACGAGCAAATTTTGAAAGACAGCGGCGTTGAAATAGAAGATTTTGGCACAAATACAGTAATTTTGCGTGCCGTGCCTGCCGACATAGAACAAACAGACCTTGAAAACT
>CAYJMH010000030.1:0-26001 GCA_964371535.1 uncultured Bacteroides sp.
ATTTTTAAATAGTAAAAGCTACATTTCATAAAAGTGAAATGTAGCTTTTAACTTGGTCGGAGTAGAGAGACTCGAACTCTCGGCCTCTGCGTCCCGAACGCAGCGCGCTACCAACTGCGCTATACCCCGATATATAATATATTTTTATACGTTAATTTTCACTTAAATATTATATCACAGCACTAATAATGTGTCAACCAACATGGTGCACAAAGCAAGTTAAATTGTGGTTCTTCTGTCCTAATTTATTGCAAAAAAATTCACTTACTAAGCTTAAATGCAGCTCTTAACATTTATTTGCACTATCAGCATATTGCTATCTGTTTTCGTCTAATATGTACGGCTCGCCTAATGTCTTTGCCAGATAATAAGTTTTCGCCGCATCCTCTAAATATGTTGCCCTAATATATGCGTCTTCTATTGTGCGCCCAACTGCTAAAGCGCCATGGTTACTAAGCAGGCAAGTGCTTTTATTTGCTTCCAGCGCCTTGACACAAGCTTCTCCAAGCTCAATACTCCCCGGTTCTGCAAATTCAGCCAACGGTATTGCACCGCCTAAATATGCCTCCATTTCTATCAATATTAAATCTATTGGCTTTCGAACAACAGCAAATGCTGTTGCGTATGTTGAATGTGTATGTACAATAGACGTGGCTTCAGGCATATTTTTGTAAATATGCACATGCATTTTCCACTCTGAAGACGGTCGCCTATCACCTTCTAAAACATTGCCGTCAAAGTCCAAAACAACAATGTCTTCAGGCTTTAGCAAATGATAATTCGCGGATGTCGGTGTAATAGCTATTTTACCTGTTTGCCTGTCACACGCACTTATGTTTCCGCTTGTTGCCGCAACTAAGCGCTCGTCGTACATTTTTTGCGAATATTTTACAATGTCAGACTTTAATTTATGCATTTAAAACCTCTCTCATTATGTCCGTGCCCTGCTCAATCTGAATTTCAGTTGGCGTAGAAAAATTAATGCGAACCCCATTGTTTTTCACTTGTTCCTCGGCAAAAAATGCATATCCCGGCACAATTGCAAGCTTTTTTTGCAAGCATTTTTCCGTGAATTCGTCCACGTCAATACTCTTTGGCAAATTTGCCCAAATAAACATTCCGCCCTCTGGCTGTTCAAATTCAAGCTGTGGACATTTTTTATTAAGGCATTCCACCATTTTTTTTGCCTTTTTTGCATATATCCCCTGTGTATTTTTTATATGCGCGTCAATGTCTGTCTCACATATTAATTTTTCACTAATACGCTGCGCCCAAACATTTGTGTGCACGTCATCAACTTGCTTTGCAATTACCATGTGGTGCGAAATTTCTTTTGGGCATATACAGTAGGCTATTCGTATTCCCGGGCACAATATTTTAGAAAAACTTCCGGCAAAAATCACTATTCCATGCTCGTCGATGCTTTTAAAGTTTGGCACACGCTGCCCACTAAAGCGCAGTTCACCATATGGGTCATCTTCCAAAATCGGCACTCCGTATTTCAGTGCCAAAGCATAAACTGCCTTGCGCTTTTCAAGGCTTGTTGTATAGCCTGTTGGGTTTTGAAAATTCGGTATTGTATAATAAAATTTAGGCTTTTTTTTCTGCGAAAACACGTTTTCAAGTACATTTAAATCAACACCGTCTGTTTGCATTGGCACAGGTGCAAGCTTTGCGCCATATGAATAAAACGAGTTATAAGATCCTAAAAATGCCGGGCTCTCAACTGCAATAATGTCGCCCTCGTTACATAGTATTTTCGCTGTGTAATTAACAATTTGCTGGCTTCCCGACATTATTAGCACCTCATCGCTATTGCGTACAAGCACTTCATTCTCACGTCTGTTTGCAAATTGTGCAACAGCGCTTCGAAAAGACGGCAAGCCCTCGCTTATAGAATATTGCAAAACTTTTGCAGGTTCTTGCCTTAAAAGCTCATAAGAAATTTTTTCAATATCGACAGTGGGAAAAGTTTCTGTGCTGGGGTTACCGCCTGCAAAGCTTATTATGCTTGGGTCGCTCATCTGCTTTAATATTTCCCTTATTATCGAAGGTTTCATTCCCTGCATCTTAGCCGAAATATTGTATGTCATAAAAATCTCCATTCTGTGAACTACACGAATAGTTTTGAAAACCCCGGTAGAAAACGAAGGTTTTCCGCGACATGGTCTGTCTATGGCGTCATACATTACTATAAGTTATTAGTGTCATTCTTCACTCTATTCTCACTTTTAATTTACTGTGCTACACATACACCCTGTCTATTGTCACCAGCGTGTTAGTTTTTACGTGTTCAGTGCCGGCAAACTCTTGTACTTTCGCCTTAATTTCATCGTCGCTCATTTCAAATTCAAAAGGCACTTCAATATCAAATATTAAATTCACATAGCTTTTATTGTCAACAACTCTAAAATCATGTATAGACAAAACGGGAGATATGCTTTTAATTTTTTCGACCATTTTACTTTTATATGCTTGCACTGCCTTGTCTCCCACAATAACGGGGTCATAGTGAATAACAAAAATCATGTTGTCATTTTCAAGGAAATCACGCTCAATTTCGTCTATTAACTGGTGGCTTTCTATCGGGTCTACTTTGGCGCTTATCTCAACATGTGCACTTCCAAAGCGTCTGTTTTGTCCATAGTCATGCACAATTAAGTCGTGCGCACCAATAATTGTCTTGTTTTTAAGAATTTTTTGCATAATATAATTTTTAAGCTCGGTGCTTGGTGCTTTGCCAAGCAATGGGTCTGTCACATCTTTTAAAATACCTACTGCACTGTATAATATAAAAAGTGCAACTAAAAGGCCAATGTATCCGTCTATGTTATACGGCGTAAAGTACGCAATAACCAAAGACAAAAGCACAGCACTTGTGCTAATTGCGTCGTTTCTACAGTCTGTTGCAGATGCCTTTAAAGTTTCAGAGTTTAGCCGCTTGCTAATTTTATTGTTAAAAAACATAAGCCATAATTTAACAATAATAGACAGTGCCAAAATAATAATTGATAAAATAGTAACGTTAATTTGTGAGGGGTTAATTATTTTTGAGAAGCTAGACTGAATTAGCTCAAAGCCCACAAGAAATATCATAATAGCTATGAAAAGTCCCGAAATGTACTCTATTCGGGCATGGCCGTATGGGTGCTCTTTGTCTGCCGGGCGTGCAGCCATTTTAAAGCCAATAAACGTCACTATTCCCGCTGTTACGTCAAAAATATTATTTATTGCATCTGCCATAATGGCAATACTCTGTGTTAAAAATCCTATTGCAAGCTTTGCTATGCTTAGCAAAATATTCACAGCAATACTAACGGAGCCGGCAAGTTTACCATACGCAAGGCGCGTTGCATCACTTTTTGTATCTTTAAAATCCGGCACAAAAAAACGTATCAAAAAATTAGTAATAGCACTTCTCCCCTTTTGCATTAAAAAATGTTAAACATTATTATGCAAGCAATTATGAACATTTAGGCATTGTAGTTTCTTTTGCCAAAAAGCGCACTTCCTACCCTTATAAGTGTTGCACCTTCTTCAATTGCAATATCAAAATCGGCTGACATTCCCATCGACAAAACTGAAATTTCGGCACCGTTCATGCTTTTATTTTGCAATTCTTCAAAAATACTGCGCATTGTAGAAAAGTCCCTGCGCAGTTGTGTACCGTCACCTCTTAAAGGTGGAGGTATACACATTAGGCCTTTCAATCGCACATTCTCAAAAGTTTGGCAAATTTCTGCTGCCAACCCTAACACTTCTTTTGTGCCTACTCCACTTTTTGTGCGTTCATTGCCAACATTTACTTGTATTAGAATGTTGGCAATTTTGTTGTGCTTTGCATACTGTTTGTCAATCTCTTTTGCAAGTGCAATACTGTCAACGCTTTGAATGAAATTTGTCAAAGCAGGTAAATACTTCACCTTATTTTTTTGCAGCTTTCCAATAAAGTGGCACTGCGCATTGTTTAAATGAAAAACAGGGTGCTTGTCTTTCAATTCTTGCACTCTGTTCTCACCAAACAACTTAACGCCGTATTGTAACAGTTCAAAAGCCTTTTTTATGTCCTGTGATTTTGAAACGGCCATAAGCTCTACTTCATCTAAGCCGCGCCCTGCCCTGTCGCATGCAAGTTTAATCTTCTGCTGTGTTTCAATTAAATTTAACTTCGTATCAAAGTCAACATACTGCATATCTTCACCCCTTTTTTTGTCTAGTTGCTTCTTTTAACAGCGTTAAGTTTATATTCTAGGTCGGCCATAATTTTATTGCATGCTTTGTCAAGTTCTTCTTGGCTTATTGCATTTTCACCGCTAAATACAACTGTAAACGCCATGCTCTTTTTATCTGTGCCCATATTCTCTGCCCTATATACATCAAATAACACTGCTTCTTCCACAAGCTTACTTGCGCAGAAAATTACATCAGTAATTTCGCCACATGTTACTTTTTCGTCGCAAATAAATGCTATATCACGTTTTACAGGTGCAAATTCGCTTATTTTTTCATATTTAATTCCATCTTGTGCATGCAACATAAATTTATCATAGTCAATTTCGGCAATGTAAATGTTGCTGTTCTTCTTTTGTTCTTTTGGTAAATCAAGTTCTGTTGCAAGCACGTTTGAAAGCTTGCCAAACACGCCTATTACTTCGCCTTCACACAAAATGTTTGCAGATATTCCGGGGTGCAAGTAACTTTGCTTTGCCCTTTCAAATTGAAGCTCTACTCCATAGTTTTCGGCAAACTGCATTACAGTGCCCTTCATTGTGTAAAAATCTTCCTCTTTACCATAGGCGCCAAAGCAAATTGTGGGTCTCTCGTCGGGCTGTTGTTTCACCGGTAGCTCTTTTGGCAAATATACGTTGCCTATTTCAAAAAAGCGGCCCTGTGTGTTGCCTTTTTTCAAATTCTCCACAATAATTTTAAGCATACTCGGCACCATGCTTGTTCTCATTATGCTTAAGTGCTCTGTTATAGGGTTCAAAAGTCTAATGGCATTGCTACGCTTGTCATCATCATCTAATCTCAGCGCATTCAGCTCTGCCACTGAGTAAAATGCAAGTGTAGATATTTCATAATAGCCCTGTGCGCAAAGCACACGCTTCGCTTTGTCTTTTTGCACTTGCTTCGCACTCAGCCCGCCGTTTGTAACGGCAGACGACTGCAAAAACGTAGGCACAATGTGCTCATAACCATATTCTCGAATAATTTCCTCTGCAATATCCGGGTAGTCTTCTACATCTAAACGGAAACGAGGCACGCTAATTTGCCATTCTTCTGCGTTTATTTCCACACCAAAATCAAGGCGTTTCAGTATGTCAACCATTTCATTTTCCGGCACTTTTATTCCAAGCACATTATATATTTGTTGCGGTGTCAACGTTATTATGCGCCTATCTTTGCAGCTATTAGCGCTTACATCAAAGCACGTCTTTGTAATATCCCCACAGCCAAGCGTTTGTATTAGGTTTAATGCACGCGCAAGCCCAAGCTCTGTGCTGTACTCGTCAACACCTTTTTCGTACCTTAATGAAGAATCGCTGATTTGCCCAAGAGAGCGCGAAGTTTTACGCACGGTGTCACGCGCAAATGTTGCACACTCAAACAAAAGTTCTTTCGATGCATCAGATATTCCACTGTTTAAGCCGCCCATAACACCGGCTATTGCAACGGCCTTTTCGCCGTCACTTATTACAAGGTTATTCTGTGTTAATTTAAACTCTTTTTCGTCAAGTGTTGTAACAACTTCACCGTTATTTGCACGGCGTACTGTAATGCTTTTGCCTGCTATTTTGCTCATGTCAAATGCATGCATTGGCTGCCCAATCTCAAGCAATGTGTGGTTTGTAATGTCAACAATATTGTTAATACTGCGCAAACCAGCCAGTGCAAGGTGGCGCCTTAGCCACTTGGGCGATTTTTCAATACGTATATTTTTCACATAATGCGCCATATAGCGTGGGCATAGGTCGGGCGCTGTAACTTGCACGCTTATATCATCGTCACACTCTTTGCTTGTTGTAAAGCTTGTATCAGGCATTTTAAGCGGCTTGTTTAACAGCGCTGCAACCTCGCGTGCAATTCCAAGTATGCTTTGACAGTCAGGCCTGTTTGCAGTAACAGATATATCAAAAACATAGTCGCAAAGGCCTACAATTTCACACACATCATCGCCCGGTTTTGCTTCTTTGTCAAACAAAAGAATCCCGTCAACTTCAGCGCCATCATAAAAATCATCATTAATGCCAAGCTCTGCGCCGCTGCACAACATGCCGTTTGACATAACACCTTTCATTTTTCGCGCCTTAATTGTTATTCCGCCCGGCAGTGTTGAGTTATCAAGCGCAGTGCAAACAAGTGCACCCTCAAAAACATTTTGTGCACCGGTCGTAATCTCTATGTTGTCGCCATACTCACCGCAGTCTAAAACACAAAGGTTTAGGTGCTCTGTCCCCTCTTGCTTTTGTACACTTTTAACCTTGCCAACTACAACTCGGCTTATCTCTTTTCTCAAATTTATAATCTCTTCAACTTCAAAGCCGCAAGAAAACAATTTTTCTGACAACTCATCTACCGAAACGTCTATGTCTACATATTCTTTTAACCAGCTTAATGCTACTTTCATTTTTATGACCATTCCTTTTCTGCTTTGTTAATTGCAAGTAATAAAATATTGCTAAGCCTTTTATTTGCACACCTTAGTCTTTAAACTGCCTTAAAAATCTAATGTCATTCTCAAAAAGCAAACCCATGTGGTTTATTCCGTATTTCAGCATTGCAATGCGCTCTATTCCTATGCCAAACGCTATTCCCGAGTATATATCAGGGTCAATGTCGCAGTTTTTCAAAACTTTACGGTTAACAACGCCACCACCCAAAACTTCTATCCACCCCGTTTGCTTACAAAGAGAGCACCCGGCACCTTTACAAGCAAAACAGCTAACGTCAACTTCTACGCTTGGCTCTGTAAACGGAAAATACGACGGACGAAGGCGTGTTATTGTCTCGTCACCGAAAATAGCTTTTACAAAGCTGTCAAGCATGCCTTGCAAATCGCATAATGTTATGCCTTCATCAACAACAAGCCCTTCCATTTGATGGAACATTGGGCTATGCGTTGCGTCGCTGTCACTTCTGAAAACCCTGCCCGGAACAAGCACTTTAATCGGCGGCTTGTTAGCATCCATAACACGAATTTGTCCCGGCGATGTATGCGTGCGAAGCAGTAAATCAGGTGTTATGTAAAATGTGTCTTGCATATCCCTTGCAGGGTGGTCTTTAGGCACGTTAAGGCGTGTAAAATTATAATCGTCTGTCTCTATCTCGGGACCCTCGTAAACAAAAAAGCCCATGCCGATAAATGCGTTTATTATCTCATTTTTCACAAGCGTAATTGGGTGAAGTGCGCCTGTATTTCTTATTTTTGCAGGCATAGAAATATCAATTGTCTCGCGCTCATTACGCCTGTTCATTTCTTCTTTTTCAATGCTCTCAACAGCAGTTTGATATAAACCTTCTACAACTTGTTTGAAATCATTAATAAGTTTGCCCGTTGCTGCACGCTCACTGCTTTCAACATTGCGCAGCTCTTTCATTAGCTTCGCTATTTCCCCGTTTTTGCTTAGATATTGCTGCCAAAATTCTGCAATTTCCTTGCTTGTGCTTATTGTTTTTAGTGCTTCTTCAACATTTAATCTCAGTTCATTTATTTTTCCCGTCATTACTCTAACCCTTTCTTTATGTGGAAAATTACAAAAAAATAAGCCCGCCCCAATAAAATTGGGACGAAGCCTTTAATTTAAACCCCGCGGTACCACCCGAATTCCGATAAAATCGGCACTCATGGTTTTAACGCAAACCATACGTCATGGGCTACTTTGCAAAATGCATTTAACCCACGCCACTCAAAAGTGAACTTCCACACACCAAAAACAGGATAATTACAGCCTACGTCATCCCTCTCTGAAGTTGTTGCATGTGTGTACTCTCTTCATCGCTGTGTTTCACATAATATTAAAATATTATCACAAATACAATTAATTTGCAACATATTTTTTCACAATACTTGTGCACTTAGAAAAGCACACATCATTAAACAGGCCCACTTACATTACTGTTCTTTATAAAATGTTTTTCTTCAATATTTTTCATCTGCGTTCCGCTATCTGCTTTGGTTGAAATACTTGTGGCAGACGGGTAGCAAAAACTATGTGCAATTCTGCTAATATAGTTGTTTTTCAAAATCACAGAAGTATCGGGCACTATAAATTGTGATGAAAGTTCACTTATTTTACTAAACATCTCAATTAAATTAGGGCTTTCGCTCATGCTAACATGCAATAGATTGCCCGGCAAAAACAACTTAATATTTTGTGTACTGCTGCTTTCCAGGAAGCTTATTGTCAGCTTTAATACTAAGTCGTCGTCCTCGTCCTTTTTGAAAACACCCATAGTAGCAACAGTAAATATATTGCCCCCAAACGATACATCGCAAACTTCGGCCTTTTCAAAACCAACGGGAATTTTATACACACTGTCTTCTTCAGCCCACAAGACAAACAGCTTATTTTGCTCGTATACAAATGAAATTTGCGTTAAGCCCTTTGTGTAACAATCGTTCATGCAACTTAAAATAACAGGAAACAGGCCAAACTTGCATTTGGAAAATTTATATGCTGTACCGTTTAGTTCCATGCATTTTTTATTATTGTAATTTAACTTTTTGCTCTTTTTAAAATTAAACTTCTTGTGTACCGCATCTTTAATCTTTTGCACATAATAATTCTCTGGCACGCTAATGGCTTTGCCAAACTTTAAGTTCTGCACAATATAGTTTAACGCTTTATAGTCTATAAATGAAAGCAATGTACTCTTTTTTGTGTTGCTTTTTAAAGTGTTGAAAAATTCATCTGCAATAAAAAATGCATCGCCCATTGCAAAAATATCGGTACTGCCGGCGTTTATGGCAACTGCGGTGTTAAGCTGTTTAGAAATAATAACATTTTGCCCAAAAACACCATTAAACATTATATAGTCGCTTTTTTTATAACTCCAAAGTTGGTATCCATAGCCACAAAGTGCTGCTATATCATAATCGCATTGTATGCTTTTTTCTATCCACTGTTCGCTCAAAATTCGCGTTTTTTTGCCATTTTCATTGTACACACCATTGTTAAGGAAAAGTAGTGCAACTTTAAGCGCGTCTTCTGCATATATATACATGCCCC
The DNA here is from genome assembly GCA_964371535.1 of uncultured Bacteroides sp. Taxonomy (GTDB): domain Bacteria; phylum Bacillota; class Clostridia; order Oscillospirales; family Ruminococcaceae; genus Ruthenibacterium. The sequence goes on from CAYJMH010000030.1 coordinate 9,231, forward strand.
AGCCGCCTTTTGTAATGCCGGCAGGGCAGCTTTCCCACATTGTGCTACTGAATGATAGTGGTTCAAATAGCTTTTCATTTAAATAATCATGTAAAGTTTTACCCGTAAGTTTTGTTACAATTGCGCTTAACATATAGCTGTTCATGCTGTTGTAATGAAACTTTGAACCCGGATCAAATGCACAATCATAAGAGAAGAACGAGGCGGCCCAATCTTTTTCAGTGCTGGCACCAATCTCGCCAAAATTAGCACCGCTTTTCATTGTCAGCAAATGCTCTACTGTAATGTTTTTTGTTCGTCTCGGCGTTAAAAATGTGCATTTTTCAGGGAAAAAGTCACATACAAGTTCTTGCGTGGTAAGGCGGCCTTCATCTACAAGCATACCAATTGCAATGCCCGCAAATGTTTTACACAGGCTGTGCGTTACATGCCAATATTTTGTGCTGTAAGGCTCAAAGCCGGCTTCACAAATTACTTTTCCCTCTCGCATTATAATTGCTGTGTGCACACATGCAGGTTTTATTTTAGATAGGTTGCTTAAAAAGTGCGCCACCGTTCTTGACGATACGTTCACGTCTTCCGGCTTACACCTTGGCAACTTGCCACCTATGTTTTGCCCCAAAAATGGTTTTTGCGCACGTACCGGGAACGGCAGTATGTTTTGTGTTTTTCCCAAAAACAAATTTTTAAAGTAGTTTAAAGAAAGTATGCCTGTTTTAAGTTCCATTCTTAATTAATCCTTTTGCAATAAATTGTAGATGTGTATGGTTGGCTTTAAATTATAACATATTTGCGTCATAAATAAAGAAGAAAAATGTAAATTAATTATTAATAGTATTTATAATGGTTACTGTCAGCATTTCTTTGACAACCCATTTAACATGTAAAACATTTAGCAATAGCTACAATAAAATAAAGGCAAACTAAGCACACTTCACAAAATAAGGTTTAGTTATTTGCTTGGAAGTATACATTTGTTTGCCACTGTTATTAAATTTTAAAAGCTTTACCATAAGTTTTCTTCGCCATGTTTATAAAGAAGCTCAGTAAAAGTCGGCTTAAAAACTAAATGTGCGAATTATTCTTCGTCGCTGCTGTTGTCGCTGCAACAACCACATTCGTCGCTAAAATCAACCTCAAACTTTGTCGCACAATTTGGGCAAGCAAGGTCTTCCGCAGCAAGCCTTCCTTCATCAAGGCAAATAACCTCGCCGCAGGCAGGGCATTTAATTTCATAAAGTTCGTCATCAAAAACGTCGTTATCGTCTTCGTCATCTTCATCGTCTTGCCACAAATAATTTTCCACATCAGTTAAATCTTCGCTTATAGCATCAACTTCGTCAAATAAATCGCCAATTTCGTCGTCCATCACCGCGACTTGCTCTGTCAAATCTGTAACAAGATCAAGAAGTGCAACAATCAATTTGCCCTCGTTTGTTGTTGAGTCGTATTCCATGCCTTTCATAAGCCCTTTAATATAAGCGGCTCTCTCGGTCAGTGTCATGTTGTCCATTTATCTTTTTTCCTTTCGAAAGAAAATTATGCTCTGTCCATATATTCGCCTGTGCGTGTGTCTATACGAATAACTTCGCCCTCGTTTATGAAAAGAGGAACACGCACTTCTGCACCGGTTTCAAGTGTTGCAGGCTTCAATGTATTTGTTGCCGTATTTCCTTTCATACCCGGTTCTGTACTAGTAATTTTCAATGTTACAAAATTTGGTATCTCAACACCAAAAACTTTGCCTTTGTAAGAAAGAATTTTACAAACTTCGTTCTCTTTAACAAATTTGAAGCTATCATCAAGTTCGCTCTCATTCAACGGCACTTGCTCGTATGTTTCATTATCCATAAAATAATAAAGTCCGCCGTCTTCATATGAATATGTCATTTCACGGCGCTCTACATAAGCATTTGGAAATTTTGCTGTTGGGTTATACGTTTTTTCGACTACCGAGCCCGTAATAACATTGCGAACTTTTGTGCGCACAAACGCAGCACCCTTGCCCGGTTTAACGTGTTGAAACTCGACAATTTGCATTACATTCCCATCTTCTTCAAATGTTACACCGTTTCTAAATTCACCGGCTGAAATCATAATTTATAATCCTCCAATTGTGTTCTAACTAATAATTACCTAAGTATATTTTACAGTAATTACAAGGTTTTTGCAAGTTTTTATTGCCTATTTTTTTATTATTATATAGCTTTTAAAAAATAGTAATACATTGTGCGTAATATCGCAAAATATGCTAAACTACTATCAATTTTTTATCGCAAGTTCCCAAAATTTCAACACAGTCTTCTTTTACAAGCACAGTATCTTCAATTCTGACCCCGAACTTTTCAGGCAAATAAATTCCAGGTTCAATAGTCATAAGTGCACCCTTTGGAATAACCTCTTTAAACAAAGGGCTGTATCTTGGGTCTTCGTGAACCTCAATACCAAGCGAATGGCCAAGGCCATGGCCGAAGTAATCGCCATAACCTGCCCCCACTATAATGTCCCTGGCAATTTTATCAACGTCACAGCCGCGCATACCTGCCCGTGCACCGTTGCATGCAGTTACTTGTGCTTTAAGCACTGTTTCGTATACATTTTTTTGCTCTTCGCTTACAAAAGAAACTGCAACAGTACGTGTCATGTCAGTGCAATAGCCGTCAACTTTTGCGCCAAAATCAAGTGTTACAAAGTCGCCTTCTTTTATTACATTGTCGCCCGGTTCGCCGTGTGGTAAGCTACTTTTTGCCCCGGCAACAAGAATAGTTGGGAATGCAAGGCCGTTAGAGCCTCTTTTCCTCATAAACACTTCCATTTCAAGTGCTATATCTATCTCTCGAACACCGGGCTTTATATGATTTAATATGTGCAAAAAGCAATCATCGGTTATAACTTGCGCCTTTCTAATGCTTTCAACTTCGCTCTCGCTTTTTACTACGCGCATATTGTCAATTATTTTGCCTAATTCGCTACTTGTGTCAAGTTCAACATTATCAGGTAAAGCACCACGCACTTTTTCAGCATATGCAAGTGTACAACTATCTTCTAAGCTAACACATTTCGCATCGTGCTTTTTAATAAGTGTTGCAATCTGCTCAAAACTGTTACTCTCAAGAATTACTTCAACATTTGTAGAGATTTTTTGTGCTACTTCTATGTAACGAGAATCTATTATAAAGTACGCATTTTGTGGAAAAACTAAAAGAGTTCCGGCACTATGCGTGTCAATTCCTGTAAGATAAAAAATGTTAGACGGCTTTTTTATAATAGCCGCGTCAGATTTTGCAGGTAATTTTTCTGCAATTTGCTGCAACCTGTTATTCATAAGTCAATCTACCTTTCAACGTATATAAAAAATTAACCTAATTGCTTTTTTCTATTATTTTCCCGCCTTTTTTGTAGTATAAATTAAGTATACGTTTTTCTAAATACCTTTTAAACCTAATTGTCCACTTATAATCGCTATACATTGGCACCACCAGATACGATTTAATTCCGTAAAAATTCGCGGCCAAAACATCTGTAAAAATTTGGTCGCCAACAAGTGCTATCTCATTTTTTTGCACGCCCAAAATTTTTCTTGCCTTTATAAGCCCAATAGGTGACGGCTTGCAGCAAAAAGACTTATACTCCAAATTAATTTTTTTTGCAAATGGCATAACCCTTTTTTCCACGTTATTAGATACAATTGCCATTTTAATGCCTGCATCTTGCATGGCTAACAGCCAAGCACTTATCTCGGCCGGCAACTCTTGGCTACCATGTCCTGTCAATGTGTTGTCAACATCTAAAAGTAATGCCTTTATATTACTTTTTTTTAAAAATTCAGGCGTAATGTCATATGCACGTTTAAAAAGCAAATTCGGAAAAAAAAATGACATTTAAAGCTCCTTAAAAATATAAGCATTTACAAAAAAGCGAGCCTGCAAGCAGACCCGCTACTTTTTGTACATACCGCAAAACACAAATTATTTAAATTTGCGTTTGCGTGCAGCTTCAGATTTTTTCTTGCGGCGAACGGATGGTTTTTCATAAGCCTCGCGTTTACGCACTTCAGCAAGCACACCTGAGCGAGCGCACGAACGTTTAAAACGGCGAAGTGCACTGTCAAGTGATTCATTATCTTTAACTCTGATTTCTGACATCTTTGTCCCTCCCTTAACATTGAGGTTAGGAGCCGAATAATTTTCGGCTAACATAAATTATACACTAATTATGTGCTTTATGTCAATATTAAATTAAATATTGTTACTAAATATTTAATGTTTTTATTATAAAGCAGCAATAAGGCCAAAATTAAGCAATACACTGTGCCAAAACATCCGCTTCGTCTACATAGTATAAGTGCAAATGTGCATCTTGTCAATTCCGGCAAATCTTCCACTAAATTTCGGCATTGAAATTCACATTTAAACAAAAAAAACCCATCCCTCTCCTATATTAGTGCAAGTAAACGCGCCGAAATCTGTTCATTTTAGCTCACAGTGGCACTACCAAACCTAAATGCAAAATACAATATAAAAATATATTTTTAAAATTCAGTATAAAACACAATGTTTAATACATACATTTTATAAAGCAAAGCTAGGCTGTCTACCTATCTATATTTTCGAACCAATTAATAAAAACAAAACTGCAAAAGGCAGCCTTTAAATCAAAATAAATATCAGCTAAGGAGATGAACTTATGTTTGTAATGACTTTAAGAAAAGGTAAAATTAAAAAAGTTGGAATTGCATGTGCTTGTGGTGCAGTAATTTTGGCAGCAGCAATAGGTGTCAACAGTATTCTAGCCAACTCCGGTGATGAAGACAACACACTAGAGGCTGTTGCAATGGTAAATTTAGAAATGAGCAGTGCAGACGACCTTGTAGTCTTTTTACAAGGTTACGGCGTAGAGGCAGACGTTGCCACTGCAACAGTAAGCACTGTAACAGTTCCAAAAAAGTGGGACGACAGCTTTATTGCATTTAACGAAGTTATAAAAGAAAGCAGCTTAACACTTGAAAAAAGCAAAGGTAAGCAAGTAGACAAATGGTCACTTCTTGTGCCGTCGCAAAGCACAGAGGACAGCAAAATGTATGCAATTGTACTTGTGCAAGACAGCAAAGCAGTAGCGGCTTATCTATTAGAAAAGCCCTCGGGTGAAGTTTCGCCACTTAACAAAGCAGCACAAGCAGCACTTCCGTTAACTGACGAAGAAACAACTAATGCAGAAAATTTTGGCGAGGGCGCGGAAGTTATAGTAGTAAATGACGCAGGCGCACAAACCACAACGCAACAAAACGAGCAAGGTGCTACAAATAATACTCAAAACACTTCAGAAACAACACAACAAAGCAACACGGTTGCAGAACAAGAAGTTATTGCCCCTGTTACACCTTATTATGATGAGGCAGCAATGCCAACAGATTGATAAATTAAATTAAATGAATTTTGCAGCAACATTTTGAGATATAATACAGTTTTACGCTTTGAGTAAGCATTTAATTTCGTCTTGCATTTCAACCATATCTTGCCAAAACCTTTTTGGCATTAATGTCATTCTGCACTTAGGGTTTTCCCTTTCCTCAATTGCTACTGTTTTATAATATCTTACCCATAAATCACGATATTGCTGTTCTTCATCACTAATGTCCGGTGTGGTAATACTGTCTACCGATATTATATCCGCCTTTCCTTTTTCATATATAAGGGCAACTTTATGTGTTTTGTCAAACACAAAAAAGTCATCGTCTTTATATCGTGCACAAAAATATTGCCTTAGGTAAGGTAACACAAAATTCTTGGGTGATATAAACGCAACAAGCGCACCGTCATAATTTGCAAACCTCGCAAAGCCTTTAAAGTGATGAGCCTCACTTTTTACTGCTTTATGGGTACATAACATAGGCGTAACATGCACATGCGACATCATTTTAACAGTCTCAAACCCATGTTTATACCCTAAAAGCATAAAATTCAAAATATTCATCTCTTTGTTTTTTGCGCAAGACAAATACATTGTTTGTATTAAATCAAGCGCAACATCGCCCATTTTTACTGCAATTGAATTATATACCCTCAATGCTTTTTGCTTGTCGGTAATAATTTTACTAACAGAAAAAAAGCTAGCAGAAAAATCTTCTTCGCACATTATCTCATAAGGAACTTCGCGCTTTAACACACTTTCAAAAACGCAGCACATCATTCCATCAAACGTGCCATCATAAATGTAAATTACATTTTCGCCGAAATACATGTTGCTGCCTCCTGTGACAATAATTTAAAATGGTTTTTCGTGCTAAAATCGCCCCATGTTGAACTTTGAGCTGTTGGTGTCTCAAACATTGAAAGCTGTTGTATTTGCTGTATTCCGAAATTCACAGCATAAGGGTCAACAAGTGCCCTTACAGTCGTCTCTCTTTTGCCATGATGAGGGCAATTATACCCACTGCATACTATAAAATATTGTGCGCGCTTCAACACCACACCAATGCGCTTTAAATCTTCATATCTAAGTAATGCATATTTGCGGGCAGACCAAATTCTGCCTGCACTTTTTTTACCTATTCCCGGCACCCTCAACAACATTTCATAGCTACACTTATTTATGTCCACAGGAAAAATATGCATGTTATTTATTGCCCAATTGCATTTTGGGTCAAGGTAGGGGTTGAAATTTTGTTCGTGTTCGCTCAAAATTTCTTCAGCTTTAAAATTATAAAACCGTAAAAGCCAATCAGCTTGATAAAGCCTATGCTCACGTAAAAGAGGCGGTTTTATATCTATTGGGGGAAGCAGGGCATGTTCGGCAACAGGAATATATGCTGAGTAAAAAACTCTCTTCATATCGTATTTATTATATAGTGCCTGTGTTAGTTTTAGTATTTGAAAATCAGTCTCAGGTGTTGCACCTATTATCATTTGTGTACTTTGCCCGGCAGGTGCAAACGGTGTGCTATTTTTATATTTAACAATTTCATGTTTATTCTGAATAACAGAATTCCTGATCAATTTCATAGGTTTTATAATTGAAGCCTTTGTTTTTTCAGGCGCAAGTTGATTTAGGCTACTTTCGCTGGGAAATTCAATATTTACGCTTAGCCTATCAACAAGAAAGCCCAACTTTGTCACAAGCTCTTGGCTTGCACCGGGTATAGTTTTAGCATGTATATACCCTTTAAATTTATGATTATTTCTTAATATTTCAATTGCTTTAATAATTTGCTCCATGGTGTAATCTGCATTTTTATATACAGCACTAGACAAAAACAATCCATCTATATAATTCCTCTTATAAAATTCGTAAGTTAAACCGGCTATCTCTTCAGGCGTAAAAACCGCCTTTTTCACGTCGTTTGTGCGCCGATTAACACAATATTTGCAGTCAAATTTGCATATATTTGTAAAAAGAACTTTCAAAAGGCTAACACATCGGCCATCGGCGGCAAAAGTGTGGCAAATGCAATTGCCGGGCACCCCGCTCCTATTTGTTTTATCATTTGTTCCACCTGCCGTACAAGCTACATCATATTTTGCACTGTCTGCCAATATTGTCAGCTTATCAAATAATTCCAAAGCAGTCACTCCCTTAAAAAAGCATAGAAAATAAACACATTTGAAATCAAATATGCAACAGAACTTTATACATAATACAATAATTAAAATATTACCACTTTGTTTTTGTTTCAACAACTTTGCCCACAACATAAACATGCTGCAAGTCTTCACCCATTATAATTTCGGCTTGATATGAAGGGTTAAAAGGTTGCAATATTATTGCGTTACCGCGCTTAAAAAATTTTTTCAATGTTCCGCTATTATCGCCGTAAATTACAACGCCAAGTTCACCATTTTCAAGCGTCTGCTGGCGTCTAACAAGCGCAAGGTCACCGTCGCTTATTTTAGGCTCCATACTGTCGCCTTTAACCAGTAAATAAAAGTAATTGTCCGGGTCTTTCACAAATGCGTATTCTGTGCCATAGTCCTCTTCAAACGCAACAGCATTATACCCTGCACGTACAGTTCCAACTACTTGAATTGGGTACTCATCACGTGTACGATATCTTTGAGCTTCATCAAAATTTGGCACATTATTTTCTACGCCCAAAATATAATCAGAGCTAACATTAAAATATGCCGCAAGTTCAGCAAGCGTTTGCGGGTCAGGTGTACATCTACCGGTTTCCCACTTTCCTACGGCTTGCTGGCTTAGCCCAAGTGCTGACGAAAGCACGGCCTGAGAAACGCCCTTCTCTTTTCTTAATTCTTTTAAACGTTGTGCAAACATTTTTATACCTCTCAAAGCAGCAAATTACCACTGCAACTATAACAATAATATTTCTACAACTACATTTTACTACACATTGTTGTTTTTGTAAATAGTTTTTGTAAAAAAAGTTGTAAAAAGTGTTGACAACAACCTAAAGTTGTAGTATCATGTAAATACACTAATTAATTTGTAAAAAGTAGGAGTGAATATTATGTTGAACAAAATAGCTAGTTTCATAATAAAAATGTTGATAGTTATGTTAGTTATAATTGGGTTTTACCAATTTGCAGCTATATTATCAGGTGAATTAAACATTTTTTTAGGCATATTGGTTTTATCTTTACTTGTATTTTCAACAAAATTTTTGAATAAAATTGATATATATTTAAATAGAATAAAACCTGCTTGCAAGCATAATTTAACTGTTGTTAAAAAACATATTCCTTTACGCAGTGCATAGCAATTGTATTTTACTTTAAGTAAGTTATAAATAAATTATGTAGGATTTATGGATTATTTATATTGTTATGCGTATAAAATAAAGCGTTGCTGCTACTATTTAAATTACTACGAAAGAAATACCTACTTTTCAGCGTGAAAAGTAGCAAAAGCGCCGGGGGTTGCGATTCCCCCGGACCCCTAAACGCTGTGCCCTCACACCCATACCATAAGACCGCCTACGGTCAAAAAAGAACAATTCTTAATGACAACTTTTTTGCCCTGTGCGCTCTAATGGTATTAAATAGCTTTTTATGTCAGCTTTGTTTGCCCTCTGTAAGTTTTGCTTTTAAATATTTTTTTGTGGCTTGACTTTTTATTATTTGAGGATTATTTATATTGCGCGAGGTACGAGCATAATATAAATTAACATTTGACTATGCCACGCCATAATATAAATTAGCATTTGGGCTTTCCTCAGCCCACGCCATGAAACAAGCTGTAAATAATGCAGCTCTACTTGCTTTTGCATAATTTGACTGCATTTGCACATACTTACTTTATTGCAAAACATATTGACATGTGCAATGTGTATGTTATACTTTTATTATAGTGAATATATTGATTTTATATCGTTTATTCTAAAGACACAATAATTGCTAGAGGTGCATTATGAAAAGAAAATCGTTTTTTATATACAGTATTTTAGTTGCTGCTTTACTTACTTCTTGCGGCACCGGCATCAAAGATGGCACCTACTCTGCCCAGATGGCGGCACCCAGTGAGGGCTACACCGACACATTAACCATAACTTATTCGAATGGTAATGTATCAGATGCTACTTTTGAATCAATACACGAAGATGGCAGTTTGAAAAGTGCAACCACTTTTGATAACTACCCAATGACACCACATCCATCAGAATGGATTAGTGAGCTTAGCGAGAACGTTCTAAATGCAGCTAACTCTGACGAGATTGACATGGTTGCTGGCGCTACGAATAGCAGCAATAATGCAAAAGCTATGATGAAGGCAATTGAAGAAAAAGCCAAAGCCGGTGACACAAACACTGCCATGGTTGATGGTGCATAAATATTTAGCTTTATATTTTTAAGTTTTAAACAACAATCGGTGGCTTGGCATTACCGATTGTTGTTATTTATTTTTCGGGTTCGCCCCAACTGTTGACAAAGAACTTAACTTTTTTAACATAATAAGGGCTACCGCGAATGATTACAATCATTCGCGGTAGCCCTTAAATCATGCTATTTGAAATTTCAATTTATTCTGCAGCAGGTGCTTCTGCTTTTTTACCTTTTGTGTCTGTGTCTGCATTTTGAATTTTAGCAAGAAGAACAGGTGCAAGTATGTTTGCAAGTATTAAAGCTGTAATACCTGCTACAAGTTTGCCAACTACAACTGAGAAAACCATCTCGCTGTTGTTTGCTGCTGTAAAGCCAAGGTGATCGCCGAATACGAAAGCTGCTGAAACTGCGAACGCAACGTTCAAAAGTTTGCTCTTCGGGTTCATTTTGTCAAGAATGTTAAATGTTGCGATGTTGTTTGCAAGTGTTGCAACAAGACCTGTTGAACCATTCTCGTCCATGCCGAAAAGTTTGCCAACTTTTGATAGACCTTTGCCGAATACATCTGTAATAAACTTAACAAGTGGGAATGCACCTATCAGTGTAATACCTATAATTCCACAAGTTGTAAGGCCTGAAATTAGAGGAACAACGCCTGTTGCATCAGGTGTGCTCATAACATCGAATACAGGGAACATTATGCCTGTTTGGAATTGGAAAACTGCAATAGCTGTAAAAATTGTAATTAAAATTGTTACTGCTTTGCCGAAAACATTAAAGCCTGCAATCATTTTTGTAGGTATGAACCACAAACCTAGAACTATTAGGCCTGCAATAATAATAACAGGTATTAAGTTAACAAGAATTTCTGTGATAGAAATTTTGTAAGAAGTTGTGTTCATTACAAGGCCGCCTGCTATACAGCCAAGAGGTATTGTAATTAAACCGGCAAGAACACCAGCGCCAAGGTATGGGCGGTCTTCTTTTTTAAGTATTGAAAGTGCCACAGGAATTGTAAAAACAATTGTTGGGCCCATCATAGCGCCTAGAATTAGACCTGCGAAGTTACCAATACTTTCATTTTCTGCAAGCTCCATAGCAAGTTGATAACCGCCCATGTCGTTTGCCAAAAGTGTTGTTGCGAACATTGCAGGGTCTGCGCCTACTAGTGTGTAAAGTGGTGTGATGATAGGGCCAAGTACTTCTGCAAGTACAGGAGCCGCCGCAATAACACCGGCCATAGCAATTGCAAGTGCGCCTATTGCATTAAAGCCCTCTTCAAATTTTTCGCCGTATCCCCATTTGTTGCCGAAAATTCTGTCTACCGCGCCAACCAACATGAATACCATCATTATCATAATAATGATAGAGTTGATTGAAATGTTGCTTATCCAAGCTTGTAATGTGGTTGTAAAGACTTCCATAATTGTCCTCCTTCATATTGCATCATAATAAATTTGTTTATAATACTGTGTCGAACAGTTCTTTAGACGGGCGTGGTATAACGCTTGTGCCCACCAAAAGTTCTGCGCCACGTGATGCCGTTTCAACAGCAGCGCGTACGTCACCAACATCGCCGCAAAGTGTTACAAACCCTTTGCCGCCTATTGCATAGCCCGTGCGCACTTCTATCAGTGTAACATTTGCGGCCTTTGCCGCTATATCTGCCGCTTTTATGGCAGATGCCACAGAGTAAAATTCTAAAACACCAAGTGCCCCTTTTGTTTCAACTTGGCTTGTCATTGATATAGCCGGAAATAGCTGCTTGTGAACATTTGGAATTACAAGTGTGTCAACAACACACTCATCACCTTGTTTCTTACCTGCTGCCATTGCCGCCCTAACATCGCCTGTGTCTCCACCTATTATTATCATATATTTTCCGGGGCAAATAGTTGATGAGCGAAGCAGTTCAACATGTGCCGCTTTCACCATGAAGTCGCACGTTTCAATGCCCCTTGCTATGCTCGAAAGTTCAATCATGCCTATTGCACTTGACATTTACTACGCCTCCTTTTTGCGGGTAATTGTTGCGCCCGCCTCATCAATTTGTGTTATTGTTCCTGAAATGCTTGAGTGAATATTTGCGCTTAAACCCTCGCTAGCTTTTCCAATTAAATCGCCCACTTGCACAACACTTCCAACGCCAATATTTGGCACCGCAGGCTTGCCTATATGCTGTTTAAAAGGAATATACACACTACATGGTTCAAGCGTCAGCAAATCACTTGCATGTTCGCTATAATATTTTGAAAGCCCTAGCCTTGCAACAAGCCTCTCTGTAGGGATTTGTCGCATAGGCAACTCTTTTTTTATCGCCGGCTCTCTATTCTTTGGCACATCTATGCCTTTTTCTCTAATTACACCTTTTATGTAATCATTAACGCGCTTTGGCGAAAGACCCATGGGGCAAGAGAATAACTCACAAGCACCACAGCTGCAACAGTTCGCGGCATCGCCAAAAGCAGAAAGAAATTGTTCTGTGCTTAAATCTACATTAACACGCGATAAGTTGCGCATTACAATATGTGGACGAATTTTGTGGCCCAGTAAATATCTTGGGCACAAATCAGTACACATTCTGCATTGAATGCATGCTGCGTGTGTTTGCAGTTTAAGCTTATCAATTGAACATTTTGCATGGTTGATTAAATAATGGTTTTTATTTAGAACAATAATATTGCCTGTTGTTTTTGTGACTACTGCTTTATTTATTTTATCAGTGTCTGAAACAACTTGCCCCATCATTGGCCCGCCAATAATAACGGCATAATCGCTAATGTTTGGCACGGCTGCATCAATGCACTGTGTTATTGCAGTGCCAATTGGCACGCTTAGCATAACAGGCGTTTTAACTTCGCCAACAACCGATAAAAACTTTTGCGTTACAGGCAATCCATCTTTCATTGCCGATTCAATGTTCAACAGTGTTCCAACGTTGCAAACAACTGCACCAACGTCAAGCGGTAAGCCTCTTTCGGGCACGCTTTTGTTTGTCACAAGTGCAACTATTGTCTGTTCGTCGCCGGCAGGGTAAAATGTGCCCATCTCAAAAATTTCAATATTTGCACTTACACTTTTAATTGCGTCGCCAATGGCAGCAATTTCTTTTTTGTATTTTGCCTTTGTGGCAAATACTTTTCGTTTTGCGCCAATTTGCTTGCCAACTGCCTCAATGGCCGCAATAATTTCATTTGCGAAAGTCCGCATTATATATTTGTCAGTCTCTATAAGCGGCTCGCACTCTGCAGCATTGATAATCAGTGTCTCTGCGCTTGTGTTTATTTTCACGTGCGTTGGGAAACCGGCACCACCGGCACCTACAATTCCTGCATTTTTTACTACTTCAACTATATCCACAGTGAAAAATCACCACCTTTACAGCACACTTAAATCTAGCTCTTTGTCATCTACAATGCCTACAACGCTTGCGTCAACGGGTGTGCTCATGTCACCCGCGGCACTTCTTGCACTGCTTCCGCCAACAATAATAACCGTCTCGCCAACGCCTGCGCCTATAACGTCTGCCGCAATTATGGGCACCTTAAAATTGCTGTCATCACGCAAGTTAAGCGGTTGTACTATAAGAAGTTTAAAACCGTTAAGTTTTTCCTCTTTGCGTGTAGCCCAAATTGTTCCTATCACTTTTGCCACCTGCATAGCGATACCTCCATTTGTTTTTTTATGCGTTAAACATCGTCACGCACAATGGCAAGCGAATATTTCTTTGCATAATCTTTTGCTAAATCAGTAATAATTGCTTTTTTAGCCACACATACGGTGCCCGCTTTCTCTGCCTTTGCACCTGCCATATCTTTTTCTGTAATTACTTTTTTAGTAAATTTAACAGTGCTTAAATTGATGTTTGTGTTGGATTTTTCAACTTTCACGCCGCCACTTGCCGTTTTGCAGCATTTAAGTATATTATCCTCTATTTCTTCGCACGGGCAAATTGTAATGCCACAGTTCGAAAGCCTTTGCAACTTATGCTCAAGGAAATCATAATAATCATTCTTCTTTCCGGCAGCGTAATTGAAAAGTTCAACGCCTTCTTTTGGCACGTATATTTTTTTGTCTAACAAAATTGCTTTTTGTGCCAGTGCCGAAAATGGTGTATCACATATTCCGCCAGCAAGGCGACAAAGTAGCTCTACACTAAAGTCAAAAAGCACAACTGCGTCATATTTTTCAACGTCTACATTGTAATTTTGTTCAAGTGCACAGTCCACTTCACAACATGAATTAAGCTTTTTTGCTTCGTAAAGTTTATGGCACAAACTTCCGTGTTCAGAGTTCAAAATAAGAACTTTGCTCTTGCATTCAGGTACAAAAGTCTGGTTTTCAAACTCATTCAGCTTTTGTGAAACTCTTTTTACTATTTCATTTACAAGGGTGTTATAATCCATACGTTTTACCCCCTTTCAAATTTAATTGCTTTTTTGCTATAATGCTTCTTCACAAATTTCAGCCTAAGCCCTGTTCACATTCGCTGTTCTTAAAAATGTGCTAACGCACATAGGCCTCAATTTATGGCTTTGCTAATTAATAAATTTTATCTGCCGCACCCGGCTTGCAAAGCATTGCAATGCCTGCCGGCGTAACAAGAAACGGATTATTCGGTTTCACGGTTCTTATACCTGTCTCTTGTTCAAAAATATTCTCTATTCCTGTTAAACAGCATGTGCCACCGCACAAATATAGCGTTTGAGTGTTGCTTTTATCAACATAGCGTTTAACAATACTTGCCATTTTTTCAATAACGGGCTTTACAATTGGCAAAATTTCTTTGTGCCTTTTGTAATCTTGTTTAAGTTGTTCAGCTTCTTCAAAAGATATGTGTTGATTACCTGCCAAAACAAGTGTCAAATGTGTTCCGCCCGTTGGCTCGTCTTCCACTTGTATTACTTTGCCATTTTCCAACACTGCAAGCCCTGTTGTTCCACCACCGATGTCTACAACAACACCATCGTCTATCTCATATATCGCGTTCGCCGCAGATGGCTCGTCTAGAACATTAGTCACTTCAAAGCCTACACCCTCTGCAACATACTGGTGTGTTTTCATGCTTGTTTCGGTGCCTGCCGGCATTGCTATGGCACAATTTATAAGTGAAACACCGAGTCTTTTTTCAATTTTCTCTTTTAGCTGTCTCACAATTTTAAGTGCGCCTGTGTAGTCTACCACAACGCCGTCTCTCAGCACTTGTGCGCTTTGTTTTTCGCAAGCTATTGGGTTGTTCTCTTCGTCCAACACAACAATTACAATGTATGCTGTTCCAAGGTCAAGCCCAACTTTATAAAGCTTCCCGCAAGGTTCAAAAGTCTGTGTTTCGCTGTTCTCAACTCTCTGCATGTATTCGTTTACTCTGTCAACATTCATATAAGGCCTCGTTTCAATTTGTGTGGGTTTTTCTGTGCGAAAAGCTTATTTTATTATTTTTCCAAGTGTAAACCCGCTGACAAATGCTGCGTTAGCCTCGTCAAAATCCACATGCATACGAAAACTGAAAGCATCGTCTACCCTAACAACAACATCGTTAAAAGTTATAGGGCGCTGTGTCAAAACTTTCACGCTCACTACTTCTTTATTGCTTAAGTTCAGCTTTTGTGCTACTTGTGGCGGCACATGTATGTGGTTTTGGGCCACTATTGCGCCCTGTTCCACTGTAACACTGCCACAAGGCCCCTCAATTTTCAGAGGTGCTGAGCCTACAATGTCGCCCGATTCTCTCAAAGGTGCATTAACACCTATTTCTATGCAGTCACTACGTGAAAGCTCTGCCTGTGTGTCTTTTCTTTCAGGGCCAAGAACTGCAACACGCTCTTTTTTTCCTTTTGCACCTATAACAGTTACACGTTCTTCGCATAAAAACTGCCCGGGCTGTGACAATGGGCGTTTTGGCGTAAGCGTTGCACCATTGCCAAAAAGCGTTTGTACATGCTCTTTTGTTAAATGCACATGCCTTGCAGAAACTTCAACCTCTACAAAGCCTGTACCTGTTACGGCATCAATAACGGCATTGATTATATTTTCCATTGTGCCTCCTTAAATTAAATGCCTAGCCGCATTTAAATGTGCGGCTTACTAAAACAGTGAATTGTTTAAGCGTACAAGAATAACGTCAATGTATTGATATTCTCTTTAAAATTCACTAAAAGTGCATTTTAATTTTTTTTATAAACGATTTTAATTTTTTATAAATCAATACTCGTTTGCAAGGTATTTACACATTATAATGTGCAGTGCACTTGATAGTCGGTTTAGTTCTTCTATTATGTCAGGCCTGGTGCATTTGCGGTTTACGCGAAATGCCTCGCTCGCAAAAACTTCTGTTTCACGAATTGACGTGCGCAGTACGTTTAACTGTGCATAGTCAAGCCCAAGTGAGTAGTCAGGTAAGACCATTTGTTTCACTTTAAAAAACTTCATGGGGTTGTGCGAGCGCTCTCGCAACTCTGCATGTGTAAGCCCAATAATTTTTTCGTTTGTGAACTCTTCATTTAAAACATCGCAACGCATTAACTCACGCAATATGCAAACTATATTGTCTAAATCATTAATTAGTTTTTCACTTGAAGCACGCATTTTCATTTGCGCTTGAGTAACAATAAAAATAGCTTGAAGCGAATCTAATTTCCCCCTAAATACTATACGCGGATGGTTTTTAGGTACAAGCACGTTACTGTAAAGCTGTGTCATATGCTCCGGCTTTTGTGTGTAAAATGCGCCTGTTTCTTCGTCAACATACTTTGCCGCACTGCTTTGCTCAGTTATTGCACTGCAAACTGTTTGCGGCGCTTTTTCAGTTGTCACGGTTTTTTCGCTTTCTTTTTTTATGTCTATTTTTCGTTGCTGTAAATATTCACGCGCTGCAGGCGACAAAATTTTGCCCTCCGGTATATAATAAACCTCGGGTTCTGAACACCTTAGCTCATCTCTTAATATTGCCTCTGTGATGACTTTCAAAGTTGTCACCCCCTACGTTTTATGTTTTA
>CAYJMH010000031.1:0-24668 GCA_964371535.1 uncultured Bacteroides sp.
GATTTGAACCGACGACCTTCGGGTTATGAGCCCGACGAGCTACCGAACTGCTCCATCCCGCGATAAAATAGAATTATAATATAAAAGTGTGATCTGAATAAATCTTGACCGCTTGAATATAATACCATAATAATTATGTTTTGTCAAGCAAAAATATAAAAAGGACAGTTGTATAAAATATATAAAGCAGTTAATAAGGGGAGTGATGACCAACAATAAAAAGGAGTGCAAGAAAATATAGATGTAACTTTAAATTATTCAAGTAGATATTGAAAAAAATAACAAGTGTAAGCTAAACAAAAAATTGTAAATGAATGGCAATGAAAAAAATCGGCACGAAAAGTGCCAGAGCTTTTTTGATGATGTTAAATAAAATTTGACAAACCATTGCAAGGGTGATATTATAGCAAATAACAGACACATAGTTGTTTCGCTAAATAAAAATTTAGCGAAATACAGGGCAGTGATATTATAATATTTATTCTCAAACTTTCTCTTTAAACTTGTTATTACCTCTAATACAACTAAAATATCATTTTACTAAAATATCATTTATTACATATTCTTTTACGTAAAATTGAATATTCAGGAATCTCTTGTTTGCATGGTATACTAAACTTCATCATTGCATGCGGTGCTGTTTCTATTTCATCACCGTTTTCATCTAAAATGTACGCAACATTTAGCTGTATAATTTCTCCGTCAGGTGTTAAAATTTCAATATCATCACCTTTTGAAAACTTTCCACGCTGTGTGCAACAAGCAATTGCGTTATCATATGTATCAACAACTCCAATTACTTCCCATTCTCTTATGTATACACCTTTTTTTGTCTCTTGCTTTGCACCGTTTTGGCCAAAATAAAAGCCTGTTGAATAATTTCTGTGTGATGTTTTTGTTAGCTCTTCTAAAACAGTTTCCGGGCATAAAAATTGTTTATCAGGATCTTTTAAATATGTATCTAGCGCAAGCCTGTAAGCAAATGCAGTACTTGCAACATAATAAAACGTCTTGGCACGTCCTTCAATTTTCAAGCTATCTATGCCTGCTTTGCAAATTAAATCTATAAAAGGTGCTGTGCATAAATCATTAGCATTTAATATGTAACTGCCGCCTTCATCTTCGTTTATTTCAAAGTGATGGTTTGGCCTATGTTCTTCAATAATATGCCACTTCCAACGGCACGGCTGTGTACATGCGCCTTTGTTGGCGTCACGCTCTGATAAATAATGTGACAACAAACAGCGACCCGAAAAAGACATGCACATTGCGCCATGCACAAATGCTTCAAGTTCTAGCTCTTTAGGCGTATTTTCGCGAATAAATGCTATGTCTTGTAATGATAATTCTCTTGCCAAAACCACACGCTTTGCACCTAAATCGTATGCGGCGCTTGCTGCAACATAATTTGTAATGCCAACTTGCGTGGAAAAATGAACTTCAATTTCAGGCGCATAGTGCTTTACTATTGATAACACGCCTAAATCTGCAACGATAAAAGCATCAATTCCTGTTTCACGTACTCTTCGTATGTAATCAGGTAGTTTTGATATTTCTTCATTATTTGGTACCGCGTTTAATGTCAAATAAACTCGTTTATTAAATTTGTGTGCAAACTCAACGCCTTGTTTTAATTGTTCAACAGTGAAATTTTTCGGCGCGCTTCGCATTCCATATGATTCACCGCCAACATAAATTGCATCTGCACCATATAACACTGCAAAATGCAACCGCTCTAAATCTCCTGCCGGGCATAGCAATTCAGGCCTTTTTATCATCGAAAGATATCTCCATTTACTTAAAGTAATTAATGTAAATAATCCTCAAATCCTGCACGGATTATTTATAACTTATTTTATGGCGTGGGCTGAGGACAGCCCACATGCCAATTTATATTATGCAATATCTACTTTGTTAAATAATAAACAAAGTAGATAATTTATAAAAATATCGCTGAAAAATTTAAAAGTTAAATTAATCAAAAGTTGCATTTACTTCGTGCATTGTATCAACATTAACTAAATGTTCTGAATATGTTTGAGCATAATAGTACTTACCTGTAAAGTCGGTTAAAAAATAATAATATGGTGCTTCAGGGTTATAATACTGCGATGTTTGGTAGTTTAATGTATTAATAATTGCATCTGTGCCTGGGTTTGAAATTGGCCCTGCAGGCAGCCCAACAAGCGCGTACGTATTATAGTTATCAAAAATATTTTGCGGTATGTTGTCCCAACCGCCAAAATATGGTGCCATATAATTGTAAATATAGTTGTTATCCTCGTCGTTTTGGAAGTGGCTTGAACAGTTGCTTTGTAGCATGCCAATTTCGCTGTTTGGTGTAAGCCTAGCCATAAATACTGCTGCAACGTCAGATTGTTGTTCAATAGGGCCTGCCTCTTCTTGAACTATTGATGCAAGCGTAATAAACTCTGACAGTGTGAAGCCTAAGTTTTCAACTTGCTCATACATTTCATCTGTAAAACGGCTTTCAAATTCGGCGTATATTTTTTCAACCATGTTATAAACATCGTCGCCGACAAAAAATTCATAAGTTTCAGGAAATAAGAAACCTTCACAAGGCATAAAAGCATTTTCATCTATTGTGCGCTCATTCCAAAATCTGAACTGGCTAAAATCTCCGTTATTTGCAACGTCAATAAACTCTTCGGCAGTGCAAAGCCCGGCTTCTTCCATTAAACTACCGAAACGAAAAACAGAAATTCCCTCGGGGAAAGTTACAGAAACTGTCTCTCTATCATCGAAAGTTTTTTGCAGTACTTCAATAATTTCGTCGTATGACATGTCAGATGAAACTTCAAAGTCGCCATATTGCATTGTTGATGTCTTTTCATTTTGTGGCGCATAATAGCGGAATATTTGTGCATGCCTAATAATATTTGCATCTTGTAAAATGTTGCCAATAGCCAAAACTCCGGCACCCTGTTCAATTGTTACGGTGGCTGTAACAACTTCACCACCCCTGTTGCCCTCTATGTCGCCCTGAACATAGAAGAATGCAAAGGCCCCACCTGCTATTAGTAGTACTAACAAAATAATTAAAATAGTTAAAAATGTTTTAAGGCCTCTTCCCTGCCTGTTTCTTCGTCTTCTTGCCATTGTTTTTTTCTCCATTCTGCCGCTTACATCGGCATTTCATTAATAGTATTTAACTTTTATGTTCACAACTATAACACAAAAGCAATTTATATATTATTGTATTTATTAACAATATTATCATGTATATCATTAATACTGCGCATATTGCCGTTTTCGCTGCACTTTATATGTTGCCATGCGAATTTATCCATGCAATAATGTGCTGCATTATAACTTTTCTTTAAATATTCTAAATCATTTTCGTGAATATCTTTCTTTTTATGTGTACCGCTGTAACGTTTTGTCATTAAGTCCTGAGAAATTAACGGCTCTACGTCTAAAAAAAACACCTTATTAGGTTTAGGTATGCCTATATAATCGTACTCGAATTTAAAAAGCCAATTAAGGTAACTATCCCATTCGTTTTGGTTTAATTTAGAGCATTGATGAACGGCATTTGATGTAGTGTACCTGTCTGCTACTATTATATAGTCATCGCTATAATACTGCCCCCACTGCGATTTATATGCAGCATACCTATCTACGCTGTAAAAGCTAGACGCTGCATATGCATTAACATCATTTGGGTTTGTTCCAAACTCACCATTCAAATACATCTTAACAAGTGCACTTGAATCACTTTGATAATTTGGGAAAGTAACCTGCATAGATTTAATATTTTTTGAATTTAAATAATCACAAAATAATTTAGCCTGTGTTGCTTTGCCACTACCGTCCAGCCCCTCGAAGACAATAAGTTCCCCCATAACAGCTCCTTTCTCAAAGTTAATAATTATTAATTTGCACCTTTAATTTCATTATATTTTGCCCGCATTTCTGCTGTTTTATTGCAGCTCATTTTTCCCTCTGTGCAAGTGCCACCAACGCACGGTGGGCCACTTTTAACAAAAAGCGACGGACTAACGTTGTAAACAAGCTTTAACATCTCATCTGCAAGTGCCCTTATTTCCCACTGTGCGCGGTTACAACATCTATGCTTGAAAAAATTATTTAAACTTCGGGTATTCATTGTAACTATCATCTTGGTGTCGCAAGCATTTGGAAGGACAAAACGTGCATCTTCAATTGCAGCTTTTTCTGCCATTTTTTCAGCTTTATCATGTGGAATTCCACTTTCTGTAAGTTTTTTATAATTATGCTCTTTTAAAATAGAAGCTAATTTATTGTAATTTTCAGCCTCGCTGCCCATTGCAGCCAAATATGCTTCTTTTGCTTTTTCACTTTCAGCAATTGCAGGTGGTATCACGTGCTCAAAATTTTCAAGCCGTACATATCGCTGGCTTTGAACGCTGTAAGAAGCAATTCTATGGCGTGTTATTTGCGCCAATAAAGAGCGTGAAACGCCCTCGATAGCAAAAGTGAAGTTTACATGCTCTGTCGGGCTTTCGTGCCCAAGGCTTGCAAGCATTTGAACGAACTCCTTCGCTTTGTTATCTGTCAAGCCAGTCATAAGGTCATCAATTTCAGTGTTTGCATAACAAAGTTTTGCTGCAGCGGCTACTATTTTTTCAGGCTGCGGCGTATGTGTCAGTAGTGAAACTTTCATTGTCGCAATTGTCCTTTCAAACTTTTATACTATATCTAATAGTACAAACTAAAATTTATTTTAAAGCAATACAATTTAATTTACTCTATTAAAGAAAGCGGGGCATAATTTGCCATTGTTTTTTTAGTGCCCACTTTTTCAAACAGTATTTCAACAATGATGTCATTAGAAACAGGCGTAACTTTTTGGACTACTCCCCTACCAAATACTTTGTGCATTACGTTGTCGCCTATTTTATATTGTTGCTTACTTGCGGCTGTGCTAATTGGCTTAGGCTTTTGCATACTGCTTTTGGTGCTGAAAGTGCGTGAGGCCAAACCGTATGCATGCCTATCTTTGTCATATCCGCCATTGAAAGACGTGTTTTGTGCCATAGAATTGTTAGATGTAAGCTGTGTAAAGTTATTATACTTTACATCTAACAATTCTTCGTCAATCTCTTCATAAAACCGCGATAATCTGTTGCGTTTTGTCTGTCCGAACATAAAGCGGGTCTCAGCACTTGACAAGTAAAGTTGTTTTTTCGCCCTTGTTATACCAACATAGCAAAGTCTGCGCTCTTCTTCTAAATCCTCGTCATTATAGCGGCTCATTTCGCCCGGGAAAATGCCCTCTTCCATACCAACAATGAAAACAAAAGGAAATTCTAAGCCTTTAGCTGCGTGCATTGTCATCATCACAACAAGGTCAGTTTCTTCATCATAATTGTCAAGGTCGCTAATTAGTGCAACTTCTTCAAGAAAGCCCTCTAAAGTGGCATCAAGGCCACGTTGGTCAGCATATATTTTTACACTTGAAACAAGTTGGCCTATGTTTTCAAGGCGTGTTTTGCCTTGTTCACCCTCAGCATGTAACATTTCGTCATAGCCTGTTGTGCGTAAAATACTTGATACAAATGCGTCAATTGGCATATTTCCATAATTTTCAACAAGTTTTCTGTATATATTAATAAAATTATTAAGTGGGCCAAGGCTTCTTGAAAGTGAGGGATAATTTTTTGCATTTTCAATAACGTCAATCATGCTTATGTTTTCGCTGTAAGAAATAGCAGCAATGTTTTCAATTGTTGAAGCGCCAATTTTTCGTGCAGGTACATTTATAATTCTTGTAAGGCGCATGTTGTCGTTTTTGTTAACTACAATGCTTATATAAGACAGCATGTCTTTAATCTCTTTGCGGCCGTAAAAACGCTGCCCACCAATTATTTTGTAAGGTATGCCGGCACGTGCAAAGTAAGTTTCAACGGGGTTAGACTGCGCATTCATTCTGTATAAAACAGCATGGTCTTTAAGTTTATAGCCGTTTTTTAAATTTTCGCCAATAATAACTGCTATGTTAGAAGCCTCGTCACTCTCATCTTTAGCTGTATAATGCAAAATTTTCTCGCCGTCATCACTTTTTGTCCACAGTGTTTTGCCTTTGCGGCCATAATTGTTTTTTATTACACAGTTTGCGGCGTTAAGTATATTAGAAGTAGAGCGATAATTTTCTTCCAGCCGTATAACAACAGCACCGGGAAAATGCTCTTCAAAATTTAATATATTTTCAATTGTTGCGCCCCTAAACCTATAAATACTTTGGTCATCGTCGCCAACAACGCAAATATTACTGTGCTTGCTTGCCAGTAAATGCACAAGTTTGTATTGTGCTACACTTGTGTCTTGATATTCATCTACCATTATGTATTTATAACGGTTTTGGTAGTATTCAAGCGCATCTTGGTGTTTTTCAAACAAATAAACAGTATTGTAAATTAAGTCATCAAAATCCATTGCGCCTGCTTGCTTAAGTGTGTCTGCATACGCAGCGTATATTTTCGCAATAAGGCCTTGCCGTGTATCATTTTGCTCTTCAAGTGCCTGTTTTGGCGAAATCATCTTGTCTTTAAGGCGCCCTATTGCACTTTGTGCACTTTTAACAGCAATGAACTTATCGTCTATATTAAGCCTTTTATATATTTCTTTAAGTGTGCGCATCTGGTCGTCTGCATCGTAAATTGTAAAACTTGTTGGGAAGCCTAACTTGTCAGCATACTTGCGTAAAATACGCACGCACATTGAATGGAACGTGCCTGCATTTACATCTTCACCAAAGCCGTTCGGTAACATTTTTGTTAGCCGTGCTTTTAGTTCACCGGCAGCTTTATTAGTAAAAGTAATTGCAAGTATATTATAAGGACGAACGGCTTTAATGCTCAATAAACTTTTTAAACGTGCACTAATTTCGCATTGCTCGTCACCTATATTGTCTATTAATTTTTCAAGTTCCTCACAATCCTGTTTTGTAATTGCATTCTCAGAACAATCATCAAAGTATGCGCTGCCATATTTCACCATGTTGGCAACCCTATTTACAAGAACTGTTGTTTTGCCGCTACCTGCGCCTGCCAATATTAAAAGAGGCCCGTTTATTGTAAAAACTGCTTGAAGTTGCATTTTGTTTAAGTTTTTAAAATGATATTCTATATATTTCTTTCTAAGTTCAATAAAACTTTCGTTATAACTTTCAGGCATTATAAAAAGTGTATCCTTTCACGTTTAAGCATTATAAATGATATATTATTTGAATATACGCTTAATTATTATATCATATTTTTCGACATTCTTCAAACAAAATGTACAATGTTTTTTATAGCAAATTATTTTGAAGCTAAGCAGTGTTTGAACAAGTATGAAGGAAAAATATCAAATAAAAAAACAGTGCATTCTAAATAGAACACACTGATAAAAGTTAAAATTATTTAATTTGAATACTAGATTGAAATTGCATTTGCAATATCAAGCATACTTGTGTTTATTACTTTTTGCATTGCAAGTGCAACAGGTATATCATAATCAACAACTGAGTCCGATTTAGTTGCGACTACCCTATTAAATATACCCCTATTTATAAGCTCTACTGCATGGTAACCCATTCTGCTGGCTGTTACACGGTCACGCAAAGTAGGTGCACCACCACGTTGAACATGGCCCAAAACAGTTGCACGTGCATCTATATCTGTTCTCTTTTGTATTTCTTCTGCCAGGTCAGAAGCCCTGCCAACACCTTCGGCTATAATAATAATAAAATGCTGTTTGCCGGTTTTTTGTGTGCGCTGCATTTTTGCAACAATATCACGGTCAATGTCGTGCGGTACTTCCGGTATAAGCGTTACAAGCGCACCGCAAGCAATGCCTGTGTTAAGTGCAATATAACCTGCACTTCTGCCCATAACTTCAACAACACTGCAACGGTCGTGGCTTTGTGTTGTGTCGCGCAATTTATCTATCATTTCAACTGCTGTATTCATTGCAGTATCAAAGCCAATCGTATAGTCACTGCAAGCAATATCATTATCAATTGTGCCGGGTATACCAATGCAAGGTATGCCCTGCGCAGCGAGGTCTTTTGCGCCCCTGAATGAACCATCACCACCAATAACAACAACAGCGTCTATGTTATTGTCACGGCAAGTTTGTGCAGCTTTTTGTTGCCCCTCAAGTTTAATAAATTCAAGGCAACGTGCAGTATATAATATTGTACCGCCCCTGTGTATTATTTCTGATACACTTCTCAAACTCATGTCTACAATTTCATTAGTCAAAAGCCCATTGTAACCATGCTTGATACCTTTAACTTTGTAGCCTTTCGACAGTGCCGAACGCACAACAGCCCGTATTGCTGCGTTCATTCCCGGTGCGTCGCCACCGCTTGTTAAAACACCAATTGTTTTTACTGTGTTATTCATTATGCATTCCCCTTTTTCATAATAAGTCTAAATATAAATATTTTAATAAACGTATTCAATTTAATATTATTTAATGATTTTAGTTTATAACATATTTTTCTTAAAGTCAACCAAAATGCACCCAATTAGCATGAATTATGAGTTAAAAATTAATTAATATGCTTAAACATACATAAAAAAGCACTTTTATATTGACATGCGCGTAATATCAACATAAAATATATGTATAACACTATTATTATATACTAAAATGCGGCAGGAAGGATTTGTTTTTATGAAAGCTCAAAATTATTATGATGAGATAATGAAAATGCACGGCCTTGAAGAAATTAAAGCAACAATTAAAAAATGGGACACTATTTTGTCAAATTTACAAAGCAAAAGCGAAAATGTGCCTATTTTATTGCCAAATTTGTTTTTAAAAAGCAAAGCCGGTGCAGGCAAAAGCAAATTTTTGCAATTACTTAGCGAGTATTTGTACAACACAGGTTTTATGCCCTTTTATGGTAACGTGAAATTTTTTGAATTCTTTTTAGAGTACTGCCCACCCGGCTATGAAATGCGGGAAATAAACAGGTTTGCACAGCAGCTTAAGAATGCCGCAGGTTTCAGAAATGAATTTAAAGGCGTTGTTGCAGTTGATATATCTGAATGGGCCGGTAAAATGTCTGAAGATAATTTCATTACATTTTTAGAATATCTATCAATTATAGATGTAAATGTGTGCATTGTATTTATTGAAAATGATTTTGATGAGCAGTCTTTATCACAGGCTGAAAAGGTACTTAACTCTTTTTGCAGAATTAGAAGCGTTGACTTTTTCTACCCTGATACAGCAGAGTTTGCAAATTATTGTGTTGAACAATTTAAGCAATACAACCTTACTTTGGACGACAGCGCAAGTAAACTTTTGACAGAAAGCATTGATAAGCTGATGCAATCCGGTTATTTTTATGGTTATAAAACAATTAATAGGCTTTGCCTTGATATTGTTTTTGAACTTGGGTCAAATAAACAAATAAAAAATGGCAAAATAAGTGCAGAGCATCTTGCAGATTTTACTAAAGACAGCAATTTCATTAACAATATTTGTACTGTTAAAAAGATAACGCGAATAGGCTTTGGAGGTGCACAAGAATGAATTTTGATAAATACAAATTCACAAAATATTTTGGCGCAAGCAGTGAATCACGTTGGGCTGATAAGAGCGAAATAATTACAGAATGCGAAAAAATTGACCTTAGTGCAGACAAGTACTACTGCGCTGGCATACCAATGATAAATGATGGCAAAACTGCATATGTAGACGATAAAGACAACCATAGCCTGATATTCGGCTCCACGGGCTCAAAGAAAAGCCGCTTATTTTGTATGCCAACATTGCGCTTTATTATAGGTGCGGGTGAGTCTTTTATAGTAACTGACCCGAAGGGTGAGCTGTACGAGCGCACAAGCGGTGCGGCAAAAGCAAACGGCTATAACGTTGTTGTGCTTAACTATCGCGATTTGAAACATAGCGACTGCTGGAACCCATTTGCAGTGCCTTATAAGCTGTACCATTCAGGCGACAAAGAAGCGGCTATTTCACGTCTTAACGATTTTATAAATGCAATTTCTGAAAAGCATGAAAAAGGCAGCAAAGACGTGTTCTGGATTAATGCTGCAAAAAGTGTCGCGCTTTCAATTGTTATTACAATGCTTGAGGTTTGTACTTTTGAAGAGTGCAACTTAAAAACATTCACAAGATTTTGCGTTGAATTTGCAAAAGGCGTAACAGATGCGGTATCTATTAAACTTTATAATTTAGAAGATAGCGACATTATAAAAAATTATTTATTCGACTTGATGCAACTTGTGCCATCAGACAGCATTGCAAGGCTTAATTACGACGGCATTGCCGGCTCTAGCGATAAGGCAAAAGGTGATGTTCAGTCGATGTTATTTACAGTTGTAGGTATATTTTTATCACAAGAAGCACTTTTAAAGAACATGAGCATGACAAGTTTTGACATAGACACAATAGGTACGCAAAAAACAGCACTTTACCTTATTGTGCCGGACGAGCGAACAAGTTATCACTTTATAGCAACTACGTTTATTAAACAGTGCTATGAGCTTCTAATTATAAAAGCACAAGAACATAAAAACCGCCAGCTTCCTGTCCGTGTGAATTTTGTGCTTGACGAATTCGCAAATATACCTAAAGTACCTGACATGCCTGCAATGATATCTGCAGCACGCAGCAGGAATATACGGTTTTTCCTTGTTTTACAAAGTATGCACCAAATGCGTGAAAAATATGGTGAAGATGCAGACACTATTAAAGGTAACTGTGAAAACTGGGTGTTTTTAAGCAGCAAAGAACATACATTGCTTAAAGAAATAAGTGCACTGTGTGGGCAAGTTACACATACAATAGATGGACGAAGTGAAAAACAACCGCTTATTTCCATTTCACAATTGCAACGCCTTAACAAAACGCGTGGAGAGGCACTTATTTTCTGTGGGCGCCAGTATCCATTTATCTCTGAGATGGCGGACATTGATGACTGTGAGTTCACAGCTTATCCACCAATAGAGCTTAAATCAATTAAAATGGGTGAAATGGTAAGTTCCGGCCCAAGAGAAATTTTAAACAGGATTATGAAAGAGAAGCAAAATATGCCATATAGAAACAAGACAATTTCTTCTTTCTGTCTAGACGAAAACGGAAATTATGTTCTTAAATCTGACGAAAATTACGTTTATGACGAGGATCGAGACGATTTCGATGATGAGGATTTTTTGTCTGACGACTGGGAAAACTCTGATGATGAAAGTGCTTTTTCTGAATACGACGAAGGTGATTATGAGAGCTTTGAAAATTGGAAAGAGAGAATCTCCGACAGTGATGGCGAAAACTTGTTTGATGGCAGCGGCGATGATGGCGAGTATAAAATTGTAAGTTCGCCCGAAACAGAGAAAATTTTTGCAAACAAAAATAGTAGCCCATATGAAAGCGATAATACAAATGTAGGATTTATTGAAACGCTGGGTGGCAAACCGCTTTATGAAGCTGAGAATGATAAAAAAACCGCAAATGAAAATGAGAACTCTGCAATTCAAGAACACTTTATTTATCAAAAACTGAATAATGAAGATGTGCACATTTGTAACTATTATGATATTCTTGAAAATGATGACGGCGAAATATTAATAATGATTAAATATGAGGGCAAAGGCTTTGAAAGAAGCCCCTCTTCCCCTACTCTTTATTATGATGGCAAAGAACACGCTGTTTTTATTAGCGACAGCACACAACCGATTATTTGTGATTATGTAGCATCGGGTATTCGTGAAAAACTTCACGAGATAAAAGAGATTTTATTTGCATTTGCTGCGACAGACGAAAGCGGCGGAGAAGATGACATAAAAATATCCGCTGAGTTTATGGTGCCTGTTTCAAAAATGGAAGATGTCTCGGTAGTTGCGCAGTACTATATAGATTTAACCGAAAAATAACTGTTGCATAAGGTATAGCGCCTCTTTATTATGACGAATATTAATAGTTTTACTAAATTTTTCACAAAAAATTTCAGGTTCTTAGGGCAGCGCCCTAAGGTATTTTCTGCAGAAAACGTTTAGTATTGACACGTTTATTAAACAAAAATTTATTAAAAAGCTTGCAAAAACAAAGAAAATTATATATACTAATATTTATTGAATATTAATCAGAACGGAGAACATTATGGATTTTAGTTTTTTATCTGCCACCACTTCAGCCGGTAGCCTGGGCTTTTCAATTGTATCAATTGTTTTAATGCTTGGCCTACTTTACTTGTTTATGCTTCGCCCACAACAAAAGAAAGAGAAAAAAGCGACAGAAATGCGCAACTCTATCGAAGTTGGCGATGGCGTTACAACAATTGGCGGCATTATTGGCAGGGTTGCTTCAATAAAAGAAGATTCTTTTGTGCTTGAAACAGGCGCTGACCGTGTTAAATTGCGTTTTAAACGTTGGGCAATTCAAGAAGTTGAAAAATTAACAATTGAGGCAGTTAAGCAAGATAGCGGCAAAGAAAAAGAAGCAGGCAAATAATTTTTTTAAAATGGCATAAAATAAGTACCTCTGCGCATATTAATTTAATGCGTGGAGGTGTTTTTATAATGAAATCAGGTTCAAATTATTTGCAAAAGAAAAACATAAAAAGTAAATTATTTCATCTTGTTTTATCTTTACTTATTGGTTTTGCTGCGTTTACAGCATTAATGTGTTTAAGTGCGCTTATTATGTGTAATATTGATGTGCCGCTTAATACATTGTCATCCATTTCAATGTTATCTATTTGTGTTTCTGTTTTCGTTGCAGGCATGATACTTGCAATGTTTGAGAAAAAAAGAGGACTAATTTATGGCGCATTAATGGGTGTTTTTACTTTTTTCGCACTATGGCTTGCAGGCATAATTAATGGTGGTGTGTTATTATCGCAACTTGCTGTAATTAAGGCATTTTCTATAATTTGCTCAGGCGCTTTTGGCGGTTTAATAGGTGTTATAAAAAGCGAAACCAGACGTAAAATAAGATAAAATATAGTGTTATAGGCAATTTTATTATTTTTAAAGGACGTAAAAGAAAGGTTTGTATTATGAAAATAGGGTTTATTGGTTTTGGCAACATGGCAAAAGCTATTGCAGGTGGTATTTTAAAATCTAACTCAGTTAACGCAAAAGAAATATGTGCATTTGACATACAAGATAATGCAAAGCAAAGTGCAGATGACTTAAACATTAACTTTATTAACAGTATTAATGACGTAACATCGGTATCAGAATATATTTTTATATGTGTAAAGCCACAAAACTTTACAGACGTTTTGCGCGATATAAAACCTAACATTACACCACAAAAAAAAGTTCTTTCAATTGCTGCCGGCATTACTATA
This sequence comes from uncultured Bacteroides sp., assembly GCA_964371535.1. GTDB lineage: Bacteria > Bacillota > Clostridia > Oscillospirales > Ruminococcaceae > Ruthenibacterium. Next base: position 13,316 of record CAYJMH010000031.1, read on the forward strand.
GATGATATAAAAAAAGTGCTGGGTGAGATTGGCATTATTCGCGCAATGCCAAATACTCCGTTACTTATTGGCAGTGGAACAGTGGCGCTTTGCAAAAACAGCATTATAAATGATAGCGATTATAAATTTGTGCAGAATATTTTTAACAGTATTGGCAATGTGTACAGTTTGCCTGAAGATAAGTTCAATGAAGTTATATGTGTTAGTGGCAGCACGCCTGCATTTATTTACTTGTTTGCTAAAACTATAAGTGAATTTGCGGCACAAAATGGCATAGACTACGACACAGCAATGTCAATGTTTTGTGACACTATGAAAGGTTCTGCCGATATGCTGACAAAAACGCAATATAGTGCAGATGAGCTTATTAAAATGGTGTCGTCTAAAGGCGGAACTACTGTTGCAGCATTGGATGATTTTGAAAAAAACGGGTTAACAAACAACTTGTACAGTGGCCTTACAGCTTGTTTAAACAGGGCAAAAGAATTAAGTTTAGGCGGTTAAACCATTTTGTTAATAGTATGCACTTTATGAAAATGCAAATGATAATTGAATTTTATAATAATACGTAATTTATACATTCATATAATAATAATAGAAAAATCTTACCTAAATCGCTGATTTAGATAAGATTTTTTTGTTTTAATATATAAATTCAATAATATAATTTTTTTAAACTAAGTCTGCCACTTAAAGTTATGTATTATTTAATATTGCTTGCATAAAAATAAATAAAAGTTAAAACAATTTATCATTATTTTTTATAACTTCAATTACTTTCTGTAAAAAACCCGGTATTTCAGTCAGGTCTTCACCCCAAAATTGCACGTTATTACAAACTTTTTTTGCTAAATCTTCAATATTTTCGTCTTTGTTCTCTTCAAAAAATTCAAGTACGTATCTATCATCTTGCACAGTATAATCTTCACCATTTGAAGTATTTATAAGCCCGTTTTCGGTTAATGTGTGGCCGTTATAAAACATAATGTAATAAGCAAACGAGCTAACAAGGCAATTGGGTATTGTACCTGTTTTTTGTACGTATGCTTTTATTGTGGGCAAAACACGTGCTTTCCATTTAGCTGTTGAATTTAAAGAAATCGACAATAGTTTATGGTCAATAAACGGGTTATTAAATCTATCTTTAACTGAATTTGCGAATTCTTCAAGTTCTTGTTTTGGAAGAGTAAGTGTCGGAATTATCTCATCATAAATGGCGGTATTCATAAAATTACATATCGCCTCGTTTTGCATACAGTCGCGCACATTGCGCATGCCGGCTAAATATGCGCCCAATACCATAGAAGTGTGTGCACCATTCAAAATTCGCACTTTTCTTTGCTTGTACGGAGTATGGTCAGCTGTAATAATAACAGGTAGGCCTGCTTTTTTAAACGGCAATTCGTTGTTCAACTTGTCAGGCCCCTCAATAACCCAAAAACCAAATGTTTCAGCAGTATTTAACAAGTTATCTGTATATCCAAGTTCTGTGCAAAGCTCACTTGCCTCTTGCCTTGGATATCCTGTTACAATTCTGTCAACAAGTGTAGAGCAAAAAATATTTTCTGCCGTTATCCAATTTTTAAATTCATCGCCAAGGTTCCATAAATCACAATACTGTAATACACATTTTTCAAGCTCTTTACCATTATTATCAATCAGCTCGCAAGATAAAATAACAAAGCCTTTTGCATTTTTTGTACCTTTATAACGTGCATGTAAAAATTGTGTAAGCTTTGCACGAAAACATTTTGGGGGGGCGTCTGTAAATTTACAGCTCACATCAAATACAATACCTGCTTCTGTTGTATTACAACTTATAAAACGTAATTGCTCATTTTTTGCAAGCTCCATTAAGTCATTATAGTTTTTGTATGGGTTAATACAACGGCTTATTGCAGATAAAACACGTTTATTGCAAACTTGTTCGCCGTTTTCATAGCCACGCAAAAACAGAGTGTAAAGTCCTTCTTGCTCGTTAATCATGTCTGACAGGCCGTTTTCAATAGGCTGACACACAACTACCTTACAGTTGAAATCGGCCGTCTCGTTCATCACGTCGACAAAATAATCAACAAAAGCACGCATAAAGTTGCCCTCACCAAATTGCAACATACGTTCAGGCGCATTTTGTAGCAAAAAACCGTCATAATTCTGTTCTTCAAGTGTTTTATAGCTTAATTTTTTCATTTTTCTTCTTCACTTTCTTTTTGATTTTTTATAATGTTACACCCTGTTTAAAAATTGCTAAATCATGATATCCCATTTTTTCTGCCTTAACTTTTTCACCGTTAGCTACATTCATAACGTACTCAAAAAGTGAATTTGCAGTTTGTCCAATTGTATCTCCGTTCGAAATAATAACACCACAATCAAAATCAACCCAATTGTTTTTTTTGTTGCTAAGCGGTGTGTTTGACGATATTTTAACAGTTGGAACAGGACAAGCAAATGGCGTTCCGCGCCCTGTTGTGAAAAGTACAATGTGTGCACCGGCCGCGGCAAGTGCTGTGGCCGCTACAAGGTCATTACCCGGCGCATTTAATAAATTCAACCCTTTTTCACACACTATATCGCCATATTTAAGTACATCTACAATTTCGGCTGTCCCGCTTTTTTGTGTGCACCCAAGCGATTTGTCCTCTAGTGTAGATATTCCACCCTGCTTATTGCCCGGTGATGGGTTTTCATAAATCGTCTGATTATGACTGATGAAATACTGTTTGAAATCATTTATAAGTGCCACTGTTTTGTTGAAAACTTCCTCGTTTTTACAGCGGTTCATTAAAATAGTTTCAGCACCAAACATTTCGGGCACTTCGGTTAAAATTGTCGTGCCTCTATGGTTTATTAAAATGTCGGAGAACTCCCCTACTGTCGGGTTAGCGGTTATACCCGAAAAACCATCAGACCCGCCACATTTTAAACCTACTATTAAATTTTTGGCGTCTATTGACTCACGCTCAAATTTTTGTGTGTACTTACATAATTCGTCAATAAGTTTAACGCCTTCGGCAAGTTCATCATCATAGTCTTGGCATTGCAAAAATTTTACACGTTCATCGTTAACTTCGCCAAGCACTTTCTTAAACTCTCCAATATTGCAATTCTCGCACCCTAAGCCTAATACTAAAACACCGCCGGCATTTGGGTGGTTTATTAAATTTGAAAGTATTTTTATTGTGTTTTCCTGGTCTTGCCCCATTTGAGAACATCCAAACGGATGGTTAAACGCAACTATGTCATCGGCGCGATGTTCATTTGCTATCGAAGCCATTTTTTCAATTTGCTTAGCAACATTGTTTACACATCCAACAGTCGGTATAATCCATATTTCATTTCTAATTCCAACTGTTCCGTTATCGCGTTTATAACCATTAAAATATATCGCTTTATCATTGCTTTCTCGGCTTGCTTCAACTTTTTCATATTTGTAATTTATGTTGTCTGAAAGCGAGGTTTTTAAGTTGTGTATATGCACATGTTCGCCGATATTGATGTCTTGAGTTGCATATCCAATCTTGTGCCCATACTTAATTATTTGTTCATCTTTTTTAATAAAACTAAGTGCAAACTTATGGCCGGCAGGTATGTTGTTACATAATGTAATTTGGGCGTTTTCTATTTTTAATGTATCACCTTTTTTTAGCGCTGATAATGCCACGGCAACTGTATCTTGTTTATTAATTTTAAAATAATTTTGCATGATTGGTTCCTTTCGAAAATAAATATAACCATGTAATAATATTATTAGTACAACAAACTTTATTATAATTGTAAGTACTTACAATTATGTTACATTAAACAATATGATTTGTCAACTAAAAAATTAAAATTATGTTGCTATTATTGTTAAAATGTATTATACTAATTTTAGTAAGCACTTACAATTGGGGGTGAACATATAAATATTTACGATATATCAAAAAAAGCCAATGTATCCATTGCCACTGTATCACGTGTATTAAATGGTGGTAGCAATGTAAGTAAAAAAACTAAAGAAAAAGTTATGAAAATAATAGAAGAAGAGAATTTTGAGCCTAATGTTTTTGCAAGAAGCCTTGGGCTTAATACAATGAGGACAGTTGGCATACTATGCAGCAATTCGTCTGATATATTTTTAGCATCTGCAGTATATTTATTGCAACAGGGTTTAAGCAAACACAATTATGACACTTTGCTTTGTTGTACAGGTTATGAAATAGAAAATAAGGCGAAATATCTGGATTTACTTGCTTCTAAGCGTGTGGATGCGATAATACTTGTAGGTTCTGATTTTGCATGTGAACAAGATAATGCCTACATAAAAAAGACTGCTGAAAAAGTGCCTGTGTTTCTTTTAAACAGCTATATAGAAGCAAAAAACATATATAGTGTGGTTTGCGATGATGCCGAGATTGTATGTAAAGTAACGCAAAATTTAATTAAAAAATCAAAAGACAATATTTTGTTTATTACACGTAGAAATTCATACAGCAGCTCTCAAAAAGAAATAGGCTTTGTAAGGGCTTTCAAAAATAACGGCTTACAAGTCCAAAGTAACCAGTTAATTACATTTAACGGCAGCACAACACAAACAGTTGAAATGCTTTCAAATTTAAGCAAATCAGGCTTTAAATTTGATGCTGTTATTACAAGCGATGATGAACTGGCAATTGCTGTTATTAAATACGCAAAAAAATATAATATTGAAATACCGGGGCAGTTGAAAATAGTCGGATATAATAACTCGCGCTTGACACATTATTGTGAGCCGGAACTTAGTAGCATAGATAATAAGCTTGAAAATTGTTGCGAAATGTTAATACTTTCTTTAATCAACATTATTAACTCAAAAAGTGTTTCAAGTAAAACTACTATTTCGGCAGAGCTAGTTAACAGACAGACAACATAAAAGAAAATTAAATGTAAAGGTTGGATATATAAATGAAAAAATTTATGGACGAAAATTTCTTACTAAGTACAAAAACAGCAGAGATTTTGTACCACGAACATGCTGCAAAAATGCCTATTATTGATTACCATTGCCATATTAACCCCGAGGATATTGCGAAAAATACACGATATGACAACATAACACAAGTGTGGCTTGGTGGCGACCATTATAAATGGCGTGCAATGCGTTGCAATGCAATTAGTGAGGCAAACATTACAGGCAGCAAAGACACAAACCCGTATAACACTTTTAAATCTTGGGCAAACACTTTACCACAAGCTATTGGCAACCCTCTTTACCACTGGACTTATCTTGAATTGAAAACTTATTTTGGCATTGAAAAACAACTTTGTGACGAAACCAGCAAGGAAATATATGATAAGTGCAATGAGCTGTTAAAAAGAGACGACATGTGCGTGCGTGAAATTATAAAAAAGAGCAACGTAAAAGTAATTGGCACAACTGACGACCCACTTGATGATTTGAACTGGCATGAGCAGATACATCAGGACGAAACATTTGATGTGAAAGTACTTCCCTCTTTTCGCCCTGACAAAGCACTTAACATTGATAAAGACGGCTTCGCAGAATATATATTAGAACTTGGCAAAAAAGCAAACATGTCAATAAATTCTGCAAAAGATGTATGCACAGCCTTAAATATTAGGATTGATTATTTTAATAAGCACAGTGCGTGTATAAGCGACCATGCGCTTGATTACTGCATTTATGAAGAAAAAACCGAAACTGAAATAGAAGATATTTTTAATAAGGCATTGTCAAGTAAGACGTTATCAGAAAAGGAAGTAAGTGCTTACAAAACATATATACTTATAAGCCTGGCAAAAAAATACAGAGAATTAAATTGGGTAATGCAAATACATTTTGGCTGCCTTAGGAACAACAACACAAAAATGTATAAACAACTTGGGCCTGACACAGGGTTTGACGCTGTATCAAATTCACATGGAGTTGACGGGCTTTCAAAATTACTTGACGCTTTTAACGAAAACGGTATACCAAAAATGGTTATTTACAGTTTGAACCAATACGATAACGAGGCAATTGCTACGCTGGCTGGCTGCTTTGCAGCAGATGCACAATGCAAAGGGCAAATTCAACTTGGCAGCGCATGGTGGTTTAATGACACTAAAACAGGAATGGAAAAACAAATTACAGACCTTGCGAACCTTGGGTTACTTGGTAATTTTATAGGTATGTTAACTGATTCGCGCAGCTTTTTAAGCTACACACGGCATGAATATTTCCGCAGAATTTTGTGCAATTGGGTGGGTAATTTAATTGAAAACGGCGAATATTATGCAGACATGGATAAAGTTGGCAAGATGATTGAAGACATTTGTTACAATAATGCAGCTAAATTTTTTGGCTTAGATTTGTAACTTTGCAAACAACTATGCTTTATATTGAGATTTATTTTCTGGTTACAAGTATTAACAAGTAAATAAATTTAAACCATTCAATGTGACGTTTATCATTTTGCAGAACAAGAAAATTATTAAGAAAAGCGCTTGATACAGGTACAACACCTTAATTCAAGCGCTTTTACCTATAAAACGGAATTTATATTTAATAATTAACTGTATTTTTTACTTAATATAGTTAATTATTTAGTTTAGTACTTTAAAATGTAATTTTTAATAAATAAGCACAATTTATACGAAACACTTGAAAAATTCATACAAATAATGTATAATAATTATGTTAATCTTTAATACAATTCCGAACAAAATGTTATATTGTGCACTTTGATATACAGAGGGCTGGCCCTGTGCGACGAGAAACTGCGAACCATGTCAGGCGGGGAACCGAGCAGCATTAAGCGGACTTTTTTGTGCGCCGCAGTTAGTCTGCCCTCTGTATATCAAAGTTCGCAAAGCACGGTTTGTTCGGTTTGTTTTTTAACAGCTATAATTAAAAATATAATAACTTATGCATAATAATGCACTAATGAGCCGTTTTGGTGTATTGTAGTAACAAATTTTAAAAGCGGCAGAATGGAGTATACGATGAAAAACAGTAATGTTGTAGTTGGCTCAATAATAATTGTACTTGGTGTTATAATTGGCGGCAATTATATAGGTATTTGGGATCTAAATTTGTTTTTTGACGGTTGGTGGTCGTTATTTATAATTATTCCGTCAATTGTTGGCCTGTGTAAAAAAGAATGGGTATCAGGTGTTTTTGGGTTGTTTGTTGGTTTAATATTGCTTCTTTCGGCAAACGATATTCTTGATTACGCGCTAATTGCCCCGTTGTTTTTAATAGTCTTAGGCGTTGTAATAATTATACCTAAAAACAATAAACGTGCAGCCGGAAATAAAAAAGAGTACAATGCCATGTTCTCAACTAACGAGGGCAATTATGAGGGTGTACTGGAAAATTTATCTGCAAGCGCAATTTTTGGTGGGCTTAATTTAACTTTAAAGAACTCCAGCGTTAAAGAGGACGTTGTAATAGACTGTATTTGTCTTTTTGGTGGAATTGAATTAATTGCACCTGACAATGTATATGTTGAAGTTAAAGGCTACCCTATTTTTGGCGGAATAGACAATAAAACTACATCAACACGAAAAACTAAAATAATTTTAAATTGTACATGTGTATTTGGTAGTATTGACATTAAATAACAGCGAAATGGGGTTTTAAATGTATCGCGCATTATACAGAAAATGGCGCCCTGCTACATTTTCAGACGTTATAGGCCAAGAAAATATTGTTACTGCACTGCAAAGCCAAATTGCTGCCGGCAAAGTTGGCCATGCTTATATTTTCACGGGGACACGTGGCACAGGTAAAACAACTTGTGCCAAGATTTTTGCAAAAGCAGTAAATTGTGAAAATCAAAACGATGCTAACCCTTGTGGTAAATGCACCGTTTGCAAAGGCATAGATAGTGGCGCTGTTCTTGATGTAACTGAAATTGATGCTGCATCAAATAACGGTGTTGATAATATTCGAGATTTGCGTGAAGAGACAATATATACACCCGGAATGTGTGCATATAAAGTTTATATTATTGATGAAGTACACATGCTTTCGGGTGCTGCTTTTAATGCGCTTTTAAAAATAATGGAAGAACCGCCGTCACATGTAATTTTTATACTTGCAACAACTGAGATACATAAAGTTCCTGCTACTATACTATCTAGGTGTCAACGGTATGATTTTTCACGAATTAGCGCAAAAAACATAACTGATAGGCTGTTGTACGTTGCAGGGCAAGAAAGCATAGACTTAAATGTAGATGCAGCCGACTTAATTGCACGCCTTGCAGACGGCGCAATGCGTGATGCGCTTTCTATACTTGATACTTGTATAAGTGCAAATGAAGTTGTAGACATAGACACTGTACGGCGCATGGCCGGTGTTACAGACAGAGCTTACCTTTTTGAACTGAGTGACGATATTAATAATGGCGACACACTTAAAGCATTGACACTCATAGCCTCACTTCGTGAGAAATCGATAGATATTAAACGATTGTGCGATGAGTTAATAATGCATTATCGTAACTTTTTGCTTATAATTGCAAGTACAAGCGAAGAGATTTTAACAGGTGTAACAAGTGAAGATTTTGATAATTATAAAAAACGGAAAGGCGAAATAAGCACTTCAAAAGCCATTTTTTGTATCAAAACTCTGTGTGCAGCACTTGAAAAAATGTCCAGAAGCTCAGATGTAAGAATTGAGCTCGAGGTTGCTATTTTTGAAATGTGTACAACGTCAGCGCCTGTCGAAGCCCCCTTCCCTACTTTAAATAATGCAACTAATATTAAACCAAATGCTATACAAAGCCAAAACACAAATGTGTTAAAAGGTAAAAAACAAATTGAAAGTGTTGATTCTTCAAGCAAAAACACTGAACAATTTGTTCAAAACTATGATACAAGTATTAATGCTGGTGAAAAATCGACAAAAAGCTCTTCTTTGTCAAATAATAATACTGACTTAACCTCGAAAGTCTCAAACACAAATGTCGTGAATTTAGCTCAAGATGCAAATGATAATTTGACAACAGACATTGCTGTATCTATTGAAGCATTTAAGTATTGGGACAGTGTTATAAATGCAATGGAAAGTATTGACAAATTATTATTTGTTAACATGCGTGACTCTAAGGCTTACTTTGACGGTAAACGCGTTCTAATTGATGGTGGTGATTTATTTTTGGAATATATGCGTCAAAATAAAAACTCTAATACATTAATTAGACAAGTTATAAAGGATGTAACAGGGCACAGCTATGCAATAGGCCCGTACAAAGACGTTGGTGCCGAAAAAGAAAATATGCATACAGCAATGAACGCGGCAAAAAATGTTGAAGATAAAGGTGTCGCTGTTATATATGATGATAATTAAGGAGAGAATAATATTATGAAAGCAAGACTACCACAAGGTTACGGAAAACAACAAAACATGAACCACATTATGCAACAAGCGCAAAAAATGCAAGACCAAATGCAAGAAAAGCAAGCTGAACTTGATGAAGCAGTTTATGATATAAAAGCTTCAAATGGTATGGTTGATATTACAATTACAGGCAAGCGCCAAATTACTGCTGTTAAAATTAAGCCTGAAGTTGTTGACCCCCAAGATATTGAAATGCTTGAAGATTTAATAGCTGCGGCAGTAAATGAAGCTGTTAGAGTTGTAGACGAAAAAAATGAAGCAGAAATATCGGCAATAACCGGCGGGCTAAATATACCTGGTTTTTAGAAAATTCAGTTAAATTTCAAAACGTATTTATAGCAGATCGGAAAAAAAGAAATGAAATATAACGCAGCTCCACTTGAAAAATTAATAGAACAGTTTTCTCAATTGCCGGGAATTGGCCGCAAAGGTGCAACCCGCCTTGCATACCAAGTACTTGCTATGGAAAAAGAAAAGGCGCTTGACTTTGCAAGAGCAATTGAAGACGCACACACCAAAATAAAGCGTTGCAGTGTTTGCCAAAATTTCACAGAAAACGAAATTTGCAACATATGTTCTGCCCAAAACAGAGATAACAGCCTTATTTGTGTAGTTGAAACACCGCGCAATATTGCAGCATTTGAAAAAACGCGCGAATACAAAGGTCTTTATCACGTTTTACATGGGCTTATTTCCCCAATGGACGGCATAACTGCTGAACATCTTTGCATAAAAGAGCTTTTTACACGCATAAGCAATGGTGATGTAGTTGAAATTATTATGGCAACAAGCCCAACTGTTGAGGGTGAAGCAACTGCGATGTATCTTACAAAACTAGTTAAGCCTTTTGGTATTAAAGCAACTAGGCTTGCATATGGCTTACCGGTTGGCAGTAGCTTGGAATATGCCGATGAAGTAACTTTAGGGCGAAGCCTTGCTAACAGGGCCGAGCTATAAATGAGCTATAAAAAATTGTAGCTATTGTCGTTTCTCATTAATTAAGCTGTATTTTTTACTATAATATAACTTACACCGCATAACTTTTGAAAAATTATTATTGATTTACAATGATTTTTTACGATTTTAAATTATTTATGCATATTTTGCTTTACAAATATGTAAAACTATATTATAATGATTATTCGATATTTATTATGGAGGTGTGCATTGCTTGGCACAAAAGAGCACGTCAAAGTTTATAGCAGTTAACCGCAAAGCACATCATGATTATTTTGTGCTTAGTAAATTAGAAACAGGAATTGCACTTGTTGGCACAGAAGTGAAAAGTTTACGCCTTGGCAATGTAAATTTGAAAGATGCTTGGGCTGAAGTAGAAAATGGCGAACTATTTGTTTCGGGCATGCACATTAGCCCATATGAAAAGGGCAACATTTTTAACACAGACCCTACGCGCAAAAGGAAACTTCTTGCACACAAAGCCGAAATAATTAAACTTTCACAAGAAATCAAATTAAAAGGTTATACGCTTGTTCCCTTGCAATTATACTATAAATTTGGCAAAGTGAAACTAGAACTTGGTGTGTGTAAAGGTAAAAAGCTTTACGACAAAAGGGAAAGTTCTGCCCAAAAAGATGCACAGAGAGACATTGACAGAACGCTTAAAGAGAGGACAAACAAATGAGTTATAGTTGTGTAAAATGTGGCTGTGTAGATTATGAAGCAGATGAATTTAGGGCAACAGGTGGCCAGCTTGCAAAATTGTTTGACGTGCAAAACAAGAAGTTTTATACAGTATCTTGTAAAAATTGCGGATACACAGAAATTTATAAGAAAACAACATCTGCAGCAGGTAATGTAATTGACTTTTTGTTTGGTGGTTAAAAATATAATATGGGGATGTAAAGGTTTCGACGGGGAGAAAGACACAAGAGCAGCGAGTAGTGGTGGGGCCACACTTTAAACGCCTTAAAAAAAATAGCTAACAATAATAAATTAGCTGTAGCGGCTTAATTTAGCCGCTCG
>CAYJMH010000032.1:0-19350 GCA_964371535.1 uncultured Bacteroides sp.
CCCGGGTGTATTTCTATTCCTGTAAAATTCCGCCCCCACTGGCTTATCATTCGCGCAAGAAAAAAGAAATTACGTTTATAAAGCCAATTTGCAATTTTGTAATATATAAGTGCATGAAAACCCGGATAAAGAAGCATTACTTCTACCAAATTTCTGGCAGCCGGGTCTTTTTTCTTAATGTTTTTTGCGTCGCTAATAAGCCCCATTGTATGTCCCTTTCTATGCTATTGCATTAATAAAATAAAAGCGTAAATTACAAGTATGTGCACAGGGTAAAACATATAAAACAGTAATTTTGGCAGTTTCACACCCCTTTGGCCATTGTAAAAGTTTATAAGCAACATGCTAAAAGCACATGTGCCTTGTAAAATGCCGGAATATGAGTTCGCATTAATTGCCATTGGAAGTGATAAGCCCGAAAACAGCGATACAACAACATAATAAGCATAAAAACTTAGTGCAAGCCACAGCAATATTACAGCAATTGATAATTTTCTTGCATAAAAAAGATATAACATTACAACAGTCATAACGCCCATTGCGCCATAATCTGTATTTAAAAGCTCTGCAAAAAATGATATTATCAAAATGGCAGTTGCCCTTAAAAATATACTAACTTTAACATATTTCATAATGTAAAGGCACAAAAGCCCAAGTGTTAGCGTAAACATTACATTTTGATAGTTCGCATTAAAAATGTTGTGTGGTTGACCTGCGCTAATATTAAAAATTAAATTAAACGGTATTTCTGAAACAAGCGCAAAAACAAACATAAGCGCTATATAATTTTTCAGGTTTTTTGTGTACAAAAAGCCCTGCACAGTAAGAAAACAAAATATGGGGAATGCTAACCTTCCAACAATGCGCATGGACATAACAATATTATTTAGTATATTATAATCAATATCTGTGCCGTAAATTGACAAAAAAAGTGGCAGTACAAAAAATGCACCCAAGTGGTCAATTGTCATGCAAATTATTGCAATTATTTTAAGGGCATTGCCGCTTAAGCCGCCAATTATTCCGCTTTTTACACTTGAAGCACTATTCATATTTTCACCATTTACCATTTCAATATTCTCCTGTTCGTTTGGCGCAAATAAAAAGCATGCTATTTCACTTTTCCACTGTTATAACTTATAATAATTTGTTTTACCGAACACCTAAAACTACGCCTGCAGGCGCACAAATTGCCTGTTCATACTCTAACGAAATCCTTCCAAATCCTTCACACACGTGGTCAGGGCATTGGCTGTTTATAAATTGTGCTTTGCCATCGTTTACCTCAATTGTAAAATCTAACATTGCACCGGTATCTGTTCCGTAATTATAAACTTTATCAACATCTAGCGGCACAATAATTGTATTTCCGTTTGCAATTGTAATTACTGCTTCTTTTGTACTGCCACTATTGCTGCTAATAATAACAGAACTAATCAGTGCTATTATCAATATGGACACGCCAAATATTATGTTTTTTTTCACAAAAACCCCCGTATGGTGTTTTTTCACATTATGCTACTTATTCAAAAAATGGTTCGCAATTAATAGTAATCAATTTATTTGTGTAGAATTTTCAAAAAACACTTTTATAGCAAAATAATTCGATAAACCGCAATACTAACACAGATACATTTATAATATCACATGCAAGCTTACAATGCAACAGAAATTCATGCAATATAAACAACTAAACAATCAAATAATTGTTGACATTTTCAATAAAATAATATAGAATATACTGTTGATAGTACCAAAAAGACACGAAATGAAATGGAGCATTACATGGAACAGAACAGCATTAGAAACATAGCAATTATTGCGCACGTTGACCACGGAAAAACGACACTTGTTGACCAGATGTTGAAACAAAGCGGTGCATTTAGGGAAAACCAACAAGTTGCAGAGCGCATAATGGACTCTGGCGATATTGAGCGCGAAAGAGGCATTACAATACTTGCAAAAAACGCATGCACACATTATAAAGACATTAAAATAAATATTGTAGATACACCCGGCCACGCAGATTTTGGCGGTGAGGTTGAACGTGTATTAAAAATGGTAAACGGCGTGTTGCTTCTTGTAGACGCAGCCGAGGGATGTATGCCACAAACAAGGTTTGTTTTGCAAAAAGCACTTCAACAAAACTTAAGCCTTGTTATAGCCGTTAATAAAATCGACAGGCCCGACGCAAGAATAAAAGAAGTTATTGACGAAGTGCTTCTTTTACTTATGGATTTGGGTGCAACTGACGAGCAATTAGACAGCCCTATGATTTTTTGCAGTGGACGCGCAGGTACTGCAAGTTACAGCCCGGACGTTGAGGGCGCTGATTTAATTCCACTGTTTGAAACTATTTTAGAGTACGTAAAGCCACCGGTAGGAAACCCGGGTGAAACACTAAGCATGCTATGTTCCAGTGTTGACTACAATGAATTTGTGGGCAGAATAGGTATTGGCCGTGTAGAAAACGGCACAATAAAAGTTGGGCAAGACATATCAGTTTGTGACTACCACGACAAAGATTTTTCAATGAAGGGCAGAATAACTGCGCTTTACAGTTTCGAGGCTAATGGGCGCACACCTATACAGCAGGCATATGCCGGCGACATTGTTGCGTTTAGTGGCATTGGCGATATTAATATAGGCAACACTTTGTGTGATAATTCTTGTGTTACCCCACTTCCATTTGTAAAGATAAATGACCCGACTGTGGAAATGACATTCGCCGTTAACGACAGCCCGTTCGCTGGAAAAGAGGGCAAATTTGTTACAAGCCGCCAAATTAGAGACCGTTTACACAGGGAGCTTTTAAAAGACGTTGCACTTAAAATTGAAGACTCTACTTCGAGCGAGAGCTTTAGGGTTATGGGCCGTGGCGAAATGCACCTATCAATACTGATTGAAAACATGCGCCGTGAGGGATATGAACTTCAGGTATCTCCACCACGTGTTTTGTTGCACGAAGAAGACGGTGTTACAACAGAGCCTATGGAGCATGTTGTAATTGATGTTCCTGTTGAGTATCAAGGCAGTGTTATGCAAAAACTTGGTAGCCGCAAAGGTGAGTTGGTGCAAATGGCTCCTCTAGGTTCAACACGTATGCGCGTTGAATTTAAAATCCCCAGCCGTGGCCTTTTTGGTTACAGAAGCGAGTTTTTAACAGACACACACGGTGAGGGTATATTAAACACAATTTTTGACGGATATGCACCATGGAAAGGTGATTTGCCGGGGAGAAACTCAGGCAGCCTTATATGTTTTGAAACAGGCGAGGCAGTTGCATACGGCATTTACAATGCACAACAGCGCGGTGTTATGCTTGTAACGCCCGGTGAAAAAGTTTATGCCGGCATGGTTGTTGGTTACAGTCCCAGTGGTGACGACATGAATGTCAACGTGTGCAAAACAAAGCATTTAACGAACACTCGAGCATCAGGAAGCGACGACGCTATGAGACTTATCCCAGTATCTAAGTTCAGCCTTGAAGAGAGCCTTGAGTTCCTTGCACCCGATGAGTTACTTGAAGTTACGCCAAAGAGCATTAGAATTAGAAAACGCATACTTGACCATGGTCTGCGCCAAAAATCGTTAAAAAACAAAGCATAATATTTATTTTATATTATGTTCACCATCTAAAGAACATTCACATAGTGTATTTTTGCTTGTGCCGAAACCATATAAAAACTAAATCGGCACAAAAATCACACTTTTCGAACCGATAACAATTTTAACAAATTATCAATATTTTTAAATATTTTATGTGATATAATGTTAACAATCTGCATTAAAGGAGACTCCACATGGGTATTTTCAGCAATTGGTATACAAAAGAGGGCCCAGGCGTTCCCAAAAATGCCCCTCAAAAAAAGGGCGTTGCGCGTTTTTTTGAAATAGCTATGAGGGACGCAGGGATGATTTGGTCCCTTAGCTTTTTGACATTTTTATGTTTTGCGCCTGTTATAATCTCATCAATATTCTTAATTTTATTCTCACCATATCTTATTTTAATGCTTATTGGTAGTGTGCTTTACTTATTGTCATCACTACTGGTTGGGCCTGCACTTTGCAGTTTGCACGCTGTAATTGTTAACCGTGTGCGTGACATACCCTGCTTTATGATGCATGAGTACAAAAAAGCTTGGAAATCTAACTGGCGCCAAAGCATGCCTGCCGGCTGCCTTGTAATGTTTTTTATCGGTATAGAAATTATTACAGGTTACTATATACTCACCTCAGGCGATTCTTTAACATTTATATTAATTGGAATAATATTATTAAGCTTAATCATTATATTGTCAACGTTTCACATGACATTTTTGCAAATTTTGTTTATAGATTTACCACTTGGTAAAATGATTAAAAACGGACTTTTAATGTCTATTGGTTATCTAACAAGAACATTACCTTCCTCTATAATAATTTTAGTGTTATATGGCGCTATGGCAGCATTCTACATTTTTTGGCCGTTTTATATACTATTAGGTTTGTTCGGCTTTATCACTGTCATTCAAGACATGATTACTTGGCCTGTAATGGAAAAAGCTTTTAACATTACACAGTTGCAACAAGAAAAACGCGAAAAAGAAGAAGAACTTGACAAATAAATTTCCTTTTTCAAATAAACTGCATGTAATTTAAAAATGTAACCCATAAAAAAATTGTTATAATTGAGACAATTGAGCTTATAATAACAATTTGTCCTGCAAGTTCACCATTTGCACCCACGCTTTTTGCCATGGGGTAAGACGAAACAGCTGTTGGGCTGCTAGCCACCGTAAAAATTATGCCTAGCTCTACACCGCGAAAGCCAAGTGCTATTGAAACAACCATAAAAATTAAAGGTACAAAAAGCAGTTTGCCCAATACACTTGCGGCAAGCTGTTTTTTATATTTTAACAAGTTGTTGAACCTAAACGTTGCGCCCAGTGCAATAAGTGCAATTGTAGAAGCAGTATTTGCAATGCTGGAAACACTTGAAACAATAAGCTGCGGCAGTTTTATACCGGTAAGCGAAAGGACAAGGCCGATTAGAAAGCCTATTATTATTGGGTTTTTTAAAACTTTTAATAGCATTGAAAAGACACTTTGTTTTGTTTGCGTAAACATTTCCAATGTAATAACACTTAGCAAATTAAAAAGTGGCACTATAAATGCAATAGCTATTGAAAAAAGCGGCATACTGCCTTCTCCAAAAAGGGACACGCACACCGATACGCCAAAAAGTGCAAAATTACTTCGAAAACTACCTTGTATAATTACACCGCGGTTTATATTTGATTTTTCGAACACAGGCACCGTGAAAGCAAGTATTATAAAGCAAACAATAACAAGGCTAACACCTGTTAAAATAAGCCCGGCATTAAAATTAGACTTGAAATCGCTTGTATACGTGTTCAAAAACACTAAAAACGGCAAAAACACTTTATAGCAAAGCGAGCTAAGGCCATTTGCAATGTTTACCGGCAGCACATGTGTTAAGTTTAGAATATAGCCAAGCCCCATTAAAAAAAGCAGTGGAAAAACCACACTTGTCGCGGTGTAAATATGTTCCATTATGTAAATAACCTT
Source organism: uncultured Bacteroides sp. (assembly GCA_964371535.1). GTDB lineage: Bacteria > Bacillota > Clostridia > Oscillospirales > Ruminococcaceae > Ruthenibacterium. The sequence continues at coordinate 5,572 of CAYJMH010000032.1, forward strand.
TCATTTTTCAATTTCTTCATACCTATTTAAATTTCACTGCTAGTTTCTTTTCATCTCAATATATTGCAATGTTTGCCATTTTCACAGCTTATCTCATACATTAAAAATTTGCATGTGTGTCAGTTTCTTTTAAAAACAAACAACACACATGCAACAAATGACACTGCAAGTATTAATAATAACATTGGGTTTAAGATAAAAAACATGAATATTCTTTTAAAAACATCTATATCCCAAAACAAAAACACGCCAACGGCCACAGCACCAATGCTGAAAACAAGCACTGCGCCTGCGGCCATATCTTTTATTACACCGGCAATGTGATACCTTCCCGGCGGCGGGTTGTCGGCAAGGCGCTCAATTGCAGAATTCACTATCTCAAGCGAAATAACGCCACAAACTGTTAATGTTAAAATGGCATATTCCAAAGCGCCAAAGTTATAAAATAAAGAAAATGTATAAACGTAAAGTGCAATGCAAACATGAAAACGCATATTTCGTTCTGCATTTACAGCCTTAATTATGCCACATACCGCATAATAAAAACTATTAATAAATTTACGCATTGTTAAACACCGTCCGGCGTGTAAGACATTGTGCGTTGAAGTCCAAGTTTCAACAGTGTTGCCTCTTCTTTTTCGCGCATTTTAACTGCTTCAATTCCGCCTTGCTCATGGTCGTAACCCAAAAGATGGTACATTGAGTGCACAGTTAAAAACGCTACTTCCCTTTGTAAAGTATGCCCGTACATGTCGGCTTGCTCAAACGCACGTTCCATTGATATAACAATGTCACCTAGCATTTTTGCGCCTGTTTGCCTATTTATGTCGTATTTCCCACCCTCACTAAGTGGAAAGCTTAGCACGTCTGTTGGCTGCTGCTTACCCCTATGTTGGCTGTTAAGCTGCTCAATTTGCGCATCGTCCACAAACATTACACTGACTTCAACATTTCCTTCAAGGCCCTCGGTCTCAATAACTGCATTGCATGCTCTTCTTATTAAAATACGTAATCCCGAAGGTATTTTCACTGCTTTCTGGTTGTCAATAATATACACTTTGTGTGCCATGCGTTCATCTCCTTTACTTTCCTCTTGGTTTTGTTGACTTCTCGTACGCTTTAATTATATCTTGCACCAATTTATGGCGCACTACATCTTTATCCGACAGACGAATTTGTGCAATTCCCTCTACTTTTGAGAGCACCCTTAGTGCATCTATAAGCCCACTTTTCGATTTTTCAGGCAAATCAATTTGTGTAATGTCACCTGTTACAATAACTTTTGAATCTGCACCCATGCGCGTTAAAAACATTTTCATTTGTTCAGGGCTTGTGTTTTGTGCCTCGTCAAGTATAATAAATGCATTATCAAGTGTTCTACCCCTCATATAGGCCAGCGGTGCAACTTCTATCGCTTGCTTTTCAAACAATTTTTGGTATGTCTCTGTTCCAAGCATATCAAAAAGTGCATCGTAAAGCGGGCGCAAATATGGGTCAACTTTATTCTGCAAATCGCCCGGCAAAAAGCCAAGTTTTTCACCGGCTTCAACCGCAGGGCGCGTTAAAATAATCCTCTCAACTTCATGCGCTTTGAATGCTTTTACTGCCATTGCAACGGCAAGGTATGTTTTGCCTGTGCCGGCAGGGCCAACACCAAATGTAATTGCATTCGTCTTTATTGCATTAATATATTTTTTCTGCCCAAGCGTTTTTGGTTTTATTGGCTTTGCCTTAGCAGTTAAAATTATAGTGTCGCCCAAAAGCTCTTTTACCTTGTCTTGTTCACCGCTTTTTGCAAGCGAAATGCAATAATGTACGGCTTGGCTTGTAAGCTCTGTCTTGTCGTTATACAAGCTTATCATTGCGTTAACTGCTTTTATTGTGTTCTCAACATTTTCATGCTCTCCTGTTACTTTCACCTGTGTGCCCCTGCATATAATTGTTGTGTCAAACTCTTTTTCAAGTAAACGCAAATTTTCATCGCCTTGGCCAAAAACAACAAGCAACGTCTCCATATTTTCTGATACTATAAAATTTTCAGCCATTTAACCTCCCCATTCAATGCTATAATCTATATTTCCGTTTCTCGTATTCACAAAAATCTTCAACCTTGGGTCAAACTATGTCAAAAGTATAAATCATCGGCAAGGCGCCATATTTATTGTTTTTATTATTATAGGCTTATTATAACACAAATAATTTCCTATGAAAACAGTTTTATTTAAATATACTATATTTTTTTATAAATTTTGTTTAAAATGTACAAAAATGCATATGTATGTTTATGTAATGCGTTGCATTAAAAGCCGAAGTAAAACTTATGAATAAGCCGCTTGCAAACAAAGACTTTGCAAAACCAGCGCAAAATTTTTGTCTTTTCACAAAAAGCAAAAAAAATCGGGGCAATGCTGTATGTATTAAAGAGTTTTTTTGTAAAATATGACAGAAATTTTGTCGGCGCTTTTTATGACGGCAACTTTTTGGTAACTCAATTGTATAATATTTATATTGCGCGAGGCACGAGTATAATATTTATATTATGCGAGGTACGAGCATAATATAAATTGGCATGTGGGCTGTCCTCAGCCCACGCCATAAAGTAAGTTGTAAATAATCCTACGGATTATTTATATTGTGCGAGGTACGAGCATAATATAAATTGGCATGTGGGCTGTCCTCAGCCCACGCCATAAAGTAAGTTGTAAATAATCCTACGGATTATTTACACTTCACAAGTTCCAGCCTTCCACAACTTTAGCTATATTGGCACGTGCATTTATGTCCGCCCTAAGTGTAATCTGTCCGTTTTCTTCTGTGACACTCTCATGAAAAGCCAACACGTCACACTCGGGCAAATCTTCGGCAAGCTTTTCGTATATCATGCCGCGTGCAATGTTTAATGCCTTTTCAGTGCTAAGCAACACGGTTTGCTTTACATCTGTTCTGTATTGCTTTGTTACTAAAGTAGCAGGCAACGGCAAACCTAAAAATGTTACCGGTGTTCGAATAATTGTATAATCTTCATTTTCGCTGTATTTTTTTTGAAACGGCAGCTCAAATGTATTGTTAAACATAAATAGGCTATATGAATTTTGTGTTTTAATGCTTGGCACATCGGCAGTGTATTCAAAGGGTATTGTTACTTCATATGACCTATCAACAAACGCGTACACTTTTGCATTAGCCCTGTCTGTGTGCAATTTATCGCGGTTGCTAACCATAAGTGCGCTAATTATTATTTCACCCTCTTCAACTCGCTCGCCAATATTTTTCTCAACAAACCCGCCCTCTGCTTCAATTCGCTCTATAACACCACCACAAAGCGCCACAATTGCCGCCGGCTCTGTTTCTTCCATTTGTGGCGGCACAACAGCACTTATTTTCTCTACAACAAGTTTTCCGGCAACAAAGTTAAGTTTTATCCAGCCATAATCGTCATTATCCAAAAAAAGCCTCTCTTGTATGTCCCTAAGTGTGTCTGTGCTTGGCATACTACCCTCTGCAATGCCATAATTGTACAGTTGTCCACGCAATATTTGCTCTTCCTCTTTTGTAAATTCATAAAATTGCACGCTGTATATGGCGCGTGGCAAAATTAAAAGAAGAGAAATCATAATTACAAAACCGGCCAAAATACCCCATCTGTGCCTATATGGCCAAAGCATAAAATAAAGCCCTTGCTTTTTTATGCTTTTAATGCGGCACTTATTTTTCCTGGCATGCTTGTGCAGGCGCTTATAATATCTTAGTGGCAGCTGTGCTTTATATCCAAAAGGCGTGGGTACAACTTTTTGTACTGGTATGCCTTTTTGTGCGCACTCGTTTAGGAAGCGCTCACCATTGCCGCCAATTATCTCAAACTCAACGCTACCTACTATGTTTTTGGCAACATTATTCATCTGCACCCTCCTTTTTATCATAGCGAAAAACAACAGAAAATATACGGCCTTTAATTACTATTTTCTCTTTTTGCATTGTGTCAATAATTAAATCGTCGCCGCTTATATCCGCAAAACGTCCGTCCATATCAAGGCAAATATTAGTGGCTGTATATTGCAATATACCTTTGCAATGTTCTGCCTCCACATTGCTGCCAAAACATATGTGTAGTACCGGCTTTGCTTTCACTACACTTTGGGCTTTGCCAATATTTAACGCAAACATATCTTTTGCACTGATTTTACTAATTGTGCTTTTTTTTCTTTTAGACATTTCGTTATCGTTCCTTTCTTTTTTGCTAGTTACAGTAAAAAGATGGCTTCAAATATTTTTTAGCTGTCGAATTATTCACTCATTTTTTTAGCACTTGTTCATATATATTTTACAGGGGTGTGTAATTATGAATGATATACGTGTTAAATTTAATGTTTTAGATATGTTTAAATTAGCTATTGCTTTTCTTGGTTTTTTTGCGTTTCTGTTAAACCCACGGCTTGGCACACAGGGCATTATTAACGGGCTTAACTTATGTTACACATCTATTATCCCCGCTTTGTTCCCGTTTTTTGTCTTCTCAAAGCTTATTATGCACAGCAAATATTCGTTTGTGCCGGGTTTAATTTTTTATCCTTATTCACGATATTTACTGAAAATAAGGCACAAAAACACAGGCACTGCAATTTTGCTGGGGCTTTTTGGCGGCTTTGGCTGTGGCGCCGTGTGTGTAAAGTCTTTGTACGCAAAAAAAAACATATCTTTAAGTGAGGCGCATGTTTTACTTTGCATGATAATAAACGCCGGGCCTGCATTTGTTGTTGCTTGTGTGGGTACAATTTTGTTAAAAAGCACAATAACGGGCTGGTTAATATATATTTCGCTGTGTGCGTCCAGCTTAATTACCGGGATAATTTTTGCTGTGCTTGCAAACTTCAAAAATAAAACTGAGTGCAAGAAAAAAAAGGGGCATAAAAAAACACCACCACCCTTAACTGTAAAAGATGGTGATGATATTGATGATGACAGCAATAAATTCGTGCATTGTGTAAAAGACGCTGTTTTTTCAACGCTTACACTTTGCGGCTTTGTTGTTGTCTTTTCGTTTTTTATGTCTTGTATCTCTGTATTAAATTTGCCGGCATGGGCACAAATTTTAGTTGCAATTTTAACAGAAGTTACTGTCGCAAATTCACTTATAGCACAGAGCATTAACGCAAAAACAGTTTATTTGTGCTGCTGTGCAATAAGCGTTATGGGCGCAAGTATATTGCTGCAAGTGCGCAGTTTATTACCTTCTGAGATATCTGTTCTGCCTGTACTAATGTCACGTTTTATTCATGCACCGGTTTCGCTTTTATGCCTACACGTTTTGCTTATACTTTTCAATAACGCCGTGCCTGCAAGTGCCCAAACAATTTATAAAATGAGAATGCCACTAGATGCCGCTTGTGCAGCAATATTCTTTTGCTGCGCATTTTTTTGCTCGTTTAAAACAAACCAAACAAAGAAGATTTAAAAACCATTGTTGTAGCACATGCCGGAAAATTCGCCGATGTCTTTTTAAGCAAACTTTTGGGCAACTTCGTATTACTCTGCCACATACTTTACGTTGTCGGCGCCAATGGCCTTTTCAAGTTCCTCGCAAAGTAAACTGCCATAATTGCACCATAAGCTTTTCGGGGCCAGTACTCTTCGCTTCTCGTCTTCAACATAAAAGTAAACAGGTGTATCGCCCTCAAATATTTTAAGCAAGTTGCACACATTATCAAAATTTTCGCCTTTGCGCGTTTTTATTTTAAGCCAAAGCCCATGCTTTGATGTTTTAGTATCTTTAGCAAGTTTTGTCGGCTGAGCATCGTTTATCTCCCTAATTTTATCTGCCAGTATTTTACTGTCTTCATCTTCTTTAAACGAAAATGTCCCCTCAATAATTACAATGGCATTATCGCGTATAAGTGGGGAATATTGCTCTAGCACCTTCGGAAAAACAAGCACCTCAATAATTCCGCTTAAATCTTCCACCGTTACAAAAGCCATAAGGCCGCCACTTCTTGTTGTAATGGTTCTTGTTTTAACAACTGTACAAACAACACAAACTTTTTTGTTGTCATAGCTAATGGCGTTTTCATCTAGAAGTGACAAAATATTGCACGACGATATTTTATTTATTATGCCCCTATATTGTTCAAGCGGGTGCCCCGACAAATAAAGCCCACTAATTTCTTTTTCAAATTGTAATCTTATGTCGGGCTCATAATCATTAAATTTTTGCATTTTATATGTATTAAATTCCGCGGCATCACTAAAACCCTCAAACAAGTTCATTTGCCCATCAATGTTCTTTCTGTGTTCTGTTTCAATGCTCTTCACAATGTTATCAAGGTTTTCAACAAGCATTCTTCTGTTGTTGTCAATGCTGTCAAAAGCGCCTGCTTTTACAAGGCTCTCAACTGCCTTTCTGTTCAGTTCCATTCCAAAAAGCCGCTTGCAGAAATCATACAGCCCTATGTAAGGCCCATCTTTTCTATTTAATATAACACTAGCTATAAGCCCCCTGCCAACATTTTTAAGTGCAAGTAAACCAAAGCGTAAATTGCCATTTTCTACGGTAAAACCAAGTTCGCTTTTATTAATGTCAGGCGGAAGTATATTTATGCCTAAGTTTGCGCATTCTGATGTATACTCAATTACTTTAGATGAATTTTCAAGCACACTTGTCAAAAGTGCCGCCATAAATTCATGCACATAATGGGCCTTTAAATATGCTGTTTGGTACGCCACAAGCGCATACGCCGCGGCATGTGATTTATTAAATGCATACGACGCAAAACTTGACATCTCATCAAAAATTGCATTTGCAACACTGCTGCTAATACCATTTTTGACACAGCCCACACACTCATTGCCCTTTTCTGTACTTCCGTTTATAAACGAGTTTCGTGCCTTTTCCATTTCGCTGTGCTTTTTTTTGCTCATAGCACGGCGCACAAGGTCTGCCTGTCCGTAGGAAAAACCGGCAAGTTCACGGCAAATTTGCATTACTTGCTCTTGATACACAATACATCCGTTTGTAACACCAAGAATTTTTTCAAGCAACTTTGTTTTATACATTATCTTTTCGGGGTTATGCCTGTTATGAATATATGTTGGTATTGAATCCATTGGACCGGGCCTGTACAGAGATATTACAGCAATAATGTCCTCTAGGTTTGTGGGCTTTAACCCCACTATTACTTGGCGCATACCGCTGCTTTCAAGTTGAAAAACGCCACTTGTTGCGCCTGACGCCAAAAGCTCGAACGTTTTTACGTCGTTTGGCAAAACATCGTCTATTGAAAAGTCCGGCGTATGTTTTTTCACCATTTTTTCTGCATCGCTTATTACAGTAAGCGTGCGCAAACCAAGAAAATCCATTTTCAAAAGGCCAAGGTTTTCTATTGTGGTCATTGGAAACTGTGTCACAATGTTGCCGTCATTTGTGCTTAATGGCACGTATGCATCAACTTCCTCGCGCGTAATAACAACGCCTGCTGCGTGCGTAGATGCATGGCGTGGCATGCCCTCTATTTTTATGGCAACGTCAATAAGCTCTTTAACTTGCATGTCAGAACTATAACGTGCATTTAGCTCTTTTGAGATGCTAAGCGCTTTTTGAAGTGTCATTTTCAACTCGTTTGGTATTAGCTTTGCCACTTCGTCCACAACTTGATACTGAATACCCATAACACGCCCAACGTCACGTATTGCAAGGCGTGCGCCCATAGTTCCAAACGTGACAATTTGCGCAACATGGTCGCTTCCGTATTTGTCAATTACATAGTTAATAACTTCTTGCCTGCGCTCGTAACAAAAATCTATGTCAAAATCAGGCATAGAAATGCGTTCAGGGTTTAAAAAACGCTCGAAAAGCAAGTTGTATTTAATTGGGTCAATGTTCGTTATTCCCATGCTGTAAGCGCAAATACTGCCAGCACCGCTTCCACGCCCCGGCCCCACAGGTATGCCTTTTGTTTTTGCATAATTTATAAAATCATACACAATTAAAAAGTAATTTGTGTATCCCATGTTTATTATGACAGATATCTCATACTCCATTCTGTCAACTATATCTTTAGGCGCATCGCCGTAATGCTTGTGAAGTCCATCATAACAAATTTGGCGCAGATAATCTTCGTTTTTAATTCCGCTGGGCGCTTTGAAATACGGCAATTTTGTAACGCCAAATTCAAAATCAAAGTTGCACATTTGCGCAATTTTATTTGTGTTTTCACATGCACCCTCATAAGCACCGAACAAATCAAACATCTCTTGTGTGCTTTTCAAATAAAACTCGTCAGTGCCAAACTCAAGTACGTCCTCGTCGTCCAGCATTTTGTTTGTTTGTATGCACACAAGAACACGCTGCATTTTACTGTCTTGCTTTGTTACATAATGTGCATCATTAGTTGCAACAAGCGGCAGCCCCATTTCGTTTGCAAGTGCAACAAGGCGTGGCAACACAACTTTTTGTTCTTCAATGCCATGGTCTTGTATCTCTATGTAATAGTTGTCCTTGCCAAAAAGTTCGCTGTATTTTTTTGCTATCTCTTTTGCTTTCTCATAGTCGCCGGCTAAAAGTGCGCGCGGCACCTCGCCTGCAAGGCAAGCCGAAAGGCAAATAAGCCCTTCGCTGTGTTTTTTTAATAAGTCAAAGTCTATTCTTGGCTTACTGTAAAAGCCCTCTGTAAAACCGCGAGACACCATTTTAATTAAATTTTTATAACCTGTTTCGTTTTTACACAGTAAAACAAGGTGGTTGTTATAGTCAATTTTGTTAACTTTATCAAACCTTGTTCGCGTTGCAACATATACTTCGCATCCTATTATTGGCTTTATTCCTGCACTTTTAGCCGCATTGTAAAAATCAACAGTGCCAAACATAACACCGTGGTCAGTAATTGCAACGCTTGTCTGCCCCATTTCCTTTAAAGCGCCCATCATTTTATCAATACGGCATGCACCGTCTAAAAGGCTGAATTCTGTGTGGACGTGTAAGTGTGTAAACTGGCTATTTTCCATCAAGTCTTCTCCCGTTTTTTCATATCGTCAGCAAATTGTACAAGTTTTTTAAGTCTGTGCGCAAGGCCCGATTTACTTATTGGTGGTGTAAATATATCTGCTAGCTCTTTTATGCTTAAATTTGGGTTTTCTTTTCGCATTATTGCTGTGGTTTTTAACTCTTCAGTCAAGTGCAAAAGTGCACCGTGCTCTTGCAAATAATCAATAGCCCTTAAAACATTTCCGCTTGCAGCAACTGTTTTGTCAATATTCGCCGTTTCACAGTTTGTAATTCTGTTCGCCTTGTTTCTTATGTCTTTATATATTTTCAAGTTCATTACACTAAGCGCACTTGTGCTGGCGCCCATGTAAGTCAGTAAATCTTCAATTTGCTCGCTGGATTTAAGGTAAAGCACATTAAGCCCTTTTCTTTGAACACATTGTGGTGTGAAATTGTGCCCCATTAAAAGAATTCTCAAATCGCTTATAACATTATACTTGCTTGTCACAAATTCAAGGTTATAGTCTTTTTCGGGGTTTGTCATTGTACCGCTACATAAAAAGGCACTGCTTACAAAGGCGCTTACACAGCCCTCGCACACAAAATTATCGCTGTTTATTCTTAATGCAGTATGCTTACCTGTGCTATTAAACGCTTTTAGCATTGCTGAAACTTCTCGCTGGTCTTTTACAAAAAACTCAAAAATAATGCGAGTGTCTTTGCCTTTTTGAATAATTTCGCCCTTAATGTCAATGTTTGATAGCACCTTTTGGGCATAGCGTGCCACGGCATTGTTTTCTGTGTGTAAAACAATGCCGCGTTCGTCAAAATACTTGCCAAAGCATGCAATACCGTATGCTGCCGCAACACGGCAGCACTGCTTTTTTGGCAATTCTTTTGCTGTTATTTCATTTTTTACTTCGCTTGCAAAACTCATTTAAACGCTCTTTCAATTATTTCACTTTTTTTGCTAAAACGTGTTTAGTTTACACTGAATTTACTAGTGCCTGTTTGCGTCCCTGTGTATAACCGTAGGCGCATAGCCCAAAGATTTTGCAAATTCTTCAAATTTCCGTGCAAAAGTAACGCTTCTGTGCTTGCCACCTGTGCAGCCCACTGCAATTGTCAGTTGGCTTTTGCCCTCTTTCACGTAAAGCGGAAGCGAAAAACGAAGCAAATCTTGCATACACGCTAAAAGGCCTTTTGCCTCTTCGCTTTTCATCACAAAGTCGTACACCTCTTTGTCCACACCTGTTTTATTTTTAAGCTCTTTTACATAAAATGGGTTTGGTAAACATCGCACGTCAAAAATTATATCGGCTTCTTTAGGCGGGTCGTATTTAAACCCAAACGACAAAAACGTCAAATTCATTGCATCTGAAGTTTTCGCCATAAATAAAGATATTACCCTGTCTTTCAACTGTGAAGTAGAAAGAAACGATGTATCTATTTTAAAGTCTGCGCGCTCTGTAAGAGGTTTTAATATTTCTCGCTCTTTAAAAAGTGCCTCGCTTGTGGAAATTTGTGTCGAAATACTTATTGGGTGGCGTCGCCGCGTCTCTCTGTAACGCCTTTCAAGCACATCGTTTTGTGCATCTAAAAATAAAGTCTTAAACGAAATGTTTTTCTCTTCCAGTTGCAAAAGTGCGTTTTCAATATCGCCCTGTACCCTTGCACCCCTAATGTCCAAAACAATTGCAATGCGCTCAATTGGGTTTTCGCTTTTTATCGAAAACTCCAAAAATTTCGCAAGCAAATCTGCCGGTATATTATCTATACAAAAAAAACCTATGTCCTCAAGTGCATTCATCGCAAGCGATTTTCCGGCACCCGAAAGCCCCGACACAATAAGCATATTCATGCCTTTACCATTCCTTTCGAAACCTAATTATTTAATATTCCAATTATTAAATGGCTTATAAATATTAAGCGCAAAACATTAAGCAAAATTTATTTCACAACGCGTATTTCTTTTTCAAGTGTTACACCTGTTTTTTGTTTAACTGTGTCACAAACATCGTCTGCCAGTTTTAAAACATCTGCACAGGTGGCACCGCCCGTGTTTACAATAAACCCACAGTGCTTGGTGCTAATTTGTGCACCGCCTACGCTATAACCTTTTAAGTTGCAGCGCTCAATAAGCGCACCCGCAAACTCTCCCGGTGGCCTTTTAAAAGCACTTCCGGCACTTGGCATATCAAGCGGCTGTTTATCAACACGCCTTCTTGCAAGTTCTTGCATTTTTTCGTTTATGTCGCTTTCTTTCGCCTTTTCAAGGCTAAAAACGGCTTTCACAATGCACCAGTCTTTTTTTTCAAAAATTGAAGTTCTGTAACTTAATTCAAGGTCTTCAACGCTTAGTTCTTCAACCTGAGAATTCTCATCTAAAAAAGTGACACTTTTCAAAACATCCTTCATTTCGCCACCATAAGCACCTGCATTCATGTATACAGCGCCACCAATATTGCCCGGTATACCAAACGCAAATTCTAAGCCTGAAAGGCTGTTTTTTGCGGCAACTGTGCATACTTTTGAAAGCTGTGCGCCTGAATAAGCAATAACTTCACACCCTTGCACACTTATTTCGTCAAATGGCGATGTTATATTAATAATCACACCATCAAAGCAATCATCGCCAAAAAGTATGTTAGAGCCTTTCCCAAGAATATAACGGCGCACATCATGCTTTTTACACGTGCTTATTGCACTGCTCAGTTCTTCAATGTTTCGTGGTGTGCAAAAAACTTTTGCGCTACCACCTATTTTAAATGTTGTATGCAAAGAAAGTTTTTCATTCAGCACAAAAGGCACACCTAATTTTTCTAAGTCATTAACAACATTCTCAATATTTGGCATGTGCAAATCTCCTATCATACATTATAGTGGTTAAACTTATTATATGTTTAAAAAATATTTTTGCTAAAATTATACATTCAGCTAGGCAGTGCCTGCGCAAGTTAAAACGAACAAATTTCCAAAGTTGCCTACCTAATCACTCGTGCCGCTGCTATATAACAAAGGCGAAAAACAACATTAATCAATTGCAAGCCCAAGGTTACTCATAAGCTCTTCTGCGGCGTTATATCCCATTTTCTTTTGCCTGTTGTTTATTGCAGCAGCCTCTAAAATAACAGCTAAATTACGCCCCGGCATTACGGGTATTACAGTGCTTACAATATCAATGCCCAAAATTTCTGTCGTGTCAACTTCAAGGCCTGTTCTGCTGTAATTTTTTGTCTTGTCCCACTGTTCTAGTTTAATAATCAAATCAACTTTTTCGCTAATTTTTACAGCGCCTGAACCAAAAACACGCGCAACATTAATAAGGCCTACACCCCTAAGTTCAATAAAATATCTGATGTTATCAGGTGCTGTGCCTACAATTGTCCTGTTTGAAACACGTCTTAGTTCAACTGCATCGTCTGCAATAAGCCTGTGGCCACGCTTTACAAGTTCAACTGCTGTTTCACTTTTGCCCACACCACTCTCGCCAAATATCAAAAGCCCCTCACCATACACTTCCACAAGCACACCGTGCCGTGTAATGCGTTGAGCAAGTTCAACACTTAAAAGCGAAATGAGTGAACTTATCATAATGCTGGTGTTTTCAGATGTCCTTATTACCGGCACTTCATATTTTTTTGCAAATTCAATAATTTCCTCAAAAACTTCAAGATTTCTTGTAATAACGACAGCCGGCGGTTTCGCTTTAAACAGCCTACTTATTTGCTTGCTACGCAGTTCTTTGTCAATTGATTGGAGATAACCCATTTCAGCATTACCCAAAATTTGCACACGATCGGTGTCAAAAAACTCATCATATCCTGTAAGCAACAAGCCCGGCCTATTAACATCAGACGAAACAATTAGAATTTCATTCAAATCCTTAGGTGAATATATTGTTTCAAGTTTAAATTCTTTCACTATTTTTTCAAGTGTCACGCTAAATGTTGGCATAATAACTCCATTCCGCCGCCTTTTAATTATTTTTAGTTAGTGTTGACAAGTAATTGAGCCGCGCAGATTTAAAATGAATTTTTGCTCTGCAAAGAAGAAAAAAACTGAAACACTCCTTGCCGAAATGTGAACTTAGACAACGCCGCATAACGAAATAGTCGCCAAAAGCAATAGTCTGAGTACTATTATCAACACTACCTTGTAGGCTATCTTGAATGAATCTCCAAAAGCGGCAACTTAAGAGATTTCATTAAAAGCCCAAAATGCTAAATATATATAACATTATTATATAACAAAAAGCACACTTGTGCAATTTATATAGCAAATATTCTTTAGTTTATTTATAATTTAAAACAGAAAACCACGGCTGTGTGCAAATTTCTTTTCCTACACAGCCGTGATAGTTCATTTACTTTATTATTTTTCAAAGCCTTATAATAAATGCAATGTAAAAATTTACATATTATATAATGTAAACTTTTAATTAAACAATCCTGCGAAAATATAGCTAGAAAGCCTTATCACCCTGTTGAAAAAGCTAACGTTCCTTTAAAAAAACTTGAATAACCTTGCACTAAAAAAGTTGCACAAACGGGTAGCGGAAAGGTAACTTTTTTTATCTTAAAAAATTTTCAGGTTTGTATTACTATAAACTAATCATCATAATCCACATCATGCTCCAAAATTGTGCCGTCAGTTGCACTAATTATATAGTCATATTCTGTTCTGCCAATTTGCCACTCCACTTCATATTCAGCACGGCCGTCGTCAAATTCAAACTCGCATTTAATAAAACCTGCTTCGCTCTCGCTTATGCCTGCGTGTTCAAGTGCTATGGCTTTTGCCTG
>CAYJMH010000033.1:0-18888 GCA_964371535.1 uncultured Bacteroides sp.
ATTTAAAATAGTGGGGCTGTTTCGAAGTAATTCGCAACAGCCCCACAAATTTATTACACTTCAACACAACCAAGTTTATGCATAAACCTATTATATGCTTCACGCCCACTTTGCGTTTGCTTAAACACACCTGCGTGCTCAAGGCATGTTTCGAATTTCGCGCCTATTTCTTGCCTTATTGTGTTTTGGGCATCTTCCTCACTCATCACGTTGGTGTATTTTGCCTGCAAAAAGTCAATCCAGTCGGCATGTTCAGGCATTGCCTTTTTTGCTTCGCCTGCACTTAACGTGCCGCACAGCACTTTGCCAATGTCCGCGCTTTGCGTTTTAAGGCGTGCCGGCAATATTGCAAGGCCCATCACCTCTATTAAACCTATATTCTCTTTTTTAATGTGGTGAATTTCGTTGTGTGGGTGGAAAATTCCGCTGGGGTGCTCGTTTGTTGTGCGGTTGTTGCGCGGCACTAAATCAAACACATAAACGCCCTCTTGTTCGTTTCTGTGCAGTATTGGCGTTATTGTGTTGTGTGGCGTTTTTTCACCGTCTACCACACTAAACGGCAAAATATCTGCACGCTCGTCTTCGTATATGCGCCATTCGTTTAATACTTTTTCGGAAAACTTTAATATTTGCTGCTTGTCTTTTGATTTAACACGAAGTGTGCTGATTGGCCAGTTTATATTCTCAATAATAATGCACGGGTAGTTTTCGTTTTTATACGTACTTACAACTGACGCGCGCTGCATTGGAAACGCATAGTTTCCGCCTTGGAAGTGCGTGTGGCTCAAAATACTGCCACCTACAATAGGCAAATCTGCATTACTTCCGCATGTGTAGTGCGGAAGCGTATCAATAAACTCGAAAAGCTGCTCGAAAGCAAGCGGTGAGACACTCATAGGCTCGTGCTTGTGGCTGAAAACAATGCAGTGCTCGTTATAATAAACGTAAGGGCTGTACTGCAAGTACCACTTTTCACCGCAAATGTCAAAAGGTACAACACGGTGTGTTTGCCTTGCCGGGAAATTTACGCGCCCTGCATAGCCTATATTTTCAATGCATAGCATGCATTTAGGGTAGCCGGACGCAGGTTGCAGGCGCTCTAATGCAATGGTTTTTGGGTCTTTTTCGGGTTTTGTTAAGTTTATTGTAATTTCAAGTGTGCCATACTTACATGTATGGTTCCACTTAATATTCTGTGCAATTTGCGCAGTGCGAATGTAGTTAGATTTAATGCATAAGTTATAAAACCACAATGTGGCGGCTTTAGCACCGTCGCTTTCAAGCAAGTTTGTGAAAGTTTGCGCAACTTCACTTTCCCTGGGCATAAGTGCACCCATAATTCGCGCCTCAAAATTAACACGAAGTGCAAGCGCCTCTGCGTCATAAAGTTTGCACTCTGCGGCAATGTCAAGAAGCTCTTCTAAAAGCTCGCTTGGTAAATTCGGTGACTTCTCTTTTGATATAAAATCAATTGTCTCGTCGTCGGCCGGTTGTGTTAAACCAAATAAATCTAAAAGGGTGTTGCGCACAACAAACGCGTCAAGCTCTTTAATAATTAGGTGTTGTAAGCCATACTGAACAAGACGCTCAATTGCCTGTTCTGTTCTTTTGGTGTTTTGCATTATTTATAATCCTTTCATGCACTGTGTTGTTTTGCGGATAATAGCATGTTACTTTTGAGAATTCTTTTTAATGCTGTGTGAATATTGGCCGGCGCTATATGATGGGTGCCATAAATGAATTGTTTATTGTTGCCCATATAATGTGGGCACTATATAATATTATAGACTTGTTTTTGTGCACATGCAATGTATATATGTTGCACGGCATGTACTAGTTGCTTTTTATAATGTTGACTTTAGCACAAGTTACAATTATAATATAAGCCAACTGAATTATTAATTATTCTGCGCACATGTTTTGCATTTGTAACAAAATACGCTTTTTATGTGTTTTGCCGGCTTAATTTTGTGCAAAACGCGTGATATAATAAATAAAATATGTTTAAAAGGAATGGTGGAAATGGAATATATTGAATTATATAAATTATTTGAAAGCCCGCCGGAAAACGGCGCAACAGTAACAGTGTGCGGTTGGGCAAAAACATTAAGGGACTCGAAAAACATAGGGTTCATTTCGCTGTCAGACGGCACTGATTTTAAGGCAGTACAAGTTGTGTTTGAGACAGAGAAACTTGATAATTATAAAGACGTTGCAAAGTGCGGCGCCGGCACAAGTTTTAAAGTTATTGGCAATGTTGTGCATACGCCTGAGGCAAAGCAGCCGTTTGAGATTAATGCAAGCGAAATTGAAATTATAGGCGAGTGCCAAGGCGACTATCCACTTCAAAAAAAGAGGCACACGCTTGAGTTTTTGCGCACAATGACACATCTTCGCCCACGCACAAACACATTGGGTGCGGCTTTTAGGGTGCGAAGTGTTGCCGCGTTTGCAATACACAAATTTTTTAACGAGCGCCGCTTTGTCTATTGCCACTCACCCATAATAACAGGCAGTGATTGCGAGGGCGCAGGCGAGATGTTCCGTGTTAGCACGCTGAACCCAAACGCGCCTGAAAAAAAAGACGACGGTAGCGTTAATTATGATAAAGACTTTTTCAAGCGTGAGACGAACCTTACTGTTTCGGGGCAATTAGAGGCAGAAGCAATGGCAATGGCGTACAGCAAAGTGTACACTTTTGGGCCGACTTTCCGTGCAGAGAATTCAAACACTCCACGCCATGCGGCAGAATTTTGGATGATAGAGCCTGAGATAGCGTTTGCTGATTTAAACGACGACATGGAATTGGCAGAAGCTATGGTGAAAAGTGTTGTTAGCTATACGCTGGAGAACTGTAAAGATGAGCTGGAATTTTTTAACCAGTTTGTTGATAAGGGCTTAATAGAGCGTTTGAGCGCACTTGTGAAAAGTGATTTTGAGCGTGTGACTTATACAAAGGCCGTTGAAATTTTAAAAGAGCATAACGATAATTTCGAGTATAAAGTAGAGTGGGGAAGTGACCTGCAAACAGAGCATGAGCGCTATTTGACAGAGCAAATTTATAAAAAGCCTGTTTTTGTTACAGACTACCCAAAAGACATTAAGTCTTTTTACATGCGTATGAACGACGACGGAAAAACAGTTGCCGCAGTGGACATGCTTGTGCCCGGAGTCGGCGAGCTTATTGGCGGCAGCCAGCGTGAAGAGCGCCTTGAAATGCTTGAAAAGCGCATTGAAGAGATGAAGCTTAATAAAGAGGACTATGAGTGGTACCTTGATTTGCGCCGCTATGGCACGGTGCCGCACGCAGGCTTTGGCCTAGGCTTCGAACGCTTAGTTATGTATATGACAGGCATTACAAATATACGTGACGTGTTGCCGTTCCCAAGAACGTCGGGTGGCTTTTAAGTAAAAGTACTGCTGCAAAGATAGATAATTTTTACGGCTAAATAAGCAACAAAAAAATCTTACCTAAACTATCGGTTAGGTAAGATTTTTTTGCGCCATATAATAAATATTACAGCGGCAAGTATAAAAAGCGGAACGCCGGAAATTAGCCCGGCAATAGTTGGCCCTAAAAGCAAATAATTTGTGCTATTGCTATTTAAAAATAGTATAGAACCGCCTGCAAATGCATTCATGGCACCGTGGCAAAGCGCGGCAGGCCAAATGCTGTTTGTTTTATAAACAAGCCACGCCATGCAAATGCCGCTGGCAATGCAAAAAAGGCACATTGCCAAAACACCAAAAACAGGGTAGCCAAAATAAACTGTACCGTAATTATGCCCCGTAACAGTTAAAGGTAAATGCCAAAGCCCCCAAATTACACCGCCAAGCAAAATACCTTTTGTAATGCCAAAGCGGTTTATAAGCTGTGGGTATAAAAACCCACGCCAGCCGGCCTCTTCGCCAAGTGCAGGCACTATGTTTACAAATGCACCTATTGTGCCATTTATTAATACTTGTGCAATAATTATGACATATACGGCGTCATTGCCACCCAACATTTCAATTTGGTCAGGCGGCACGGTTGCAATTGTGCTGCTTAAGCTTGCGTCAAAATTTTGCGGGAAAATTGCAAAATAAAATAAAGCACAAATGGCCGTTACTAAAAGCGGCGCAAAAAGGGCAAGCACATAGTATACGGCTTTACTCGGCGCATCAATGCCAAGTTTCCAGCTAATACCTGTGCTGTTTTCTTTTAGGATAATACGCTTTGTTACAAAAACTGAAAGTATAGGGCCGAACATGCCAAGTGCAACCAATGCCGTTGCAATAAGCCCGTTTGCCAAAATGCCGGCAAGTTGCGCCGCAATGACAGAAAACCACACCGCCCAAGATGTACCGAATGATATTAGGCAAAAAATTACAATGTCAAAATGTTTTTTTGTCTTCATGTTGTTTATAACCTCCGTTTTTATAACTTTGAACAAAGCACAAAATAGTGTTGTCACGAGTGCTTTTTTACGTACCTGCCTGAAAAGTTGCTTTTACAGCAATGTGGGGCGAAATTTTTTGTTGTTAATAAATGCGTGCTTGTTTGGAATTCTGATTTTCGCAAAGGCGCCTTTTTAAAGTTAATTTGCCGCCTTACAGCGATTAATTTTCTGTAAAATCTATATTTTCGCCTTAATGTAACAGCAGATAAATATATTGTATACGAACTAAGCACAATTGGCAACAATATTATTATAATTAATGCTAAAACGCCAATTGTAACAGACGGTATTGCTATTAGCCAACCTAAAATGCTCAAAACATCAGCCCCTGTGCATAAATTTTCAGGCTTCGAAATTATGTCAACTTAATCGCCGAAACAATTTCGCAAGCATACATTAATTTATACGCTTGTGGCTTTATAATTATGAGCTGTTTAGTTCTGCGCCAATACAAGTAATATAGCAAAACCAATTCAAAATCCATACAATCCGGCGGCTAGAATTAAATTAAAATGGCTGCTACAAAACATTTTTTTGTAGCAGCCATCAAGTTTTGAATTTTGCGGTTTCGACGATATCGGCATAATTGGAATTTACGCACATATGCCGGCAGCGTTAGTTTGTAAAGGCGCCAGCTTGCCGCAGGGTGTTGGTTTTGAATGTTGCTTTTTAGTGAAATGCAATTTCAAAATTAGTTTATTTCAACTTTTCAAAAACATCTGCGCCGTGTTTGCAAAGCGGGCATATTATGTCAGGCGGCAATGTGTCGCCCTCATGCACCCAGCCGCAAACTTTGCAAACGTACCCTTTTTTGTCGGCAGACGTCTGCGGCTTTGGCTTTATGTTCTCTTGATAGTAAGAGTATGTTACAGTGGGCTCTTGGCACAGCTTTTCGGCGTAAGTTGCATCTGCAATAAACAGTGTGTGCGTGCCCATGTCCTCTGTTTTTATAACGCGCGCACTCATAACAGTGTTAACATCTTTGTCAAAATAGCGCAAACCATTTGACGTTCTTTTTTCTTCAATGCCATCAAATTTATCTTCGTCGCGCCCGGATTTAAAGCCGAAACGCTCGAATACTTTGAAGCCGATACTTTGTGCAAGGCAAAGCACGTTGAAAATGCCTGTTTGCACTATCATGTCGTGCGTTAGGTTGCTTTTAGCAACACAAACACATATGCGTTTAGGTGTATCTGTAAGCTGCATAACAGTGTTAATAATGCATGCGTTATCTTTTTTACCGTCGCGCGCAACAAGTGCATAAAGGCCATAGGGCAAGTTGAAAAATGCTGTCGGGTCAATTTTATTCTCGTCCTTTTTGTTTTCATAGCTCTCTTGTTTAACGTCAAGCATGCTTTGTGCAATTGCAAGTGCTATTTCGTCAAGTGTTGGCAATTGGGCTTCTTTTAATGTAGACTTTATTGTCAAAGACTCGTTCAAAAGTGTTGTACTTTTAAGCTCGCACACTAAATCGTACATCAGTTTTTTAGCGGTGGGTGCCCAGCTTCCATTCTCAATTATAGCTATTGTTCTGTTTTGCAAATTGTGTGCAATAAGGTCGTGTATAAGCGTTTCCATATTGCAAAAAATGCCTGCGTTATATGTTGTAGATGCAAAAACTATGTGGCTGTATCTAAATGCCTCTGCCACAATGTAAGACGGGTGCGTTACAGAAACATCAAATAATTTTACCTTTGTTACGCCTTGCAAAACAAGTTTGCTTGCCAAAATTTCAGCCGCATTTTCTGTGCCGCCATAAACAGACGCATATGCAATTACAACGCCTTTTTCTTCCGGGGTGTAGCTTGCCCATTGAATATATTTGTTGACAAACATGTCTATATTCTTTGTGAAAACAGGCCCGTGAAGTGGGCAAATAATTTCAATGTCAAGTGTAGCGGCTTTTTTCAGCAATGCCAAAACTTGCGGGCCATATTTACCCACAATGTTTGTATAATATCTGCGTGCATCTTCAAGCCACTCTTTTTCAAAGTCTAAATCGTGCGCAAAAATAGAGCCGCCAAGCGCACCAAACGTGCCAAAAGCATCGGCAGAAAAAAGGATTTTTGAAGTAGTATCGTACGTAACCATTACCTCAGGCCAATGCACCATAGGCGCAAAGTAGAATGACAAAGTGTGTGTGCCTGTGCACAGTGTGTCACCCTCATTAACAACGTGCGTGTTAATTGCCAACTTGTCAAAATCAAAAAATTGGTTAAGCATTGCTACTGTTTTTGTGTTGCACACAAGCGTAACATCTTTGTGGCGCATAACAAGCTCTTTAATAGCCGCACAGTGGTCAGGCTCCATATGGTTTATAACAAGATAATCTAAACTGCGTGCGCCTAATGCGTGCTCAATGTTTTCAAAAAATCTGTCGCTTACGGCCTTGTCTACCGTGTCAAAAACAACTGTTTTTTCGTCAAGTAAAATATATGAGTTGTACGAAATGCCACGCGGCACAGGGAATACATTTTCGAAAAGAGCAATGCGTCTGTCGTTAGCGCCAATCCAAAACAAATCGTCCGTAATTTTTCTTATATCATGCATGGTTTATTCCTCTCCTATGTATATATATAATCATTATTGTCTTTCTTTTTAGAAATTATAACATTATGCTGTGAAATTTGCAATATTTATTAATAATTATTATTAATAAGCAAATGCGTAAAACACACCTTCGAAGGGCAAAAACAAATTGGCGTGTTGATAAAAAAATGGCGTTGTGATATACTTAATTATTACTAATATAATGCTGTGTTTGCACGAAAGATTAGGCAGTACATATACAAGTGTTTGGCCGGCCGGTTTGGCGTTTTTTGCTGTGTTCCGCTTTCAAAATTCACATTTTGGCAAAGAGAGCTTCGTTTTACTACTTAATGTGCAAAAAATAGTTTAAACTTGCCTGTTGCAACGGCACAAACATTGCCTGACAAATTGGCTGAAAATGCCTTAAAAAAGGGGAAGCTTATGGAGAAGAAACTTTGGTGGAAAGAACGCGTAGTGTATCAAATTTATCCAATGAGCTATTGCGACAGCAACGGCGATGGAATTGGTGACTTGCAGGGCATAATATCGAAGCTTGACTACATTAAAAGCCTTGGCGTTGGCGCAATATGGCTGTCGCCGGTTTATGCTTCACCTAACAGGGACAACGGCTACGATATAAGCGATTATTGCAGTGTGCACGAAAATTACGGGACATTGCAAGATATGGACGAGCTTATAAAAGAAAGCGAAAAGCGCGACATAAAAATAATAATGGATTTAGTTATTAACCACACGTCAAATGAGCACGAGTGGTTTCAAAAAAGTAGGCAAAAAATAGAACCGTACACAGATTACTATATATGGCGCAAAGGAAAAAACGGCAAAAAGCCAAACAACTGGACGGGCTTTTTCGGCGAAGATTGCTGGGTGTATGATGAAGTTCGAGAAGAGTATTACTTACACCTTTTTGCGAAAGAACAGCCGGACTTAAATTACGACTGCACCGAAGTTTTAGAAAGCGTGATGCAATCAATGCGCTTTTGGCTTGAGCGTGGCGTTGCGGGCTTTAGATGCGATGTAATAAACATATTGAACAAGAAAACGCTTGAAGACGGAAAGTGGCAAATTGCACTTATTGGGCTTGAGCATTATCTTTCAACTGCAGGCACGCACAAAATTTTAAACAAACTTAACAGGGAAATTTTCGAGCCGTATAACTGTTATACAGTTGGCGAGACTGTTTTTGTAAACCCACGCCGTGCAAAAGATTTGACAGACGAGAGCAGAGGCGAGTTGAACACTGTTTTCACATTCGAGCATATGGAAACAGATTGCTATTTTGTTAAGTGGCTGCTGCGTAAATTTTCGCCCGATAAATGGTTACAAACGCTTGTGCGCTGGCAAAATGAACTGGATTGGAACACTGTTTATTTCGAGAATCATGACCAGCCGCGAAGCGTATCACGTTTTGGAAACGACGAAAAGTATCACAAAGAAAGTGCAAAGGCGCTGGCAGTTTTGCTTTTAAGCTTGAAAGGTACGCCTTATATTTTCGAGGGGCAAGAAATAGGCATGACTAATGGCGATTTTCAAAGCATGGACGAAATAAGAGACGTAGAGAGTAAAAATATTTGGGCGCTTACTAAGCGTTTGTGTTTCCCAAACAGCTTGCGCTGGAAAATGATAAAAACAAAAAGCCGCGATAACGCAAGGACGCCAATGCAGTGGGCGAACAGCGAAAATGCAGGCTTTACAAGTGGCGAACCATGGCTGAAAGTTAATGATAATTATAAGAATATTAACGTAGAAGATGAAGAAAAAGACGAGAATTCTGTTTTAAACTTTTACAGACGTTTTGTTGCATACAGGAATGAAAGCAATGCTTTGAAAAGTGGTGAATTCGAGGAAGTATATAACAAAAACGGCGTTTTAATTTTTGATAGAGTGCTTGTAGACGAAAGACTGCGCGTTGCCGTAAACCTAACTGAATACGAGCAAAAAGCGCCTATTCGCGGCAAGGCTGTTTTTTCAAATTATGAAAAAGACAGTGTGGACCAAATACTTTTGCCATACGAGGCAGTTGTTTTAAAAAGTGTTGAAATCGAAGCATAAGCACATAAAACAGGCTGATATAACACAATATTTGTATCAAGCATTAATTAATTGTCAATGCTTGAATTCTATAATAAAGTAAGCAGTGAAGGAAAGGTTGCAAATGAACAAAATTGACAGAAATAATATGATATTTTTTGGACTTGGCACAGTGGGAAGGGACATGTTTTATGCGTTTATAGCAAACGCGCTAATATATTACTTGTCTAATGTGCTTAACTTGCCACTTGGCGTTTTCATTGCAACGTCAACTGTTTTTACAATTTTACGTGTGGTAGACGCACTTAACGACCCAATAATGGGCCTGCTTATTGACAACAGCAGGCCAAAGCGCAGCAAATATAAGCCGCCGCTTGTTTTGGGTGCGCTTGTCGGCTCAGTTTGCTACATGGTAATATTTACTGACTTTAATATTAGAGATTACCGCTTTGTTGTAATTTTTGCGGCAGCATACTTATTATGGGATGTTTTCTACGGCCTAAACGATATAGCGTACTGGTCAATGTTGCCGTCGCTTAGTGTAGACCAAAAAGTGCGCGAAAAAACAGGTGCGTTTGCACGTATTTGCGCAAATGTTGGCATGTTTGCCGTTATTGTTGCTTGGCAACCGCTTACACAAATGCTTGGTGGCGTGCTGGGCAACGAGCAGCTGGGCTGGTTTTATTTTGCACTTGGCGTAACTGTGCTAATGCTTGTTTTTTCGCTGTTCACGGTGTTTGGTGTTAAAGAAAAACGCGAGATGTTCACAGAGAAAGAGGAAAAAACGACACTTAAAGGCCTGTTGCAAGTGTTTACGAAAAATGACCAGCTTTTGTGGACGACTCTTTCAATGTCGCTTTTTACGGTAGGTTATCTTACAACAACTACGTTTGCCATTTATTATATGGAATACGTGTTCGGCGATGTGAACATGTATGCTGTTTTGGCAGGTGTGCTTGGCGTTGCCCAAATAAGTGCACTTATAATTTTCCCACATTTTTCTAAGCACTTTTCAAGGGAAAAGCTATATTTAATAGCAACTGTGCTTGTTATTATAGGTTATGCAATTTTCTGGGTAGGCGATGCAGGAATAGCAATTTTGGCAATTGGCGCGATATTCTTGTTTGTTGGGCAGGCGTTCATACAGCTTTTAATGCTTATGTTCCTTGCAGACACAATAGAGTATGGGCAGTGGAAAATTGGTAAGCGCAACGAGAGCCTTATTTTTTCGGTTCAACCACTTATCAATAAAATAGGCGGTGCCATTTCAATGGGCATTGTAAGTTTTGGCATTGTTATAAGTGGCATAAAACAAGGCGAAGTTGAAGCAGAATTTATAACAGAGGGCGGCCAGTTTATATTAAAAATACTTATGTTTGTTGTGCCGCTTGTATTTATAATAATAGGTTATATTATATACAGGGCAAAATTTAAAATTACAAAGCAGATGTACGATACAATTATTGGCGATTTAAAAGACAGAGGTCAATTGAAATTATAATAAATTTTTCAACAGCGAGGATAACACATGCTTTTCAACTCATTTGAATACATTATTTTTCTGCCGGTTGTAATTGTGCTGTACTATATATTACCGCAAAAAATGCGCACGGCACTTTTACTGTTTTCCAGCTATTATTTTTACATGAGTTGGAATGCTGATTTAATTGTTCTTATTGCCACCACAACAATTACAGCATACGTTGCGGCGCTTCAAATACAAAAAAGCACAAGCAAGAAAACTAAGAAAATATGGCTTATTATCACATGCACTGTCAGCCTTGGCCTTTTGTTTTATTTCAAGTACTTCAATTTTTTTTCGGCAAGCGTTACGCAACTTTTGCGCAGTGTAAGTTTGCCCGTAGATGATTTTACTGTTAATGTTATGTTGCCTGTGGGCATAAGCTTTTACACGTTTCAAACACTGTCTTATGTAATAGACGTTTATACGGGCAAAATGGCGGCTGAAAAACATTTGGGCGTTTTTGCGCTTTATGTCAGCTTCTTTCCACAGCTTGTTGCAGGGCCAATTGAGCGGGCTATTAATTTATTGCCGCAATTCCACGTTAAGCACAATTTAAGCGCGGGCAATTTTTCATACGGGCTAAGAATGATATGTTTCGGGCTTTTTAAAAAGATGTTTATAGCAGACTTTATTGCGCCGTTTTCCAACACTGTTTTTAACAACGTGCATGGGCACACGCCGATGTCAATGGCTGTTGCGGTTTTGTTTTTTGCGGTGCAAATATACTGCGATTTTTCCGGATACTCCGATATTGCCATAGGTAGCGCAAAAATATTGGGCTTTGATTTGATGCTTAATTTTAACACGCCGTATTTTTCAAAAAGCATTCGAGAGTTCTGGCAAAGGTGGCATATATCGCTGTCGAGTTTTTTGCGTGATTATGTGTACATACCACTTGGCGGAAGCAAAAAGGGCAAGCGCAGAACAACTATCAACTTGCTTTTGACATTTTTAATAAGTGGCCTTTGGCATGGTGCCGCATGGACGTTTGTTTTATGGGGCGCAATGCACGGCATTGGCCAAGCGGTGGGCAATTTAAGCTATAATGCACGGCAGCGTTTGAAACAGCGCATTAAATTGAATGAAAGCGCTAAAATATATGGACTTTTTCAAATGATGTTTGTGTTTGTGTTTGTGTGCGCAAGTTGGGTGCTGTTTCGTGCAAACACGGTGCAAGATGCGGTTTATATTCTAACAAGGCTACCGGGTGTGTTTATAAGCCCTGCCGCAAATTTCAATGCAACAATTGCTGCACTTGGTATACAACAAGGCGACATGGTGCAAGTAATTATAAGCTTTGGCGGCCTTATTGCTTATGACTTTACTCGCTTTGTGAAAAAGCAAGACCCTTTTATATTGCTTTCGAAGCAAAAGGCAGTTGTGCGCCATAGTGTAAGCTATGCAATGGCCCTGGCGGTAATTTATTCATTTTTAACTGTGCCCGTTGGTGTTGTGGCTGAATTTATATATTTTCAATTTTAAAATGCGGGGAAAATTTATATTACAATGAAAAAATTTATATTAAAACTTGCAGCATTTGCTTTTCTTTTGGCATTGCCGTTCGGCACGTTTTTTGCAGTGCACCAAACGCTGCCAAACATTTATACAGGCTCATTCATGGGCGTAACAAGCCAAAAGCTTGATTTATTAAGCAAAACAGAAGGCGAAAAAATTGTTATTGCAGGCGGTAGCAACTTAATTTACGGAATTTCTTGCGAACAAATAACACAACAATTGAATGTACCTACATTTAACATGGGCACAACAGCGTATTTGGGCTTGCCTTTTTTCATAAGCGAAATAAAACCGCATTTGAAAAGTGGAGACACTGTTGTTTTGTCGCTTGAATACTCTGTTTTAAGCGGGCAAACAGATTACAACACGGTGCTTATGGCACTTGAGAGCCACGCGAATGTATGGCAAAATGTGCCGTATGATTATTTAGTTAGCATTGCGCGCACATATGGCGATTTTGTTAACGACAAAAAAGCAGAAATTAAAGAAACGCACACAAAAGACGGCGGCAAATACACAAACTTGAAAACAAAGCAAGAAGCATATTATGAGGCGGGGTTCAACGATTACGGCGACCGCCATAACACATATGACACGAATATATTGGAAAATTTGTACAACACGCAAGACACATGGACACTAAGCGCACACACAGTGACAGACGACGTTTTGAACGAGCTGAACGCCTTTAAAAAATGGGCGGACAAAAACGACGTTGATGTGTACATGACGTACGCGACATTTAACAGCCTTGCACTGCGCGGCGGCGAGGACGACGAAACGGGCATGAGCGGCGCAATAGAACTTGAAGAATACCTGAAGTTAAACTGTGACATACCTTGGCTTGGCAGCTTTACTGACGGCATAATGGGCGAAGAATATTTTTCCGACACGAACAACCATTTGAACAGTGTGGGAAAAGACATAAGAACACAAGATTTTATAGAAAATTATAAGTTGTTTATTAACGGCTAAAAGGGGTAGAGAAGTGAAACGTTATTCGAATTCTCAAAATAAAGCAATTATAATATCTGCATTATGCTTTATTGTTATTGCAGCAATGTGTATTATAAGCAGAAAGAGCGATGCTTTTTATGTAAATTATTATGGTGAAGAATTTGTTCCGTCCGAGTGGACAGAGTACTCGATTGACGAGAACGGAATAATACTCAGCACCCATAATAACGTTAAAGGTAATGTTATAAACCTCGAGAATTTAACATTTTCGCCGGGTGAGTACAATTTAGATTTTCAGTATTCAACAGATACGCAAGGCACAATGTTATATGTGCGCTCTTTAAATACGCTTAATGCAGATAATACTACCGGTGCTGTGTATTTTGAACATGAAATAGACAGCCAAGAGTCTTATGTTACAAGCAATTTTACAGTAGAGCAATATGCAGATGATGTTGAAATTCTTATTGTTTTAGCTGAAAATTCTAACTTTTCAATAGGTAGGTTTACAATTACGTCGCAATCGGTTTATGCATCAGATTCACTTGTTCTTTTATTGTTGTTTGCGCTGTTTTTCGCGTTTTCAATATATTTAATTTTAAGTAAAAAAGTGTTTATGCAGCCTTTAAAACTTGGTGGCGAAATTTATGGTGGCAAACGCACGTTTATTTTAGTTTTGTTCATCATGGTTGCGGTGTCTCTTTTTATAATGTACCCAATGCTTAATGTCAATTTTTTCGGTGGCTATGACATACGCTTTCACTTAAACAGGATAGAGGGTATAAAACAAGCGTTGCTGTCGGGTCAATTCCCCGTAAGAATTCATCCGGACCACTTGAACCAATATGGCTATGCTAACGGTATTTTCTACCCTGAACTATTTTTATATTTTCCTGCAATTCTAAGGATTTTGGGCATGTCTTTGAAAAACGCATACTTTGTATTTTTGTTTGCTATAAACATGTTAACATTGTCTGTGGCATATATATCATTTGGCAAACTTTTCAAGTCGCGCTATGCCGGTGTTTTTTGTGCTGTCCTTTACACACTCGCGCCGTATCGCCTTGTAAATATTTACGAGAGGAGCGCCGTGGGTGAATATGTTGCAATGACGTTTTTACCACTTGTGTTCTATGGTCTTTACAGTGTTATTTTTGCCGATAAAAAAGAGTGGCCGTATTTAGTTGTGGGTGCAACAGGCATACTTCAAAGTCATATATTGTCTACTGCCGTTGTTGCTGTTTACTGTGCTATTGTTTGCCTAATATTTATAAAACGCATATTTGACAAACAAAAAAGATATTTGGAACTTATTAAAAGTGCAGTTGCAATTATAATGATAAACTTGTGGTTTATAGTGCCGTTTTTCATGATGAGTGCACAATTGCAAATAAGTGTATTTGACAGAAACCCCATGCTGTCGGCAAACGATGTTGATTTTATAAATGAATTTTTCTCTATAAATTTCTTGCTTAAAGACAGGCTAAACCAAGAGGGTATAGGGCAAAATGGTTTTGGCGCAGCATTCTTACTTGCTGCGGTTTTACTTGTTTGCTATATAATTATGAGATATAACAAAAATAAGGAGCACGACAACCTTTTAATGATAGGCTTGTTTAGCCTTGGTGTTGTAGGTGTAACAATTTTCATAACTACGCCGTATTTTCCATGGGACAGCATTCAAAGCATAAGTTTAATTTCGACAGCATTGGGCTCGCTTCAATTTGTAACAAGGCTTTTAATAATTGTTTCGCTTTTAATGGTGGTGGTTGCGGGAATAGTGCTTGTTGTATATACTAAGAAAGGCGGCAACGCAAGGCCAATTATGGCTGCAATGGTTATAATATTGGCTGTTGTTTCTTCATGGACATATCTTGATGCAACAGCGTATGATGCGCCTGTTACAAATATAGGAACAAAAAGCCAAACAAATTTGTACGCTGATTTGCACGATTGTATTTCCCTGGGAGAGTATGTGCCGGGCAACAGCGCAGTAGTTGATATGCTAGCAAGAGGCACAGCAATTGAGCCACTGAATGAAGGTATAGTTATCAGTGACGTTTACAGGCAAGGAAGCGTGCTGGAATTCAGCTATTACATTGACGGTTATAATGAAAGTGAGCAATACGCAGTTATTGCACCTATGACTTACTACCCCAGCTATAAAGTGACGATTGACGGTGTTGAATATGATTCAAGTGCCGCCGACCAAAACTATGTAAAGGCTGAGCTTGTTAAACAAAGCGGCAATGTTGTAATAAGCTATGATGCGCCACTTACATTTACACTTGTACTTGTAATAAGCGTTGTATCTTCTGTTATATTTTTAGCTTTTGCCTGCATGAAAAAATCACTTTTAGAAATGCCGCTTTTCACTAAATTCAAGCGACATGAAATTTAAATATGTTTGACTGCAGCGGAAGAAAACCGCCAAAAGCAGCCAACATAATATTGTAGTTCGAGTTATTGAGTCAGCCAGATGAGTTGCACAAAAATAACAACTTAAAATAAAATATTTTTGTGCAATTATACAAATTTTCTAAAATGCATAAAAATAGCAAAAAAACATGCAAAATCACTTGCAAATAATGCCTGTTTTTGGTATTATTATTAGGCGACTGCGACTCCCTGCGCTTTTTTAGGGAAAACGCAGGGGTTGATGTGCGTTGAAGTGGGAGGTTGCCATGCTTGCATGGGTTTTTCCACGGAGTATGTCCGATCACGGAACCGGGCGAAAGAATACTGATGGCAACGGATAAGTTTTTACTGCCTTTTGCGGTACAAACCAATGTTCATGAAATTGCTGAGTGTCTTTCCGGAGGAACTGCATAGGCGGTTCACCGGATTTTCTGATGCAATAACATGAAACACCCGGCGCAGTGTAAAGTATTTATCAAAGGCTCCACATAATATTTATAAGGAGGCAAAACAATGGCAGTCAAAGAAAAAATCAGAATTCGCTTAAAAAGCTACGATGCAACACTTATTGACAGCGCGGCAGAGAAGATTGTTGAAACAGCAAGGCGCTCAGGCGCAAGGGTTTCGGGCCCAATTCCTCTTCCAACTGACAAAGAAGTTGTAACAATCTTGCGTGCGGTGCATAAGTACAAAGACAGCCGCGAGCAGTTTGAAACTCGCACACACAAGCGTCTGATTGACATTTTAAAACCGTCTAACAAAACGGTGCAAGACTTAACAAGCTTGCAACTCCCCGCCGGTGTTGATATTAACATTAAGCTGTAACCTTACATTATATATAAGGGCTTTTTAAAAAGGCCAACTGTTATTTTGAAAGATACATTAAGATGTTGAAATCTCGCAAGGCGAGGTCATGTTGGCAGCAAAACTGTCAACCAATAACCTATTAGGAGGCATAATATGCAAAAAGGAATTATCGGCAAAAAAATAGGCATGACACAAATTTTTGACGAGAACGGCAAAGTTGTTCCCGTTACAGTTGTAGAGGCCGGCCCTTGCACAGTAGTGCAAAAGAAAACTATCGAGAGCGACGGCTATGTGGCCGTACAAATGGGTTTTGGCGACATATCGGCCAAAAAAGTAACTAAGCCGGCTAAAGGTCACTTCGACAAAGCCGAAGTTGCACCTAAAAAAACACTAAAAGAATTTCGCTTTGAAGACATTAGCGCACTTAACATTGGCGACATTGTTAAAGCTGACACATTTGAAGTTGGCGAGCATGTAGACGTTGTGGGCACAAGCAAAGGTAAAGGCTATGCAGGCACAATTAAACGTTGGAACGGCCATCGTTTGCGTGAATCTCACGGTACAGGCCCTGTTGCACGTCATGCAGGTTCAATGGGCGCTTGCTCATCGCCGTCACGTGTTTTCAAAGGCAAAAAACTACCGGGACATCTCGGAAGTGAACGCGTTACTGTTCAAAACCTCAAAGTTGTTAAAGTTGACGCAGAAAATAATCTTATCGCTATAAAAGGCGCAATACCCGGGCCAAAAGGCTCACTTGTATATGTGTCTGACAGCGTTAAGGCGTAAAGGAGGAAAGCATAATGGCAAAATTTGACGTTTTAGATATGAGCGGCAAGAAAGTTAGTACAATAGAGCTTTCCGACGCTGTGTTCGGCATTAAACCGAATGAAAAAGTTATGCACGCGGCAGTTGTAAACTTCCTTGCAAACCAAAGGCAAGGCACACAAAGCACGCTTACACGCAGCGAAGTTAGGGGCGGCGGCAGAAAACCGTGGCGCCAAAAAGGCACAGGCCGTGCAAGGCAAGGCAGCACACGCAGCCCACAGTGGACACACGGTGGCGTGGCACTTGGCCCAAAACCAAGGGATTACAGCTATAACTTAAACAAAAAAGTTAAGCGCCTTGCAATTTTATCGGCTCTTTCAAGCAAAGCACAAAACGGCGACATTATTGTTGTTGATGAGCTTAGCGCAAAAGAGTACAAAACAAAAACAATAGTAGATATGCTTAGCGCCATTGGCGTAACACGCAAAGCGCTTTTAGTTACACCCGAAGTTGACAGAATGCTTGTAAAAAGCGCAGGCAACATACCGGGAATTAAAACAACAACAGCCACAAACATTAACACATACACAGTGTTAAACCAAGGCAAGTTTGTTATAAGCGTAGATGCTGTAAGAAAGCTTGAGGAGGTATTTGCATAATGAAACAGGCACCACAAGATATAATTTTGGCACCTATCATAACAGAGGCCTCTATGGCAGGCATACCGAATAAAAAATATACATTTAAAGTTGCAACAACTGCAACAAAAGTTGACATTGCACATGCTATTGAAGAACTTTTCAACGGTACAAAAGTTGTTAAAGTTAACACATTAAATGTACGTGGCCGTTTCCGTCGTCAAGGCAGGCATGGCGGCTACACAGCAAAAAGCAAAAAAGCCATTGTGACACTTTCACAAGACTCAAAAGGCATAGAGTTCTTCGAGTCGATGGCGTAAGCTTTATTAAACGGATAGAAAGTGGCTATTCTTAGGAAAAAAGAAATGATGCAAGGGCGCATATATATAAATATGTAACTGAGTAAGCATTTCGCATTTGACGACAGAAGAGCCGGTTTATATTCGGTTTAAGGTTCTGAATAAGAGCCACCTATGGGGATATGACCCCGATAATAACATCATAAGATTAGGAACTGCAATCAATAAACGGAAACATTCCTTAATATAGAGTGCAGACCCAAAGAAAGTGAGAGAGATAATGGCTATCAAAAAATTGAAACCCACTACTCCGGGCCGCAGAGGCATGACGGTTACGGATTATTCGGGACTTTCAAAAGTAGCGCCTGAGCGCAGCCTGCTTGAACCGATGAAAAAAGCAGCCGGCCGCAACAACACAGGCCGCATCACAGTTCGCCATCATGGCGGCGGCAACCGTACAAAATACCGCGTTATTGATTTTAAACGCAATAAAACAGACATGGTTGCAACAGTAGAAACACTTGAGTATGACCCTAACCGCTCTGCATTTATTGCACTTGTAAAATATGAAGACGGTGAAAAACGTTACATTATAGCACCGGACGGGCTAAAAGTTGGCGATAAAGTAATGAGCGGCCCTAATGCCGACATTAAACCGGGCAACTGCCTACCTTTTGTAAATATCCCTGTTGGTACTACAATACACAACATTGAGCTTTACCCGGGCAAAGGCGCACAACTTGTACGCAGCGCCGGCAACCAAGCTCAGTTAATGGCGAAAGAGGGCAAGTATGCACTTGTTCGCCTACCGTCGGGAGAGATGAGAAATATCCCGGTAAACTGCATTGCAACAATAGGCCAAGTTAGCAACACAGACCACGAGAACGTAAACATAGGCAAAGCCGGCCGCAAACGCCACATGGGTTGGCGCCCAACAGTTAGGG
>CAYJMH010000034.1:0-18155 GCA_964371535.1 uncultured Bacteroides sp.
ACAAACTTGCACTAGTACTTATCGTACACCCTAGCCAACTGAGCTAATGGCGCATGTTTTATTTTCACTCCAAACAGAGTATACACAAAACTGTTAGTAGTGTGACTACATTATTATAATATATTTTTTATAATATGTAAAGACAAAAATCAAAGTCACTAAAACAAAATACAAATATGCGACTTTTGAAAATAACCAACACATCATAACCCAAAACCGGCCTTGCACGTAGTGTGTTAAAAGTCGAAATTCTCGCCATTTTCAGGCTATTAAACTAACCCCTAAAAACATAAACTTACTGAACTATAAGCACTAAATCGTCACTGTCAAAATTAGTATTAATATATTTTTAATGATATCACGCATTTTTTAATATTACCTTGACTTGGCAAAACAAGTCCAAGTTAACTTTTCTTGAACAGTTATCATTCAAATCGCTATAAAAACTTGAGATTCCGCACAATAATTATTGCGCAAATCTTATCACAGTGTCTTAAATATCCTCTTAGCAAAAACTAAGTCCATGTAAGCTATATCAATTACATTGTCTTGGCTTTCTAGCTCTGTCCAAAATGCTCTTTCTTGGTTGAAAGAGCATAGAAATCGGCTTACATGCAACTTAAGGTTACATTGTAAACCGATTTTTATTTTTTCTCATTTGCCTTTTAATTTAGTTAAGTCTTCAAAAAAATTCGTCGTAATTAATAATTAAATTCGGGTTGTGTCCTTTTTTCATTTTATGCCGTGCTTTTCTGTTTTCGACAGTGTCGAAAATTATATCAAAATCATAGTCGGGCGGATATAGCTCTTCGGCTTTTGTCTTAAGTTTCACCCTTGTGTGGTTTATCATGTATTTTTTGCCTTTAACTTGAATAACAAGCTCACCTTTTTCATTTGGAGGCTTGTAAACTATGCCAATGCTTCCATCAGATAATACATTTACGCTATCACCAATGCTGTACAAACTATTAAGTTCATTCACTTTGAAAGGCTTTTCTTTTATTATTTTACTTGCTTTCTTTTCAACAACTTCTTCATTCTCATCTGCACTTGTTACCGAAAACCTATCAGGTGCTATGCTCGACTTCTCCTCATAATATGCTTCTTTCTTTGCACGTGCTAATATGTTTGAAGGCAAGCCCAGGCGCTCTGCAATGGACAGTGCACAGCTTTCGCCGGCTTCGCCAACTTCAAGTTTATAAAGCGGCTTTAAATTCTCTTTGTCAAATTTCATTCTGGCATTTGTCAAAGAGGCTGTGTTTTTTGCATATTCTTTTATTTCCGGGTAATGCGTCGTGGCTAAAAACAGGCATTTTGTTTTTCGAAGCTCGTCTAAAATTGCAACGGCAATGCCCATGCCCTCCGCAGGGTCAGTGCCGGAGCCAAGCTCGTCAAGTAAAATTAAGCTCTCGTGTGATACCTCTTTTAAAATAGATACAATGTTTGTTATATGCGCCGAAAAGGTAGAAAGGCTCTCTTTTATGCTTTGCCCGTCGCCAATGTCACACAGTATGTTTGCGTGCATTGAAAAAGTGCTACCTTCCTCTGCAGGGACATGCAACCCGCATTGTGCCATTAAAGACAACAAGCCGACAGTTTTAAGCGCAACAGTTTTGCCACCTGTATTTGGCCCTGTTATTACTATCCCTGTGTAATCTTCGCCTAGGCTTAAAGTAAGCGGCACACATTCGTCCCTGTTAAGCAAAGGGTGGCGCCCTTTTACTATTTTAATAACCCTGTCGGTATTTATTGGCACTTCACTGGCCCGAATTTCACATGAATACTTTGCTTTTGCAAATGCAAAATCAAGTGTGTCCATATAGCCCATGTTTTTGTTAAGTGCTTGCAAATTCTCATCAACCAATGCAGTTAATGCGTACAGTATTCGGCGAACTTCATTTTCTTCTTCTATTTGCAATAAACCCAATTCCGCCTGTGCTTTTGCAACAGATGAAGGCTCAATAAATATAGTTCCGCCTGTGTTGGATGTGTCTATTACGGCACCTGAAATTTGGTTTTTATATTCTTTTTTAACAGGCAAAGCATATCTTCCGTTTCTCACAACTATATTGCTGTCGCTCAAATATGCTTTCTTGTTTCTCAATGCTTCTTCAAGTTTTGCCTTTATTGAATAGTTCATATTTTCTATTTTTCTGCGTATGTCTTGAAGAACTTTTGATGCAGTGCTTTCGACCTTGTCGTTTCGAATGGCCGTTTCTATTTCACTTTGAAGCTCGGTTAAATTTAGAAAAGACATTCCATAATATGCAAGGCTAATGTCAAGCTGTTCTGCTTTTTTCAAAAATGCAGCCATTCTGTTGCAGGTGTGTACAAAAACCGCAACACAGCTAAGTTGCGCCGGCGTAAGCATAGAGCCCTTTTCAGCAAGCGTAAAAATCTCGTTAAGGCCTGTCATTACAGCAAGTGGTGGGTTGCCTATGCTCTCTATAATTAATTTAGCCTCTGTTGTGTCATTCATGCGGTTTTTGCACTCACGCTCATTTAAAAAAGGCTTAAGTTGAAGTATTTTGTTTTTTGCATTCTCAGAAAGGGCAAAACAGCTTACTTCATTTAAAATTGTATCAAATTCTAAAGTTTTATACGTGTTTAACATTTATTTTCCTTTATATTAACTATTAGCATAGCTACACATTGTTTACCCAACAGGTATATTTGCCTGCGGTAAAACAATGTTAGCGTAAATATCTTTTTTGCCTTTAATTGTAAGCGAAATTGCCAATGAAAGCGGCCCAACGCGCCCCATTAACATTGTCAACATAGTTGCAACTTGTGCAACAGGCTCCATATGCCCTGTTACACCAACAGATAATCCAACAGTTGCATACGCTGAGACAGCTTCAAAAATATTGTTTATTGCACTAAAGTCTACAAATGTGTGGAAATAAAGTATAACTGACGAAAAAGTAACCGCAACAAGTGATATCATAAAAATAGCAAGCGAGCGGTAAACTATTTTTTGGTTTATGCGCCTTCCAAAAGCAACTGCATCGCTTCGGCCGTGGATAACGCTTAATACAGCAACAAGAAGCACGGCAACTGTTGTAACTTTAATGCCGCCGCCTGTTCCGCCCGGCGCTGCACCTATAAACATTAAAATAATCATAAACAATTTAGTTATGCTTTGTGTGCTTGCAATGTCAACGCTGTTAAAGCCTGCAGTGCGCGTTGTTACAGCTTGGAAAGCAGAATTTGTAATCTTGTCAAAAACACTTAACTCCCCCAATGTGCTAGGGTTGTTCCATTCTAGCACAGCAAAGCCCACGGTGCCCACAAGTATAAGGCCACCTGTCATTAATAAAACAAGTTTGGTGTGCATGCGCAAATGGCGTGTTTTATGGTACGTCATAATGTCTTGCCACACCAAAAAGCCAAGGCCACCACTTATAATTAAAAGACAAACAACAAAAAGTACATATGGGTGTGCGTAAAATGTTGTAAGGCTGCTGTATTCGCCAAGTACACCGAAAATGTCAAAACCTGCGTTGCAAAAGGCAGAAATAGACGTGAATACAGCCAAGAATATTCCACGTAAACCGAACATAGGGACAAAAGCAAAGCTCAATAAAACAGCGCCAATAAGCTCGCAAATACCTGCAACACCAACTACAACACGCAATAGGCGCTTTGCTTTACTAGAGTCAGTTAGACTAATGCTCTCGCTTGCAACTTGCATGCTTTTAAAGCCAAGCCTGCGCCCTGCTGCCACATAAAAAAATGTGGCAATAGTAAGAAGCCCTAGCCCACCAACTTGAATAAGAGCCAGAATTACAACTTGCCCAAACAGTGAAAATTGTGTATACGTGTCAAAAACAACAAGGCCTGTAACGCAAGTTGCGCTTGTAGCAGTAAACAGCGCACCCAAAAGCCCTGCCGACTGCCCGCTTTTGCTGGCAAATGGAAGCATAAGCAAAAGTGTGCCAATAACTATTACAAACAAAAAGCTGTAAACGATTATTGTCGTCGGGTTTGTTCGCTTTTTAAGGCGCTTAGTTTTTAAAATTGTAGGTAAAGATTGCTGTCTCATAGCAATAAAAGTCCTTTCACTTTGCAGTGCACTGTAATATACCGGTAAAAGTTGGCCCCATTGTAATGGCTTAAGTAAAAATTATATTAAAAACCTAAGTCTTCGTTTACAATAATAACATTAATTCGCCCAACGTGGCGCTGTTGGCGGTGCACGGTATACGCACAGCAAATACGCTGTGCACTTGCACAATTTTCGCACTTGCCCGTAACCGAACATGGTGTTTTTAAATCAAGCCTTTTTGCATTTTTGGGCGCGGCAATGTTCCTTATGCGCTCAAACGCACTTTGCTCATCAGTTGTTATTTTGTTGGCACCCACAACAACAATTACTTTTTTAGGCCCAAATGTAATTGCTGCAACCCTGTTTGCATTGCCGTCAATATTAACAAGTGCGCCGTCTTGTGTAAGCGCGTTTGTACTTGTTAAATATACATCGGCAAAAAAAGCGTCACGCATTATTTTGCCGATTTCCTCGGCACTTAAATTTGGTGCGGCTCTGTCAAGGTATTTGTACTTTCCACTGCGAAGCAAATCTAAAACGCCACACTCGTTAAGTGTTACACTGCCACCACTCGCAACTACGTCATCCTCGGTTAAAATTGTCTGTATTAAAGCACAAACATCTTCTTTTTTTTGCACATAAAATGCATTCATCTTGTTTTTTTCAAGCGCTTTAATGGTGTTTTCTATTAATTCGCTTTTCACCAAATTACTCATGTAAATCCCCATTCTATGCGCAGCATAAATAGTTTAAAAAGTCTTCGTGAAGGTTGGAGGCTTTTTTGTATCGCCCGGCTTGTACATGTTAGTTTAAGTATTATAATAATTTTCCATGCTAAAGCTGATTTATTAAATAAATCTGTTATTTCTTATCATTTGCCTTCTCAATTTTTTCAGTTGCCTCGCTAATTATAAAACGCGGCCTACTTTTTGTTTCGCTGTAAATTTTGCCAATGTATTCGCCTATAATGCCTATGCAAAAAAGCTGTACCCCGCCAATAAAATAAACGGCTATAATCATACTTGTCCATCCCGAAACAGTGAAACCAAAAAACCTTGTTAATAAAGTAGCAATAATTGCAACAAAACTAAAAAACGACACAAATATGCCAAGGCTAGTAATTAAACGCAAAGGTTTAAGAGAAAGGCTTGTTACACCATCAAATGCAAATGCAAGCATTTTTTTCAGTGGATAATGGCTCTCCCCTGCCATTCTCTCGTGCCTTTTATAATAAACACTGCTAAAGCTGAAGCCCACAAGCGGTATAATTCCGCGCAAAAACAAATTAACCTCTTTGTAACTTTTCAAGCCTTCCAATGCACGTTTGCTAAGCAGGCGGTAATCGGCATGGTTAAACACTACATCGGCGCCAAGTATGCGCATAAATTTGTAAAAGCCCTCGGCACTTGTTTTTTTAAACCATGTGTCCGTGTCTCTGTTGTCACGCACACCGTAAACAACATCAATACCTTTATCGTATTCGTCAAGCATTTTGTCCATTACGTTAATGTCGTCTTGCCCGTCGCAGTCAATGCTAATTGTAACGTCTGCGTGGTTTAGCGCCGTCATAAGCCCGCCTAAAAGTGCATTTTGGTGGCCCCTGTTTCGTGACAGTGACACACCTGCAATAAATTCACTCTCATCTGATAATTTTTTTATAATGTTCCACGTTTCATCGCGTGAGCCGTCGTTGACAAAAAGAATCCTACTGTCGTTTGATACTCTACCGCTTTCAACAAAGCTTGTCATTTTGTTCAAAAACATATCTTTTGTTATCGGCAAAACATCTTGCTCGTTATAGCAAGGTATAACAATGTATAAAACGGGTTTATTACTCATAAAACGTAACTCCTTTTTAGGTGCATAAATTGTTAGAAAGACATGCTAAAGGCGGTGTTTTGTATTTACCACTTTAAATGATGCAATTCGCCCTGTTCACAAAGGCCTTTGAAATTTTGTTGCCGTAATACTTCGTATGCTGCAATTGCAACAGCGTTTGAAAGGTTCAAACTGCGTGCGCTTTCCAACATTGGCACACGTACACAAGTGTCTTTATTATTATACAGAAGCTCTTCTTTTAGCCCTGCGTCCTCGCGTCCAAAAACAAGGTATGTGTTGTTGCAATATGCAACGTCACAATAGTTTTTTTGTGCCTTCGTTGTAAAAAAGTAAAACAACCCATCATTTTTTTCAAAAAATTCTTCGGTGCTATTATAATATGTTATATCAAGCATATGCCAATAGTCAAGCCCTGCACGCTTTAATTTTTTATCATCGACTTTAAAGCCCATTGGCTCTACAAGGTGCAAACTTGCCCCTGTCGCGGCACATGTACGCGCAATATTGCCTGTGTTTTGCGGTATTTGCGGCTCTATAAGAACTATATTTAAAGTGCTCAATATTTTCCACCTTTGATAAAAATTTTCGCAAAATTGTTTTCTTTGTATTTATTGCTTGCTATTAACATGCTGTGTTATAAGTTTAAATTATTATACATTTAAACTTATAAATAAACAAGTTTAAATATAAAAATAATTAGTTAACACAAAGCATATTGAAAATACAAAGCGAACCAGATAATGTCAACACCGTCTAAAACAGTGTGTGCAATAATTGTTCAAACTGTACACCATGCTTTGCTTGCCCGCCATTTTCAAATGTTTTTTTTGCCGCATCAGTAATAAATTGTGCGGCAGCTTTAATGCTGTTTTCAAAATTTCCGTGCCGGAGCATACCGCCGGTTAAGACTGCAGCAAATAAATCACCTGTGCCGGGGTAATTTTGTTCAACCGCCTCGTATTCATAAAAAGCAGTGTGTATATTATTTCCGCTTTTCGTTATGGCGGCATTTACGCACGCACCACTTTGAAGCCGTGCACCTGTAATGACTATATGCTTTACACCGCTGTATTTGCCTGACAGCAATAAAAGCCTGTCGGTTAAGGCACTTTCACTCAAAGGCTCGTCTTTCACATCAAGCCCTAACAGTACAGCGCTCTCTGTTACATTCGGCGTCAAAACATCGGCATTCCGGCACAGCTTTTTTATTGCGTTGCACATTTTATTTGTGCTGCGCTTATAAAGTTTACCATGGTCTGCCATAACAGGGTCTACAACAATTAAAGCATCTTTATTCTGGCCAATTGCCTCCAGCGCCAAAAGTGTTTGCTCTGCACTTCCAAGATATCCCAAAAGCACGGCGTCAAAAGTTATGCCCTGATTTTTAAAAGAGCTTAGAACACTGTTGCAAAAAGCTGTTTTTTTGCGGTGCACAACATGCGTAAAGCCAAGTGGGTGGCTGGAGAGAAGTGCTGTTGGAAGCGGACATGCCTGCAAGCCCATGGCGCTTAGCGCCGGCAAAACAACTGTTAAACTGCACCTGCCTATACAAGACATGTCTTGTATACAAAGTGCTTTTTTTTGTGCCATGTTTAAATCTCGCCTTTCATGTATATTTATTGAAAAAGTGCCAAACATATAAGACAATGAATTCAAACGGCAGAAATGTTGTTTCTTGCCGCATGAAAAATTAAAATATATTTAAACGGAGGATGAAAATGAAATACAAAAGTCAATCAAACACAATTATGTCAGCTGCAATGGGTGTGGCACTTGGCGCCGCTGCCGGCGTTGTGGGTACGTATATGGTACAAACACACCCAAAGCAAGTAAAAAAGGCCGTTAAAAAAGTATCTAAAACAGCAGGCCGTGCCGCCTACACAATAGACAACATGATAAACGGCAGTAAGTAGGCACATGAATATAAAAATGATATAAATGCAAGCGGGGCAAGCCCCTTTGTGCTGTTGGTAGGTAAGAATTACAAAACTCTGCATGAATTTATGAAAAGTTTACCTATTATAAAGTTACCAACATCGCCAAAAGGGCCTGCCCCCCTGCTTATCATATTATTCTAACGCGAACAACACCGCTAATGTTTTCAATATCAACTTTTAAATTGTCGGGCGCATTGCTACTTGCGTCTATAATCGTATAGGCAAAGTCACCCTTAGATTTGTTGACCATGTTCTCAATGTTAACGCCACATTTGCTGGCAGCCTCTGTAATGCCTGCAAGAATACCGGGCAGATTTTTATGTACAACGCAAATTCGGCAAACACCGCTTTTGGGCATGTTCACGTCGGGCAAATTAACACTGTTTTCAATGTTGCCGTTAAGTAAATAATCGCTCATTTGGTCAACTGCCATAATGGCACAATTTTCCTCGCTCTCAGGTGTAGAAGCGCCTAAATGCGGAATACATATGCAACCATCCGCACCTATAACATCCTTATCGGGGAAGTCTACAACATAACTTGCAACACGGCCAGACTTCAGTGCGCCTTTCATGTCATCTTTGTTTACAAGCTCGGCCCTTGCAAAGTTTAAAATGCGCACACCATGTTTCATTTGGTTAATTACAGAACCGTTTATAAATTCTTTTGTGTCTTTAGTTACAGGTATGTGCAGCGAAATATAGTCGCTGTTAGAAATTAAATCTTGCAAGTTAGCACATGGTTTCACATTGCGTGACATGTTCCATGCCGCTTGAACTGAAATATATGGGTCATAGCCCAAAACTTCCATGCCAAAATGTGTTGCTGCGTTTGCAACTTTTACGCCTATAGCGCCAAGGCCTATAACGCCTATTGTCTTGCCGCACAGTTCGGGGCCTGTAAATTGGCCTTTGCCTTTTTCCACAAGTTTTGGTATGTCGTCGCCCTCGCCCACAAGTGTTTTTGCCCAGTCACACGCCTTTAAAACGTTTCGGCTTGAAATAACAAGTGCGCCAAGAACAAGTTCTTTAACGGCATTTGCATTAGCGCCGGGTGTGTTAAAAACAACAATGCCTTTTTCACTGCAACTGTCAATTGGTATATTGTTAACGCCTGCGCCTGCGCGTGCAACACACAAAAGTGTGTCCTCAAGCTCTACGCCATGCATAGAGGCACTGCGCACAAGTATGCCATGTGGGTTTTGTGTTTCATCATCAAGGTTGAACAGGCTTTGAGATAGCCTTTCTGTGCCCTTGTGTGAAATGCTGTTTAAAGATTTTATGTTGTACATTATAACTGTCATTCCTTTCTGGAAAGGCACAAAACAACACTTAAACCAGTTTTAAATGCCGCAAATTTTATGCCGAATTTAAATTTTACATAGAAATGCATTGGGCAGTTACTAGGAAATTGTGTGCCCTGTATAAAAATATAAATAATCCTCAAATCCTGAACGGATTATTTACAACTTATTTTATGGCGTGGGCTGAGGACAGCCCACATGCCAATTTATATTGCACTCGTTCCTCGTACAATATAAATTTTACTCGTATTTCTTTTTTAACTTAGCGATATCTTTCTCGTCTATCCACTCTTCAGAATATCCACAATTACAACAAATATATCTATTAACCAAAACTGCTGAAAAGTTTGACCATCCTACTTGAATATTATTTCCAGACCCATATGCACCTGCATTTCCAGGTATATTTAAAATATCTCTGCTTTGACATTTTGGACAACTATTCATATTCTTCATGATTAATACCTCCATTTATTATATAAATAATCCTCAAATCCTGCATGGATTATTTATACTATATTTTATGGCGTGGGCTGAGGACAGCCCACATGCCAATTTATATTGTACTCGTTCCTCGTACAATATAAATTAATTTTCTTTTTCGAACTTTGCCATAAATTCAACTAAGTCTTTCACACCTTGCATTGGCATTGCGTTGTAAATAGACGCGCGCATTCCGCCAACACTTCTGTGGCCTTTCAAGTTCACAAACCCTGCTTTTTCGCCCTCTGTACAGAATTTTTTGTCAAGTGCTTCGCTTGGGCTTGTGAATGTAACATTCATAATACTGCGGTCAGGCTTGTTCACAGGGTTTGCATAAAAATTGCTGTTGTCTATGAAGTCATATAAAATAGAGGCCTTCTCATTATTATGCTTTTCTAATTGCTCAAGGCCGCCCATTTCTTTTTCAATCCATTGTAAAACAAGGCCTGTCATATAAATAGTGTAGCACGGCGGTGTGTTATACATGCTGTCTGCGTCAATAATCGTTTTATAGTCAAGCATGTCAGGGCGAACAATGTCTGTTCGAGAATTCTCATACAAATCATCGCGTATAATTGCAACTGCCATTCCTGCAGGTGCTACGTTTTTTTGCACACCGAAATAAATAAGGCCATAGTCTTTCACGTTGGTGGGCCTACTTAAAATACAGCTACTCATATCAGAAACAATTGGCACGCCGTTTGTATTTGGCAAATTTGTAAAACGTGTGCCGTAAATTGTGTTGTTCTCGCAAATATGCACATAACTTGCGTTACTGCTGAATTTAACATCGCTTAAATTGGGGATATATGTGAAATTTTTGTCTTTACTTGTGGCAATAACGTTTGCAGTGCCGAATTTTGCGGCCTCTTTTTGCGCCTTACCGCTAAACTGCCCCGTTACTATATAGTCTGCAACACCTGTTGTCATAATGTTCATTGGCACCATTGCAAACTGTGTGCTTGCGCCGCCATGTATAAAGCCTATTTTATAATTATCAGGTATATTTAATACGCGTTTCAAAGAGGAAAACGTTTCATTTATGATGTTGTCATAAACTTTACTTCGGTGGCTCATTTCCATAACAGATTGCCCGCTGGAAGAAAACTCCAGCATCTCACTTTGTGCTTTTTGAAGTACAGGCAGTGGCAACATAGACGGCCCTGCGCTAAAATTGTAAATTCTGGCCATAAAACTCTCCTTTAAATTTAATATATAAAAAATAATTAAGCGTAAACTTAAATAATGGCTAAAGGCGGTGTGAAGTTAAGGCTATAAAATACACGGTGTAGGCTTTAATTATATTATGTTTTTAAAACATGTCAATACTAAACTAATTTGCTTTTTGCCGTTAAGTAGTGGTAGTATATAATTGTATAAAACTTTTGTTTTTTGTTAAAAAGGGGGTGGCAAAATGATGCTTGTTGGAGTAATTGCCATAATAGGTGCAGTTGACATAACAGGAAGAATTTTAACGTTGCGCTATATGATGAAGCACAGCGATGTTAAAAAATGGACATATAAAAACTGGGTAATGCTTGTAGCGTTTTTGAATTTTGCATTTGTAGCTTATTGGATAATAAACAAAAAATAAGCTTTTAAAGTTAAGTTTACGTCTGCTAAGTTCTAAGCTCTGTCCCCGGCATCTACTCTCTAAGTTCCTGTCTCTATGTGCTAAGCCATCGCCTTTAAGTTCTAAACTGCACGTTTTAATTCTTCAGTGCCTGCATTGGCGCCGGTATGCGCCCACCACGTGAAATGAAAGTGTCGGCGCTGAATTTGCTTATAGGCATAATTGGTGCATAGCCCAAAAGGCCACCGAAGTTCAGAACCTCGCCTTCCTTAGCACCTA
Organism: uncultured Bacteroides sp.; assembly: GCA_964371535.1. GTDB lineage: Bacteria > Bacillota > Clostridia > Oscillospirales > Ruminococcaceae > Ruthenibacterium. Next base: position 11,463 of record CAYJMH010000034.1, read on the forward strand.
TTGCAGGTATAACCCTTACTGCTGTTGTTTTGCTGTTAACCATGCCAATTGCCGCCTCGTCTGCAATAAGCGCACTTATTGTGCTTGCAGTTGTGTCGCCGGGTATAACAACCATGTCAATTCCAACACTGCAAACGGCAGTCATGGCCTCTAATTTCTCTATTGTAAGGCTTTTTCTCTCAACGGCCTTTATCATGCCGTCGTCCTCACTTACAGGTATAAATGCGCCCGAAAGCCCGCCAACGTGGTTGCTTGCCATAACGCCGCCTTTTTTTACGGCGTCGTTAAGCATGGCAAGTGTTGCAGTTGTGCCGGGGCAGCCGCAGCTCTCAAGCCCAATCTCCTCAAGTATATTTGCAACGCTGTCGCCTATTGCCGGCGTCGGTGCAAGCGATAAGTCAACAATTCCAAATGGTACATTTAATTTTTCGCTCATCAATGTGCCAACAAGCTGGCCCATGCGCGTTATTTTAAAAGATGTGCGCTTTATAAGCTCTGCTACTTCATCCAAGCTTGCATCTTTAGGTAGCTTTGCAAGCGCCGCACGCACGGCACCCGGGCCTGAAACGCCCACATGTATCACGCAGTCGGGCTCGCCCGGGCCGTGAAACGCACCTGCCATAAACGGGTTGTCTTCCGGCGCATTGCAAAACACAACAAGCTTTGCGGCGCCCATACACATGTTGTCTTTTGTAAGCTCTGCTGCTTGTACAACTGCTTCGCCCATTTTTTTTACTGCGTCCATGTTAATGCCGCTTTTTGTGCTTCCAACATTTACACTGCTGCACACAAATTGAGTCTGGCTTAATGCACGCGGTATACTGTCTATTAAGGCCTCATCGCCTGCGCTAAAACCCTTGTGCACAAGCGCTGTATAACCACCAATAAAGTTAACACCAACTTCTTTCGCCGCCCTGTCAAGTGCTTTTGCATAGTCAACAGGGTCGGCGTTTTTGCTGCTTGCAAGTATCATTGATATGGGCGTTACGGATATGCGCTTGTTTACAATTGGCATGCCGTACGTTGCCGATATTTTATCGGCAGTTTTTACAAGGTCTTTTGCAAGCCTTGTTATTTTATTGTATATTTTTTCACATGCGGCAGCGCTGTTTGGGTCTGCGCAATCAAGCAATGAAATACCCATTGTAACCGTGCGCACATCTAAATTTTCATCAGAAATCATTTTAATAGTCTGCAAAATTTCGTGTTTATTAAGCATGTTTTTTTCCTTTCGCAGTTTAAATTGTATGCATTGCATCGTATAATTCTTGGCGTGTGCAAGTTACTTCTATTCCCAATTCTTTGCCTGCATTAGCAAGGCTTTTCGAAAATTTCGTAAAACTCTCTGTGCAATTACTTATATTTACTATCATAATCATGGCAAAAGTGCCACGCAAAATGCTTTGAGAAACCTCTTCAACATTTACATTACATTGTGCACAAACAGTGCAAATTTTCGCCAAAATCCCAACGGTATCTTTGCCAACAACGGTAATAACAGCTTCCATTTTAATATCTCCAATCTGCCTTGCGGCATATTTTTTATAAAGTTGTTTAATTATTTTGAACATATTTATAATTGGCCATTATGTGTATACACTACTTAACCGCTATAATTTCATGTTCTTGATATACGATTATATTAAGTATAGCAAAAAAACTAATGCTTTAAAAGTGCTTTGATAAAATTTTAACTATTTGCATATTATATTCATAAAAAAAAGTGTTTTTATTTACTTTAAGCGCAAAAACGTATATAATGTTAAGAAATGCGAAGTTTGAACATTTTAAAATAAACATAAACTTGAATTAAAAGGAGTTTTACAACATGGAACAAATTTTAAAGATATTAGAAAAAAATGCAAGAATAAGCCTTGAAGACCTTGCCATAATGACACAGCGCAAAGAAAGCGAAGTTGCGGCAATTATTGATGACTTAACAGCAAAGAAAGCAATTAACGGCTACCGCACGCTTATAGACTGGGAAAAAGCAGATATTAACCATGTTCAAGCAATTATTGAAGTGCGTGTTACGCCAAGGCGTGACTGTGGCTTTGAGCAAATTGCAACCGTAATTGCAGAGTACGACGAGGTTGACAGTGTGCTTTTAATGAGCGGCGGCTATGATTTATCCTTAGTTGTAAAGGGCAAAACATTTCAAGACATAGCGCTTTTTGTCTCTAAGCGGCTTTCTATTTTAGACGGCGTTTTAAGCACAGCAACGCATTTTGTGCTGCGCACATATAAAAAGGACGGCGCAATGTACCTTGTGGAAATTGAGGACGAGCGGGAGAGTGTGAAATGAATTATGACAGCATAATAGCAAATGCCGCAAAAGAGATGCGTCCGTCAGGCATACGCAAATTTTTTGATATAGCAGCTGAAATGAAAGATTGTATATCGCTTGGCGTGGGCGAGCCTGACTTTAAAACGCCATGGAGCGTAAGAGATGCAGGAATTAACAGCCTTGAGAAGGGTCATACGTGGTACACGGGAAACTCCGGGCTAAAACAACTGCGCGAGGAAACTCTTGTGACTGTTGGCGGCTCGGAAGCTATTGATTTATGCATACGTGCAATAATTAACCCCGGCGACGAAGTTATTATTCCCGAACCTTGCTATGTAAGCTATGACCCGATAACAACACTTACCGGTGGTGTTGCAGTGCCAATAAACTTAACAAGTGAGAATAAGTTTAAACTTACGGCACAGCAACTTAAAAATGCCATAACAGATAAGACAAAGCTGCTTATTTTGCCATACCCCTGCAACCCAACCGGCGGTGTAATGCGAAAAGAAGATTTAGAGCCTATTGCTGAAGTATTACGCGGCACCGACATTATGGTTATGTCTGACGAAATATATGCAGAGCTTACATATGGCGAGCAAAAGCATTTTAGCATAGCACAGCTAAGCGGAATGAAAGAGCGCACAATTCTGGTGCAAGGTTTCTCAAAAGCTTACGCAATGACGGGCTGGCGCCTTGGATATGCTTGCGGCCCGAAAGAGATAATTGCCGCAATGACAAAAATACACCAGTCTTGCATAATGTGCGCACCCACAACAAGCCAGTACGCCGCAGTTGTGGCGTTGAAAGAATGTGACAAAGACATTGAAGAAATGTGTAAAACATACGACGAACGCAGGCGGCTGTTAGTTAAGAACTTTAACGATATGGGCCTTACTTGTTTCGAGCCGGAGGGCGCATTTTACGTTTTCCCATGCATAAAAAGCACAGGCATGACAAGCAATGAATTTTGCGAAAAACTTTTGTACTCAAAAAAAGTTGCAGTAGTGCCGGGCACGGCGTTTGGCGACAGCGGTGAGGGGTACGTGCGTATTAGCTACTCGTATTCAACAGAGCACTTACTGCTTGCGTTAAAGCGCATTAAAGATTTTTTGGAAGAGATTAGACAATGACAGATAATTTTACAGAGAAAAACATGGTTAAAAATGAAGAAATATATTGCAAAAGCGTTGCAACATATGACGACGTGGAAATTTTACAAAACGCTGTTAGTGAGATTTGCGATTACTTTGGCGCCGCCACAAAAATAAACGGCAGCACTAAAATACTTTTAAAACCGAATTTACTTGCAAGGCACCACCCAAGCAAGGCCGTAACAACGCACCCGGCTATTGTTAAAGCAGTAATTTTACAGTGCATTAAATACGGCGCAAAGCCTGAAAACATAACAGTGGCAGACTCGGCTGGCGGTGTTTACAACAGGCCAACAATGCAAAGCATAGGCAAAAGTGCCGGCCTTATAAGCGTGTGCGAGCAGACAGGTGCGAACTTTTACTTAAACTGCGAATATTACACGGTGAATATTAATGGCGAGCTTTTGAAAAGCACTTATTTTATAAAGCCGTTTGAAACTGCCGATTTTATTATTAATTTGCCTAAACTTAAAACACACGTAATGACCGGACTTTCATGTGCCACAAAAAACTTGTTTGGCGCTGTTCCGGGGCTTTACAAAGCAGGGCTTCACGCAAAATACCCGCAAAAAGAGCTTTTTGGCACAGCGCTTGTAGATGTTTGCGAGGCTGTAAATGCTGACTTGCATATTGTAGATGCAGTAATAGCGCACGAGGGCAATGGCCCGTCGGGTGGAAACGCAAGGTATGCCGGTGCTGTTTTTGGCGGTGTAAACCCATACGCCGTAGACGTTGCGGCCGCTAACATAATAGGGATTAGTTCAAACACAATAACATATTTAAAAAGTGCGAAGAGCAGAAACCTTTATACTATTGACGAGCAAAACATGTGCGACGTGATAAAGGGCGACAAAAGCGCAGTGGCTAACATAAAAGACTTTAAGTTGCCTACACACAGCACCGACGTAGATTTTGCAAAAAAAGCACCGGGTATATTAAAATATCCTGCCAGGGTAATTTTAAATTTCCTTGTGCCGAAGCCAAAGATAATAAAAGAAAAATGCATAGGCTGTGCAAAATGTGCCGAAATATGCCCTGCAAAAACAATTGTTATGAAAGACAAAAAGGCGCGTGTGCAAAAATCAAGGTGTATAAAGTGCTATTGTTGTCATGAGATGTGCCCTGTTAAGGCCATTACACTTTAACATGACTTTTTTAGCTAATAATAACACACCCCTTTTTGCGTTAAATGCGAAATGATATTTATTTTTGCGTTGAAGCAGGTGGGTTTTTGTGGACGAAGCTGGTCGGCTTAAATTGCGTCAACACTACTTTGGAACGTGTAAAATTAACTTTGTTAAATAAAATAGAAGAATGGTTGTAAATATGAACAGTGTAATTGTAAAAGCGCCTGCAAAGCTGAACTTAACACTTGACATTTTAGGCACAGACGACAAAGGCTACCACCTTATGGATATGATAATGCAGACTGTATCACTTTATGAGGAAATAACACTAAAAAAAAGTGATGACATTACGCTGAAATTTAAAAACAGCAACGTGCCTGCAAATGAAAACAACACAGCATATAAGGCTGCAGTACAGTTTTTTTTAAAGACAGGCTTACTTGCCGGTGTGGATATAAGCATAAACAAGGCAGTACCCATAAGGGCAGGCATGGCAGGCGGAAGTGCAGACGCCGCAGGTGTTCTTGTGGGGTTAAATGAGCTTTACGGCGCAAAACTAACACAAAAAGAGCTGTGCGACATAGGTGCAAAAATAGGTGCCGACGTGCCTTTTTGCATTGTTGGCGGCACAGCGCATGTTGGTGGCATAGGCGATGTTATAAATAACATACCGCATTGCCCGGCGTGTTTTTTTACTGTATGCATGCCACAAACGGGAATTTCAACGCCTTTGGCTTTTGCACGATATGATGAGCTGGGAACAGATAAGCGCCCCGACACAAAAAAGGCACTGGACGCAATAGAACAAGGCAACTTGCGGCTGCTTTGTGATAACATGTACAACGCTATGCAGTTTTCAAGCGAGAGCGGCCACAACAGCATTATATGTGATACACTTCGAAAATGTGGTGCCCTTAGCGCATTAATGACAGGTAGCGGTGCAGCCGTTTTTGGTGTGTTTGACGAGCAGAACAAGGCGCAAATTGCGAAAGCAGAGCTTGAAAAAACGTATAAAAGCTGTTGGGTGTTAAAGCCTGAACAAAAAGGCGCACAAATAATATAGCTTAGACAAAACTTGTGGAAATTTAATAATACATTTATATTTCGGGTATTTACTTTAATGTTGAAATATAGTAAAATATAAAAAGATTTAGCTTTTATGAATTATTAACTGCAAGTGCATTTTGCACTTGATTAATTTGAAGAAAATAACGGAGAATTAAATGAGCACAAAATACAAAAAAGTTTTACTTAAATTGAGCGGCGAGGCACTTGCCGGCGAAAAAGGGTTTGGCCTTTGTGTAGACGAGATAAAGCGTATTTGCACAGGCATAAAAAATGCCCACGAACTTGGTGTGCAAATTGCCATTGTTGTTGGCGGCGGCAATTTTTGGCGTGGCAGGGCAAGCGGCGACATGGAGCGTACAAGGGCAGACCAAATAGGCATGATTGCAACTGCAATGAACGCACTTGCAGTGTCTGATGCGCTTGAAAATTTAGGTGTACCTGTAAGGGTTCAAACGGCACTTAACATGCAGCAAATTGCAGAGCCATATATTAGAAACCGTGCCATAAGGCACATGGAGAAAGGGCGTATTGTAATACTTGCGTGTGGCACGGGCAACCCGTATTTTTCAACAGACACTGCTGCGGCACTTCGCGCGGCTGAAATAGACGCGGAAATAATTTTCAAAGCTACTAATGTGGACGGTGTTTATAATAAAGACCCGAAAAAACACACCGATGCCGTAAAGTATAAAGAGCTTACATTCAGCCGTGTTTTGCAAGACCAACTTGCCGTAATGGACAGCACGGCAGCGTCTATGTGCAGGGACAACAATTTGCCTATACTTGTGTTTGATTTAAGCGAGCCTGAAAACATTGTGCGCGGAATAAAAGGCGAGGACATAGGAACTATTGTGAGAGAGCATTAATATTTGTGCTGTGCGCAGAATGGAGATTAGCGTGAATTTCACGCTATCAATTTTAAATAAGGCGTGCCGTTTAAAACGGCACATGCCAAAAAATCTCCATTCTTTTGGAGGTTTATTAAAATATTTGTGCTGTGCACAGAATGGAGATTAGCGTGAATTTCACGCTATCAATTTTAAATAAGGCGTGCCGT
>CAYJMH010000035.1:0-16432 GCA_964371535.1 uncultured Bacteroides sp.
ATAAGCATTGTCTCGTACAAATTAGACATATTGTACACCTCCTTTTGGACTTTTGACCGCTATACGCGGCAAGGATAGCTTTGCATATATTTTATGCAAGCAATTCATTATAACTGAATGCGCAAAAAATGTCAATAGCATAATCACTTTTTCTATAATTTAATGGGCTGTTATATAGCTTGCAAACACTTGGCTTAGCACAATTAATACTTGTTGAATAAAAACGGCGACGGCTATTCCAATCAGGAAGCCTGTTACCGCCCTTCGCAAGTTGCTGGGCTTAATAACGTTATATTTTGTAAGCACATAGTCAAGCGTTCCCGGCATTGCGCAACATATTATGGCTAAAAGTGCCGCGCCAATTTGTTGAAATTGAAAAAAAAGCAAAAATGTGTTTGCAATTGCAGCACCTATTACACCAAACGTACACCTGTAACATAGAAAAAACCTTTTGCCACATATAAGTGGCGCGCTACTCGCATTTCTGTTGCATATAGGCCTGTAATTATACCATTTCTTTTCCATGCTAGCTACCCGTGCAAAAACCACATACAAGCCAAATTACAATAGCCGCCAAAACAAGTTGTATGGCTATTGATACAACGTAAACTATTGCAAGCCATAATGCAGAGCCAACTACAAGTGCCAATGCCGAGAGCAAATAGTGATAAAATTCCATTCCCCAATGGCCATCCTCAGCATATGCATAGCAATTGTAAATAAACATACATATAGAGCCGACTACAATATAGCCCCACACGCCGATGTTGGCGGCAAAGTTCCTCAAAAAGTTCTTCCAGCCCTCAAGCTCGCCGTCGCCAAAGCCCCATTCAACTATGTTTGCACCTATATCAGAATAAAAATGCACAAAATATTGTAATGCTACTGCAAACAAAATTGTTGTTACCCAGAAAAATACGTTAGAGCTTAAAAAACCTGTTGGCCGGCCTGACGTTGTATAGCTGCTTGTGTACCTATATGTTCCGCGTGTAGTTGCGGTGTTTGTTGCCCTGTTTGTAACAGTGCTTCTATAATTCGAGGCTGTGCGTGAAGATTTATTGTTTGGATAGTTGACTGCGCGGCTATTTGCGCCGTGCTGTGCCGCAGCCGCTGCCGCTATGCCAACATTTTTAACATAGCTGTTTTGCGTTTTGCAAAACGGGCAGGTTATTAAACCTGACGGGTACATATGCGTGTTGTCTGACACGCACATTTTTAGGTTCTTTTGCATTGTGTCAAGCGCATTATACCACTCAACGCAGTTTGGCCTACTGCTTGGTGTGCTGTGTCCACTCACAAATGCACGCACAAACAGCGCCTCAATATTACTTGGCAAATATTTAATGTCGGGTGCATATAGCGGCGTTGTAATGTTTTGTTTTGTATGATAAAACGGATAAAACCCATTTTTTATATTATCTATCGGTTGTGGTGCCGTAACAGAAAGTTTAGCATTTGAAAGCCTGCTTATGTTGTAAGTGCCGCCAATTGCGCACGCAAACGGGTGACAACCGTTCATCAACAGCGCAAATATATGCACAGCAAGCGCAAACAAGTCTGTTTGCACTGTAAAAGTTGGCAGCGGCGCAGTTGCAAGAATGCTTCCGCCTTTCATCTTCTCTTGAACTTCACGCGCCAAATATTCGGGCAAGCCCACTTCACAACGATAAATTCTTGCGCTTTTGCTGTCTTTTATATGGTACGAGTCTGCGTCTACAAGTGTAATTGTAGCGTCTGCGGGGTCAACTTGTATATTATTAGGGTTCAAATCGCCGCAAACTTGCCCTGCATTGTGTATTGCGCTAACTGCGGCACATATATTTTTTGCTATTGTTATTTTTTCAGATAATGTGCATGAGTAGCTGTCTGAATAGACTACATTCAGCGCCTCGTGCTTTTTTATAAAGGGCATAACATAGCCCACAAAATCACTGCCACTAAAAACAATGTCTACCGGCCATGTAACTTGTTGCATTGCTGTGTTAGAAAGTGGTGTGGCTATCATAGCGGCCAGTTTTCTGTAACGTGTGTCAGTCCTTTTCTCATCTTTAAACAGCTTTAAAACATAGTTTGGCATGCCTGAAATTTTATACACAGTGCCTTCGCCGCCCTTGCCAAGGTGCGGCTGAATAACAGTATAACTTGTGCCATTCATACCTTTATATGTCATTTTGTACGCTCATTTCTTCACGGGCAAAGCCCGTAATTTGTTGCAGCTTCTTTTATTGTGCCGCCTGTATGTGTTAATTTTTTAATATAATCGGTTAATTTTCAAAATAAATATGAAAAACATACTGGTGCTTATTATACGTAAACTTGAAAAACTCAGCAACTTGCTTCATTTTGCTTGTTGCAGTGCTTGTAATGTCTATAACCTCACGCAGTACATGTTTTATGTCCTTGCCGCTGTTCGGCGGAAGCTTAAATATTATATCTTTTTTGCCTTGCGCCAAACAATTTTCAACGTGTTGCTTGTATGCGTCCTTAGTGTTAAAATATAGTTTGTTCGCCTTGTAGTAGCATTCACTTTTGTTGCACTTTGGCACGCCTTTTGACAAAACTTTGTGGTCTGCGTTCATTTCGTCGTCGCTTAAATTAAAATAGTCGTATCTCACCTGTCCCCTTGTCGAAAGTGATAAATCAAACGTTATGTCTACATGGTGCCAATTGGCGCCAACACAAACAACATTCCACGCATGTAAGTTGTTTTTCGTAAAATTAATCAGCTGTGTTTGAAGTGAATTGCCGTGTAGTACAACGCTTTTAATTCCGGCAAAATCAAAAAGCAACTTTGCCGCTTTAGATATTCCCTCGCAGACACCTTTGCCAAACAAAAGCGGCCCCACACACTCGAAAGAAGAGTCTGCAAAGTTCATGTCGTATATAATATTGTTGCAAAAATAATCGTGTATGCGCTTTTCAATTTGCACAGGCGGCATTCCGCCGCAACCTTTTAAAATCAATTTGCATTTATTTATTACCGCCGCTAGTGTGGCGTTTGCTTTTGCTTCATCAAACCTATACTTTGGCACAATTACTTTTCTGTCAAAAATCAAGCTTTTGCGAAAAGTCAAGCCCTCTACGTAAAATAAATTAGGGTTGTCGTGCACAATTTTTTGAAAAATATCGTTTAACTGTTTTTCGCCAACGCTCTCCACATCAAATTTCTTCTCATAATTTAAAAGCGCTGTGTCAATCGAGTCGTAAACACGTTTTTCCCTTGGTGTAAGCAGGCTGTAATAGTGCTTGTAAATATTGCACTTCCTGTTAGCAAAATATTTAAGCGCCTGATTATCGCCTATCATTCAAAAAATTCTCCAATTTTTTCTGCCAGTGTTTTTTTCTTCAAAACAGGCTTTTCAGATGTTTTCCTCTCGATATCATTGTTTATAATTTTATTAATTTCATCAAGTTCATCTTTTTTAAGGCTATATAGGCCGCTTTGCTGTTTGCTTGTATTTATGTCACTGTTAGTTTGCTGTATTTTTATTTGTTGCTCAATTTGGGAAATTGTCTTCACTTTCATGTCCATGAACTCCGGCACAGTTATTTCTTCAGCGCTTGCCGTGTCATACAAAACAGTGCCTTTGCTGTTAACATTTACAGCACTACTTTTTGCTGTGCCATAAACGGGCCCATCGTCTGCGCCATTGCCCTTATTATCTTCAGTTGCCGTGCCTGTATTTGCGCTGTTAACTTGTTCACCTTGAAAATTATCTTTTCCCGAAGTTGCTGCTGTGTTTACACCTAATTTTACGCCACTGCTCTCTTTTTCTTCACTTTCTTGTGTGTTTTGGTTATAAAGGTGCGGGTACGCTTTCATGTTCCAAGCTTCTTGCAGTTCTTCCCAGTTTGGCTCTGCATAAAATTCAGGCTGTTTGTTGTCTGAAATTGCCTTTGTATTAATAAGCCCAACTATTGTTTTATCGTCTTGCTGTTTTTGCATAAGCACATTGCAATAGTTATTTTTTTTAAGCTCTTCTATGAACAGCTTCGCATTTTCACCAACATGTTTTTCATAAATTTCAACCAACCTGTTGTAGAAGCGATTGCTATCGTAACTTTCATCGGATGTAATGAACTGTTCCATTTCGCGGCGCAAATTCATCAAGCTTTGCTCGTTCTCAATTATAGCTTTAGGACTTGCAAAAAATGCGCCTAATGGTACATACACCTTGTTTTTACCCTTTTCTGTATCTTTAAGCAAATACGGGCAAAGTGTGTCCAGCACGCCATCTGTCATAAGTAATACGGCGCACAAATCTTCTTCATATGCGTCTATCACCCAGCTTGTGTAGCCGCCACGTAATGGTATTACGCTTACGCCGTCCTCACCCTTTTGTGTGCGTGTTATTTCAACAAAATCGCCAAACGTGTTAAGCGCTATTATTGCACCATCGCCCGAATGGCCGTAAATAATACGGTTCCCGTCATAAATTGCCAACGTCAACGTAGTGTCGAAGCTCTCTATTCCTTCCTTAATTCTCTCACTCTCGCGCAATATCTGTTTGTATGCATAATTATATGCCGTTCTAAGCATAGACTTAATGCTTATCAAGTTATAATCCCACGGCATATATTCACAACAAAAATCAACTGCGGTTTGCACCGCAATTCTCGAGCCTATGTGTGAGTTCTTGGCAGAACCTACACCGTCCGCAACTGCGGCAACAAACCAGCCGTTTTCAAGCTTCTTTATCATGTGCGAATCTTGGCAGCAGGTTTTTGTTGCTATGTGCGATTTACCCCTAACGCTAAAGCCATAATCAAATATCATATTCGCCACACTCAATGCGCAAAGCTATTAACTTCGCGCTGTTTCCTTTCTTACTACTTACCAATCAGACGGTATAGTTTGTGCGCCGTCCGGCAAGTCGGGCAGTTGTGGGTTCTCGTCTACACGGCTAACAGAAATTGTAACCATGCTCTCGCTCATCCAGTTAAAAATGCCTTTAAAGTTGGCTTCATCCAGCGCAATGCACCTTTTTGTAAGCGATGTTAGTATTTCCTGGCTATATCCGGGTACACCAACAGCCCAAAATTTAAGTTTTCCGTGCTTTCCTTTGCTCTCTTCATCTGCAATGCGCTGTTGTGCCAAAGATATATCATCAGTCGGCGCTCCGTCTGTTATCATAAATATCCACGGCTTATAGCACGGTGTACCCATTGTTTGGTAGAAGCGGTTGCGCTCTTTTACTTTGTCAATTGCAAGGTTTATGCCCATGCCCATTGATGTGCAACCCGTTGCAGATAATTTGACAGCCGTCATTTGTGAAAGCGGTGTAAAGTCTTGCACAACGTTTGCGGTATCGTTGAACTCAATTATTGCTATATCAACACTTTTTCGTGCTTGCTCGCTAAGCATTGTCTGCTCTTTAAACATGCCAATTGCCTTGTTCAAACTGGCTATTGGGCTGCCTGCCATTGAGCTTGATGTGTCAAGCAGTAAAACACAAGCAAGGTGTGGCTCGTTTGGCGCAGCAATGTTACCGGGTGTGTTTTCACCATGTTTTGTTTGTTTCAATTCTTGCATATTAATCTCCATTCCGTGCACAGCACAAATAATTTTTCAACTAGCGGCAAATTTAAACTTTTCCACTTCTTCATTATTGTCATTTGCAAAATTTGTCAATTTCTAACATAATTTTACTTTACAACGTCATATTTGTCAATGAAATACATAAATTCATTTCCATATTGTGTCATTTCACAAACTCATTACTAAAAATATATCACATTCTGCTTTAAAAATTTACAGCAGCAATTAATTGCCCAATGTATCAAAAAAGCTATAGTGTTTCACTATTATTAATGAATATCTATGTTTTACTAAATTTTTTCGGGAAATTTCGGGTTCTTAGGGCAGGGCACTGATATGTTTTCCGTGGACAACACAATCTTATGCCAAAATGCTTACACCGTACACTTATAATAATGTTTTTTCATTTTTTTACATCTAACAATTGTAATTATACTACTTTTATGTTATAATTGCAATACATTACTACGATGTTTTTTTAATATTTTTACAACTATGAGGTGTATTGTATGAATTGCTCTGAGATTTTACGTGAAACTAGAGAGGCTAAAGGCCTAAACCAAGTTACAGTGGCAAAAATAATAAACACGACGCAACAGCAGTACTCGAAGTATGAAAAGGGACATGCCGAAATACCTGTTAAGGCGCTTATAATATTGGCCGACTACTATAAAGTGTCGGCAGATTATTTGCTTGGAAGGGTAAGTTACAGCAGTAATTTTACAGACCTAGAGAAATTTATAGGCTCAAATGACAATGTTGCTCAATTGCTTTCTGACTTGCAAACGTTAAACGAAGACAGCAAAAGCTCTGTGTTCGAGTATGTTAAACTGCAAATTCTAAAAGAAAAAAGCGAGCTGTTTAATAAAAGTAAGGGGCGTTAAACCATTGCTTTTTACTTATTTTGCAAAAAAGTATTGACAAATATTATTAGTTGTTATACAATATGAAAAACATAAACTAAACCTGTGAAAAAGAGTGAGTAGTTACATGGGCGATTTTTAAAGAGAGTTGCCGGCGGTGTGATGGCAGCAAATGACAGTGTAACGAATGGGCTTTTGAGGGGGAGATGAACAGCTTAACTGCTAAGTAATCGACACGGGGACTTGACCCGTTATCAGGCAAGTATGCGCTTTTTGGCGTATAATTAAAGTGGGTGCCGGCTTAAAGTTTGCACCAACCCGGGTGGTACCGCAGAGGTTGTATTTACAAGCCTTTGTCCCAGGATTTTTAATCCTGAGACAAAGGCTTTTTATTTTTTATGTTTTGCGCTTTTGAATGGGATTACACGTATTTTCGCCTAATTTGAACGGGTGATAATTTCCACAATAACTTTAGAAATAAAGCAAATAACAAGGAGGAATAAAAAATGGAAAGCACAAAAAGAATACCTAACAGAATATATTTATCGCAAGAGGAAATGCCAAAAAAATGGTTGAATTTGCAAGCAGTGATGAAAGATAAGCCTGACCCTCTTCTTCACCCCGGCACTTTGCAGCCACTTTCGGCAGACGATATTTCTAATATTTTCTGCAGGGAACTTGCACAGCAAGAAGTTAACACAAAAGACGAATATATTGATATTCCCGAAGAGATTACAGAAGTGTATAATATTTATCGCCCGTCACCACTTTGCAGGGCTTACAGCCTTGAAAAAGCACTTGGTACACCGGCTAAGATATACTATAAGTTCGAGGGCAATAACACGTCGGGCAGCCACAAACTGAACAGTGCCGTTGCACAGGCTTATTATGCAAAAAGCGAAGGCCTTGACGGTGTTACAACCGAGACAGGCGCCGGCCAATGGGGCACTGCGCTTTCAGAAGCTTGCAGTTATTTTGGCCTTAGCTGTGACGTTTATATGGTTAAGTGCAGCTATGAGCAAAAACCATTTAGAAAAAGTGTTATGAGTGTTTTTGGCGCTAGTATCACGCCGTCACCGTCTAGCACAACAAATGCGGGGCGCAAAATTCTTGAAGAGACACCCGACACAACAGGAAGCCTTGGCTGTGCAATATCTGAGGCAGTTGAAGCGTCGCAGGCAAGTGGTGGCAAAAAACGTTATGTTCTTGGCAGTGTTTTAAACCAAGTGCTTTTGCATCAGTCTGTAATAGGGCTTGAAAGCAAAGCAGCAATGGAAAAGTACGGCGAGTACCCTGACATTATTGTGGGCTGTGCCGGCGGCGGCAGCAACCTTGGTGGCTTAATTGCACCGTTTATTAAAGACAAAATAGAGGGCAAAGCTGACCCCATTATTTATGCAGTTGAGCCTGCATCTTGCCCGTCGCTTTCACGCGGTAAATATGCGTACGACTTTTGCGACACAGGAAAAGTAACGCCACTGGCGCGTATGTATACGCTTGGCAGTGGGTTTATTCCATCGGCAAACCATGCCGGTGGCCTGCGCTACCATGGCATGAGCCCTATTCTTTCAAAACTTTACCATGACGGATATTTGAAGGCAATATCTTACGAGCAAACGCAAGTTTTTGAAGCCGCAGTTTTATTTGCAAAAACTGAAACTATCTTACCGGCACCTGAGAGCGCCCATGCAATAAAAGGCGCCATTGACGAGGCACTTAAGTGCAAAGAAACCGGTGAGAGCAAAACAATTTTGTTTGGGCTTACGGGCACTGGCTACTTTGACATGGTTGCGTACGAGAAGTATTTGAGCGGCGACATGAACGACGCTGTGCCCACAGACGCCGATTTGCAAAAAGGATTTAGCAGCCTACCTGATATTCCACAAAACAAGTAATATTTTAACTACTGTCGGTCTGCACTTATTTATCTTCAACATTACAGCGCCCATATAAAAATTAACATGCAAAAAAACAGACAGGCTAACCTGTCTGTTTTTCATTGTAATATTATCCGCTACTTTTTAATTTTTCAGTTAAGCTGCCTTATGCATATATAATAATAAGCAATAAATTTAAGCGTAAACACTTCAAATTAGGTAGCTAGCTGAAAAAGCAAAATAACTTATATTATATAAGTTCGATTATCGCCATTGGCGCTGCGTCTCCGCGGCGAACACCTATTTTTGTAATGCGTGTATATCCGCCGTCACGGTCTGCATATTTCGGGCCGAACTCGTCAATTACTTTTTTTGCAACGTCTTCTTTTGTTACGTATGCAAAAATTTGGCGTTTTGAATGTAAATCTTCTTTTTTGCCAAGTGTAATCATTTTTTCTGCCATTGAACGCACTTCTTTGGCTCGTGTAACGGTTGTTTCTATTTTGCCATTGTCAAGCAAAAATGTAACCATTGCTCTAAGCATAGCTTTCCTATGGTCACTTGCTCTGCCTAGTTTTCTTGTACCGGGCATTAAGTCTCACTCCTTTTCGTTTACTCTTCGTCAGTAATAAGGTTAAAACCTAACAATTCAAGTTTTGCAATTACCTCTTCAAGGCTTTTACGTCCAAGGTTGCGCACTTTCATCATTTCGTCTTCTGACTTGTTAATAAGGTCTTCCACTGTGTTAATTCCGGCACGTTTTAAGCAGTTAAACGAACGCACAGACAAATCAAGCTCTTCTATTGTCATTTCAAGTGCTTTTTCTTTGCCCTTGTCGTCTTTTTCCACCATAATCTCTGCGTTCATCGTCTCTTGAGACAATGTAACAAATAAATTTAGGTGCTCTGTCATAATTCTTGCCGCAAGGCTTATTGCCTCTTTTGCGTCTATTGTGCCGTCTGTCCACACTTCAAGGCTTAATTTATCATAGTCTGTAATTTGGCCAACACGTGTGTTTTCAACAGTATAGTTAACTTTCAGTACAGGTGTGTAAATGCTGTCTACCGGCAAAGTGCCAACAGCAGCGCCGTTTGACATCTGTTTGTTTTTGTCGGCCGACACATACCCGCGCCCTTTGTCAAATATAAGTTCCATAACCAGCTTGCCGCCTTTTGCAATTGTGGCAATGTGCCAGTCTGGGTTCAAAATTTCAATCTCGGCGTCTTGCTGTATAGAGTTCGCCGTTACTGCGCCCTCACTTGTCGCTTCAATGCGCACAAGCTTTGGCTCGTTTGTATTAAGTTTCGCTGTTATGCCTTTAACGTTCAGCACTATTTCTGTAACGTCTTCTTTCACGCCTTCAATTGCTGAAAATTCGTGAACAACGCCGTCGATTTTAATGCTTGTTACGGCAACACCGGGCAAACTTGAAAGAAGTACCCTGCGCAGACTATTGCCAAGCGTTGTACCAAAACCACGTTCAAGCGGTTCTACCACAAATTTGCCATAGCGTCCGTCTGCCGACAAAACTTCTGAGTCAATTTTAGGTTTTTCAATCTCCATCATATTAATTACCCTCCTTAATTGGGCCGTAAAATGCCCGTTTATGTTCGCATGCGTGCAAGGGATAAATTATTTGGAGTACAACTCAACGATTAAATGCTCTTCAACATCAAAGTCGATGTCATCACGCTGAGGTGAAACGTTAACAGTGCCTTCAAGGCCTGCTTTGTTGTAGCTTAGCCATTTTGGCACAATTACAACTGCTGCATCGTCGCCTGTAAGCGCTTTGAATTTCACAGATGCTCTGCTTTTTTCACAAACTGAAATAACGTCTCCTACTTTAACCATGTATGAAGGAATGTCTAAACGGTGGCCGTTTACATTGAAGTGGCCGTGTGTAACAAGCTGGCGTGCCTCGCGCCTTGTTTTTGCAAAGCCCAAGCGATAAACAGTATTATCTAAGCGGCACTCAAGCATAGCAAGCAGCAAGTCACCTGTTTTTCCTTGCATACGTGATGCGTGTTCATAATAACGGCGGAATTGTTTTTCACTAACGCCATAAACGAATTTAACTTTTTGTTTTTCGGTAAGTTGCAACGCGTACTCTGATTTCTTTTTACGCATCTGATTACCGGAATTGCGATTTGTCACTTTTTTGCTATATCCCATAACAGTAGGAGACAAATTCAAGGCTTTACACCTTTTAGCAATTGGTTGCATATCTCTTGCCATTTTTTAATAACCTCCTTGTAAAATCAGATACGGCGACGCTTCGGTGGGCGACAACCATTATGTGGGATTGGTGTAACATCTTTAATCATGTTAACTTCAAGGCCTGTTGCCTGTAAAGCGCGTATTGCGGCTTCACGGCCTGAACCGGGGCCTTTAACAAAAACTTCAACAGATTTCATGCCATGTTCCATTGCGCTTTTTGCAGCAGTTTCTGCAGCAATTTGTGCAGCATACGGTGTGCTTTTGCGGCTACCTCTAAAACCTAGGCCACCAGCACTTGCCCATGAAATAGCATTGCCTGTAACATCGGTAATAGTAACAATTGTATTGTTAAATGTGCTTTGAATATGAGCACAGCCGCGTTCGATATTTTTGCGCTCACGCCTTTTTGTGCGTGCGGCGCCTTTTTTTGGGGCAGCTTTTGCCATTTAAGTGTCCTCCTATTTCGGATTATTTCTTCTTATTTGCAACTGTACGTTTTGGGCCTTTGCGTGTACGTGCATTTGTTTTTGAGCGTTGACCGCGCACAGGTAAACCTTTGCGGTGGCGAACACCCCTGTAACACTGAATTTCAACAAGGCGTTTAATGTCCAGCGCAACATTACGGCGCAAATCGCCTTCAACAGTAAAATTCTTATCAATGTAATCACGAATAAGAGCTTCTTCGTCGAATGTTAAGTCTTTCACCCTAGTGTCCGGGCTGATTTTTGTGGCTGCAAGAATTTCTTTTGCAGCACTGTTACCAATACCGAAAATATAGGTGAGGCCAACTTCAACTCGCTTTTCTTTGGGCAAGTCAACTCCGGCTATACGTGCCATCTGGTAGCACCTCCTGTTTAATTTTTCTTTTTCTTAAGGCATTTTGCTTAAGGCGGCAGAATTGAACCGCTTAACTTAATAATTAACCCTGGCGTTGTTTATGTTTTGGATTTTGGCAAATTACCATAACACGTCCGTTGCGTTTAATAACTTTGCATTTCTCGCAAATGGGTTTTACTGATGGTTTAACTTTCATAGTAGTCTCCATTCTGTTGCAACTAAAATGTGCAATTGCAACAAGCTTAGTGTTTTTTTGCTTATTTTGTACGCCATGTAATGCGCCCTTTTGTCAAGTCATATGGGCTCATTTCTACCGTAACTTTGTCTCCGGGTAAAATACGTATAAAATTCATGCGCAACTTGCCGGAAATATGTGCCAGCAAGCGATGACCGCCCTGAATTTCAACTAGGAACATTGCATTGGGCATTGCTTCAACAACTACGCCCTCTACCTCAATTACGTCTTCTTTAGACATGTTCGAGTCCTCCACAGTTTTTATCATCGCCGCTTAGTTGCGGCATTTTGTTAAAACGAGCGGCCCTTTTGCCGTTATGGCAATTGTGTGCTCAAAGTGTGCTGAAAGCCCACCGTCAACAGTTTTAACCGTCCATTTATCGGGTAAAATTTTAACCTCAAAGCCCTTTTCGTTAACCATTGGCTCAATGGCAAGCGTCATGCCTGAAACAAGGCGTGTGCCCCTGCCCTTTGTGCCGAAATTTGGCACCTCGGGCGATTCGTGCAGTTCTTTGCCAACGCCGTGCCCCACATATGTGCGCACAACCGAATAGCCGGCGCTTTCCACATGGTGTTGCACAGCGGCGCCAATGTCGCCTATTCTGTTTCCTACCACGGCGGCCTCAACGCCAATGTCACGCGCTTCTCGTGTAACATCAATAAGGCGCTGTGCCTTCTCGCTAATTTTGCCACATGCAAATGTTGCCGCGTTATCACCATGAAAACCATTAATGTATGCGCCAACATCTATGCTAACAATGTCGCCCTCTTCCAACACGATAGCCTTGCCGGGTATGCCGTGTATAACAGTATCGTTAAGCGAAATACAAGCACTGCCCGGAAAGCCGCCGTACCCTTTAAAGCTGGGCTTTGCGTTTTGGCTGATAATATAGTCGTAAACAAGTTTGTCTATTTGCTGTGTTGTAATGCCGGGTTTTACGGCCTCGCCCGCAAGCTTCAGCGCCTCTGCCGCAATGTTGCACGCAAGGCGCATTGCTTCAAGCTCTACCGCATTTTTTACCGGTATCAATTTTTTATACCAAGCGACGTGAACACAAGGTTAATTGTGTCTGCCACTTCTTCTTGTCCTTCAACTATTATAAGTTTATTGCGCTGTTTGTAAAAACCAACAAGTGGCTCTGTTTGCTCGTGGTATGTTTTAAGGCGCTCAATTGTTGTTGCGGGCTCGTCGTCTTTGCGAATTATAAGCTGGCCCGAACACCTGTCGCACACGCTTTCGTTTGCGCTGGGTTTGTACTGCAAGTGGTAGCTTGCGCCACAAGATGCGCATACCCTGCGCCCTGCAAGGCGCTTTACAATTACGTCGTCTTTAACAACAATTTCAACAACTTTGTCAATTTCAACGCCCATGTTTTCCAGCGCCTCTGCCTGTGCAACCGTGCGTGGCACCCCGTCAAGTATAAATCCGTTATCGCAGTCCTTGTTGGAGAGCCTCTCTTTTATTATGCTTATAATTACGTCATCCGGCACAAGAGCACCGTCGTCAATATACTTTTTCGCGGCAAGGCCCATTTGTGTTTCGTTTTTAATTGCCTCGCGCAATATATTGCCTGTGCTTATTGCGGGGATTGAAAGCTTATCACATATAGCCTCTGCCTGTGTTCCTTTGCCGGCACCCGGTGCCCCAAGAAGTATAAGTTTCATCCGTATGTCCCCTTTCCGAATATATATTAATTATTCAAAAAATCCTTTGTGATGACGCATCAGCATGTATGATTCAAGGCTGCGGCTTGTGTCAAGTGCAACACCTACCACAATTAGAAGGCTTGTGCCGCCAAGTGATAAGTTCATGCCCGTTACCATGCTGAATAGAATTGGTGCAACAGCAACTATGCCAAGGAACGATGCACCTATAAATGTTATTTTGCCAAGTACTTTTGTTATAAAGTTACTTGTTGGTTCACCCGGCCTGTAACCGGGTACCATGCCGTTGTTGTTGCGTAAATTGTTAGCTATCTCAATTGGGTTGTACTGCATTGATACATAGAAGTAGTTAAACGCAATTATCAATACCAAATACATAGCCGCATAGAAGAAGCTTGTTGTTGAGAACATGTTGAAGAAACCATACCAGAACGGGCTTTCTGCCTGTGTTAGCGATGAGAAGAACAAATCGCCTATTGTGCCCGGTATGCTTATTAATGCAGAGGCGAAAATAACAGGCATAACACCGCTCATATTAACCTTAATAGGGAAATATGTGTTTTGGCCACCGTACATTTTTCTGCCTACAACACGTTTTGCATATTGAATGGGTATGCGGCGCTCAGCTGAGTTCAATATTACAATTAACACTAAAATTGCAAGTGCCATTATGCCAATTAGTGGCAAATAGAAGAAGTATTGAACTTCGCCGTCAATTGCAAGTGCAACCGAATTTTGAACAAGTGAGAACACGCTTGAAAGGCGGCTTACGATACCTGCAAAAATAAGAATTGAAATACCGTTTCCTATGCCGTTCATGTCAATTTGCTCACCCATCCATTGAATTAAAAGCGAACCGGCCGCAAATGAAAGTATTACTACCATTGCTGCAAAAACGCCCTCTAGACCGCTTGAGTAGATAAGCATGTTTTGGCCACGTAGCAAGAGGTAGTAACCTATTGAAAGTGCCACTGCCATGCCTGCGCCAACATAACGTGTAATTTTCGCTATTTTGCGTCTGCCGTCCTCGCCCTCTTTGCTAAGGCGCTCAAGTGCCGGTATAGCAACTGTTAAAAGTTGCATAATAATCGACGCATTGATGTATGGCGTAACGCTAAGTGCAAATATTGTTGCCTGTGAGAACGAGCCGCCTGTCAGCATGTCGAAGTAGCCAAGCAAGCTGCCTGTCTCTCCTACAAGTGCTTTTAGCCCATCGCCCGAGATGAAAGGTACGGGAATTGCCGTACCAATACGAAAAACAAGAATAACCATAAGCGTAAAAATTATCTTTTTGCGCAGTTCTTCAATTTTCCATGCATTTGCAAATGTCTTAAACAATTTACTTCACCTCGGCCTTTCCTCCGGCCTTTTCAATAGCCTCTTTTGCAGAGGCGGAGAATGCGGCAGCCTCCACTGTAATTGCCTTTGTCAGCTTGCCTTTTCCAAGTACTTTAACGCCGTCAAGCTCTTTTTTGATAACGCCTTTTTGTTTAAGCATTTCTGCATTAACTGTTAGGCCTGCATCAAATTTTTCTAAGTCGCTTAAGTTTATTATAGCATAGTGTGTTGCGAAAATATTGTTGAATCCTCGTTTAGGTAAACGACGTTGTAAAGGCATTTGTCCGCCTTCAAAGCCTGCCTTTTTGGCACCTGAACGTGCCTTTTGGCCTTTGTGGCCATAGCCTGCTGTTTTGCCGTTACCGCTTGCTGCGCCGCGCCCTTTGCGTTTTGCAGCTTTGTTTGAGCCCTTTGCCGGGCTTAATTCATGAAGCATCATTGTGCATTGCACCTCCTTGCTTTAAGCTTTAACAACCGTTACCATGTGTGACACAACTTTGATTTTGCCGTTTGTTGCGGCATTATCCGGTTGAATTGTCTCGTCACCTAGGCGGTTTAAACCAAGGCTTTTTGCCGTGGCAATTTGTTTAACACTGCGGCCAATTAAACTTTTAACAAGTTTAATTTTCACGCCGCTCTCAGCCGCTTTTTTTGCGGGGGCCTTTTTGGCCGGCGCCGCTTTTGCTGTTGCGGTTTTTGCGGCAGTTTCTTTCTTTGCAGGTGCTGCTTTCTCAGCTTTAGGTGCAGCTGCTTTTTTTGCCGGTGCCGCTTTTTCAGCCTTTTCGGCTTTTGGTGCCGCCGCTTTTTTAGCGGGTGCTTTTTTCACAGCTGTTTCACCGTCTGCTTTTTTAGCCGCCGGTTTTTTCGCTGTTGTTTTGGCGGCAGTTTTCTTGGCGGGTGCTTTTTTCTCTGCTACTTCGCCTTCAGCTGCTGCTTTTGTTACTTTTTCTTCAGCCATTATTCACTGCCTCCTTAACCTAAAATCTCTTTAATTGTCTTGCCGCGTTTTTCAGCAACTTGCTCTAGGCTTTGCAAACCGCAAAGGCCGTTAATTGTTGCTGTAACAACGTTGCAAGGGTTATTTGTGCGTTGGCATTTTGTACGTATGTCTTTAATGCCTGCGCACTCAAGAACTGCACGAACTGCGCCGCCTGCTATAACGCCTGTACCTTCAGGTGCCGGGCGAAGAAGAACACGGCCTGCACCGAAACAACCTACTGTTTCGTGCGGTATTGTTGTGCCTTTCATGCTAACTTTGCGCAAGTTTTTCTTTGCTGCCTCAAGACCTTTGCGTATTGCTTCAGGTACTTCAGATGCTTTGCCGAGACCAAAACCAACTATGCCGTCGCCGTTGCCGACAACAACAAGGGCGGAGAATTTCATAACGCGGCCACCCTTAACTGTTTTGGATACACGGTTAATGGCAACAACTTTTTCTTGTAAATCTAATGTGCTTGCATCGATTATTTCCATTTTTGTATCCTCCTTACAGTGTTAGGCCGCCTTCGCGGGCGCCCTCTGCCAAAGCTTTTACACGGCCGTGGTATACAAAACCGCCTCTGTCGTAAACGGCTTTTGTTATGCCTTTGTCTGCCGCTTTTTTTGCAATAGCTTTGCCTACTTTTGTTGCAGCCTCTACGTTGCCGCCGAATCCGTCAAAATCTTTATCCAAGCTTGAAGCGCTTGCAAGTGTTACACCTGCAACGTCGTCAATAAGCTGGGCATAAATGTGCTTTGAGGAGCGGAACACATCAAGGCGCGGGCACGCTGCTGTGCCGGAAATTTTACCGCGAACACGGCGATGTCTGCGCAAACGCGCAATATTCTTATCCGGTTTATTAACCATTGTCTCTCACTCCTT
>CAYJMH010000036.1:0-6782 GCA_964371535.1 uncultured Bacteroides sp.
TTTGCTATCCGTGAAGGCGGACGTACAGTAGGTTCAGGCATTGTTACAAAAATTACAGAGTAATTTTAAAACAACGTTAATTTTGTAAAAATAGTAATATTAACAGCGGTGTGCCTTTTTAAAGGTACACCGCTGTTACTTTTTGCTTGCCCTTGCCATAAAAAAACCTTATGGTATTGACAAATTACTGCATATTATATATGATATTAGGTAGTGTTTATTAGGAGAGATGGCTGAGCTGGTCGAAGGCGCACGATTGGAAATCGTGTAGTGCAGAAATGTACTCTGGGGTTCGAATCCCCATCTCTCCGCCACTCGTCGCAAACTACGCTTGGTTTGTGACGATTTTTTTTTGCAATTTTATAAAAATCATCGCGCACATTACTCCGTTGCTCCTCGTTATTCCGAAAAAGGCACGCTCGGGTTTTCTGTTCGGTTATAAATACCCTAACAACGAAAACCTGCCGCTACCACCTTTTTTCGGGACTGCGCCTGCGGCGCTGTACTAAGAACCCGAAATTTTTTTTAAAAAATTTAGTAAAACTTTTGATATTCGGCAGAAAGACAGTAAGTGATATACTTTTTAATTGTGGTTATCAAACAAAATGAAAAAGCTAACTATATTAAATCGTCCAAATTAATAATTACGTCTGGCTTCATGTGTTCAAGCTCGGCATTATCATGTGTAATATATATTACTGTTTTCTGTCTTGTTTCACTAAGTGTAAATTGTATTGTTTTCTGTTTTGTTTCGTCGTCAAGTCCTTTGAAAGGTTCATCTAAAAATAATATATCATAATTTGCCAAAAGTGCGCGCAAAATTGCAGTGCGCCTTTTCATTCCACCCGACAATTCACTTACAGTCTTACCACCTAAACCCTCAAGCCCAACTTGTGCTATACAAAAATCAATTCTATCTTTTGTTAAGGGTGTGGCACCTTTTTTATAAATATGCGGCAACATTATATTAGCGTATACATCAAGGTTTTCGCATAGCCTATCTTCTTGGAAAACCGCACTGATTGTTGCGTTTTCGTTGCCGTTTATAGTGCCGCTGTCTTGCGCCTCAAGCCCCATTAAAATGCGCAGTAGCGTTGTTTTTCCTGTGCCGGATGCACCCAACATGCAAGTGATTTTTCCCTTTGGAATTGCTAAGCTGAAATTGTCTAAAACAGTTAAATTACCATATTTCTTGCATATATCTTTTAAAATAATCATTTTAAATGCACCTTCCCAAGCCATTTGCACAAAAGCCTTATTAAAACTGTGAATGCTTTTTCAAAAACAAAGCTGGCCAAAAGTATTACAACAGTCCATGCAAAAAGTGCAGGTGTGTCAAGAAATATTTTTGCTTGGTATAGGTTTTCGCCTATTGAACTGTCGGGCAACCCTATTACTTCGGCAGCAATGCCCGCTTTAAAACTCATGCCAAGGCCTACAACGCATGCAGATTCAAAAAAAGGCATAATTTGCGGAATAACTATATACCTTAAATAAGCGGCTTTATTTATTTTAAAAAGAGTTGACACTTCTGCCAATTGTGCATTTAAATTATAAATACCATTTAAAACATTTGCATAAACAATAGGCATAACCATAATGAAACTTATAAAAATTGAAATATTTTCAGATGGAATCCATATTAGAATTAATATAATAATAGAAGCCACAGGCACTGACTTTGCAATTAAAATAAAAGGATGAATAAACTGTTTGAATAATTTGCTTTTTTGTGAAACAAAAGCAAAAAGAACACCAATTACTACTGCTAAAATAAAACCTGCACTTATTTTTATTAATGAATTTAAAATTGCTGTGTAAAAATAAAGTTGCTGAATTAATAAAAAAAGCTCTTCAAATACAGATAAAGGCGAGGCAAGTAATATTTGAGAACCTACAACCATGCTGAAAAACTGCCAAAGAGCTATCCATAAAAGGATAACCCAAATTGGCAATTGTTCTTTTTTATTAATGTTTGAGTTGTTGTTTTTTTTCATTTATTTAAACATATCTTTCTAATATTTAAAGCACATTTTAAAATATTATGTTCAGTGTGTCTTAAAAGGTATAGCGTTTCGGATCTGTTGGCAAAGTCGACTTCACAAAAAGCGTCGGCAAAATTTCAGTCATATATCACAAAATGCTCATTAATACACCCAGTATTGCTTGCGCTTTTTGTCTCATTTGGCAAAAATTTTGCTCTAGTTTTTACAAAGCCTTTGTTTGTCAACACCACCGTTTCGTCATGTCATTATAACAAATATTAAAAGTTTTACTAAATTTTTTTCAAAAAATTTCGGGTCTTAGGGCAGAGCCCTGGGGCGTTTTTCACAGAAAACGCAAACGTATACCTTAAAAGAGCTATTTTGAAGGTGAATTTGAAATTTAATTGCTACCATTTTGTGCAAATTCTTTTGAAGCATGCGTTATTAGAAAGCCTGAACACACTATATATTTAATTATATAACGGTAAAAAAATATTTGCAAGGTTAAAAATTGGACTAATAATAACAAACCCAATAATTATAGGCTGATGAATAATGCTATTGGTTAGCAAAAACTAACCAATAGCATTTAATTATATCACGAAAAAGTGGAATGTCAAGAAGGCTAAAGTGGTAAATATTGCTGAAAATACATAGTTTAAAGGTGATATTGTGTAATTATATTGACATAAATGTAAAAATATTGTAAAATGTTTGTTAGTTAGTTTTTTAGCAGAGTAATAATTGTGTTACTTACACTTGCAAATGTTATTGAATTGACAAAAATGTACGATTATATTGGAGGAAGAAAGATGAAAAAACTACTAGCAATACTTCTTGTAGCTATGATGGCACTTAGCCTTTTGGCTGGCTGCTCAACAGGTGGCGGCGAGACAGGCGGAACTATTATAGTTTCACAAGGTGCAGACCCTGCATCATTAGACCCACAAGGTGCGAATGAGCAACCTGGTTCAAGGGTTTCAAAACAAATTTATGATACACTTTTCATTCAAGATGAAGAAATGAACGTTTCAGAAGGACTTGCAGAGAGCTATGAACTTCTAGACGATGGTGCTACACTGAGCCTAAAACTTCGTGAAGGTGTTAAATTCCATAACGGAAACGACTTCACAGCAGAAGATGTTCAGTTTACACTTGAAAGAGCTATTGCTTCACCTGATGTTGGACATATAGTTTCGGCTATTGACCCTGCAAAAATCACAATTGTTGACGATTACAACATTACAATAGGCATGCATTATTCATTTGCTCCTATTCTATCTCACCTTGCACACACAGCTACATCAATAGTAGACAAAGAGACTGTTGAAGCAGCCGGCGATGCTTATGGTTCAGACCCTGTTGGTACAGGCCCTTACTCACTAGAAGAGTGGAATGTAGGCGACAACATTGTTTTAAAAGCTAACCCTGATTACTGGGGCGAGCCTGCAAAAACAGAGAACATTATCATCAGAAACATACCTGAACCTGAAACAGCAATGCTTGAGCTTGAATCAGGCGGCGTTGACATTGTTTACGATATAGCAGCGTCAAACATTGCACGTTTTGAGGGCAGCGAAGAAACAATGCTTGTAAGAAGCCCGAACTTCTCAACAACATATATCGGCTTCAATGCAGAAAAAGAGCCTTTTGACAACCCACTTGTACGCCAAGCTATTAACCATGCAATTGACATGAGCGCAATTGTTGAAAACGTATATTACGGTGCAGGCTCACAAGCTAAAGGCCCAATAGGCCAAATGGTTTGGGCTTACAACGATGACCTTTCAGGTTACGAGTACAATGTAGAAACAGCTAAAGCACTTTTAGAAGAAGCAGGATATGCTGATGGTTTCTCAACTACAATTATGACAAACGAAGGCAACCAACAACGTGCTGACGTTGCTATCATCGTTCAAAGCGCTTTGAAAGAAATTGGTATCGAAGTTGAAATTCAAACTCTTGAATGGACACAATACCTTGAAGCAACAGAAAACGGCGAACATGATATGTTCATACTAGGTTGGGTTACTGTTACAGGCGACCCTGACTATGGTCTATACCCATTGTTCCACTCATCAACATTTGGTGCAGGTGGTAACAGAACTTTCTGGTCAACACCTGAAGTAGATGCACTTCTTGACGAAGCAAGAACTTCAAACGATGCTGCTGTTCGTGAAGCTAACTACAAAGAAGTACAACAAATTGTTGCTGAAGAAGCACCATGGATCTTCACATGGGAAGGCGAAGACCTAACAGGCGTTCGCTCAAACATTGAAGGCTTTGTTAACAACCCTGCAGGCCACCATGTTCTTAAAAATGTAGTTAAAAACTAACAATTTTATTTATAATGAAAAGGAGGCTGCTTATGCAGTCTCCTTAGGCTGTCAATTAAGCACCCTTTCTGTGTCAATTGCAAAAAGCTTTATCAATTATATATAAAAGTGTGCGCCTTTACGTAATTTTTTGTTTTTTTGAAATAGGCGCTTTAATTGCCACTTGAGGTTTTTTTGACAATCAGAGGAGGCTGCTTATGCAGTCTCCTAAAAATGTTTTAAGGTGCGAATGTAAAAATTTGCAAACTTAGGCAAGCAAAATTTTTCCTTAGGAGGTATGTTTTTGTTAAATTATATAATTAAAAGGCTATTGCTGGTTTTACCGGTGTTGTTGGCTGTAACATTTGTAATATTTACATTGTTGTATTTTACACCGGGCAACCCTGCGAAAGCAATGCTTGGTGAGGTAGCCGACCCTGAGGCTTTGGCTGCACTTGAAGAAGAACTAGGTTTGAATGACCCGTTTTTAGTAAGATACGGCAATTATCTTTTAGGCCTTTTACAGGGCGACATGGGTACATCTTACAGAACAGATAGGCCTGTGTCACAAGAACTGTTAAGCCGTTTGCCAACAACGCTAAACCTAGCATTGTTGTCAATTATTATTGCTGTTGCAATAGGAATTCCTGTCGGTATTATTTCGGCAACGAAACAATATTCGTGGTTTGACAATATTTCTATGGTTTTTGCACTACTCGGCGTTTCAATGCCAAACTTCTGGCAGGGAATGGTTTTAATACTTGTGTTTGCCGTATGGCTTGGCATCTTACCTGTTTCAGGCTTTACAACACCTGCACACTGGATTTTGCCTGCTGTTACAATAGGCACGTCAACCGCGGCTATTATTGCAAGAATGACTCGTTCAAGTATGCTTGAAGTTAACAGGCAAGACTATATAAGAACTGCGCGTGCAAAAGGCCAAAAAGAATCTGTTGTAATAATGAAGCACCAGCTGAAAAATGCGCTGATACCTGTTATAACAGTTGTTGGCTTACAGTTTGGCGCCTTGCTTGGCGGCGCAGTTTTAACCGAGACAATTTTTGCCGTGCCGGGAATTGGCAGATACATGGTTGAGGCAATTAAAAATCGTGATTATCCTGTTATTCAAGGTGGCGTTTTGCTTATAGCCGTTATATTTACGTTTGTTAACCTATTTGTTGATATTCTGTATGCATATGCGGATCCAAGAATTAAGGCGAATTACTCTCAAGCTAAATTAGGAGGTCCGTTAAAATGGCTGAACAAAAAGTAAATAAAACAGAAAATAACAGTGAAATAAAGACAAAACGTTATAGCAAACTTGGCGAGACTTGGAAAATATTGAGAAGAAACAAATCGGCAATGCTTGGCCTTGCCATTATTAGCGTAATTGTATTTTGTGCATTGTTTGCTGATATTATTGCACCTTTTCCGTATGATGAAATTAATTTAGACAATGAGTTTGCTCGTCCGTCACTTCAAAACCTGTTTGGTACAGATAACTTTGGAAGAGACATTTTCAGCCGTATTGTTTACGGCGCTAGAATTTCATTGCAAGTTGGTTTTGTGGCAGTAGGTATTGCGGCAATTATTGGCGTGTTTTTGGGCTCTCTTGCCGGTTACTATGGCAAGAATGTAGACAGTATAATTATGCGAATAATGGACGTATTGCTTGCGATACCAAGCATTCTTCTTGCAATAGCAATTACAGCCGCCTTTGGTGGTGGGCTTACAAATGTTATGATAGCCGTAGGTATTTCTTCGGTGCCATCTTACGTGCGAATTGTAAGGGCAACTATACTTTCGGTTAAAGAGCAAGAATTTATAGAAGCTGCAAGGGCAACAGGCGCGTCTGATTTCAGAATAATATTTACACATATTTTGCCTAATTCACTTTCACCGCTTATTGTACAAGCTACACTTGGCGTTGCGGGTGCAATATTATCAGCTGCGGGCCTTAGCTTTATTGGGCTTGGCTTACAGCCGCCGGCACCTGAGTGGGGCGCAATGTTATCAGAGGCACGCTCGTATTTCACACAGCACCCACACATGGTTATGTTCCCCGGCTTATCAATTATGTTGACGATTTTCGCACTCAATCTCTTTGGTGATGGTTTGCGTGATGCGCTTGACCCAAAACTTAAAAGATAGTTAGAAAGGAGATTAAGAGTGAGCGATAAAATATTAAGTATAGAGAATTTAAGTATTCGTTATGTAACAGAAGAAAATACAGTTGCCGCAGTTACAAATATTTCTTTGGAAATTGAAAAAGGCAAGACACTTGGGCTTGTTGGAGAGACAGGCGCAGGCAAAACAACTACTGCACTGGGCATATTAAATTTAGTGCCGGACCCACCGGGAGAAATTTATTCAGGTAAAATTTTGTATAATGGTGAGAATTTACTTGAGATGCCACAAAATGATATTCGTCAAATTCGCGGTTCTAAAATCAGCATGATTTTCCAAGACCCGATGACATCAT
>CAYJMH010000036.1:6792-13997 GCA_964371535.1 uncultured Bacteroides sp.
TTAAACCCGGTTTTAACAGTTGGAGACCAAATTCAAGAAGTTGTGCTGTTACACAATGATGTTTCACAGCAAGAAGCACTTGATAAAGCAAAAGAGCTTATGGAAATGGTTGGCATATCAGGCGAAAGGCATATTGAATACCCACACCAGTTTTCCGGCGGCATGAAACAGCGTATTGTTATAGCAATGGCGCTTGCGTGTGAACCTGAGCTTTTGCTTGCAGACGAGCCGACAACTGCACTTGATGTGACAATTCAAGCACAAGTTTTAGAGCTTATTGCAGATTTGAAAGAAAAATTCAACACATCAATGCTTTTAATTACGCATGATTTGGGCGTAGTAGCTGAAACTTGCGATAATGTTGCCATTATGTATGCAGGTGAAATAGTTGAATGTGGCACAACAAAGCAAATTTTTACAAACCCAAAACATCCATATACAGTTGGCCTTTTTGGCTCAATACCAAAATTGCATGATGAGTCAGATCGCTTAATTCCAATTGACGGGCTAATGCCGGACCCTGCAAATTTGCCGGTTGGATGTAACTTTAACCCAAGATGCAAACAGTGCAAGGAAGTATGTAAAACGCAGTCTCCGAAAACTGTTGAATATGAAAATGGGCACAAGGTAGCATGTCACCTTTATGCCGACGGAGGTGCGAAATGAGTGAGAGAATTTTAGAAGTTAAAAATTTATGTAAATATTTTAAAACTCCGCGCGGTATTTTGCATGCTGTTGATGAAGTTAACTTTTATATTAATAAAGGTGAGACTTTGGGCGTTGTTGGTGAATCCGGCTGTGGAAAAAGCACACTTGGAAGAACTGTGCTGCATTTGACAGATATTACAAGCGGTGAAGTGTTTTTTGAGGGAAATAATATTACAGGTGTTACTAAATCAAAAGACCTGAAAGAATTGCGCAAAGATATGCAAATTATTTTTCAGGACCCATTTTCTTCACTAAACCCCAGGATGTCTGTAAGTGACATTATTGCAGAGCCGCTTAGAATTTACAAAGTTTTTAAGACAAAAGATGAAATAAACAACAGAGTACTTGAGCTTATGGATACTGTTGGCCTTGCACGCAGGCTTGCCAACAACTACCCACATGAGCTAGATGGCGGACGCCGACAAAGAATAGGCATTGCAAGGGCAATTGCACTTAACCCGAAGTTCATTGTGTGCGATGAGCCTGTTTCTGCACTTGATGTTTCTATACAAGCACAAGTTATAAACTTGCTTCATGACTTACAAAAAGAGCGTGGCTTGACGTATATTTTCATTACACATGACTTTTCAGTTGTAAAGCATATTTCAGACAGGATAGTTGTAATGTACCTTGGAAACGTTGTAGAAACAGCGCCGACAAAAGACTTTTTCAAAAAGCCTATGCACCCGTATTCAAAAGCGCTACTTTCAGCAATTCCGGAAGCAGTGTACAGCGAGACAAAAAGGGAAAGAATAACGCTTAAAGGTGAAATTACATCGCCTATTGAGCCAAAGCCCGGTTGCAGGTTTGCACCGCGCTGTGAATATGCAACAGACGTTTGCACAGGCAAGAACCCTGCGCTTATAGAAGTTGAACCGGAGCATTTTGTTGCTTGCCCAAGGGCAATGGAGCTTTTAAAGTAATTAGGTTAATTACTAATAGTTGTGCCTAAATATTTGATGTTTAAAAAAGTCGCCACAAACTTTGCAAAGTTTGTGGCGACTTTTGTTGTATGCATAAAACGCCAGGTCATGCCGGGTGTCAACGCTTTTAGCATACAACGAAACATTACTTTTTATTTATAATAAAAATGGGTGCGTTTCACATAATATTGTGCCTAATTTTACGATGAGTGAAAATAAAAGTAACAGTGTCAAATTAACAGCACTGATACTTTTATGACTAATTATCAATCTTTACAAACATTGAGGATTTACAATCTCAAATATATCGTCTTTGTTTTTTTCGCTTTACCTTTACTTCGTATGTAAAGTTAAATTAAATCAATCACACTGTCCAGTTTAAACTCTCCCGTTGCAATGTAAACAAGCGGTTATACAGCCCTTTTTTCTCTATCAAGGTATCGTGTGCGCCTTGCTCTACAAACTGCCCGAGGAGCAAAGGATATTTTCTATGCTCGATTGTTACATTGCACGTTTACAGGAGCTTGTGAACTATATTTGTGATAATAAAAACGGCATGATTTTATTGCTCGCCTGCTCTGACGGTACAAAATACGAAAATTTTACCGATAAATTTCGTGTTCAAGCAGGCTCTCGTATATCGAATGCGGCAAAAAGCACGAGAGCAGAAAATTTAGAGGTTGACCCCATTCTTTTAAAATACTTAATGCGTGGTTACTTCGACATACTATCTAGAATTGTTGTTGAGACCCACGATAGACAGGAAATGCATGATATGTTGCGAGATGTTGCGCTTGTATATAAAAACGGAATGATAAGCCTTATGAGAGGAAAGTTGTGATATGAAATATGGAATTATGGGGGCAGTAATGCCGAAGTTGGTGCAAAAGCCATTGTTTGAATATATTAATACAGTAACCTCTGAAATAAACCCAAAAACGGTTAAAAAAGAGTATAAAGCCATTATTGCAAGGCAACCGGAGGTTGGTGGCCGCAAAAACAATTTAATAATGGGCTTATACCTTGCGGCGTATACGTTTGCTTTTTATAAAGCTGCACCCCACATTGTTACCGAGGATGTATATGAAGGCCTTGTCAAAGCGGTTGCTTACGCGCCATCTACAGAAAAACTGTACAAAGGAAAGAATTTTTTTACCGAAAAAAACATGGCAACTCGTGAGCGTTTAGCAACAGATAAGGAATACAACAGTTACTCTGAAAATTGGAAGTATACCTTTAATTATGATTTGTCTGTTCCTAAATGTGAAATCATTTACACAGAATGTGCAATTTGTAAAATGGCAGAGCGTGAAGGCTGTTTAAAACTGATGAAATACGCTTGTATGCTTGATTACACCTCTCAGGAGTTTATGGGAAACAAACTTACGCGTACGAAAACTATCGGAAACGGTGATGATATTTGCGATTTTAATATTGAACGAAAAAATTAATAAATTTTGGCGGCAGCAGTATTTAACTGTTGCCGCCTTGGTTTTTAGGTTACAACTACTGTTTCTCTCATAATTGTAAAGCCTATCTTTATTGCTTCGTTGTAATCAACGTTTTCTCTTCTAAAAATTTTGCTCTGCGATACTCAAGCGGTGAATGTCCATAATATTTCCTAAACAGTTCGGCAAACTTGCCCTGCTTTGTATAGCCTATTAAATGGGATATTTCACCCACGGAGGGCTTTGTTTCCTTCAGCATTTTTGAAGCTTGTTCCATTCGATGTTTTCTTAAATACTCTGAAATATTCTCGCCAAAAACTGCTTTAAAATAATTTTTCAAGCTTGTTTCGCTTATACCGAATTTTTCTGCTACTGTTTTTATTGGAATGCGTTCGGATATATTTTTTGTGAGAAGTTTTTCTGCTCTTTTTGCAATCTCGGCTTGGGTTTTTGTGTGATACGTTCTTTTTTCACTGATTGAAACTTTAAAATTTAAAAGAATATTTATTATTTCAAGTGCACTGTGTTTTAGCTTAAAGTTTGATAAATTCTCCCGGTTTTGCCAGAGTGTTTTTATTACATTGCGAAGTTCGCTGTTTGTTTGCAATATAACAGTGTTTTGCTTATGAAGGTGTTTTTTGCTTACGTTTTGAAAGTCAAGTTCAAATAAAGATAGCAAAGCAGCATTTTCAAGACTGAATTTTTTCTCATCAAAATATATAGTTACGCCTTTGTAATTCTTTGTAGGGAAAAAGAAAGGCGTTTTTGTAATTTGTTTACTCAAACAGAAATCGTCCTCTTTTAGGCAAACATTAAATCCATCTTCTAAAGCAAGTTCTATACGCCCGTCAACACAATAATTAAACTGCATTAAATCTTTATAATAGCTACTACTGTTTGCCGGTATTTCACATGCACATATATCAAAAAAACAGACAAACATATATTTTAATGCTTCATAATAATAAGCATCAAAGTTGTCACTTTTGCTCTCTAGCGGTAAAAAGTTGCTATTTAACCCTTTATTAATTTGCGTTTCGCTATTTTCTTTATCTAATTTATGCTTTTTAAAATTTAAACCCAAAACAACACTTTCTTTCGTTTTATTTTTATCATTTTAAATCTTTTTAATGAAATAGTCAACAAATATTTTTAATTGCTATTTGGGGCTAAAATAACATATAGGTGTAGAAAAACAATAAATGCGGTGATATAATATCAAAAGTTAGTCTCAACTAACTTATTAACATATTATATCGGAGGTTCATTATGAATAACAAACTGCAAGGCAAAGATTTTATCAATATAGGTATTTTTACCGCAATTTATTTTGTAATAATTATGGCGGCAGGTATGCTTGGTGTTATACCAATTTTTATTCCACTGCTAAGCGTAATTGTGCCGTTGCTTGGCGGCATACCTATGATGTTATACTTCTCAAAAGTTAAAAAATTTGGCATGATAACAATCCAAGGTCTTTTATCGGGTGTTTTAATGATGGTTGCAGGTATGGGTTATTGGTGTGTAGGCACATTTTTATTGGCTGCTTTAATCTGCGACTTAATTCTAAAAACAGATGGCTACAAAAACGCTAAAAAAGGCTTAATTGCTTATGGCGTTTATGCAACATCTGTAATCGGTGCATTTATCCCCATTATTTTAACAAGGGATAGCTACCACGAAATGCTAGCAACAGAGGGCTATGGTATTGAATATGCAGATGCACTTATGAGCTATATGCCTGACTTTATTTTGCCTGTGCTTTCGCCTGTGCAATAGACCCTGAGCTCTATGTGTTTGACGAGCCGTCCTCGAACCTTGATGCAAAAGCGATAGAGGAACTAAGGGACTTACTTATCACCCTAAAAAGTGAGGGTAAAACAATAGTGATTGCAGAGCACCGCCTGTATTATATCTATGATTTACTCGACAGAGTTTACTACCTCAAAGACGGCAAAATCACAGGTGATTTTAGCGGCGATGAATTTAGAAAAATGTCTGAAAATACTCGTAGTGATATGGGGCTTCGCCCATGCACACTAAAAGGTCTTTCGCTTATAAAGCCAAAAGAAAATAAACATAGCGCACAAATTTGGATAGCTAAAAATTTAAGTTTTAAATATAAAAACAGCGAAATTATGGCACTTGATATAGCTGAAACTTCAATTAATCACGCTAAAGTAACGGCAATTATAGGCAGTAATGGTGCAGGGAAAACAACTTTTTCACGATGTATGTGTGGGCTTGAAAAAAGAGCAAAGGGAAATATAGAGTTTGGTGCTAAAACTTATAACACAAAGCAGCGTTTAAAAGAATGCTATATGGTTATGCAAGATGTAAATCATCAGCTTTTTACAGAGAGCGTACTCGAGGAAGTATTGATAAGTAGTACCACAGAAAATAAAGAAAAAGCACAGAAGTATTTAAAAGATATGAATTTATCAGAGTTTGAAAACCGCCATCCCATGTCGCTTTCGGGTGGGCAAAAACAGCGTGTTGCCATAGCTGGTGCCATTGCGTCAAAACGCCCTATAATTATTTTTGACGAGCCTACAAGCGGACTTGATTTAGAGAACATGATAAGGGTGTCAAAATGCGCAAACGACCTTGCAGAGAGTGGCAAAACGGTGATTATAGTAACGCATGACCCCGAGTTTATTTTAAGGTGTTGCGATAATGTTATTCATATAGAAGATGGAAAAGTGCTTGATAACTACAGCCTTAGTGACGATGTTGGGAGAGGAAAATTGCTTTTGTTTTTTAAAGATAATTATAAGGTAACGCCCGAAAATTAAAGGTTTTTCTTAAGCAATATTTTAGAGAAAAACACAATGGACAAGGAGCGGAAAATCACACTTTTCATTTATATTAAGGCATGCCGACAGAGAAGGCACACGTCAGAAAAGCTCCATTCTGTATGGGGAGTTTTGAAATTATTTGTGCTGTGCACAGAATGGAGTTATTATGGAACTGAATTTAATTTATTCGATTATGGGTATACTTGGTGGCATAGTTTGCGCTGTTGGCGACATTTTACTTGATTTAAAAGGTAAAGACAATGTAAAAGTTGGAAATACTTTAATTATCGAATCGAACTGGACTAAAATGGCTGATTGGCGCTTTAAGCTATCAATTATTTTTGGTCTATTCGGGGTTTTTATGTATAGCCTTGGCATTTACTCTTTAGGTAGGCAGCTTTTAAGCGACAACAAAATTTTATCTGAAACAATGATTTTATTTTCAATTCTAACAGCTTTATCAGGCTTTTTTATACATAGCTTTATATGCGTTACGCCAATTATTTATAAAGCAGTACTAAAAGGCAAAGACGAAAAATTAGCCGAGCATACATTGAATGAGCTTTTATCGGCAGTAAAAATTCCCTTTGCACTTTTATATGCCTTTATTATACTTGCACCCACAATTCTAACTATTTATTGTATATTAAACGGCTTATTTGATGTGCCAAATTGGTTTGTTTTGCTTAATCCGTTGGTTTTCCTAATAGTTGGGTTAACGCTTAAAAAGATAAAAAGAGAATGGTTTTATGATTTGCCATCAATATGCATGCCGAGCTTGGGGCTTGGCATGTTCGGGGTAATTGGGATTGTGAACTCGATGTAAATAAACATGTGTGCGGTGCTAATACAGCAACGGCCAATGATAAAGCTTTTGAGGAGCCAGAATAAATGAAAAAACATAAAAAACTAAAAATAGCTTTAATTGCAATTGCAGTTATTATTGTAGCAATATTTGCTTTGCGAATTATTAACGGCATGCGGTTTTCGTCTGATATAGAAATCCTCGGCAACTATGCACTCGGCGGTGACATTAACGCTTTCCCACTAGAGCAAGAGGGCGTGGAAATTACAATAATACAAGACGGCTATACTAACGGCTTTTATATGATGCCCGATGAGAAAACCGAACCGGGGTTAATTGTAACCTTTGGCGGCTCGGACGGCGGCTCCGACTTCGACCGCAGTGTAGCCCTTGCGCAAGAGGGATATGAGGTGGTGTCGCTTTTTTATTGTGGGCAAGAAAATCAACCGAAAAGCCACAACAATGTGCCGCTTGAGTTTTTTGGCGAGTTTTTAGACTATGCCGAAACTAATAGCATGGACAC
>CAYJMH010000036.1:14007-16422 GCA_964371535.1 uncultured Bacteroides sp.
CACATCAAGCCTTACTCTTGTTGGGATTTCAAAAGGCGCAGAGCTTGCACTAATTCTAACAAACTATTATGAAGAAATTGACAATGTGGTACTATTCGCACCGGCTTCATATGTTTTCCAAGGTGGCGACATGATGGCAAAAACATCATCGTGGACATACGGCGGCAAGGAATTATCATATATAAATTTATTGCCTAACTTTTTTTGTGTAGCCAAGCTTTTTGCACCGATGATAATTAATTACCCAGTGGCATACAGAGATTTTCAGCATGATATGATACTAAAAGCCGACAATGCCGAGCAAGCGCTTATAGATATTTCAAGTTTTGGCGGGAATATCCTTATTTTTGCCGGGGAGGACGACCAAGTTTGGCCGTCGGACATTATGGGGCAGCTCCTTATCGCTGCACCCATTAATAGCTTTTTACTAAATAAAAATAACCACTCACAAATACTTGTCAATGGTTGTTATGCTATATAGAATAATTTTTTAATTAAAAATATGGCCTACAAACTAAATAATTGTGTTTTAATAATCCGATATGTTTAAAGTTTTTAAATTCATAGCAAGCAAATTAAAATAAGCGTATTAACAGCGTTTATCAATATAATCTGTAATAATATCAACATATTTGTCACAGTTTACCATAAGCGCAAGGTGGCCGCCTTTTAAATTGCTAACAGTTGTTGGGCTTGGCATAAGCTCTATAAGCGCCTCTTTTACTCCGTCGCTAAATGTTTTGTCGTCTTCAGATAGCATAAGTAAAACCTTGTCGTTTAAATATTCAAACTCTGCTTTTTTCATGCTGTTATGGCTCTCCATATCAACAAGTAAGTTTAGCATGTGCATTTCATACTTTTTCGTGAGCTTTTCTTCCATTATATCGCATAATTCACGCAAAAGGTGCCTTTCGTTTTCGCTAAAATCAGCGGCGTATTTTTTAAAAATAGCACCGCTTATCTGCTTTTTAAATATGAAAAGGGGCAAAAATTTAAGCACAATTTTTGTTTTATTTGTGCGCTTAAGCATTGCGG
Source organism: uncultured Bacteroides sp. (assembly GCA_964371535.1). Classification (GTDB taxonomy): domain Bacteria; phylum Bacillota; class Clostridia; order Oscillospirales; family Ruminococcaceae; genus Ruthenibacterium. The sequence goes on from CAYJMH010000036.1 coordinate 15,043, forward strand.
TTAACGATGCGTAAGCTTGACTGCCCATATCGGCAGATAAGCACCCTGTGTTTGACAAAACAAGTCCTTTTGTCACCTCAGGGTATTTTTGTGCCATAAGCTGTGCAACAAACCCACCTAGCGACTGCCCCACAAACCATGCCTTTATATTAAGCTTTTTAAGTAATTTTGCAATTGCCGATGTAAGCTGTTCGTTTGTTTTGTAGTCTATGCAGTAGTCAAATGTTAAAATAGAATAATGTTTTGCAAATTTTTCAAAATGTGTGTAAATTAAATCAGACATGCCGATACCACCGACAAGAAGAACAAGGGTTTCGCTGGAAGTATCGTTTTTAAAATATCTATAACTAAAATTGCCCCCATTTATATTTTCGGTAATCAGTGGGTAATTTTTGCAATAATGTTCAAATTTGTTCATGTTATTAAATCCGTTCTGTTGTTTTTATAATTTAAAGTAGTATCGGTAATATGCTTTTAATTGTTTTGCAGCGCAATTATTCTAAAAACATTATAAGTTAGCTCGTTCTAACTTATGCACTATTTTATCACAAAACAGGCGCAAATACAATGACGAACTTTTTTCGTGCCTTGTTAAACCTTTTGCCGAAGAGTTTATTAGAATAGACATGCAGTGGAAAGTTGCAAACGAGGAATTGTGGCAGCGCAAATTGCGTGCCGGCAATGCACTTACAGAGCATATTTATGCCAATAAAGAAACGTTCAAACTTCTGTTTAACTGTGCAGTTGGCAGCTCGCAAGAGAATTTTATTGATAAAATAATTGAGATTGAAGTTAATGATACTTTAGAATACAAACAGAGATTAAGCGACGAGCAAAAAGCGAAAATAAAAGTTTCAAACGATGCACTATATATACTTGCCGCTGCTCATTGCCGCTCGCTTTTTGATGTGTCACAGCTTGAGCTCTCGATTGACGAGGCGAAAAAACAGGTTGCAAATATAATGGAGTTTTTTATGTGTGGGTGGAGTAAAATATTTGGTTTTTGAACAGTTCGATTTATACTGTTGAATTGTGAAAATAAAGGTGAATTTTTTTCGACATAAGTTAGTTTACACTAACAAACTTGAACGATTTTGGTCGTTGCGTGAATATCACGCTAAAAATATTATCAAGGCGTGCCTTTACAAATGCCGCGTGACAATCAACCTCTATTTTGTATGGAGGTTATAAAAAAATAATTGTGCTATGCACAGAATGGAGATTAGTATGAAAAAAATAGAGGTAAAAGATTTTGTTTCAATAGGTATTTTTAGCGCACTGTTTATTGTGTTTGTGGTTATTGTATCCATATTACAAGTTGTGCCTATATTGTCGCTGGGTATGCCGGCAATGGTGGCACTTTTTACAGGGCCCGTATAC
>CAYJMH010000037.1:0-15770 GCA_964371535.1 uncultured Bacteroides sp.
GCTTATAAAAAAGCTTAAAGGGGAGTTTAAAAACGCACATTTACTTTTTGATGCCACAAATTCAGTTGGTTTAAAATACGCACAAAATTACGTTAAAAAAACAGGTAACAACAATGCAATGATGTATTTTTGCATAGATGACCCCATGGAATTTGCGAAAAAAGCTGACGTTGAGTTTATTTCTGTGTGCGGCTTTTTTGGCAAGGCGATGAAGCAACTAAAGGGCAAATTGAAGCTTTTTACAAAAATTGCAATGTATGTTGCCGACAGTAAAAGCCGCACAATGATTTTGATGTATAAGCTATAGTAATATAAATATTTAGCACAGAAAATAAAGAAAAACAGGAGTGGGGAAATTATGCCGGATAAGATACAAAGTTCTTATAAATCTTCTAAAAACTTTTATGATGTGTTTATTACACACAAAACGTGGTGGAGTAAGCTGTATTCAAAAATTGTTTGGAAAGGTGCAGCTAATTTGCCACAACCTCTCTTATTATGTGCATGCAGTAATGTTTAAACCACACTCCGCCAATATGAGCTATTGTTAATTCGCCAAACTTAAATATGAAAACTTAAGCATAAGAAAGTGTTCTCGAACAGCTCCAAAACCCTCAATTTACCCACTTGTACATTATGCGTATTCACTGCAACTTACACTTTTCCTTTTAGGCCCATTTAGGAAGTTCTCAAAGTCCACTTTTTGAAATTTCCTTCACGTGTATTTTTGGCAATGCACTTAGTTGTAATAAAAAAATTGCAAAATTGCAAAATTTATGATAAAATTTTGTTATAATATGTCCGTAAGTTTTATAACTTATTAGGTTACTGAAAATAAAAAAGGTGGGGAACAGCCGTGAAAATGACATTTAGATGGTATGGTAAAGAAAGTGACAACATAACGTTGAAGCAGATTAAGCAAATACCCGGTATGAGCGGCGTTATGGGCGTTTTGAGCGAAAAGGCCGCAGGTGAGGTGTGGACGTATGAGGAGTGCAAAGAGTACACAAACTACATAAAAGCGGCAGGGCTTAAGTGTGAGGTTATTGAGAGCGTTAACGTGCACGAAGACATTAAAATGGGCCTTCCCACACGCGACGAGTACATAAAAAATTACGTTATTACGATTGAAAACCTTGCAAAAGTAGGCGTGAAAGTTATAATTTACAATTTTATGCCCGTGCTAGACTGGCTGCGCACAGACCTTGCTCGCGAAATACCCGAGGACGGCAGTAACAGCCTATACTATGACGAGGCAGAATTGGGCGAACTTACGCCCATGCAAATAGTTGAGAATACTGCGAAGAGCTCAAATGGTTTTTCACTGCCGGGGTGGGAGCCTGAGCGTTTAGCAGAGCTTGAAAAAACGCTCGAGATTTATAAGGGTGTATCGGTAGACGATATGCTTGAAAATTACAAATATTTCTTAGAGGGAATTATACCGACATGTGAAAAAGTGGGCATTGTTATGGCGTGCCACCCTGACGACCCTGCATGGCCAATATTCGGCTTGCCACGCCTTGCGCACAACAAAGAAGGTTACGATAAAATTATAGAGCTTGTAGACAGTCCAAGCAATACAGTTTGCTTGTGCACTGGTTCGCTTGGTAGTGAGCCGAAGAACGATGTACCGGAGATAATACGTTACTTTGGCAAGAAAAATAGGATAGGCGCAATGCACGTGCGCAACGTTAAATATCTGGGGTATCGCAAATTTAGGGAAGCAAGCCACCTAAGCAGTGACGGTGATATTGACATGTATGAGGTTATGAAAGCAATTTATGACACATGCCCTAACACATACATACGCCCCGACCATGGGCGCATGATTTGGGACGAGGTGGGAAGACCGGGTTATGGCCTCTATGACAGGGCGCTTGGTGCAACGTATTTGAACGGTGTTTGGGAGGCTATTGTCCGAGCAAATGAATAAACAGCTTATATAGTTTAGGCGTAAAATGACAGCTTTGAAATTTGTGTTTTGGGGCTGTCATTTAATATTTGTCATATTTATTGGCCAAAAGGAAAAGGAAACGAAAACTTTTTTAGTATATGGGCTTCGACAGTAAAAAGCTCAAGGTTGCTATAATTCGCAGCCTTGAGCTTTTTAATTGCTTATAACTGATGAATGAAAATGCCAATCTGTTTACTACACGCTATTTTCAACCACTACATATGTTTAATATGATATTTTAATTTATTTCGTTTAATTGACTAAAGCTGTTTTTTAAGTTCTCGTATAATCCTTTGTAAATTTTGTAATAGCTCTCATATTTCCCGGTATTTTCTTTGTTTGGATTTATACAACTTTTCACTGTTATCATTTCTTCGCAAGCACTGTCTATATCGCTATAAACACCGCTTGCAACTGCCGCAAGAATTGCCACGCCTAAAGCAGGGCCTTCATCATTTTGAAGCGTTAAAACATCTGCGTTATATAAATCTGCAAGCATACTGCGCCAAATTTTACTTTTGCCGCCACCGCCACATGCATACATTGTGTCAAAGTTTATTTTCATTTCGCACATTAAATCAAAATTTTGCTTTTGAGAATACGCAACACCTTCCATAATAGCCCTAAGCATGTGATATTTTGTGTGTATTGCGCTGAGCCCAAAGAAAACACCTCTCGCTTTTTCGTCTAAAATAGGAGAGCGCTCGCCCATAATATACGGCAAGAAAATTAGTTTATCTGCACCTATGGGTATTTTATCCACACCCTCATCAATAATTTGATAACTATCTTTTTTCAGAAATTCGGAAAGCTCCACTTCACTAGAGCAAAAATTATCTCTGAACCATTTTAGACTCATGCCGGCAGCCAAAGTACAGCTCATTACAGTGTAAGCGCCGGGCACAGCGGAACAAAATGTATGGACCCTGCCCTTAATATCAATTTGCGGTGAATTTGAATGAGCAAAAATAACACCCGATGTGCCTATTGTTGTAAAGGCTCTGCCTGTTTTTATAACGCCTGTACCAATTGCGGCAGAAGCATTATCGCCTGCACCAAAGCACACTATTGTACTTTGTGAGAGCTTTGTTAAATCGCTTGCTTCTTTAGTAATATTTCCTGCAACATCAACGCTTTCTTTGCAATCCGGCAATAGACTTTTATCAATGCCAAGCTTTTGCAAAATCTCTAAAGACCACTCGCGCTTTTTTACATCAAATAAATTTGTGCCGGAAGCGTCGCTTACATCTTGGCCGTAAATGCCTGTTAACTTAAAACGTATATAATCTTTTGGCAATAATATTTTACGGCATTTTGCGTAAATTTGCGGCTCGTGCTTTTTAACCCATAAAATTTTGCCTGCTGTAAAACCGGTTAAAGCAGGGTTTGCCGATATCTCAATAAGTTTTTCTTCGCCTATTTTTTCTGTTATTTCCTTGCACTCTTCGCCTGTTCTTCCGTCGCACCAAAGTATTGCATTGCGCAAAACATCATTGTTTTCATCAAGCATTACAAGCCCGTGCATTTGCCCTGAAATACCTAAGCCCTTAATGTCTTTTGGGTTTACATTGCTTTTTTTTAGCACTTGTGCAATAGTTTGCACAGCAGCTTGCCACCAATCATTTGGGTTTTGCTCTGCCCAACCATTTTGTGGCTGTATTAAGCCGTATTCCACCGTGTCACTTGCAATTTTTTTGCCATGCTTGTCAAACAAAACAGTTTTTGTGCCGGAGGTGCCTAAATCTATGCCTAAAACGTATTGCATATTATCTCCATTCTGTGCACAGCACAAATAGTTTTAAAATCTCCGTACAGAATGGAGATTTTAGAGTGTGCCGCCTATTGACGGCACACCTTTTTATAAATGAATAGTGTAGCTTTTAACCAAATAAAACAGCATTTAAAACGCTTTGTAAATTTTCTTGTCTTCCCGAGCCGGGCATTTCAACACCAGCTTTTTGCTCTGCATAATTTGCAAGTTCTTCAAGTGTTGTTTCACCTGCTACAATTTTTGCGCCTATTCCGCTGTTATAACTTGCATATCTGTCGCTTGCAAATTTATCAATTCTGCCATCGTTAATTAACTTTTCGGCATTTAATAGGCCCAGTGCAAATGCGTCCATTCCTAAAATATATCCATAAAACATATCTTCAACTGTGTAGCTTGCACGGCGGTTTTTGCTGTCAAAATTCAAACCACCGTTTACAAGGCCGCCCGCTTTTATAATTTCATACATACACATTGTTGTGTCGTAAATATTTGCAGGGAATTCGTCAGTGTCCCAACCTAAAAGTAAATCGCCTTGGTTGGCATCAACAGAGCCTAGCATGCCATTAATTGCGGATATACGCAAATCGTGTTGAAAAGTATGCCCTGCCAAAGTTGCATGGTTTGCTTCAATGTTTAGTTTAAAATCGTTCTCAAGCCCATATTGCCTGATGAAACCTATTGAAGTTGCCGCGTCAAAATCGTATTGGTGCTTCATTGGTTCTTTTGGTTTTGGTTCTATGAAAAAGTCGCCCTTAAATCCGTTCTTACGCGCATATTCTACTGACATTTTCATAAGCCTTGCAATATTATCTTGTTCAAACTTTACGTCTGTATTAAGCAGTGTCTCATAGCCCTCGCGTCCGCCCCAGAAAACATAGCCTAAACCGCCCAGTTTAATAACTAAATCTAAAACTTTTTTAATTTGTGCCGCTGCCGCTGCAAAAACTTCTGCAGAGTTTGAAGAGCCTGCACCGTTTACAAAAATTGGGCTAGAGAATAAATTTGCTGTACCCCAAAGTAGTTTTATGCCTGTTTCATTTTGTTTTTGCAATAAATATTCACCAATTTCGTCAAGGCGGCTATTTGTTTCGGCAATTGTTGTGCCTTCTGGAATAATATCAATGTCGTGGAAACAATAGTATTCAATACCAAGCTTTTGCATAAATTCAAAGCCGATGTCAACTTTGCGTTTTGCATGCTCCATTGTTCCTTTTTCTACTCCGAACGCTTTGTCCGCAGTATCTCTGCCGAACATGTCTGTGCCACCTGCACATAAATTGTGCCACCAAGCCATGGCAAAACGCAAATGCTCTTTCATTGGCTTCCCAAGCACAATTTTGTTCTCATCATAGTATTTAAATGATAGTGCGTTTGTAGATTTTGGCCCTTCGTAGTTGATTTTAGAAATGTTTGTGAAAAATTCAGACATAATATTTACCCCTTTTTATATTTAATTAAATTTATTTTATGTAATTGAAACGTAATTTTATGTAATTACAACGCAATATATTTTTGCAAGCCGCAAAAGCATTTGCTTTAACGCAAAAACTTGTGCAGACACTGCCTAATATAAATTAACAATGTAATTTTGAACATGGTAAAAAGCCGCCCCAAGGCTAGTGGTTTTTGGCCCATGTTTTGATAGTTTTATATAATTTGCACTTTCATTAAGCGCATCTGTTTGCAATACATTATATTTTAAGTCTTGCAAATAATTGCTTAAAAATTGCGCCAATGCGCCACCTATAATAATGTCGCAATCTGTTACCATATGTATATTGTTTATGCCTTTTGCAAGCATATTCAGGTATGTGCTAAATGCTTTGGTATAAGGCTCAATGTTCAATTTAACCTTTTCAAAAAACTCATCTAACGAGCAATTAAAGTCTGCGCTTAATCTATCGGTAGAGCAAAAAGCCTCAAGGCACCCTGTTTTGCCACAACTGCACAAAGGGCCGGTTGCATCTATGCACATATGGCCAAATTCCCCGCTTTTGCCCGTGTCGCCCAAATATGGCTTTTGCCCAAACACAACGGCACCGCCTACGCCTTTATCAACAGAAAGGTAAATGAAATTATTCTTAGTGTGCCATTCGGTTAAAGCGCCTAAATTAGCATCGTTGTCTATATTACAAGGGTAGGGAAGTGCTTTATAAAGCGGGCCAAGCATGAAGTTTTTTAATTTAAGAGTTGGTGCATTTTCTATTATAGCTTTGTCTTGTGAAATAATTCCGGGAAAAGCTATACAAACGCCAAGAATGTCTTGGCTCTTAAGTTCAAGCTCATTTATAAACAATTCAAGCTCATGTAAAATAATATTGTTTATATTGGCTATGTTCATACTTGAAATATCTACTTTTTTATAAGAGTGTTCTTGCATTATTAAATTTGCACAAGAAATTCTCAAATTATTTTTTGTTACCGAAACGCCTATTGAAAATTTACTGCTTGCGTTAATTTCAATTATACGTGGCTTTCTGCCGCCCGTTGACTCGCTTGTGCCTGTATATTTAATAAGGCGTTGTTCTTCAAGCTCTTGCAAATTTTGGGTTACGGTTGGCAAACTCAAGCTCAAACTATTGGCTATATCTTGTTTTGTAACTTCACATTTGCTATTGTATATATAGTTGAAAATTCTGTTTTTATTTTGCTTTCTTAAAACTGATGTGCTTGTAATCATGCTTATATGACACCTACTTTTGTTAAAGTGCTTTCTATAAGTTATATTACAGCAAAATTATAAAAAATGCAATATATAAAACATACAAAAAAAGCTGCAATTTGTTGGCTATTTGCATAAATTCTATAAGTGAGATTGTCAAAAAAATTGATAAGGCAATAAAAAAAACAATAGGCAGCTCCGTAAAACTGACTATTGTTTTTTAATTCATTATTTGAATAACTAAACCATCTAAATAAGTTCAATCATTTTTTCTATCTCTTGTTGTGAAGATAGAGCCTCTTGCATTGTCATTAGGTGAAAACGTACAGTATCGTTTGGTTTAAGCTGTCCTGTTTTCCAAAGCTCTGCAGAGGGAATAGTTACAAATGATATGAACCCACCAAGGCTAGGGCCGTCTACACCAATTATAATTGGTGTGTCGCCGGAAAAGTTTAGCGTTCCAATTGCGTATGTATAATCATGCAAATTAGAAGGATGAGCGCCACCTTCACCGCCGTCTGTACGTGCAAAAGTGGGTTTTGCACCACCTTGTAAACGAATGCCTAGGCGGTTTGCATTGTAATCAACTTTATAATCTGTGTTAAAAAATTCGTCTTCAAACTCAGATGTAAAAAAGTCAGGGCTGCCATGTGGCCCGGATATAACACCTATTTTCCACTGATTTGTATACTCAGGAATAATTTTGAAACATATTTCCTTGCTTTTTTCAGTGCCGGGTGCCGTGTGGAACACCTCTACAATGTCACCTTTTTTTAGTGGCCTGCCTTGGAAACCACCAAACTTGCCATATAAAAATGTAGAACGACTGCCCCAATATAAAGGCACATCAATTCCGCCTTTAATTGCCATATATGCCCTTAAGCCTTTAGCACTTACTAAGCCTATTTTTATGGTGCTACCTTTTTTTACTTGCACAGGCGTCCACCACGGAATGTCAACGCCGTCTAGTTGTGCCGCAAAACTTGCACCTGCAAAGGCCACTGTGGCATCTTCATGAAAGAAAATTGTAGGCCCCATTGCTGTAATTTCTAAACCCGCAGCATCTTCGCTGTTTCCAACAATGCGGTTAGCAATGCGGAATGCTAAAGAGTCCATTGGCCCTGATGGCGGAATTCCTACATTCCAATAACCAACACGGCCGGGATAATCTTGAATAGTAAGTCCAAAACCACCGTCTATAATTTCAAACATTTTTCCACCCTCCTTTAATAACCTTTTGTAGCATCTACAATACAACGGGCTTGCTGTGCACGGAATGCATCAGTTTCTTGCTGAATTGATTGTAAGAACTCTTGATATTGCGGTAGGCGGAATTCGCCCTCTGAAATTTCAAAGCGGTACGTGTTATCGTGAACACCTGCGCCCATACGGTCAATTTCCTCTTCAGACACAGCTTTAAATTGAATTCGGTCAAAGGGGCGCAAAAGCCAAGGGGCCTCTTTAAAGGCATCGTTAATTTGCCAAGTATCCCAGAATGGCACCGTACGGCCAATTAATTGGTATCCTCCGGGTGATTCCATTGGATACATGCACATGAAAGAACCGCCTATACCAACAGCACCCTCAGGTGTCATTGTTCGCGCAGGGTTGTATTTTGGCGCGTTTAAACGATAACGTGGGTCTAGTGGAACAGCACAAGGCGCACCAAGGTATACATCACCAAGGCCAAGAACCAGCTGCTCTGTTGCCAAAACATAATCTTGCACTTCTTGAATGTTTGCAAGGCCGTTGCAACGTGCAACAAATTCCATATTATCAGGCAAATATGGCGCTTCACTGCGCACAGAGCGCTGATATTTTGCAATATATTCTAAACATTTTTTATCGTGAAACGCAAGCGGAAGTGTAAGCGTCCTCGACGGTATAGGCCTATCCATGTACTCATCAATGTTTTTCTCAGCCATTCGTATAACAGCAATTAAACGCTGGAATGGAAGTTTCAACCCATTATATGTTATTAAAACAGAACGTACGCCGGGTGAAATTTCGAGCAAACCCTCAACGCACATATCACGAAGTATTTGCTCGAACCAGTACACACGTACTCGATATTCAATGTTAAGTTCTAATTTACCGAATTCAACTAAAACGTTATTTGTGCCGCAAATACGTATAACTACTTTTCTGTCCTCTTGTGATTCATTTAGCACACAAGCTATTGATTTTGAATACTCGCTCAAAAAAACCTCTCCTTTTGCTAAGAGGTATCTGAAATAATCAGATACCTCTTAGTTAGTGCAATATTAAATTTATTTCAAACCTGCTGCTTTTACAGCTGCAATAAAGTGCTCAGAATCAGTAACGTTTCCAAAAACACCACCCTGCATTTTAACCGATTTAATTGCGGCTGCATGGTTGCCCATGTCTGTTGCGCCTGTGCCGTCTTTCATTAGAACACACCAGAAACCGTAGTCGTTTGCTTCACGCATAATTGTATGTACACAAACATCAGTTGTTATACCGCAAATAACTATATGTGTAATGCCAAGGTTTTTAAGTGCCATGTGTATTGTGCTTGAGCCGAATGCACCTTTACCTGCTTTATCAATAATTGTTTCGCCCGGAATTGGGTAAACTTTTTCGTGCAAATCCCAGTTTGGTTCGCCGCGAACAAGTAACCTGCCCATGCCGCCTTCAGGAATATCGCCGATACCAACGCCGTTGCCGATTATTTTGCTGCGCAACACTTTGTTGAACGGTGCATCAAATAAATCAGGCTCATGTCCTTCACGTGTGTGAATAACTTTGATGTCTGTGCCGCGAACTGTTTCAAGAACATTTGCAATTGGTTGAAGTGCATTTGCAGTGTTGTTCAAGTCATAGCCCATAACATCAACATAGCCGTTTTTGCCACAAAAGTCTGTTTGCATGTCAATTGCAAGAAAAGCTGTTCGGGCTGAGTCCATCTCTACATAAGCTGTATCGCCAAAGTTAGGGCAATCTTCTACTTCAAGTTTGATGATTTTTCCGATTGGCTCGCCATAAAGCCATGTTGGGTATTCAAATGTTTTGTTTTCTTGGAATTTTTTATAAGCCTCGTCTACCTTTGCCAATAATTTGTCCCTGTTTGCGCTATAAAGTGGCTCGTAAGTTCTTAATGTTGCCATAATTAAACCCTCCAATATTTATTTTGTTTTTTGTCTAAAAATAATTTGCTCCATTACTATAACAAGTAAAATTGCCATTATAACAGAATTTCCGAATAAAGTACCAACTAGGCGTGGCACGGAAGAATAAAATGACTGTGGAAGTGCACCCAGACCATAAGCTGTGAAAACAGAGAAACCTACAATGAATATTTCGCGAGTTTCAAACTTAGGCGAATTATTCCAGTGTGAAGCGCCTAAACCAATAAGTGTACACGCAACACCAAGAAGAACTGCGCCTGCAACCGGCTCAGGCATTGCAGCCATTAAGCCACCAACGTTGCCAAAGAAGCTTAAAACAATGAACACTATGCTTGCAACTATTATAAAGAAGCGAGAAGCAACACGTGTTAATAAAACGAAGCCTAGGTTTTCACCATAAGAAGTATTGCTTGGTACGCCAAAAATACTTGCGATAACGCCTTCAACTAAGCCGAAAATAGCAAAATAGCGTTTTTCGTCTTTTGGTTCCATTTTTTTACCAATAATCTCTGTATAAGCTTCAACGTTACCATAAAGGTTTATTGCAGAGAATATATTTACTATTACCATTGTTATTATTAAGTCAACAGGCGGCATACTTAAACCATATGGGAATATAGATGGCAGTGTAAATACAGGCATTGATTGAACTAATTCCCAGTTAAAATCGCCCATAACCATAAATATGGTATAGCCCAAAACTATTGTAATAAGTGCAGGAATAGAAGCAATTAAACCTTTACCTTTAATAGATATGTAACCACAGATAAGACCCAACAATATACCGATTATAAACGCAGGTGACATGCCTTCGCCGGCAATCATCCCTATGCCTGTTGTGCTTGTTGTCAGACCAATCATTAATATCATTGCGCCTGAAACCAGAGGGGTCCAAACCTTGCTCATTTTACTGAAAACACCAAGGAAACCTAATACTGCCACTATAATACCTGCAATGATATATGCATTGAAAGATTGCAGGGCATATTCTTTGCCACCTGCCGCAGCGGCAGAAACAATTGCTAAAGATGGGATAACATTAGGCCCGCAAACCATAGAAAGCCTGTGCCCCATACAAGCTTGAATTAGAGTAGATATACCTATGATGAAAACAACTTGCACCATATACATACCTAGTTCTTCGCCTGTCATGTTTAAACCTTTACCTACAATTGAGTAGCCCCATACCACTGGGTAGAACATAATCATAATCCATTGCAAAGAATAGATTATGGCGTCTTTGGCTGACTTTGGTTTGTCGTCCGGGCCGTAGACTAGAGGAATTTTACTTTCTTGATTAGTCATTACCGATCCACCTTTCACATTTAATACTTGATCAAGTACTATCATATTTACAATTTTACTTTTGATTTGATTTTTTTTCTATGGGGCAAAGAGATGAAAAATCGTGTTTTTTTTATCCTTTTCGGATAAATTTATGCATTTTTAGCCAATTTTTACAAAAAGTATGTTAAAAATTTTTGTGTAAAATCTCGAAAAAGTGCTTAAATTAAGTTGATTTTTGCGTTGTATTCTGATATTCTGTAACGTATAGGCGGTTTTTTTATAATTATAATCGACTAAAATTGAAAAAATAATGATATGAAAATAAATTTTTATTATAGGTTGTCGAAAAACCATATATTTATTGTTCCGTTTCGGTATTTGCCGTGCAAGCCGCAGGAATTAAACAACAACTATGAAATGTGTAGTTACATATAGAATGGAGAAAAACATGCTCACATTGAGTGAAATACTTGAACTTAATTGTTTTGAACGCGCTGAAATTTTATCCGGCAATAATTATTTAGATTGCGGTGTTCAATTTGTAAATGTAATGGAAGTACCCGACATATTAAGTTGGGCATCTGAAAACGAGTTAATACTTACAACGGCTTATCCATTTAAAGATAACCCGTTAGCTTTGGTACACGTTATACGCCAATTTTCCAAAAAGGGCATTGCTGCACTTGCCATTAAAACAGAGCGTTTTCTAAAAGTGCTGCCAAACGAGGTGCTAGATTGTGCACGTGAGTTGAATTTTCCAATTATCTCTTTACCTATTGAAGTGCAATTTGACAAGATGATATTTGAAATTCTTTCGCACATCATACAAAAAGATGAATCAGCAACAAAAAAATCATATTCGTTAAGCAAAAAGTTGCAAAGCATTGTTTATGAGGGTGGTACGCTAGCCGAGATATCCCAAGCACTTGCCAATTGGTGCATAGGCGATGTTTATATTTTAAACCCGGACAAGCAAATTCTAAGTAAGTATATGTACCCCAAGAAAAAATTGAAATATCCAGAGATAAAAAATGCAAGCTACGAAAAACAAATTATTTTTCAAGGCAAGTTTTATGCAACTTTAAGAATAGATTTGTATAAAGACGACAATGTCAACATAGACTTAGCACAAATTGATGCGGCAATACCTTCTGTTATAATGTTATTGTTCCATACGTTAATACATACAAATGTAAGGCAGAATGAAGAGCTGCTTCAAGACCTGATTTTAGGACGTGTGGCATATACACAAAATTATAAAGAGCAAATGCAGTCTATTGGTATTGATACAAATTGCAACTATTTAGTGTGTGTGCTGCGCTTCGGGCATAGGCATAGCAGGCATGAACAAGAGTTTAAGAATATTATGAATAATGTTATGCGTGAATTTGAGCAAGACGATATACCCTGGCCTATATGTACAAAGGCACAAGGTTTTGATGTGCAAATTTTCAGACGGAGTCAATCTCATACACTTTCACTTTTTGAAAAATTTTATGCAAGTATATGTGAGAAAACAATTGAATTTGATGAACATTTCTATGTTGGCATAGGGGTTTTCAGAAGTGAGCCCTGCCAAATTAGTGAGGGGTATCAAGAGGCTGTAAATGCTTTGAATTTTGGTTTACGTACTGCAACCGGCAAAAAAATATTTTGTTATGACGATTTGCTTTGTGATATCTTACTTAGCAAATTAACTGCAGACAGCGATTCAGTGCGCTTTGTGAATTCAGCATTGTCACCATTGCTTCAGTATGATTTGCACGAAAGTAAAATATTAATAGAGACACTTGAGTGCTTACTTATTATGTCTTCCGACAAGGCGGCGGCAAAAGCCCTGTTTGTTCACCCAAAAACAATTGCTTACAGGAAAACAAAGATTTCAAACCTTTTGAATTGTGATTTAAATGATAAGGATACACGCTTTAGGTTGTCTTTTGCATTGAAACTATATTATTTGCAGGGAAAATAATAATAAATTAAACCTACAAAATACAGCAGAGCGTATTTTGTAGGTTTGGCTTCATGATATTTGATTGCATTGTGCCAAAATAGTTGACGATATTGTTATGAGAATTGACAATTTTAAGCTTATAAATGTATTTTGCAACTTGTTAAAAAAACAGTTGAATTTAATAATTATTTTCGGAGGTAAATTATTATGCTTGGAATAAGTCTTTTGTATGTGGGAATTGTTTTAATAAACAACGGAATTTGCAGACTTTTTAAAATATCAGGTAAGTCTGTCGCGGTAATAAACATTTTTACAGGCCTTCTGTCTGTGTTTATAAATGTTCTTTCCATTGTACAGGGCAATTACTATGCAGCTGCAACAGGTTTTTTATTTGCTTTTACTTACCTATTTACTGCTGCAAATAATTTATGGGATTTAGATACTAGGCCTTATGGCGTTTATTGTCTTTTTGTGGCTATAAACACTGTCCCTTGTGCAATTATTGACTATTATGCAGGTGATGCTAAAATGGCTATCATTTGGCTGTTGTGGGGTGTGCTGTGGCTCACCGGCTTTATTGAATGTGTCTTGAAAAAAGATTTAGGTAAATTTGTCCCATACCTTGCAATAATTGAGGGCGTAATAACTGCATGGATTCCCGGCTTTTTAATGTTGCGGGGTTTGTGGTAGTTTTATTAGGCGCTTTTGGCAAACTAATACTTCACACAAAGCACTTTTTAACTGCCAAGCATGACATCATTCGGTGGTTAAAAAGTGTGAAGTACATCGAAAAAATGTTAGCAACAACGTTGTGCATTGTAATGTTATAACATGTCTTCAAAAAAGCACGATGTGAAATTGTGCTTTTTTAAAATTTCAAAGCAAAGCCTCATCTTTTGCGCAAAATCAGGTTGGTAATCTTTGTAATCACTATAAAAATATTGTTCATGTGTCATTAGTTGAACAATGGGTAAATGGCTTAAACCGCTAATTAATTCGGGCAAATCCTCAATTGCAACCCTGTCAGTTATTAGGTGGTTAAGCAAATATCTCATTCCTGTTTCTTGCTCGTAATAAAAATTATTATTGCGCAGTATTTCTGCTTGGTCGCTGCTCAAATGGTATTGAAGTGCCAAATTGCCTTCTTGTTTAAATGCCATGGCAATTAAACCTTTTATTCCACGCTTGTGCAAGGCTGCTATCGCTTGCTTTGTTGCCGCTACATAATGCAGTGTTGTAGTAGTGGCAATGGCGCTGTGTGGGGCAAAACGCAAAAGCTCTGTTTGTACTTTATCAAAATCTTTTAAAAGCTCATCTGCGCTTGCGTTTTCGTATGGGAATGCAGGCTTATTATGTGCGCTGTGAAAAGACAACTTAAGCCAGTGCGAACACTTTTCGAACTGGTTAAAATATGTTTTTGGAACATTTGAAAGTGAAAAACCGTCTTTTTCGTATGAATAAAACATATTAAGCTGAAACTTAGCGTTGTATTCTTTGTGCATTGTATATAAAAGTGCCAAATATGGGTGGTCTAACATGTTTTCATATTGGCCCTGTGTTATTTCTTGTAAAAATCTGATGTTGTCGTCTAAAGTAAAACATAATTTCTTCATATTAACTCGCTTATTTTAACAGAAATATCTTTTAAATAGTTTTCCCATGTTCCCCATGAATGTGTCCCCTCGGTTTGAGTAAACGTGCTTGTTGTGGCATGATTTTTAATTTTATCGGCAAACTCTACAACATTATCATATAAAAAATCGTTTTTACCGCAATAAATATGAACAGGCGGTAGTGTGGCGCGTGCATTACAAATTCGGTGCATCAAATCGTTGTCAGACGATTCAAGCGTGTCTAAATTAAATATGTTGTGTAATGCAAATTGCTCTGCGCTAAAATCACTTGTGTCATGCAAACCATCTTTTGCAACAAATACAATGTCTGTTAGTGGTGACATTAAAAATACAGATTTGAATAACCCGGGTGATTTTAACATCCATTTAATTGCCCCATAGCCACCCATGGAAATACCACCAACAAAAATATTGTTTGCATTTAAGTTGTATGTCTTGTTTATTAGTTGTGGTATTTCATTAAAAATATGTGTTTCGTATGCGCTGCCGTGTAATTTGTTAGTATAAAAACTATTTTGTGCATTAGGTATTACTATGCATACAGGCATGCCTTCAAAATATCTGGCTACGGCACTGTTTTGTAAAAAACTTCTGTAATCGTCTGAAAAACCATGCAGCAAGTAAAGTACATTTAAACCATTTTTGGGTATGGGCACACTGTGTTCCGGCATAAGTATGCACATGTTTTGCCTGCGACATAGCACGGTAGAAAAATAGTTTACATCCATTTCTATCATATAAAACCTCTTTATTTTAAGTTGTTGAAACTAAATTTAAATTGTAATATTGCAATTTAAACATGTAGGGGGGGCGGCGGTGATTACCGCCGCCCCCCATTTTAAGTTTGCAATTATTGTTTGTTTTCGTAGAATTTAGCTGATTCTGTTTTCATTTGTTCAATGAATTCTTCAGGTGTAATGTCACCAAAGAATAGTGCATCGTCTGCCGGATAGAAAACAGTTGCCCACCATTCAGGTGCAGCACTCATAGCGCCGTCAAAGTTTTTGTGGTAGCCTGTTGCTGAGTCAACCAAAGGTTTAACATCTTGTAGAACTTCAGGATAAATAGCGTCTGTACGTGCAGACATGTTATCGCTAAGCTCTACTAAACGGTCAGCAGCAGCTTTTGTTGAGCAGAAAGCAATAAAGTCTTTAGCAGCTTCTTTGTTTTTTGCGTCTGCAGGAATGCTAAAGCCCATTAGTTGTGCTTCAACAATTGTTGCGTCGCCTTTTCCGCCTTCAACTGAAGGGAATGGGAAGAAGCCGAATTCGAAGTCTTCTTCTGTCATGCTGCTTGTTTCAAGCGGAATCCATGTGCCGCAGTATACCATGCCTGCGCCGCCCATAGCCCAATCTGATT
>CAYJMH010000038.1:0-15304 GCA_964371535.1 uncultured Bacteroides sp.
TCTTGCGGCACTGCCTCTTCTTCTTGCGGCACTGCCTCTTCTTCTTGCGGCACTGTCTCTTCGGCTTGCGGCACTGTCTCTTCTTGTGGCAAACACTCTTGCTCTATCACTCTAAATTGGGTTTCTGCAATGTTCAGCTCTTCAGTTTCTTTTTTTATGGCACATTTATAAGCAACTTTTTCTTTTTCCTCTACTTTTAAAGTGTACTTTGGCTTGCTTTCGCATTGTTCA
The DNA here is from genome assembly GCA_964371535.1 of uncultured Bacteroides sp. Taxonomy (GTDB): domain Bacteria; phylum Bacillota; class Clostridia; order Oscillospirales; family Ruminococcaceae; genus Ruthenibacterium. The sequence goes on from CAYJMH010000038.1 coordinate 232, forward strand.
GCATTACTATATATGTCATTTTGTGCAAACCTATTTTCATAATTAACTTTTTTTTGCTGTGCACACTCAGTTTTTGCACTAAAATCCTTTTCTTTTTCTTCGCATGTTTTCGTTGTGCCATTTTGCACCATATTGCCATTAACCTTATTTTTGCTTGTGTCTTGCATATTCCAAGCACTGTAAGTACTGCTACCCACACGCCACTCGTTATTATTCGTGTCTTTTTTCTCTTTTCTTATTTTGCTTACCTCATTATCACAATCAAATCGGTTCATACAATTCTCCATTCTGCCATTTTCACAATATATTAATACTTGCTTTAGCTAAAGTAAAAAATATTTGTGTAAAAGCTTTAATTTTAATAGCAACGTATTGTGCCAAAACAAGTGCCATTTTAACGCGGCCCCGGCCATTTATTTGCACCTTTTATATATATTGTATGCAGCCAAGTTGGCTTTTTTGCCTTTTATATTATTATTTTAAAATAAAACAGGGCCTTGCAAAATTACAACTAACTTTGCAAAGCCCTGTTTTAATATATTCTTTTTTCAGTAATACAAATCAAATTCTTTTTTTACACTTCTTGCAAAAAGCTCTTGCAGCACTTCGTCCGAGTTTTGCTGTTCATGTATAATCTTATTAACTGCGCCACAAATTGGCAATTCCACACCATACCTTTTGCCTAGAATAACAAGTGCCTTTACAGTCTCTACACCTTCAGCCAATACCGTAAACTGCTCGCTTTTAATAAAAGATTCACCAAAACTTCTGTTGTGGCTATGGCTTGAAAAAAGCGTTGCTTCATAATCACCTAAATGGCAAAGCCCATATGCTGAAAGCTCATTCGCACCCATAGCGTGCATTAAGCGTGCTATTTCCCTTGCACCGCGCGCCATAAGTGCACCTTTAAGGCTACTTAGGTTTTTTCCGTCAAGCATCCCTGCGGCTATGCCCACAACATTTTTTGCCGCGGCGCCAAGCTCTGTGCCCACAATGTCACTGCCCTTATACAGGCGTATTAAATCTGTGCTCATGCTACTAACTATTTCGTCAACAACATCTTCTTCATCAGAATCTACAACTTGACAATTCGGTATGCCCTTTATAAAATCTTGCACATGTCCGGGGCCTACCCACACTGCAACATGTATATTTTGGTGTACCTCGCTTTTAAGAACCTCTGAAAGCCGCTTGCCTGTGTTCGCCTCAAGGCCTTTCATGCAAAGTATAAATGTTTTGCCACTTATGTCAAGCTCGTTTAGCCGTTTTGCAAAGCTACGCAAGTGCTGTGCACTTATGGCAAGAATTATAATGTCAGAAAATAGTACAGCTGTTTTTAAATCGTCTGTTGTTTTTATGTTGTTTGTCAGCGTTACATATTCGTTTTTACGTGTGCTGTGTAACTGCTCAAAACTTTGCGAGCCACTGCGCCCATAAAGCATAACATCACCGTTTCGGCTGTGATACCATGCTAAAAACGAGCCCCAGCGCCCACAGCCTAATACGGTGATGTTCATATCTTTTCTCCTTGTGCCTTAAATTTATTCGCACATTTTGCAATGACTGCACTGTGGTAAGGTTACGTGGTGCTTTAGCCACCTGTCTCTGTGCCGTCACCCGACGGGTCAGTTGGGGTGCTTGAAGTACCACAACCATTTAAACAAAGTCCTGTTGTCGGGTCAAAGTTATGCCCCAATGCCGGTATAATGTCTCTCCTCTCAACAGTACCATCAGAATGTGTGTACGGTGTATACCCCTCTGTTGTACACGTTGGCGGCTCAGGCGTACCTGCAACAGGCTCAGATGGTGCAACATAGTTCGGGTCAGCTGCGCCACAAACGGTGCATTTGCCGTCTGCAAATGTATGCAGCCCAGTTGCCGGTACAATGTCTCTGTGTTCAATTGTTCCATCCGCTAATGTGTACGGCGTGTAACCGTTAGCGCCGCATGTAGCAGCAACAGGTACACCTGCAACAGCCGATTGTGACGACGAACTGGACGAACTGGATGAACTGGAAGCCACAAAATCAGGGTCTTTAACGCCACAGCGTATACAAATGCCGTTTTCATCATATTCGTGGCCCAATGCCTCAACTATGTCACGTTTTTCAATTGTTCCGTCCCAGTGCTCATACGGTGTATACCCTTGCTCTAAACACGTTGGCGGCACAGGTGTGCCTGCAACAGGTGCCGGCGGCGCTAAGCGGTTAGGTACATCTGTAACTGCAGGGCGGATGTCCTCTGTGTCGTAAATATGTGTACGTGCATATGAAAGCCACGCCATTCCGCCCATTTCATTCAAATGCAAACCGTCTGCAGATATATAATTCGGGTTAATGTAACCTGATGTTTCGTCTTTTAGTGTTTCTGATATATTCAAGAAAGGCAAATCAAGCTTTTCGCACATTTCAACAAGTGCATTGTTAAAAACATCAATTGTGTTCTGGCTAACGTTTGGGTAATCGCTTGTTTGGCCTTTTGGCGGTATTGCGCTAACAATTATATCCATGTACGCATAGCTGGCTTGAAGTGTATTTATCAAATTTTCATAGCTGTCAATAAATCTGTCAGTGCTTGTGTTGCCGTCGGCATTATTTGTGCCAAACGTCAATATTATTCGCCTTGGCTGAACTTTCGTTATTGCCTCGGGAATTGTGTAAACACGCACGTCATTTTCAAAAAACACACACGATACATTAGATGCGCCCTCTACTGTCATGCCTACTTTGCCCATATAGTTTTCAAGCCCAACAAGGCCGTACAACTCATAAAGCCCAACTGTGTTACTGTCACCGATAAAAATTGTCTCGTCCATATAGCCTTGCCCGCCGTCAGTTGTAAGCTGCAAAACTACGCCCTCGTATTCTTCGATATCTATTTCAATGTTGCTGTTGTTAAGTTCTTGAGAGCTATCGCCCGATTGCGTTTGTTCTTCTTGCGAAGTTTGTACATTGCCACCCGTGCCAAAAATTAGCGTTGTGCCAATTACTGTAACAAGCAAAAACGAGAATGTACAGCCGCACAGCATAAATACTGCATTTTTTTGACGCTTTGGCAGTTTTTTAAACAGCCTTGGCCAGTTTGAAATATTACTGAAACTAAAATTTTGTTTTTGTGCCACTTTTAAATTACCCTTGCCTTTCTAGTTTTACACTTACGCAAGCAACATTCTGTCGTTTGCAAGTGCACTGCCGCTTGCCTGTTCAAATTTCATCAACAAGTCGGCCACTGTAAGTTTACTTTTTTCCTCATTTGCAACATCAAAAATTATTTCGCCGGCGTTCATCATAATTAATCTGTTTCCGTGGCGAATTGCATCGCGCATATTGTGCGTTACCATTAATGTTGTAAGTTTATCTTCGTTTACAATTTTTTCTGTTATTTCCAACACTTTTGCCGCCGTTTTAGGGTCAAGTGCTGCTGTGTGCTCGTCTAAAAGCAACAGACGTGGCTTTTGAAGTGTTGCCATTAGCAAAGTTATTGCTTGGCGTTGCCCACCCGATAAAAGCCTAACTTTGCTCGACATTCTATTTTCCAGCCCAAGCCCAAGCATTTCAAGCTTTTGCTTATATATGTCCTTCTCTTCACTTTTTATGCCCCATGAAAGCGAACGTACCTTGCCGCGCCTGTACGCCATTGCAAGGTTTTCGTCAATGCCCATGTTGCCGGCAGTTCCCATCATTGGGTCTTGGAAAACACGCCCAAGAAGTTTTGCACGCACGTGCTCGGGCTGTTTTGTAATGTCAGTGTCGTCAAGTGTTATTTTTCCGCAATCGGCAATATATACACCGGCAAGCAAGTTTAAAAATGTAGATTTACCCGCACCGTTGCCGCCAATAACCGTAACAAAATCGCCATCATTAAGTTTAAAAGACAACTTGTTAATAGCACATTTTTCATTTACTGTTCCTGCATTAAATGTTTTACTTATTTTATCAACATTAAGCACGTGCTATCCCTCCTCATCTTTATTTTCGCTTTGGTCATATCCTGCTTCAACCGCTTGCTTTTTATATTGCACCTTGCCGTACTTTTTGCGCAAATACGGTATGCCAAGTGCCGCCGCTATCACAAGTGCGTTGAACAATTTTAAATCGTCTGTTTTTATGTTTAGTTGAAGTACAAACACTGTTACAGAGAAGTACAGAATACAGCCGATAAAAACGCCAATAAGTTTTATTGCAAAGTTGAATTTTTTGCCTATAAGCACCTCGCCAACAATAACACTTGCAAGGCCAATAACAATTGCACCGCGCCCCATGTTAACATCTGCATAGCCGTTATATTGTGAAAGCAACCCGCCCGATAGCCCCACAAGGCCATTAGAAATTACAAGCCCGACCATTTTCATAACACTAGTGTTAACGCCCTGTGCACGCACCATTTTGCGGTTGTCACCTGTTGCACGTATTGCGCAACCAACTTCAGTGCCAAAAAACCAGTAAAGTACAGCCACAATAACGCCTGCAAACACACTGCCTATAAAAATTGCCATTGGAATATTGCCAAGGCTTATGATTTTAGGCATCATATTCAGGCCAACGTTTGCTCTACCTAATATACGCATGTTAACCGCATAAAATGCATACTGCGTTAAAATACCCGCTAAAATTGGCTGAATGCCAAGTTTTGTGTTGAAAAAACCCGTAACGGCACCGGCACACATGCCTGCCAGCACAGAGAACACAAGCGATAAAAGTGGGTCCATTCCACTTATAATTAAAACAGCGCTTACGGCACCGCCCGTTGCAAGTGAAGAGTCTACGGTTAAGTCTGCAAAATCGAGTATTCTATAAGTAATATACACGCCTATTGCAAGAATGCCGAATATTAAGCCTTGTGACACTGCACCGGGAAGACCTCGGCTAACCGATAAAATAAAATCCATTAAGGCTACCCCCAAAATTTACACTAATTATAATAATTATACCACAAAAACAAAAAAACGACAAGTTTAAACATGTCGTTTTTAAAAATTTCACTTTTAAATTTATTTACATTATTTTGATGTCAACATCCAAATGCTTGTTTATTTAAAATCATCGGGCACTGTGTATCCCATACCCTCTAATTTTTCAACATCAACATACATTGCCAAATCTTCTTGTGCACTGTATGCTATTGGCATTGTTGTAATGTCTGCACCGTTCACTAAAACCTCAATGGCTTGCTCTGCTGTCATTGCACCCAGTGTTGTGTAGTTTATGCTGTATGTTGCAACACCGCCTGCTATTGCCATGTTCTCCTCGCCACAAATTACAGGTATGTTTGCCGGCACAGCAATCATGTCTACTGTTGACATTGCGCTTGCCAATGTGTTGTCTGTGGGGATATAAATAGCATCAACTTCAGCTACTAAATTTGTTGTAACTGCTTGAATTTCATTGCTGTCCGCAACAGTCGCTTCTACAACTTCAAGGCCAAGTGTTTCAAATTCTGCCGTTACTAAGTCTGCTTGCAAAATTGAATTGTCCTCTGCCGAGCAGTAAAGAACGCCAACTGTTTTCGCCTCCGGCAAAAGGTCCACAAGCAATTGTGCTTGTTGTGCAACCGGGTTCATGTCTGATGTACCCGAAACGTTTGTTCCCGGGTTTTCATTTGATGCAACAAGCCCGGCGCTCTCAGGGTCAGTTACAGCTGTAACCAAAATGGGTATTTCTTTTGTTGCGTTTGCCGCAGCTTGTGCCGCAGAAGTGCCAATTGCCAAAATCAAATCAACATCGTCATTAACAAATTTTGTTGCAATTGGGCCATAGTTGCTTGCGTCGCCCGAAGCATTTTGCAAATCAAACTCAACTGTAATACCATTCTCTGATGCAAGCTTAGTAAGCTCGTCTTGGAAGCCGGTTGCAGCTGCGTCAAGCGCATTGTGTTGCAACTGTTGGAATATGCCTATTTTGTAAGTTGTACCTTCTGCCGGCGTCTCTTCTGTCGGCGCCTCTTCTGTGGCTGTCTCTTCTGCCGGTGCTTCGTCTGCAGTTACTGCTTGCTCTGTTGTGCAAGCTGCAAAGCTAAACACCATAAGCAGTGCTAAAAGCAATGTAAGTAGTTTTTTCATTTTACCCCTCCGAATTTATTTACCATATTTAACGTGCTTATATGTGCACATTTAAACCGTTTTTTTTCGGTTTCGTAAAGTTTATCATAACAATGGTAAAATTACAAGTTGCAAAACAACTAAATAATTCTTATAAAAAAATGTAATTTATGTATATTTATACAATTTGCTGTAATTTGTTGCACTAAAGCCACTAATGTCTTAAAATTAACGTGTTAAAAAATAGTCCCTGCAAACATTAAATCATTTTTTAAATCTTCCCTGTAATCACCGCGCCCTTTAACAAAGCTACTTATAAGCACACCTTCATGTCCGCTGTATGCTGTTGAATGCACAAAATAGTTGTTGCCTAAATATAATGCAACATGCCCTGGAAAATAAAGTAAATCTCCTTTTTTTGCTTTTGAGAATGGTATTTGCCTAACCGGCATTTCATTTTTTATTTTGCTGTCGCGGTAAATTATAACCCCGTTAAGCATATATGCCATAGAAACAAGCCCGCTGCAATCTATTCCTAAAGGTGTTTTTCCGCCCCATCTATATTGTGTGCCAATATATTTTAAAGCAGCCACACACACATCTTTGCGCAGTTTACTTTTGGCTTTTTCGCTTAAAGTTGCCACACTTACAAGCCGGTTTGGCATTTTTGCAAGGTAAGATGATTTTGTAAAACCCACCTTGCCGTTTGCAAGTACAACTTTTTGCCACGAATTATCACAAGGCAAATAAGCCGCAACTGTGCCACCTAATGGGATGCTTTGTATGCATTTACTTTTTATGTCGGGCGCGCAAAGCACATCGGCACAAGAAACTTTTATGTAGTATTTTTGGGGCGTCTCGCCTTTTTTATGTTGCTTGTCTTCACTTTCTTTTTCGCCTAATGCTTGCACATTGCTTACATAATAATTGCTATAATTATAAAATTGTTTTGTGTGCTTTTCATAAGTTAAAACAGCACTTTTTTTAATGTACCCTTTATAATAATAATGCGTTTCAACATAGTAATATTTTTTAGCACTCTTCAATATTTTAACCGGCATTCCGTACAGCACTTCATCTATGCACGTGCTCTTTTTCGGTTTTGAATACAACGTGGCATTCTTTTTTATTACAATCGCTATTTTATTCATATTTCACCTAACTATTTATGTATATTTATGCACTGCATGCATATTAAGTTCTTCTTTTATTCTTGGCACTGCATATGCACAAGCACTTTTTGTGGTACTTTGCCAAAAAATGTTGACATGTCTTAATTTTTTATGGTATATTACAAATAATGTCAAAAAATATTTGCCTTTTTAAACAATAAGGCAGGAGGAGTTATTATGGATTTTGTGGGAACATTTTGGGCGTTGCTGCCACCGATAATTGCCATTACGTTGGCGCTTATCACAAAGGAAGTATACATTTCACTTTTTATAGGTATTCTTTCCGGCGCAATGCTTTACAGCAGCTTTTCGCCTATGGGCACAGTAGAAACTGTTTTTATGGTGCTTATTGAGAGAGTTGGCGACTCTTGGAACGCGGGCATAGTTATATTCCTTGTATTTCTTGGAATAATTGTTGCGCTTATGAACAAAGCGGGCGGCAGCAAGGCTTACGGCCAATATGCAAGTAAGCATATTAAGTCGAAAAGGGGTGCAATGCTATCTACTTTTGGGCTGGGCGCACTTATATTTGTTGACGATTATTTCAACTGCTTAACAGTTGGCAGTGTTATGCGCCCTGTAACAGACAAGTTTAAAATATCGCGCGCAAAACTTGCGTACATTATAGACTCTACTGCGGCACCTATATGTATAATAGCACCAATTTCTTCTTGGGCGGCGGCAGTTACAGGCTATACAAGCGGCAATGGGTTTACGCTGTTTTTGCAAACAATACCTTATAATTTATATGCATGGTTAACAATAATTATGGTTGTTGTTTTGGCTTACTCTACACTTGATTTTGGTACAATGACAAAATATGAGAAAGCTGCGGAAGAAGGCGACATTTTTGGCGGCGACAATGAATATGCTGCTATTGAGAACGAGAAAATCTCAGATAAAGGCACTGTTATTGACTTGATTTTGCCAATTATAGTACTTATCGTAAGCTGTGTTCTCGGCATGGTTTACACAGGTGGTTTTTTTGCAGGCGAAGGTGTTTCATTTATTGATGCTTTTGCAGGCAGTAACGCTTCAATGGGCCTTGTTCTCGGTTCATTCTTCGCACTTGTTTTTACTTTTTTGCTTTACATTCCACGCAAAATTATTTCTTACAAAGAATTTGCAGACTGCTTACCTTCAGGTTTCAGGATGATGGTTCCACCTATCCTTATATTGTCTTTGGCTTGGACGCTTGGCGGGCTTTGCCGTGACTATTTAGAAGTAGGTTCTTTTGTAGAAGCAGCACTTGGCAATTCGCAGGCATTATCTAACTTATTGCCGGCAGTTCTTTTCTTAATAGCATTGGGCCTTGCATTTTCAACAGGCACATCTTGGGGCACGTTTGGCATACTTATCCCCATTGTTACAGATGTTTTCCCCGAGGGTTCAACATTGCTTGTTATATCAATTGCAGCTGTTCTGGCCGGTGCAGTTTGTGGCGACCATATCTCGCCAATATCGGACACAACAATTATGGCAAGTGCCGGTGCACAGTGTAACCATGTTACACATGTTAGCACACAAATTCCATATGCACTTACTGTTGCGGCGTGTAGCTTTATAGGTTATCTTGTTGCAGGGTTTACACAAAATGTATTTATAACAATGGGCGTTGGCTTGCTTCTTCTGGCATGCACACTTTTTGTTATACTGCGCAAGGCAAAGCAAAACCAAAAAGCTTGACGAAAAATATAATTACTTTTTCATAATACTAGGCAGTGCCTAAATTAATTAAAAAATTACGCACGGGCGCCCCTTTTGTGTTACTTTTGCAGAACACTTTAAGGTTGGCGCCCGTTTTTTAACGCTGCTTTTAGCTTATAGTCGTTTGCATTTCGTCGTCGTTTGCTTTTTACTTCGCTATTATTTGCCCATTTTGCCAGCCTGTACGAATAATGTGAGGGTTTATTCGTACAGGCCGGCAATAGCATACACCATAAGCTATATGCCTTTACATTTAATATAAAACAATCGTTGCTATGCCATTTTTTGTTGCTTTTTCTCAAGTCGCATCTTATCAGAAATCATTGCCACAAATTCGCTGTTTGTGGGCTTGCCCCTTAAATTGTGTATTGTATAGCCAAAATATTTGTTTAAAATATCAACGTCACCCCTGTCCCACGCAACTTCAATGGCATGGCGTATGGCCCTTTCTACCCTGCTTGCAGTTGTTGAGTTTCGCCTTGCAATTTCCGGGTAAAGGCGCTTTGTTACGCTATTTATGTACTCGCTGTCTTCCATTGTCATTAAAATGGCGTCGCGCAGAAATTGGTAGCCTTTTATGTGTGCAGGCACACCTATTTGATGTAATATATCTGTTACTGTGCATTCATCATCAATGCGCGGTGCAAGGTGCATATGGCGTGTGGCTACATTCAAAACTCTGTTTGCAAGTACGCCCGGGTCAAACGGCTTCAAAAAATAGAATGCAAAGCCTTTTTTCATAATTTCATTTTCTAAGTCGTCGTTAACAAAATTTCCGGTTGCAAAAAAAGTTGTTCCTTTTAAGCCGCTCTCGTCATATTTTTGTTTAACACTAATTGCATCAAGGCCGGGCATAAATGCATCAAGTAAAACTGCTGTGGGCTTATCTTTCACAAGAGATTCCAGAACTTTTTTGCCGTCTTTTTCGCAAACTTGTATTTTAATTCTGTGCTGTGATAGCGCCTTAGTGTATTGTGCCGTTATTTCGGGGCTTGTCTCTGTCATTAATAGTGTCGCATATTGTTCCATTTTATGTCCTCCAGTTTTTAAGGTCAAGTTTTCACTCGCCTGTCTTTAATCTCCTGCTATATCCAAATATTACCATAATTTACCAAATGTTGCAAGTGCTTTTTTAAAAAATACGCTAAATATAGAAAATGTTATACATTTCGACACAAAATGTTGTGCATTTTATAAATTTTATTGTCATTAAAATTATATTTTTGTAGAAGCACAATACGCCTATTTTAAGAAAAAAAGTTTAATTAAGTTGTTTTTGTTCTTTTATGTAATTTTTTTTAGCAAAAAAATTATAGTCTCTGCCACTATAACAAGCATTAAAAGTTTTAGTAAATTTTTTCGGGAAAGTTTTGGGCTTTTAGGGCAGGGTCCTGAGGCGTTTTCCGCAGAAAACGCAACCTTTTGCTTTACCTTTAAATAACATTTTTAAAGGTGAACTTGCTAACTTGTTGGCAAAGAGAAAACTTTTTTGACAGTCGGGGCACCACGCTTTGTGGTACTCAGCGCATAAAAAAAGCATAGCGTTTTTGCCGCTATGCCTTTATCAAAACCATATTACGCGAAAGATGCGCCTGCTTTCAGCTTGTATGCTCAAGGTCTTTTTTCAAGCGTTTAATAATACGCTTTTCAAGCCTGGAAATATAACTTTGCGATATGCCTATCATGTCTGCAACTTCTTTTTGCGTATGCTCTTCATTGCCGCAAAGCCCAAAGCGCAGCTGCATTATTTGCTTTTCCCTGCCCTTTAGGCGCTCTACTGCTTGAAGCAACATGTTTTTTTCGGCAAGCTCTTCAAGTGCGTTGCCAATTTCATTTTGGTCTGTGCCCAATATGTCAGACAAAAGCAGTTCATTGCCGTCACCGTCAGTGTTAAGCGGTTCATCAATACTGCTTTCTTGCCGCTTGTTAGAGCTTTTCCTCAAATACATCAATATTTCATTTTCTATGCACCTACTGGCATAAGTTGCAAGCTTTATGTTTTTCGATGGCTCGAATGTGTTAACTGCTTTAATAAGCCCAATAGTACCAATGCTAATTAAATCTTCAACTGTTGCCGTGTTAGAGTCGAACTTTTTTGCTATGTACACAACAAGTCGCAAATTATGGGTAACAAGTATATCTCTGCTTTTTTGGCTGCCATTCATAAGCCCTTCAAAAACCGTTTTTTCTTCTTCTTTGCTCAATGGTGCCGGCAGCACTTCCGGGCCGTTTATGTAGTAGCTGTAATCTTGTAGCCTTATATATTTAAATATAAAGCACTTCGTGTGTCTGCAAATTTTTTTCACATAATTTATCATTTGTTTCATCTGTCCTCTCTTTTGTGCTTATCCGGCTATGTCTTTTTATTTCTTACGCTAGCCAAGCCGATGTAACCCGAACCCGTTTTATATCGGCTTGGCTAATAAAATCATGGTGCAAACCGCTTTAAATTAATGCACTTTTTAACATGACGTGAAGCAGGTTTTGCAATGTTTATTAAATTAAACTTGGGTGCACAATTATGTCATAACTTTCGTCAAGAATTGTCTCGTTTGTAAAAACAAAAACAGTCTTTTTTTCTTGTGCTTTAACTTTAGGTTTTACATGCGCTTTATTAAACACAACATTATTCACACTTAACGCAGGCATCATTTTTTCTCCTGTTGCAGTTTTAACATTAACAAGCCAAAACGGAACACTAAGTTCGCCTGTTTCAAAAAAGCGGTACAATGCGCTGTCAACCTCTTTTGGCAAGCGTGGTTTAACACTTTTATAGCTGCACAAAACGGCACTTGTTTGTGTCATTGCGTCTTTTATGTGCATGCCGCTGTCTACAAGTGCCGTGCCGCTTATTTCTTTGTTGTGCAAAAATGCTGTATACAGCACAAACTGCGGTGTTTTTGACACGCCAAAAACATACATAACAGCGTGAATTATTAAGTACATAAACAAAATAGCGCCTATTAAAAGCACCGGTGAGATATTAATATAAACAGAATAATTACTAAAGCTAATATTGTTTACGCCGTTAAGCGCGGCAAAAATTACTATGCCGCCTAAAATTACGTTAAAAAGCAAAAAATAAAAGAGCAATTTTAAAAAAATGCGCAAATTTTTATACTTAAATGCAAGCAGCACTATTAAAACGGCGCACATTATTTTAACAAAAAACAAAAGCAATGTGTGTGTATTAGTTAAAAGCATTGTAAGTGCAGAAAGCCCCGACAAAAATGAAGCCGCTATAATACGTTTTATATTGGGCACATATGCGCAGAAATACGCTGTTACTTGTAAAATAAAATAGCTTATTATTGCGTTTACAACAACAAGCATATCTACATAAACAATACCTTGCAACTAAACCACCTCTATATTAAAGAGTATATATCTCAAAATTCGCAAAATTTGTCAAACAACATACATTTCGTTAACAAATTTTAAATTAATTTTAAAACGCTTGCATAAATTACCCAATAGTGGTAAAGTATAAAAAACGACTGTAATTACAATATAAACAAAAAAACGAAAGAGGTGCTGTTATGGCTATTGAAATAACAAAACAAAATTTTGAAAGTGAAGTATTAAAAGCAAGCGAGCCTGTACTTGTTGACTTTTGGGCTGAATGGTGTGGCCCTTGCCGCATGTTTTCCCCTGTAATAGAAGAATTAGCGAATGAGCGCAAAGACGCAAAAATATGCAAGGTTAACATAGACACTGAACCTGAGTTGGCACAAAAATACGGCGTAATGTCTATACCAACTGTTGTGGCATTTAAAAACGGCGCCGAGGCCGGCCGCAGTGTGGGCGTTGTGCCGAAAGAGAAACTTGAAGAGTTGATATAACATAATAAAAGGCTGTACATGCAACTGCATGTACAGCCTTTTATTATTGGCAGAAAACACCTCAGGGCTCTGCCCTAAGAGCCCGAAATTTTCCAAAAAAATTTAGTAAAACATTTAGATAGTAAAAAGGCGCTATGCCTTTTTGCCATTTACATAAATTTGCGCCTCGTTGTGCCGCCAATATATATTAAATAGCGCTAAAAACTTGTAAAATTTTACTTTTTTATGTAAAATAGACTTAATATGTAGTGTAATAAGTGTTGGTTTATTTTATTTTTAAAACAGCACAATAAAAACGCACTATTCAAAGTTATTCAACACACACATAATTTTATATTGAAAGGTGATATGATGTTTATATTGTACATTTTTTTTGCAATGGCAGTTGTACTCGCAATTGTCGCTTATTTTGTAAATAATCTTTCGTTAAAGCCGCGTCTTTTATCGTACGATGAAATAAGCGCAGAAGTTCAAAAAACTTATGGTGACGCAGCATTTTTCGAGCATTACCCGTTTGAAAACATAACTGTTAAAAGCACATTTGGCTATGACCTTTGTGCAAAATGGTTGCCATACCCCGAAAGTAAAAAAACTGTTATTTTTGCGCACGGCTTCTCAGTGAACATGGCGGCCTCTTTGCGGTTTCTTGAAGTATTCCAACTAAAGGGCTACAACATTTTTATATATGACCATCGTTACCACGGCAAAAGCGGCGGCAAAAATTGCACACTTGGCTTTTATGAAAAGCAAGATTTGATAACTTGTATTTCTTGGGTTTATGACAAGGTAGGTAATGGTGCGACTGTTGGCTTGCATGGTGAATCTATGGGTGCGTCCACGTCAATATTAGCGGCGGCCGAGGACAAACGCATTGCCTTTGTTGTGGCAGATTGCCCATACGCAGACCTTTACGACGAGGCCAAACATCAACTTACGCAAAGGTTTGGCCGAATTTCGGTTTTTTTATTGTTCCTTGCAAATATCATGAATTATTTGCGTGCAGGGCACCGGTACAAAACAATTTCGCCCATTAAGGTTATAAACAATAGCGTTGCGCCTATGCTTTTTATACACGGTGACAGTGACACATTCACACCGCCCGAGAGCAGTGTGAAAATGCACGAAGTTTATAACGGCAAAAAGCAACTATATATATCAAAGGGTGCAATTCACGGGCATTCAATACATGTGGACAGGCAAAAATACCGTGATGTTGTGCATGAATTTTTAAATAGTATAGAAGGTGTTTTATGACAGAAAAAGAAATTGCAGAGATAAGGCGACGTTTCAAGGCTGACAAAAGCAACATAGGCACATTAGTTGGCTGCTACGTCAATGCAAGCGGCGATATAATATCGCAATTTAAACTGGCAACACATTTTATGGACAGCGGCGAAAAAGAAAAACTTTTTGCTGTGTTGCGCAAAACGCTGACAGGCACACATGGCAAAAATTTAATTGACATTGAATTTTCAACTGCGCAAGTGGTGAACAGCGAAGAGCACTCACTTTTGATGAACCTAAAAAATTCTAAGCTAGAAGACAGCGAAAGCATACAGTTATTGTTTGACAAAATTATCGCATCAAGCACTAGCGAACAGGCTTATTTAATATTGATTGCCATTGACACTTATGACATACCTTATAAAAGCAAAGATGCAGTAGAGGGCAGCAGTAATGAATTTAGCACAGACGAAGTTTTTACATATATGGTTTGCAGTGTTTGCCCAATAAAAGAAACGAAAGCCGAGCTTTTATTTTCGCCTGTTGAAAACGAGTTTTACAGTAGTACAATTGAAAGCGTTGTAAGTGCGCCCGTTTTAGGTTTTATGTTCCCCGCATTTGATGATAGAAGCAGTAATATTTACTCTGCACTGCACTTCAGCAAAGATATAACAGGCAAGAACGAGGCCTTTGTAAACAGCATTTTTAATGTAAACTTGCCCATGCCTGCGCAAATTCAAAAAGACACTTTTAACGAGATTATAGAAAGCAGCCTTGAAAATGCTTGTAGCTATGATGTCTTGCAAAATGTGCACACAAAAGTTAGCGAAATGGTTGCCATGCACAAAGAAGCGAAAGAAGACGAACCGCTTTTGCTTTCTAAGAAAGAGTTTAAAAACATCCTGGCAGATTGTGATGTTCCGGCAAATAATGTACAAACTTTTGAAACGGCATTTGACGACAGATTTGGCGAAGAGACAACATTGCCACCGAAAAATTTAATAGATGTTGGAAAATTAAACGTAAAAACAGTTGATGTAACCGTTAATGTCAACACTGAGAGCTCGGACTTATTACAAACAAAGACAATT
>CAYJMH010000039.1:0-9060 GCA_964371535.1 uncultured Bacteroides sp.
TCTCCTAAAAGAATGGAGATTTTTTTGGCATGTGCCGTTAAAGACGGCACGCCTTTACGAATATTAAAAGTTTTACTAAATTTTTTTCAAAAAATTTCAGGTTCTTAGGGCAGAGCCCTGAGGTGCTTTTCGCAGAAAACGTAAGTCTTGCAATGAAAGAGGCTTTTTTAGATAAAAAAGTTTCCTTATTATTGCCCGTTCGCACAACTTTTTTAATGCAATTATATATTAGTATTCAAGCTTATCACGTTTCATTAATATTGCAATGGTTAGAACCAAAAGTGCAACGCATATAAACATAACAACACCCATAGCGGTAGCATAGCCCATGCGGAAAATTGTAACACGTTTACCAAAAGCGGTAATATACATACGCACAGCCATATTAGTTGCGCCGGCAGGTGGTATGTCTACGCCGCCGCCCCATGCAAACAGCAAGGCAAATTCTTTAACAGAGTTAATACACCATAAAGTTAAAGATGTTGCTAAAACGTCCCATATCATTGGTATTTTAATTTTGAAGAATATAATAAATTCACTTGCGCCCTCAAGTGTTGCTGCTTCAATGTGGCTTTCCGGCACGCGGTCAAGCGCTGCAAGAAGCATTACACAATAAAACCCGCTGTACATCCAAACAAGCGCAACAAGAATAGACCAAAACAATTTATCGGGCTCCATCCAAACTTGTTGTAGGCTTTCAAGCCCAATCATTGCAAGGAAATTGTTAAGTAGACCCCACTTGTCGTTGTAAATAAATGTCCATAAAATTGCAATAGCAATTGGGTTAATTACAGATGGAAAAAATATTAGCGCTCTGAAAAATTTCCGACCTTTTATTTTACTGGATAAAACAGCGCATAATATAAAAGCAAGGGTAAATATTATTAAACCGCCTACTATTGTAATACCAGCAGAGTTTAAAAATGCAACAGACCAAAACGACGTGTCACCCATAAGTTCAGTGAAGTTACTTAAACCTACAAAGTCCATGTCGCTGGTGAAACCGTTCCAATCGAACAAACTAATATAAAAAGCCTGGGCGGTTGGATAAATAAAAAATACTGCATAAAGTATAATTGCCGGTGCTAAAAATAATATTATCATATTGCGCATAGATTTTTTCATAGCCTTGCTATTTTTCATAAAAATCTCCATTCTGTGCACAGCACAAATATTTTTAAAAACCTCCAAAAGAATGGAGATTTTTTGGCATGTGCCGTTTTAAGACGGCACGCCTTGATATGAGTTATTAGCGTGATTCATCACGCTAATCTCCATTCTGTGCACAGCACAAATAATTTTGAAAACCTCCAAAAGAATGGAGATTTTTTGGCATGTGCCGTTTTAAGACGGCACGCCTTATTTAATTAGTTAGCGTGATTTTTTACGCTACTTCCAATTTACACAGACACTACTAAATATGATAACATATTGTTCAAGGTTTGTACACGTTTATTGCGTTTTGTAACAAATTGTTAATTAATTACAATTCAATAGGCCTGCGCTATTTAATATTTACTGTATTCCCGCACAGCTTCTATAAAAGCCTCGAAATTTTCCCATGGCACTTCCGGCTCTAATAAATGTGTTGGCGCTATGCAAAGGCCACCGCCCTTGCCAACATTTTGTATCATATCTCTAACACAGTCTTTTACATCTTGTGGTGAGCCAAAGGGCATTGTTGTTTGTGTTCCAACCGTACCCCAAAAAGAAAGTCTGTCACCATACAGGTTTTTTATTTCAATTGGGTCCATGCACTCAGGTTGTATAGGGTTTAAAATATCTACACCCACTTCTATCAACTCTTCTATAATATCGTTAATTGTTCCGTCTGAGTGATAAAATGCAAGCACATTTGGGTTAACACTTTTAGCAGCGTCTATGGTTGCCTTTGTGGCGGGCTTTATCCATTTGCGCCAAGTTTCTTTGCTCATCATCAGTGCATTTTGTGCACCTACATCATCGCCGAAAACTATAATGTCTACGCCTGTTGCTGCTGCTTTTTTTGCTACTTCACACTGTATTTTACACATTTTATCCATACAAGCAGCTGCCATTTCCTCATCTACAAGCATGTCTGCAAGTAAATTGTCTAAGCCGCGTAAGTACCATGCGGGCTCGAAAACCTGTATTGCAAAATATGCGCTTGCTCTGCCTTCTGCGTGCGCTTTATCAACTTGCTTTTTTACTTCTTCCCAGCGTTTTTCATTTAAAACATCAGGGAACGGGTAATCTTCAACTTCTTCAGGTGCTTCAAATTCTGCCATGGGAGAATGAAAATGGGTAAAGTGCCCAACACTTCCCAAAGTGTGCCCAACACCCCATTCGTCTATAAATGATAATTTATCGGCATGTTTGTGATAGTGGCTGTAATCCAACATTTTATCTGGTTTTGGCAAGTAAACATACTGTACAGGCATGTCAAATATTTGAACAAAATCTTTTGAACCGTATTTTTGCTCAAGTTGCTCAAGTAAAGAATCGCACATGGTAAATTGAAATGGAACACTTTCACAAGCCTCGCGGCGCATTGCTGCAAGTAAATTTTCTCTATGTGTCATATAAAATTATTACTCCGAATTCTGCCATGAATGGCGTTTTAATATAATTTCTCTATGAATATTAGTTTGTGTTACCACAAATGTGATTAATAAGGTGCTTTGTTTCTATATTCTTTATTAAATACATTTGCCATTGAAATTAAGTTTTCAACGGGGACATCAAATTCAACTGCGTGGGTAGGTGCTGCAATGTACCCACCGCCTTTTGACATAATGCGCAATGTTTCATGTGTTATGGCATTAATTTCCTCGGGTGTTTTTGTTGCTAGGTCTCTTTGGGTGCTGATACAACCCCAAAAGGCAAGTTTTTTATCATATTTTTGTTTAAGTTGTTCTAAATTATATATTTCAGGCTGAACTGTATTGTAAACATTCAGCCCTATTTCAACCAGGTCATCTAAAATATCACTCACGTCTCCGCAAGAATGTTGGCTTACCCATATACCTTTTTGCTTAACACGTGCATATAGAATTTCCATGCGTGGTTTTATGAATTTTCTCCATAAAACAGGCCCCATTATTAGCCCTTTTTGTTGTCCCCAGTCATCACCAAAATGAAAACCGTCCCATTCGTATTCAAGTGCAATGTCCAGTATCTTCAAATTATATTCACATATGCTGTCTAATAATTTGTGCACACGTTCTTCTTCTAATATCATGTCAGCTAACAAATTTTCCATACCGCATAAAGACCATGCCCGCTCAAACATTGTGAAGCCTATTGCACCAAATTTAAATTTGTCGCTTTTTTCAGCGCTGTGGCCTGAAAAAAGCAGATGTAGTTTTTCTGCGTTAAGTTCAGGTAATTTGTAATTGTCATAGTCGTCGGGTGAATTAATTGCGTACTCGCATACAACACCAATGTCTTTGTCCGCTCCGCTTCTGTCCCAGCGCACACCAAAATCGTCAATAAAGATTTCAGGCTCATTTGTGCTATGTAAAAAACCATCATAAGCAACCATATGTATATGGTTATTTAACATTTCGTCTATGTCTGCTTTTGGAAAAGCAGTTTGTAAAATATCTTGCGCTTGCCCGGTTAGGAATACATTGCACGGTACTTGCTCTGTTTGAATAAAATTTAAGGCGCTAACGACTCTTTGTTTACGTGTCACCGCTTTTCACCTCACTAAAATAAATTATATTTAAATTGAAAAATCAACTACTGCATACTGCAGATAATATCTTAAAATAGATATTAACAAAACCATTAAAACAAATAGCAAAAAAGAAATAATAAAAACTATTTCATATTATAGTTGACAAAAACGGAAAAAACAATATAATATAAGATACAATTTTTATAAAAAAGGATAATTAATAATGGACTATAAAGAAATTAAAACAAAAGATATTATCAAAATAGATACAATTATTAGTGCATTCAATAGAAAATTAGATAAAAATTATATTTTTGAAGGCGAAAGCCATGATTTTTGGGAATTACAGTTTGCAGTAAAGGGTTCTGTGTATATTTATACAAGTAATGATTTTTATAGATTAAGACAAGGGGAGGTTACGCTTTTTAAGCCCAACCAATTTCATGTTATATATTGTGATGGAGAAGCGGATTCCGAAATGGGCGTATTTGCATTTAAATGCAACTCATTATTGCTGAATTTAATAGCAAATAAAATAATGCGAGCCTCTGATGAGTGCTCACGTCTGCTTCAGTTCGCTTATATGGAATCTAAAAGAGTTTTTAAAATAGTACCCGAACCTACAGACGGAAGAATATTGATAAAAAAGAACTCAAGTTTAATTGGTTCGGGGCAATTATTGGCGTCTTACATAGAGTCTTTTTTAATATTATTACTTAGGGATAGTAGGTATAGCACCGCAACAACAGCACGTAATGAGGCTGCAATTAGGATTTTTCAGCAAGAACACTTGGCGGAAAGTATTAGGGCATATATAGAGGAACAAGTTCACACACAAATTACATTAAGCGCATTGGCAAAAATATTTGGTGTGTCGGTGTCGTTAATAAAAATACGATACAAAGCGGCGTATAATTGCAGCCCTATTTCTGATTACCATAAGTTGAAAATTGCAAAAGCCAAAGAACTTCTTGCACTCAAATATCTTTCAATAGGTGGTATTGCAACCTCACTTTCATTTGATAACATATATTATTTTAGTAATTTCTTTAAGAAACAAACGGGCTTTTCACCGCTGGAATATCGTAATTTTATACATAAATCACAAAAATAGTGCAGTAATTCGGCGCACAAGTTAGCAGGGTTATTTGTTAATTTGTATCGAAGAATATAGAAATATTGAGGATGGCGTCTTGAAATAATTGTTGTAAAATTTGACGAATAGTGGTATTATATATGTAGAAAATAGGGAGAGCAACATGACATGACAAGAGTTGACATTACAACAGAAAAGCTTAGGAAAATTCAGTTGGTTCAGGTTGAGCTGCTTAATGAAGTGGATAGAATTTGCAAAAAGCACGATATACGTTACTGCATTATTGCTGGCACGACACTGGGGGCGGTAAGGCATGGTGGGTATATCCCTTGGGATGACGATGCTGATGTGGCGATGTTGCGGGAGGAATATGACAAATTTGCCAAAGTATGTCAGGCTGAACTTGATACAAACAAGTTTTACTTTCAGGACAATAAATATACACCGGGGTATCGTTGGGGTTATGGTAAATTGCGCAAAAAGGGTACACAATTTGTGCGACTAAACCAAGAGCATATGCCGTATGAACAAGGAGTTTTTGTTGATATATTTCCACTGGATAATGTGCCCGAAAACAAGCTGAAACGGTGGTTTCATAATCTGTACTGTGCGTATGTGCGCAAACTTATGTGGTCAGAAGTCGGGAAGCATTCCGAGAAGAACCCACTAAAGAGGCTTGCATATAAACTTATGGGCTGTGTTTCAGAGGATGGTATTAGACGGCAATATAATAAATTGAAAGACAAAAGTAATAATAAGCCGTCAGAACTCGTGAGAATTCTTACTTTTCCTACCCCAAAGAACGGGTATTACGGATATTATAAAAAATGGTATGTAGACCTGGCAGACATTAAATTTGAGGGTTGCACATTCCCTGCGGCAAAGGATTACGACGGATATTTGAGTTTTAAGTTTGGGAATTACATGGAACTGCCTCCTGTGGAACAGAGAAAAGTTCATCCGGTTAGTAGGCTTGAAGTGTAGACAACAATGACAGCATTGCTGTAATGCGTGCTTAAGGAATATGTGAGTAGCGATAATAAGACTAAATATATTCACAAGCCTTGAATATGATTTTTGCAAAGCGCCCATACGTTGCAAAATTATTTCATGTTACTAAATATAAACAAAAGGAAGATATATGAAAAAAGTAATCACTTATGGCTCGTTTGACCTTTTTCACGAGGGTCATAGAAAGCTACTTGAACGTGCGAAGTTGCTAGGAGATCACCTTATAGTGGGTGTTACCACCGACCATTATGACGAAATGCGTGGCAAACTTAATGTTATAGAACCGCATCTTACACGTTGTTTGAGCGTAGAGAAAAGCGGAATTGCAGATAAGATAATCACCGAGGATCACGTTGGGCAAAAACTGGAAGACATCATCAAGTATGACATTGACGTTTTTGCCATTGGTTCAGATTGGATTGGCGAATTTAATTATCTTAAGGATTATTGCGAAGTTGTATATTTGGAACGTACGAAGGACATTTCAAGCACGAAGTTGCGCAAAGAGAAGTACTGCATGATTCGTGTGGGAATTGTGGGCTCAGGTAGGATTACGGGGCGGTTTTTTAATGAAATAAAATATGTCAGCGGTATTGAGGCAACAAACGCATACAACCCAAAAATTGAGAGTGCCAAACGGTTTGGCGAGAAATATTTTATAGACTATACCGATAATTACGACGAGTTTTTGGAAAGTGTAGACGCGGTGTACATTGCCTCGCCCCACGAGACCCATTATGACTATATAATTAAGTCGCTTGAGGCGAGGAAACACGTTATATGTGAGAAGCCGATGGTTTTAAGCAAAGAGCAGGCGCAAACGGCGTTTGATTTGGCAAAAGAAGTTGGTTGCGTGCTTATGGAGGCAATAAAAATAGCATATGCCCCGGGTTTTGTGCAGATGATGGGTATAATTCGCAGTGGGGCTATAGGCAACATTCGTGACGTTGAGGCGTGTTTTACAAAACTTCCACCTGCTGATAATTTACGCGAGCTTACTGATGTTCAATATGGTGGCAGTTTCACCGAGCTTGCCAGTTATAATCTTATGGCGATTATCAAGCTTATGGGTGGCGGCTACAAGGACGTTCGTTTTCACAGCGTAAGGGCCAACAACGGGGTGGACATCTACACCAAGGCGTATTTTACATATGAACATGGGTTCGCCACGTCGAAAACAGGACTTGGGGTGAAATCAGATGGACAGTTGCTAATTTCCGGCACCCAAGGCTATATAATAGCAAAGTCGCCATGGTGGCTTATGCAAGAGTTTGAGGTGTGTTTTGAGGATGTGAGGCAAAATCGTGTGTATAAGACGGACTTTATGGGAAGCGGCTTGCGTTATGAGCTTGCGGAGTTTGTTTCTAAAATTAATGGGTATAAAGAGGGTTCGGACAGGTTGACAGTTGATGAAAGCTTAGAGATTGCCCAAGTTATGGGTGATTTTTTAAAAGAAAGAGCATAATACTTAATAACAACATAACTTGTACGAAGTTTGTTAAAAAGCAAGTGAGATTTATAAGATAATAATTTACTTGGTAGAAAAACATTGGTTTATAAGGTTGAAAATGTTCGCCTTTGACAAAAAGACAAATCTGACTTTGAGAATAATCAAAAGTAGATTTGTCTTTTTGTATTTGTAAAACCATGTAATATAGTAGTTCGAAAATAACAAGGAGGATACAATGAATAGTAAGGAACTTTTAGAACTTGCAAAAAAAAGACGTACATATCGAGAATTTAGCCAAGAACCTGTTGATATTGAAATTATTAAGGACTGTATCATGATAGCAGCAACTGCACCTAACGGTGCCAATAAGCAGCCATGGCACTTTGTAATTGTGCAAAGCCGTCATGTGAAGAAAGAGCTGCGTGCTTTATGCGAGAAAGTTGAGTCTGAGTTTTATGAGAGACGCATATCAGACGATTGGGCCGACGACTTGTCTGTTTTGAAAACAAACAGCGAAAAGCCGTTCTTGGAAAAAGCGCCTTATCTTATTGTTGTATTTAAGGAAAATTATAAAATTCTTTCTGACGGTAAAAAGAACATGAACTACTATGTAACAGAATCGACGAACATTGCTATCGGCTTTTTAATTAGTGCCCTTCATAAAATGGGGCTGCAAAGTTTAACATATACACCTGCACCTATGACGTTTTTACGCGACTACTTCAACCGGCCAAAAGGGGAAACCCCTGTAATGATACTCGCTGTGGGTAGGGGAGACCCAAACTATAAATTGCCACCCATTTTAAAAAAGAATTTTGAAGAAATTGCTGAAATTATTTGAGTAACGTTGAAATTTTTACAAAACAAATTTTGATGCACCACGTTTTGGCGCTGATTACAAACAAAGAAAAGCTTACGCCAACGGAGTATAGAGGAACGTGATACCGCACAATAATTTTAAAAATGGGGTTTGCGAAAAAATAATCCGCTCTCATAAAGAAAGCGGATTTAAAAGTTTAAATAACATTGTCAAGCCAGCCAAGTAAGCTTATATTGTGGTCTGGACGCAATGCTTTTTCGTCTATAAGTTCTTTGTAAAAAGCTGCAACGCTTTTTGCAAAATTAAGCCTAGAGAACTTTTGCGCAGTGCTTTTTGCACACTCGCTCATTTTATCCTTATCATCTCTATTTAAAAAATCATTTAGCTTTTCAAGAAATTCATGCTCGTTTTCGAAGCCATAACCGTTTTCATGCTCTAAAAGCACTCCGTCAAGGCAGTCGTCGTTGCGGCAAAGCAAAGGTGTGCCGCACGCAAGCGCCTCAACATATGTTAAGCCTTGTGTCTCGCTTTTTGAAGCAGACACAAATAAGTCTGCCATTTTGTAATAATTCACTACATCTGATGGTTCTATCATGCCCGTAAAAATTACTTTATCTGTAATGTTAAGCGTTTGCACAAGGTTCTCAAGTTCTTGCTTATAGGGCCCGTCGCCCACAATAACTAAACATATATTATCAATGTTTTTTACATATTCAATTATCTCTGAAATGTTTTTCTCTTTACCAATTCTGCTTACGCTCAGGCAAACCAAGTTGCCTTCAGGTATTGATAGTTTGTTTTTTATTGTGCTTATATATTTAAAATCTGTCGGTGAATCAAATTGTTCAAGTGAAATGCCACTTGGTATGCATTTAAGCGGGCAAGCAACGCCATAGTCGCTAAGTAGTTTATATGTTTTTTGTGCAGGCGCAATCATGCCGTCTACATAATCGCTGAAAATATTTGTAAGCGTCATTACAACTTTTTTACCAACTGTTTTTGACGGAGAAAAATAATGTGTG
>CAYJMH010000039.1:9070-14111 GCA_964371535.1 uncultured Bacteroides sp.
ACATGCGGTATTTTCAACTTCCATGAAATTTTTGCAGTTATTGGTAGTATGCTAAATTCGCTTTGTGTGTGAATAATGTCAGGCTTCCAATTTAAAATGTCGTCAACTTCATTTTTGCTGGGCTTAATTTTAAAGCGTGCGTCCGGGTAAACCTTACCTGCATCAAGCGAGCCTATATAGTAAACCCCATCATCTATGTATGATTCAAGCGTATTTGAAAGTGTAATAATTCGCACATCATGGCCAAGCTCAATTAAGCCGGCCTTCAGGTTAAGTGTAGATGTCACAACACCATTCACACTTGGTGAATATGTGTCTGTTCCTATCAAAACTCTCATTAAATTATCCTCCGTAAACTTAGATAGTATCAACAATAGTGTTAAGCCGTCAGATTTTGGCTGTATATTTTGAAAACATCAGCATTTTCATATCAATTAAATTAATTAAATTTGCAAGTGCATGTATGCAAAAAAATATATTTAAACGCAAATGCAAATAGCTATTCAACATTATAGAAAAAATACGCGCGTTTGTCAAATTATTTACATATAATAGAAATTTTAAAGTTGCTGTTTTTGGCGTATGTTTGAATTAATGCAGTATTCTAATTTTGATGTTAAACATAGTATATGCACAAAAATATTAGATAATAATATTGTTTTATGAAAATGGCAACAAAAAATTATAAGTAAGCAGTAAAAACAAAATATAATGATTATTATAACAGGCGTAAAATTAATGTAAACCTTAAAGGCTTGACACCTGACAAACACAGGTATCAAGCCTTAGTTACTACTTAACTATTTAATTTATACAATTTCAACTATATATTGTTTGCAACTTTGTCAACAGCCTCTTTTTGGCCGCACTTCAGACAACCCAAACATTAAGATTTTTAATTATTCATATCTAAGTGCTTCAATTGGGTCAAGCTTTGCGGCCTTATTTGCCGGGTAATACCCAAAGAAAATACCTATACCAACAGAGAAACCAACAGCAATTGATATACTTGCAACGTCTGCCGTTGCCGGGAATTGTAAAAGCGACGAGGCAAAAGAGCCGAGCCCAACACCGAAAAGAATGCCAATAATTCCGCCAATTAAACAAATTATTGCGCTTTCTGTTATAAATTGCATTCTAATTGAAAAGTTAGTGGCACCAAGTGCTTTTCTTGTGCCAATTTCCTTTGTGCGCTCTGTAATGCTAACAAGCATAATGTTCATAACACCAATGCCGCCAACAACAAGCGATATTGCCGCAACAGCGGCTATTGCAAGCTGCAATGTAGAAAGCATGCTTTGCATCGACTCAATAAGGCTCTCAATTGCAAAAGAAAATATTTCAAAATTGGCGTTTTGTGAGTAATAACGTGTGTTTAAATAATTTTGCATGTCTGTTGCAACAGTTGCGCTGTCTGCGCCTGCGGCAGTTAATACTGTTACGCTTGAATAACCATCGGCGGCATTTGTTATGTGCTTTGCCACTGTGTACGGAATGTATGCCGTTGTGCTAAGGTCTTGGTCGCTTCCCGTTGTAAATGTGAAAGCAGATGCTACATATTCATAAATGCCCACAACTGTGTAAAGTGCAGGTGTGCGTCCCTGCGCCTCAAGCATAATTTGCTCGCCAATAGGGCTTTCGCCAATGCCTAAGTTTTCTGCAAATAAATCAGATATTACAACAACATTTTTTTCGTCGTCAATTTCCCTTTGAAGAAGAAAACGCCCCTCGACTATTTCAATACTGTCAACAGTGGCGCTCATTTCACCGGCGCCCGTTAAGTCAAAATATGCGTATTTTTCGCCGTTTGTTGCAATGCCGCTGCCAACTTGTGTTTTTATGTCAATAGTAACAAGCTCTTCTTCAAATTGAACCATAAGCTCGCTTAGCATATCGTCTGTAAGCAAGTCGGCCTCAGTTGGTGTAACAGGCGGCCCACTTCTCGCAGAGTCCTCGCTGTCTTTTTGCTGTATGCCCAGCGTAACATTGTTTGCGCCCATTGCAGACATCTCGCCCATAATATATCCGTTTAAAGAGTTTCCTATTGTGAAAATTGTTATAACGCTTCCAATGCCGATTATTATGCCCAACATTGTCAGAAGCGCACGCATTTTATTGCTCCAAAGTGCAACAAGCGCAAGCATCACATTTTCTTTTATGCTCATTTAAAGTCCCTCCCGGGACGGTCTGTTGTTACAACACCGTCAACAAGTGTAATAATGCGCTGCGTTTCCTCGGCAAGCTCGGGCGAGTGTGTTATTAAAATGATGGTTTTACCATGATTTTTGTGCAAGTCGTGGAAAATATCCATAACAAGGCGCCCTGTTTTAGAATCAAGTGCACCTGTTGGCTCGTCTGCCAGTAAAATTGCAGGGTCATTTGCAACAGCCCTTGCAATTGCAATACGCTGCTTTTGTCCACCCGAAAGCTCGTTCGGCTTGTGCCTTCGGCGCTCGTCCATGCCCACCATTTTTAAAAGTTCTAAACTGCGCTTTGCACGCGCTTTTGATGAAACGCCGGCATAAAGCATGGGCAATTCCACATTTTTTTGCGCGTTTATACGCGGTATTAAGTTGAAGTTTTGAAAAATAAAGCCTATTTTTTTGTTTCGTATGCCTGACAACTCACTGTCGTCAGTGTTCATTATGTCGACGCCGTCCAGAAAATAAGTACCCTCTGTTGGCTTGTCAAGTGCGCCAA
Organism: uncultured Bacteroides sp.; assembly: GCA_964371535.1. Taxonomy (GTDB): domain Bacteria; phylum Bacillota; class Clostridia; order Oscillospirales; family Ruminococcaceae; genus Ruthenibacterium. The sequence goes on from CAYJMH010000039.1 coordinate 11,771, forward strand.
TAATATTCATAAGCGTGGACTTGCCACTGCCTGACGCGCCAACAACAGATGTGAAGCTTCCGCGCTCAATATTTATTGTGACATTGTTCAATGCACAAAGCTCGTTTTCTTTACCAATAAAGTATTTTTTATAAACACCGTTGATGTTTATTACGTTTTCGGGCATTTTGTCCTCCATTCGAATTTAAGACATGTGCTTTATATTAAAGTTGAAGGTTTGCATTGCAAAGTAAGTGAAAAATTGCCAAAAGCGGCTGTTTTTCTGCTTGCAAAGCCACTGCCTAAACTAACAGCAAAATTTAACCTCTTGGGCCGCCGCCTTCCGGCGGGCCGCCTGCCTGGTCAGAAGGGCCTGTCATCATAAGCATTGGGTCTTGCGCAACAGCAACATTAAGCCCCATTGGGTCATCAAGTATAAACATGCCGTCCTCAAGCTCGCTGCTTATAATTTCAACAAGGTAAGACGTTTCCATACCTGTTGTTACATCAAGTCTACGTCTGCCGTCAAGCTCGCCAAGTGCAAGCTGTTCAGCAGCTGGCCTTTCGTCATAAACATAAATATATTTTTGCCCGTTTTCTTCCATAACGGCATCAATTGGCACGGCAAAAACGCCTGAATTCTCTTCAACTATAAAAGTAATTTTGCTGGGCACACCTGCGCGCAAATTGGGGTGGCTTTCCGAAAGGCGCACAACAATTTCAAAGTTGCCGCTTTCGTCAACTGCTATCGGCGAAATGCTGTGTATAGCGCCGGCAATTTCAATATCTCCTGTTGAGTCTGTTGTAATAATAGCCCTCATGCCCTCAGACAGGTTAACTACATCATAGCTAGCAACAGTAGTAACAATTTCAAAGCTGTTTAAATTTTGCACTGTGCAAAGTGCGCCGCTTAAATAGTCGCCCTCTTCAAAATTAAGCGCTGTTACAACGCCGCTTATGGGCGCGCGCACATAGTAATCGTCAAGTGCACTTTCTGCTGTTTCAAGCGAGTCCTCGGCCGTTTCCACCTGTGCTCGGGCAGACTCTACCGATTGATCGCTTAAAGTTGTGCGCACAACACTGTCGCGTGCACTCTCAATTTGCAAACTTGCACTGCGCTCTTGCGTTTCATATGAGGCAATGGCAGAGTCTAAGCCGGCTTTTGCGGTGTTCAAAGCATTCTCCAGTTGCGATAATGTAGATTGCTTTTGTGACATCAAAGCTGAATAGTCGTTAAAATCTGTTATTATTGTGGCATTTGTAGGGTCCATTTTTCCGGCATCGTCCAATGCATTATATTTACGCATTATTTCGGCGCCTATGTCGCTTGTATTTGTATAGGGAAATGCGTTAGTGTTTGCCCACGCAATTAAGTATGCATCAATTATAGTGTTTTGTGAGTTAACAGCACCATTATAAGCTGACTGCGCCGCCTCGATTTCCGCATTGAGGTTTGCAACGTTCTCTTCATGGTTTTGTTTGTAAATATTATACTGGTTTTGTGCGTCTACAAGGCTTCTTTCTGCAACAGATAAATCAAATGCTGCTTGCTCATTTGCATCATAAAGTGCCGTGTATGCGTCGTCTAAACTGTCCTCGGCACTTTCAACGTTGTCAAGCGCGTCTTCTGTATCCAGCGTTGCCAAAACCTGCCCTGCACTTACACTGTCGCCCACTTCAATTGCAAGGTTTGCAATTTTATAGCTTGCCTGTGCAGAGACGTTTTCAGCTTGCACAGCCCTAACGTCAACGGCAGAAGTATTGCCGCTTGCCATTATTACGTTAGACAAATCTTGTGTGTTAAGTTGTGATATGGACGGCGTGAAGAGTGCCGCTTGCACACCGCTTGCAATACCCGATATAAAATTGTAGGCTACTATGCCTAAAATTATAAGTATTACTAAAACTATAAGAAGTACTTTCCTTTTTTTAACGAAGCGTTTTATTTTGCTCATTTATATTAACCCCATTCCCTTGCAATTGCAACTTATACATTATAATGTAATATTTTAGAATAACATATCGTATTATAGCACAAACCGCGGGTGCATTTATTAACAAAAGGTGAAATTTGTATAAATGAAGTGCATAATTTTCAAAAAACTAAAGCCTACTGAACAACAGGTTATTCAGTAGGTTTTAGTTTTATTATTCACAGTTGTACATGCAACAAATGTACAAATTATTTATATTGTACGAGGTACGAGTACAATATAAATTGGCATGTGGGCTGTCCTCAGCCCACGCCATAAAATAAGTTATAAATAATCCGTGCAGGATTTGAGGATTATTTATATTGTACGAGGTACGAGTACAATATAAATTGGCATGTGGGCTGTCCTCAGCCCACGCCATAAAATAA
>CAYJMH010000040.1:0-12174 GCA_964371535.1 uncultured Bacteroides sp.
CACCGCAAAACGGCGGCTACCCCCAAAACATGGGCGCACCGCAAAACGGCGGCTATGCGCAAAACACAGGCGCACCGCAAAACGGCGGCTACCCCCAAAACATGGGCGCACCGCAAAACGGCGGCTACCCCCAAAACATGGGCGCACCGCAAAACGGAGCTAACGCTACATTTACACCATATATGCCGGGGCAAAACGTACAAAGCACACAGAATAATGCCGAAAATTTATGGACGGCTGCACATTTGAGCACAAACTGGGGCGAGGGCGGCGAAAATATGCGCACTTACTCGTGCACGTCATGCGGTGCAGAGATAATATGCGACGCGACAACGGCTGCGACTTCTTGTATATATTGCGGAAACCCCACAGTAGTGCCGGGCCAATTTGCAGGTGCAATAAAACCGGACTATGTGATGCCGTTTAAACTTGATAAAGCTGCCGCGAAAAAGGCACTTACTGACTTTTGTAAAGGCAAATTTTTGCTTCCGCGCTTTTTTTCAAAAGAGAATCATATAGAAGAGATTAAGGGCGTTTACGTTCCGTTTTGGCTTTTTGATGGCGCAGTTGATGCCAATGTTTACTACAATGCGATAAGTTCTACAACTGTTATCTCGGGCGATTATAATGTGACAACTACACGCCATTATAACGTACAGCGTGCAGGCATTGTGAGTTTTAGCGATATACCGGTGGACGCATCTAGTAAAATGCCGGACAATTATATGGAGAGCATTGAGCCGTTCGATTACAGCGAGTTAAAACCGTTTTCAACAGCGTATATGCCTGGTTACTTTGCCGATAAGTACGATGTTGAAATACATCAATGCTCTGCCAGGGCAGACGAGCGCGCTGTTACAACGGCGATGGACGTTTTAAGGCAAAGCGTAAAAGGATATACAAGTTGCACAGAGACAAACAGGCAGGTTTTTTTGAACAGGGGAGACGTGCAATATGCGCTTGCGCCCGTTTGGATGCTTAGCACAAGGTATCGCGGCAAAAATTACATATTTGCCATGAACGGGCAAACAGGCAAATTTGTGGGCAAGTTGCCGTGCGACTTTGTGAAGCTTTTTAGCTTTGTGTCAGTCCTTGCAGTAGGCATTACGCTTTTCATGTATATTATTCTTCAAATGTTTATGTGAGGAGGGTGAAAAAATGAAAAATAATAAGTTAACATCTCTCATTACAATATTGGCACTTGTTTTATCAATGTTGGCACTTTGCACTGTCTCGGCAACTACCGTTTCGCAAGAAGCGTATGTAACAGACGAAGCAGGTGTTTTTACACAAGATGAACTTTTGATACTTGAGCAAAAAGCGCAAAATATTTTTGAAAGTTACGGTGAACGTGCCTATTTTACAGCAATAACAAACAGTGCAAGCAAGGGCGAAGAAAGTCTTTACTATGCTTATGATGTTGTTTTAGATGAGCGTGCGCTTGACTATACAGACACTGACGTGCATTTTCATGTAATGTCTGCAGAGGAGTACGACGCATTTTACTACAAATACGGTGGCAATAACGATGTAGTAAGTTCAGCTGTTATGGACTATCATTTTGATTATTTAGTTACCGGAGATTATTTCAACTATGCAAACGGTTATTTTGATGCGATAGAGAACTATCATATTGGGCAGGCTGCGGCTTTTAGCAGTATACAAGAGCAGCTTGACAATTTAACGGTTGCAAGCATTATGGACATGGCAGATTTGCTTACACCGGAAAAAGAGCAGGAGCTTGCGGCGCTGGCGCTGGAAATAGAAGAAAAACATGGTGTTGCAGCATATGTTGTGACAATTGATGACTTTACTGCTATACTTGACACTTGGGATATTTTTGAGGCCGCAACAAAATTTTACACAGATTATAACCTGGGATACGGCGAGGAAAAAGAGGGCGTTTTGCTTATGCTAAGTATGGCAGAGAGAGACTATTCTTACATAAGATACGGACCGAAAACAGAGGGGATTTTTACAGACTCTATGATGATTGACATAGAGGGTAAATTTTTGAACGAATTTGCAGACGACTATTGGTATTACGGCTTTCGTGATTACTTAAATGACACAGACACCGCGCTGACGTTTGGGTTTTTGCCTAAAGTAGGGTTTATTTTAATTGCACTTATTGTGGGTATTGGCTTGGCTGCTTTCATAGGTTATGGGTACTATTCAGTGCTTTCAAACTTGAAGAAGAAAGCTAAGGCGCACGACTATGTATCGAGAGGCGGAATTAATATTCGTGTGCAAAACGACATTTACACGCACACAACAACGACGCGAACGAAAAGAAGTTCTGATAGCGGCGGCGGTGGCGGCGGCGGTGGACGCAGCAGCAGCGGCGGCGGTTTTTCAGGGCGAAGCGGCAAGTTTTAGCCTGTGACGGCATATTTAAGGAAGTTTAAACACTGTGTTTATAAAGTTAGTAAACCGGAAAGGAATTAGAAAATGGGTAAAATTAAATGGAAAGGCAGTACACTTTTGGCGCCTGTGCCGCCTGTACTTGTAAGTTGTGGCACAATTGCAGCGCCCAACGTTTTAACAATTGCATGGACGGGAATAATAAATTCAGAGCCGCCAAAAACATACATCTCTGTTAGAAAAGAGCGCTTCAGCCACGAGATTATTAAAAACAGTGGCGAGTTTGTAATAAACTTGCCCACAACAAAGCTTGTTAAAGCAGTAGATTATTGCGGCGTGAAAAGTGGTAGGAAAGAGAATAAATTTGAGACAGCAAGGCTTACGCCGCTTGAAATTGATGATGTTGAATGCCCTATAATTGAAGAAAGCCCCGTTAGCCTTGTGTGCAAGGTTACAGAGATTATAGAGCTTGGCACGCACGACATGTTTCTTGCGGATATTACGGCTGTGTATGTGACGGATGAGCTTATAAACGACGCTGGCAAGCTGAAACTTGCCAAGGCCGGGCTGTGCAGCTATGCGCACGGCGAGTATTTTGCACAAGGCAAAAAAATAGGCGATTTTGGCTTTTCAGTGAAGAAAAAGAAGAAAAAGCCACAGTATGACAGGCGAAATAATACACAAAAGAAGAAAAAAGGATAATTATGCGAAAGACAAGTACAAACAAATTGGCGCGTATTGCGCTTATTGCAGCACTTTATGCGGCGCTTAGTTTAGCACTTGCGCCGCTTTCTTTTGGCATGATGCAAGTACGTGTAAGTGAGGCACTTACTCTGTTGCCTGTTATTATGCCCGGCGCCATTGTTGGCGTAACAGTGGGGTGCTTTGTAACAAACCTTGTTGGGGTTTTTACAGGTGCTAATATTTTAGGCGTTTTAGATGTGTTTTTCGGAACACTGGCAACTTTTTGCGCCGCAGTTTGCACATATCGCCTTAGAAATGTGCGGGCGAAAGGACTGCCACTATTGGCGGCCGTGCCACCAATAGTAATAAATGCTGTTGTTGTTGGTGCACAGCTTACTTTTGTAACTGTTGGCACGTTTAACGCAACCGTGTTTTTGGTGCAAAGCCTGTGGGTGGCACTGGGGCAGTTTGTTGCGTGCTTTGTTTTGGGCACCTGGCTTGTAAGGTTTATAGAAAAATCAGACACACTATTTAATATATTTAAAAATTAACGGAGGACTAATATGGTAGACAAATTTAAAGTATTTAAAACCGGAACCGGCACAAATGGCGGTGGAAAGAAAGGTTTTAGAAAAACGGTTAACATTATAGGCGCAGTAATACTTGTATTGATTGTTGCCACGCTTGCAATGAACTCGTTTTACATTATTAACGAGCAAGAAAATGCAGTGGTTGTAACTTTTGGTGTGCCAAGCACTGTATCGTCTAGTGGTTTGCACTTTAAAATTCCTTTTATACAAGACGTGCGAATTGTAGACATGACAATTAAGGGCTTTTCAATAGGGTATGACTTGTACACAAATGAGACTATTTGGGAAGAGAGCTTAATGATTACATCTGACTTTAACTTTGTAAACGTGGACTTTTTTGCAGAGTACAGGGTTACTGACCCCATTAAATATTTGTACGAGAGCCATTATCCTGAGAGCATTCTTAAAAATTTATCTCAAAGTTATATACGCGACACAATTGGCCTTTACCCTGTTGACGATGTTATTACAACAGGTAAAAACCAAATACAAAGTGAGATAAAAGACAAAATTACAAACAGGCTTGAAGAGGACGACATTGGCCTACAACTTGTGAATATAACAATACAAGATGCAGAGCCGCCGACGGCCGAGGTTCTGTCTGCATTTAAAGAGGTTGAAACGGCAAAGCAAGACGCCGACACAACTGTGAATAATGCTAACAAGTACCGCTCGGAGCAAATACCTGCGGCAGAGGCAACGGCAGACCAAATTATGCAAAGTGCCCAGGCCGAAAAAGAGGCGCGTATAAATGAAGCACAGGGCCAGGCGGCAAGGTTTAACTCTTTATATGAAGAGTACGCGCGCTTCCCACTTATTACAAAAGAGCGTATGTACTATGAGACGATGGAAGAAATATTGCCAAACTTACGTGTTATTATTCAAGACGACAGCGGCAACACGCTTAATGTGCTAAACCAAAGCGGTATTGGCACAGGCAATTCTTAATGGAGGGGCACGAAATGAAAAAGGTTTTTAAACTGCACATTGTGTGGAAAATATTATTAATTATTGTAATTTTAATGTTTGTGTTTACAAATTGCGCTGTTGTTACACAACAAAACGAGTATACAATTATTAGGCAATTCGGTGAAGTAGTGAACATTTACTCATCGCCGGGCATATCATTTAAAGTGCCGTTTATTCAAAGTACAAGTGTGCTTACAAAAGAAATTATGCTGTACGACTTGCCGATTTCTGACGTTATAACGAAAGATAAAAAGACAATGGTTGCAGATAGTTTTGTTATGTGGAAAATAACAGACCCAAAATTGTTTATTCAAACACTTAACGGAAGCATATCAAATGCGGAGAGCAGAATTTCGAGCAGTGTTTATAACAGCTTGAAAAATACGATAAGCGCGAAGTCTCAAAGTGAGGTTATAAGCGGCAGAGACGGAGAGCTTGCAGGCGAAATTTTAATTGGCGTTGGCGACGCTTTAACACAGTATGGCATGGAACTTTTAAGCGTTGAGACTAAAAGGCTGGATTTGCCGGACGACAATAAAGAGGCAGTGTACCAGCGAATGATTTCAGAGCGAAACAATATTGCGGCCAGCTTCACAGCACAGGGCGAGAGCGACGCGCAAATTATACGCAGCAGTACAGACAGAGAAGTTCAAATAATGTTAAGCGCAGCGCAATCATCGGCAGACGCAATAATTGCTGAGGGTGAGGCAGAGTACATGCTTATTTTGTCTGAGGCATATAACGACACAGAAAAAGCAGAATTTTACAGTTTTGTACGCTCGCTGGACGCAGCGAAGGCAAGCCTTGTGAATGGTGAAAATACACTGTTCTTATCAAAAGATTCGCCTCTAGCAGACATATTCTACAGCTCGCTTGGATAATTAGAATAGCTATGTATTAGGGCCCGGCCCTAATACCCGAAATTTTTTGAAAAAAATTTAGTAAAACTTTTAATAATTGCGAAACATTGTGTGCTTTTTGACATGTTGAAGGGGCGGCAAAAATGCCGCCCCTTCTTTTATGTTGTTAATTAATATAGTTAAACCGAAAAAGTAGGCTTATTTTGCGCTGTCAAAAAATGATTTAAACGCCTTGTATGTCATGAATACATCAAGTTTTGAAACTAGCTCAAATGGTGAATGCATGCTAAGCGTGGGTACACCAACGTCAATTACGTCTACGTTTTTATTTGCAATATATTTTGCAACAGTGCCGCCGCCACCTTGGTCAACTTTACCAAGTTCACCCGTTTGCCAAATAACGTCAGCATTGTCAAATATATTCGTAACATAAGACACCATTTCTGCGTTTGCGTCGTTTGTGCCGCCCTTGCCCCTTGCACCTGTGAACTTTGTTACAACAACGCCGTGGTTTAACTTTGAGGTATTTAGCTTTTCTGTAACATCGGGGAATGTTGGGTCAAGCGCAACGTTTACATCGGCCGAAAGGCACTTAGAGTTTTCGCACATGCTCAAATAGTCTGCATTTTGGTTTTGGCAAAGTGCTTGCAAGAAATTGAAGTAAAAGTCGCTTTGCAGGCCTGTCGAGCCGTCAGAGCCCACTTCTTCTTTATCTGCAAGCATACAAGCAGTTGTATACTCAGGGTTTTTTGTTTCAATTTCAGCCATAACTGATGTGTATGCACACACCCTGTCGTCGTGCCCATATGCGCCTATTAAGCTGCGGTCAAAACCTACGTCCCTTGCTTTAAACGTTGGCACAGCCTCAATTTCAGCACGTGTGAAATCACGCTCGGTAATGCCGTATTTTTCGTTTAAAAGTTGCATAACGTACAGTTTAACACAGTCTTTAAACTCTTTGTCTTCATAAGGTATAGTGCCAACAACAATATTTAACTCCTCGCCTTTTAATCCCTCGGAAAGTGTACGCTTGCTTTGTGTTTGTGCCAAGTGCGGCAACAAATCAGTAATGCAAAACACGGGGTCATTTTCGTCTTCGCCAATGTTAATATTCACGCATGTGCCGTCTTTTTTATACAAAACGCCAATAAGCGAAAGCGGTGTTGCACCCCATTGATACTTGCGTATGCCGCCATAGTAGTGAGTTTTGAAAAGTGCAATTTCACTGTCTTCATAAAGTGGGTTTGCCTTTAAGTCAATGCGTGGCGCATCAATGTGTGCGGCAGTAATACGCACGCCGTCAGACATGCTTTTTTTGCCGATGGTTGTAATAATAAGCGCTTTATTGCGGTTAATGCTGTAAATTTTATCGCCTTGTTTATAGCTGGCTTTCCTGTCGAACTCTTTATAGCCTGCTTTTATTAACATGCCAACGGTGTAATCACACGCAAGGCGCTCTGTTTTGGCGGCGTCTATGTACTTTTTGTACTTCTCACAAAAATCGAATGCTTTTTTTAACGTTTTAGGGGCAACGTGTGCAATATGCTCTGTTTTGAATAGTAGGTCTTTTGCAAGATCTTTGCTTGAATTTTTTGCCTTGCTTTTAGCTTGTTCTTTTTTCATTTTGTCGTCCTTTCAAATTAGTTTAAAGGCACTGAATTATTACATAATTGAACAGCGCTTTAAAATGTTTTTTAATAATTTTAATACAACGTGCTGTAAGAGTCATAGTTGTTTTCAATTTTTATAACGTAATTGCTCATTTGCTCGTACGGAAAAGTGTTGAGAGTTGTGCCGTTATCTGAATAGTCAGCGTTTTCTAAAAGTCCGTCAACAAGTGTGATGCCGCTGTGGTATGCCGCGGCTGAAGTTTTAAGGTCGCCGTCATATCGCTCAAGGCAATAGCTCATTAAATATGTGCCGAAGCGAATGTTTGTTTCAGACGAGAACATATCGTCAAACGTGAGGTCCTCATCAGGCGCTATTTTAGACTTTATCCAAGCAAAAGTTTCGTTTGTAATTTGCATTAAACCGCGTGCACTTGCGCTGCTAACAGCGTTTTCGTCAAAGCCGCTTTCCGTTTTAATAACGGCATATATTATGTTTTGCTCCACACCAAACTCGCTAGAGTATTTTTCGACTAAATCGCTGTATTCACGTGGATACATAGTGCTTTCAATGCTGCCAAGTGACATTTGTATAAGCACAAAAAGAATAATGAAACATTGCACGATAAGCAATATTACAAGGAATGTTGTTTTTTTGTTTTTCATATATTACCTTAAATTTTATTTGCCACCATCAACAATTTCACCCAAAACGCTAAGGGCCGCTTTTTCAAGTGATGCGCTGTCGGCGTTATTTTTTATTATATAATTTGCTTTTTCCATCATTTCGGCAAGCGTTTTTTGGGCGCTAAGCCTCTTATTTGCAAGCTGCTTTGTTATGCCGTCTCGTGCCGTAATTCGCTTAACTGCCTCGGCATCGGGCGCAGTAACAACAATAAATTCATCGCAATATTTTTCAAAAAGCCCACCAATTATAACTGCACCATCAACAAAAATAAGCTTCTCGCCTTTTTTCCACGCGTTTTTAATGTCACTAGCCAGTATGCTTACTATTTTTGGGTGTGTTATGTCCGTAAGTGTTTTTGCGCCCTCAGATGTTTGAAAAGCACGCTGTGCTAAAAGTTTTTTATCAATTTCGCCATTTTCAAGAACTATATCATTGCCAAACGCTATTGCAAGTTTGGCAATGCACTCGCTGCCTTTTTGAAGTGCCCTTTTTGCCGCGGCATCGGCGTCCAACACTGTGAAATTTTGGGCAGTAAAAATTTTTGCAACAGTGCTTTTGCCACTTCCGCTTCGCCCTGTTATTGCAACAACTTTAATTTTATTTTTAAAATATAAAACATCGTCGCTTTCAAATTCGGCAGTTTCACCTGTATTTAAATTATATTCATGTTCTTTGTAAATATTGCTGCTATTCATTTAAATTCACCACTTTAAATGCCGCCGCCCTAAGCATTCTGTTGTAAACGGCAAGCCCCACGCCGTTTTCGGCCGGGCAGTGTGCATATATTTTTTGTGCCTTTTTTTCGTCAAGATCTCTAAGTGCTGCAAACAAGTTCTTTGCAAGGCAACTTTCATTGTTCTGCTTCCCGAAAGCAATACAGGGGCATTGCAACATTTGTTCTTCACCGTCAAAGCAAAGTGCAAAAGAACCATGCTCATTTGTCACTTTTGTATTAACGTAAGTGCAAAATTGTTGCTTGTTACCTTTTATAAGAACCATTTCGGCGTTTGGCGCATAGTGCTTATATTTCATGCCCGGGGAAAGAACTTTTTCGCCCGTCTCAGTCGGTGATGTAATGCTGTCGGCCAATAATACATTTTCGTTCAAAACGCTTTCAATTTGCGCCTTTGTTATAACACCCGGCCTTAAAATAATCGGCGTTTCTTCTGCAAGCGACACAACTGTAGATTCAAGCCCTACTTTGCATTCGCCGCCATCTATTACAAGTGGTATTTTCCCTTGCATATCAAGCATTACGTGCGCCGCGGCTGTTGGGCTTGGCCGGCCCGAAACATTCGCACTTGGTGCGCCAAGTGGCACACCTGCACAATTAATAATGCTCAGTGCAACATTGTGAGAGGGCATTCTTACTGCTATTGTGTCCAAATTTGCGCACATTGCGTTGCACACCGTGCCGCCGCGCTTAATTACAAATGTTAAAGGCCCCGGCCAAAATGCTTTTGCAAGCAACAGTGCATTTTTCGGCACTTCGTCGCATAGAAATTTCATCATATCCATGTCACTGATATGGGCTATCAGCGGGTTGTCGCACGGCCTGTTTTTTGCCGCAAATATTTTTTTTACAGCACTTTCATCAAGTGCATTCGCCGCAAGGCCATAAACCGTTTCTGTTGGAATTCCAACAACATTGCCGTCTTTAATAAGCTGTGCGGCAAGTTCAATTGCGCTTTCATTAGGCTGTAAAAGTTGTGTTGTGTGTTGCTGTGTCAATTTTAAAACTCCTGTGCTTCGGCACGAAGTTTTTCGGCCCTGTCCGCTGTAATAAGCGCCTCAATAACTTCGTCAATGTCGCCATTTAAAATATAGTCAAGTTTATAAAGTGTAAGGCCAATTCTATGGTCGGTTAAACGGCCTTGCGGGTAGTTATATGTTCTAATTCTTTCAGAGCGGTCGCCCGTGCCTACTTGGCTTTTTCTGTGCTGTGCAACTTCTTTGTCGTACTTTGCCTGCTCTTCTGCAAGCATTCTGCTGCGCAAAACTTTAAGCGCTTTTTCCTTGTTTTTCAGCTGGCTGCGCTCGTCTTGGCATTCAACCACCATGCCGGTTGGCAAGTGTGTTATACGTATTGCAGACGAGGTTTTGTTTATGTGCTGGCCGCCTGCACCGGAAGCCCTGAATGTGTCGATTTTCAAATCTGCCGCGTTTATGTTAACTTCAACTTCTTCTGCCTCGGGCATGACAGCAACAGTAACAGTAGATGTATGAACCCTGCCTTGAGTTTCTGTTTCGGGCACACGTTGAACACGGTGCACACCGCTCTCGAACTTCATTCGGCTGTAAGCACCCTCGCCCTCTACCAAAAAGCTTACTTCTTTAATGCCGCCAAGCTCTGTTTCGTTTATGTTGACAATTTCGTTTTTCCAGCCCTTAGCGGCTGCGTACATGCTGTACATACGGTAAAGGCTGTTTGCGAAAAGTGCTGCCTCGTCGCCGCCTGCGCCACCGCGTATTTCAATTATTACACTCTTGTCGTCGTTTTCATCTTTAGGTATAAGTAAAATTTTAAGCTCGTCTGTAAGTGTTTCAATTGCTGCTTTGTTTTCGTCATATTCAGCCTGGGCAAGCTCTTTAAATTCTGCATCCAGCCCGCCTTCATTCAACAGTGTTTCTGCTTCATCAAATGCATTTTTCGCCTGTGTGTACTTGTCATATGTCTCAATAAGCGGCGTCAAATTTTTATAGTCTTTCATCAGCGTTTTATAAAGTTCTGCATTTGTAACAACGCTTGGGTCTTGTAATTTGTTGTTAATTTCATCGTACCTGTCTTTTACCGCTTTTAATTTGTCTAACATTCTGCTTTTTCTTCCTTTATAGATTAATATACATAATAAATTTGTTAAATTTGTGATAATGCACTTTGTTGTAAATATATGCTAAAGCAAAATAATGTGCAACCACAAATGTTTTCATGCCATTATTTTTCTGTGCCGGTTGGCAAAATTTTCTTAATGTTCTTTTCAATTTTTGTGCGCGGCAACATAATTTCATGGCCGCACTTTGTGCACTTAATGCGAAAATCTGCGCCAATGCGTAGTATTTCAAATTCGTTTGAGCCGCAAGGGTGATTTTTTTTTGTTAAAACAATATTGCCCACTTTTATGTCCACAACAGGCTCACCCTTTCAGCTTTGCTTTTTAAAGTTACGCACTTTTTATTATATAACATTTGCCGTTTTATTGCAAGATTTACACGCCACTTGCATATAGTTAAACAGTAGCCGCCAAAACAGAAGAAAAATGAAAATTATGCAACAAAAATTATATAATGCGGCCATTACAAAAAATGCAGAAAAAAGGATGATGAACGATGACATTTTACCCTGAGGGCACAAAACACGAACTTTGCACGGGTGTGCCGGGCTATGACGAAATTTTTTTGGCAATACAGCAAGGCACAATTTTTGAAAGCAGGGCGCTTGTATGTGACAGCGAAAAAAACTTACACTTTAAAATTGGGGATTATAACGCAGTTATGCCGCGTGAAAATTGCGCTATGAGCACAGGCGGAACAGAAGTGCGTGACATAGCAATTCTTTCACGCGTGGGGCTGCGCACGTGCTTTGTAATTGAAGAAGCTAGAGAGCAAGTGCTTGTTCTGTCGCGAAAAAAAGCGCAGCAACAATGCGAGAGGCATTATGTAAGCGGCCTTGTGCCGGGTGATGTTATTTTTGCAAGAATAACGCACATTGAAAGTTTCGGCGCCTTTTGCGACATAGGCTGTGGAATAATGGCACTTTTGCCAATCGACAGCATGTCTGTGTCGCGCATTAATTCGCCTAAAGACAGGTTTGCACAGGGGCAACAAATTTATTGTGTTGTTAAAGATGTGGACGAGAAAAAGCGCCTGATATTAAGCACAAAAGAGCTTTTTGGTACATGGCTTGAGAATGCAATGCATTTCTCGGTTGGAGAGACTGTGCTTGGCACAGTGCGAAGCATTGAGAGCTATGGTGTGTTTGTAGAGCTTGCGCCAAACCTTGCCGGCCTTGCAGAAAACACCGCAGGTGTAATATGCGGCCAAACAGTAAGTGTTTATATTAAAAGCATACAGCCCGAAAAGATGAAAATAAAATTAAATATTTTGCACGGCATAGATTATAAATTGCCACTGTACAATAATTTTAGCCAAACGTGTGGGCACATAAGCAGTTGGGTTTACTCTACGCCACAAAGCAATAAAACAGTGCAAACAATGTTTGACTAAAAAGCGCCGTGCCATTATAATACTTATATAATGTGAGGACTAAACATAATATAAATTGGCATGTGGGCTGTCCTAAGGCCACGCCATAAAATAAACTGTAAATAGTGCATACAGGGTACATAGTATTATTTACATAATAACCCCAAAGCGAGGTAGTATTATAATGGACACTTTTACAGGCGGTGTGA
>CAYJMH010000041.1:0-12168 GCA_964371535.1 uncultured Bacteroides sp.
AATATTAATGTAAACCACAGCATTTGCCAAAGTCCATCATATTTAAAAACTTCTATATAATTGCTAAAACCCACAAAAGCAGGGTTTTCATTATTAATCATGTTTTCGGAAAAGCTGTAAATGAAAACATTAATAATAGGTATAAGCAAAACAAAAACTAAAACAACAGTGGCAGGCGCAAGGAAAAACCATGGTGTCATTTTTTGCCTAAAACGCATAAGCATTACTTTTCTTTGTAGTGAACTGTCCATATTTATACTCCAATTAGCCAAGTAAATTTGGCATTTAAACACGTTTAAATGCTTAATAGCTCGGTTTATTTTTTTATATCAATTATACAACAAAACAATAATTGTTGTAAGTATTTCCATTTTATTTTTTATGCCGCAGGGTAAAATAGCCCTGCGGCATAAAAGCAAATTATTTTGTGCTTATAAAATTATGTAGCTTTATTACAAATTATTGTCCTAAAAGCTCATCCCAAGAAGCTTGGCAATCTGCAAGTGCTTCTTCAGGTGTTTTTGTGCCTTGAATTACAGCCGCGCCGGCTTTTGTAAGCTCTGTCCAACAAGCGCTTGATTGTGGCATAAGCATTAGCTCTTCAACCATTGCATATTCGCCCATGTACTCAATTGCTTCTACAACTTTTTCGTTTGACTCTGCATAACCAGGCACTGCGCCTTTAATTGCAGGAACTTTTTGGAAACCGTCTGCAGCAGCCATTAAGTTTTCTTCTGCTGTGATGTAAGAGATAAATGTCCAAGCTTCTTCTTTGTGCTCTGAGTTAACAGACATACCAATGTCCCAGCCATGGTGACGAAGTTCAGGCTCGCCTGTGCCGTCCATTGTAGGAATTGGAATAATTCCGTAGTTTAAATCAGGGTTTCTGTCTTCAACAGAAACAATATGTCCGTCGTGCTCAAACATCATGCCGATATTGCCTTGTGCAAACTCTTCAACAACTTGAATTTCTGTTTTTGAAGTTGTGCCCGGTAAGAAAGAGCCATCTGCTTGCATTGTTGCAAGTACTTGCATAGCTTGTAGCATTTCAGGTGTATCTACTGTAAATTTGCCGTCTACCAATGTTCTGCCGTTTAAAGCATATAGTAATGGGTAAAGTGATAAAATAGAACCATTACCTGCTGCTTGCTCTGAAAGAACAAGTGAAATACCATATTGGTTTTCATTTGGGTTTGTTAAAGCTTTTGCTGCAGCTATAACTTCCTCAAGGCTTGTAGGTGCATCAAGGCCTGCTGCTGTAAACATGTCGATATTGTAGTATAGGAAAAACGCCATTTGTGTGTAAGGCACAACATAAGTGTCGCCTTCAATTTCAGAGAAAGAAACTTCTTGATAAATATCTTTCATATATGTATCGTCGTTTGCAATGTAATCTGTTAGTGGTTCTAAAATTCCAAGGTCGTAGAACTCTCTAACCCATGGTGGGTTCATAGCTATAACGTCTGCAGATGTGCCTGTTGCATGGTTGGCAACTGTTTGGTTTCTAACATCGCCGAAAGGAACTGTTATAGGTGTAACTTTAATGTTAGGATATTCTGCCTCAAAATTTGTAATTAGTGTATCTAAGTATTCGCCGCCTGATTCCGCTGCCCACCATTGAATAAATTCAATTTCAACAACTTCGCCTGTTTCTTCTTGTGCCGGTGCTGCGTCTTCTTGTGATGTGCTCTCTGTGGCTGTGCTTTCTGCCGGTGCAGAGCTACATGCAACCATAGTTAACATAACAAGTGCCATCAAAAGTGCCATAAGTTTTTTCATTGTATTTTCCTCCGATTTTTTATTTTAAAAAGTTTTTAGACAGTGTCAACAGTAGTTTAAACCATCTAGCCTTTTACAGCCCCACTTGCATTGCCTGAAACAAATTCTTTTTGCCTTATTAAATAGAATATTAAAACGGGTATTGAGCCTATTATAGACATCGCCATCATCGTATTCCACTCATAAACAGTTTCGCCTTTCATTAGCGCAAGGCCTACGGGCACTGTTTTAAGTGCATCGTCTTTAATAAGCGCAGTTGCAAAAATGTATTCGTTCCATGATAAGATAAATATGTAAATCATTGTAGAAATAATGCCGGGTTTTGCAATAGGCACAATAATTTTCCACAGTGTAAACAAGTCACTTGCGCCGTCTATTCGTGCAGCCTCGTCTATTTCTTTAGAAATTGAGTTAAAATACCCGGTCATCATAATAATTGAATACGGAAGCGAAAAAGAAGTGTATGCTACAATTAAACCCCATCGTGTATCATAAAGTCCGTATGCAACCATTAAAATAAAAAACGGTATTAAAAGTGTAACTGCAGGAATTGTTTGAGTTGAAACAGTAAACAAGTTGAAAATTCTTTTCCCACGAAATTCATAACGGCTTAGCCCATAACCTGCCATAATGCCTATAAACATTGCAATTAGCGTAACAAGCACACCGTTTAAATAGCTGTTAAAAAAGTACATCAATGTTTTAGGTGTTGTTAGCACTTTAACGTATGCCTCAAAAGTAACTTCAGGTGGCAAGAACTGTGCGGGAAAGGTGAAAACCTTGCCATTATCCCTCAAAGAGACTGACACCATCCAGAATATTGGAAACACAACAAAAACACCAAGTACAAACAAAAACAAATATGTAAACCAATATTTTTTCAAGTGCATTAAATTTCTTTTAGATTTATTCACCATATCCTCCAAAGCTTTACTTGATTATTTTGAAACGTTTCAATAACAACTATAAAAAAATTTGCCTATTCAATTTTCAATGATTTTGCATTCGTTAAAACGTTTCATTGCTAAAATAATATCACTTCTATTCTTAAATTGTCAATATAAAACATGCACAAATATTCGGGGCTGTTATTGGCAATAATACCAAGTCGCCTTAACCAAGTCGCCTAATTTGTTAAGTTATAGATTGTTTTCTAATGGCCAAAGTACTTAAAAGAAAATGCTATCTGTTGAATTCTTTTTTTGCAATTTCACACCACCATGCAATGCGCTGAGAATGATAATGCACAGTACTTATGTCTTTTAAAACAAAATTAATTTTTTACTACTCATAGTATCTCCTCTGAATTCAACAGGTTACACAATATAACTATTCGGCTAAATATAATTTATTTTATATAAGTTCCGCATATGAACAAAAAATAATATACAAATTGCTATAATTACCTAATTAATTACAAATAGGATAGAAATAGCCTTCTGCTAGTATGGCGATAGACGAAACATCGTTTCGCTAAAGCAAATTAAACATATACCCAGCATGAGTGAATTTATGACGTTTTAGACAACAAAGATGCAGGAAAAGTGTGAATCTATGAAGAGTGCACAGTATACATAAGCGTATGTAAATGAAGCAGGACTTGAGTGCGAGGTTATAGTGAGCGAAAACGTGCAAAATATATAATAGGGCTTGATATACTTGACAAGTATATTTGCAAATTACTGCGAGAACATGCGCAACCTTACAAAAGTTGGCATATAGGTATTGTGCACTTGGGTTTTCAACACCTCTTTTAAAAATTCGGGTTAAATTGTTGTTAGCTTTTCGATGAAAAAAGTAACACTCACACCATATTTAGCACAGCCACAATAGCTCATCATATCTGTGTGTACCACCATCTGTGTTTGCTTTATGGTATATCTAAAAACATATACTATTTCGATAACTATGAAATCGAATTCATATATGTTGCAGCGAAGTAAATTAAATGCTATTATATAATTATTCTTGCAAAAGCAATTTTGACTAGGGGTATTAAAATTATGACTATATATGATATTGCCAAAGAAGCGAGAGTTTCGGCAAGTTCGGTTTCAAGAGTAATAAACGACAAACCCGGCGTAAATTCCAAAACGAGAGAATTGATTCAAGAAGTGATGAAAAAGCACAATTATTCGCCAAGTGCACTTGCACGTGGCCTTGTAAATCAATCTTCAAAAACTATTGGGATTTTAGTTGCCGACATTAGAAATATACACCACACAGATTGCGCCTACTATATTGAGCAAGAACTGTCGCAGGCAGGCTATTGCAGCATTATTATGAACACGGGTACAGAGGATAAGGACAAGTGTACAGCTGTGTCTCTTCTTGAGAGAAGAAGAGTTGAAGGTGTTGTAATGATGGGTTCTGTTTTTCAGTCAGTTGCCGTAAGTGAGGCTATTTCTCGCCATTTAAGCAAAGTGCCGGTAGTTATTGTAAACGGTACAATCAATTTGCCTAATGTGTATTCGGTGCTTAGCGACGAGCAAGGTGGAGTTGAGCAATGTGTTGAATTACTTGTGGCCAAAGGGCGAACAAGAATAGCCTTTGCATGCGACCACCCTCTAACACCAAGCAACCTATTAAAAGAACGCGGCTTTTTGCATAGCATAGAACGAAACGGCTTAAACGGCCATTTATGGAACTATGGAACTAGCAACTCTTTGCAAGGTGGATATGATGTTACATTAAAAATCTTGAACGAACATCCTGATGTTGACGGTATAATATACGCAGTAGACTTGCTTGCGGCAGGTGGTATTCATGCACTAACAGATAATGGGGTTAATGTTCCAAACGATATAGCTGTTATCGGAATTAACAATTCCGCATTTGCCGAAATTTGTGCACCACAATTAACATCACTCGACAATAAAAGGCTTGAT
The DNA here is from genome assembly GCA_964371535.1 of uncultured Bacteroides sp. GTDB lineage: Bacteria > Bacillota > Clostridia > Oscillospirales > Ruminococcaceae > Ruthenibacterium. Next base: position 4,668 of record CAYJMH010000041.1, read on the forward strand.
TCAAGTAAAATGGCCGCGAGAATTTTGCTTGACGAATTTAATGGAAAAACTTCCGCAAAGCGTATAATGCTTTTGCCGGATTTAATTGAAAGAGGTAGCACTTAAAATAATATGCTGAATAAACTTTAAACAATTTTTAATAAACAGCACAAAAGCACCCTGTATTGCTTGAAAATTTACAGGGTGCTTTTTTTATGTAGTTAGTTGCTATATTAATGTATAGATAGGCTATAAACTGAAACCGATTGCACGAAACCATCAATGAAATCGTAAAACATTCTAGCAACAATACAAGTTTAGATGGTCAAAACGCTGCATTTAAAACTAAACAATTGGTAGAATTGACGAATTTGCTAATTATAACTTGAAATTTTGCTATGTAATTGCTATACTATTAATGAAATCGCTTTCACTAATTGCGTAAAGCTGCATGAAACTTTACGCGACAAAATAATTATTATAGGTGATATTAAATGATAATAACTTCAATAAACGCAAAGACTACATATGCTCAGTACCCCAAAGCAATTATACGGGCAATTGACTGGTTAAAAGAAAACAAAGATAATATTTTAGACATGATGCCCGGGGATTATGATGTTGAAGGCAAAAAAATGTTCGCAAAAGTGTTTGATGTAACTACACAAAATGTAGAGGACACACACCCCGAAATCCACAAGCAATATATAGATGTTCAATATTGGGCAAGCGGCAAAGAATTAATGGGGTACGCACCCAAAACCGGTGACGTAAATATTATTGAAGCAAACAATGACAACGACTTGTACTTTTTAGACAGTGCAAGCAATGAAATTTTCATACCACTGGGAAAAGATGATGTAGCAGTATTTTTTCCCGAAGACATCCATCGTCCGGCTATAACAAAAGATGTTGCGACAACATGCCGGAAAGTTGTAATGAAAGTTAGTGTTGAGTTAATATAACTTTTTTTCTAAATGATTAATGACAATTAGCAGACATAAATAAATTAGCCTCAGGGTACAAAAATATCTACACCTAATGTATAAATCTAAAGTAAAATACAAAAGGCGAAACGGAGCTTCAAATGAAAATTGCAGTTTTAGGTGCCGGAGCAATGGGTATGCTTATCGGCGGAATGTTAAGCAGAGCGAATGATGTTACCCTAATTGATATTAACAGCGAGTTAATTGATAAAATAAACAAAGACGGAATAATAATAAACGAAAAAGATAATACTTTTCATATAGTTAGACCTTCTGCTACTGTTAATGCAAAAGACCTAATGCCCGTTGACTTAATTATTGTATTTGTAAAGGCTATGTATAGTAAAAGTGCCTTAAATGCAAACAAAAACTTAATAGGCCCCGATACTTATATTATGACGTTGCAAAACGGCTCTGGCCATGAAGACACTTTAATTGAATTTACAGACGAAGAACATGTAGTTATCGGTACAACACAGCACAACAGCTCTATTAAAGCACTTGGCGAGATATCACACGGCGGAATAGGCTTAACATATTTAGGCGGCCTTAATGGTGAAGATAAGGGTGCTAAGAAAATAGCTTTAGCATTCAACGCAGCACAAATAGACGCTTTGGTTGATTCGAACATTAAAAAACTTATATGGGGTAAGATGTTCACAAACGTTTCCGCCAGTGCATTAACAGCAGTTTTGCAATGCCCTTTGGGTTTTATTTCAGGTAACAAGCATGCATGGAATATGTGTAAAGTACTTATAAATGAAGCAGTTGAGGTTGCACACGGCGAGGGCATTGAATTTAATGTCGCCGAAGAAATTGAAGCAGTTAAAAAAGTTTGTGATGGCGCACCAAACGGTTTGACTTCAATTTATGCAGATATAAAAGCAGGGCGCAAAACAGAGGTTGATACTATAAGCGGAAGTGTTGTTAAAGCCGGCAAAAAAAACGGTGTTGACACGCCAAACCATAGCCTTATAGTAAATATTATACACGCAAAAGAAGACTACAATGAAACAACAAAGGAGCAATAATAAATGAATGCAGTTTATGAGCTTAACGGCTTGAGAGTAGTGGATTTAACGAAGACACTTGACCCAAAAACAGAGAGCAGGCGGTGCAACCTTATAAGATACAACACCGGCGGGCCTATACCTGATTTTCACACTGCGCTTGATTTAACAAGCCATCTTGGCACACATTGTGAGTGCCCATATCATCACGACGACAACTGGCCAAGCGTGGCAGAACTGCCATTAACAACTTTTATGGGTAGGGCTGTGTATGTTGAGATTAAGCACCTTGAGCCAAATTCTCACATATTAGCGCAAGACCTTGATAAAGTGTTGGGCGAAAAGATAAAAGAGGGCGATATCGTTATAATTGACTCGCCATATAAAATTGACCCATTTACAGAAAAAACAAACACTGAAGAAGACAAGCGCTTATTTATTGGGAAGGAAAGCGCAGAGTGGTTTAGTTCAAAAAAAGTTAAATGCGTAGGTTTTGGAGATGGAGTTTCTATAGAAAATTGCGAGGAAGATGTTAAGCCATTCCATGATATATTAATGGCTGAAAACATTGTTTTTCTTGAAGTTTTAAAAAATCTTGAGCATTTAAGCACTGATATATTTTTTATGTCTTACGCACCACTTCCAATTATAGGTGCCGACTCTTGCCCAATTAGAGCGTATGCAATAGAAGGGCTAGCACCGTTTATTTAAATAAGGTGGCATATTATGAAAATAGCAAAATCAATAAATACATTACCTACCGCTAACGGCTTTAGGATTATTACTGTTGGCAGCGGCTCCCCACCAATTGATATAGATCGTGTATCACCATGCACTTTGGTGCAGTACAACGATATTTTTTTTGCTGTCGATTTAGGTTACGGTGCTTCTCGGCGCATGTTTGAAGGTGGCATTAATTACGCTGATATTAGCAATGTATTATTTACACATTTGCATGCTGACCACGCACTTGACTATGGATATTTTTTAATAATGGGTTGGCATGATGGCAGAAAAAAATTAAACATTATAGGCCCCGATGGAACAAAAGCAATGCATGAAAGTTATTGCAAAATGTTTGAAAAAGACATATCATATCGTGCAAAATTAGGAATTTCTTTAAAGGGCATTTTAGATGATGTTGCGATGAATGAAATTAAAGGTAGCGAAATATTTGAATTAGACGGTGTGAAAATTTCCACAATAAATGTACCACACACAGCATATACGGTAGCATATAAATTTGAAGCCGGAAGTAAACGTGTTGTTGTTACAGGTGATATGTTGTACAATGAACCTGTGATAGATTTTATGCGTGATGCAGACATGGTTGTTTTTGATGCAAACCAAGCTAATTCTACCTTTTTACAAGAGCGCGGGCCCAACTTTGTTGCTAACTTAAACAAATCCCATGCTAAAATCAGCGAAGTTGCAACAATGGCACGTAACGCTAATGTAAAAAGCATGGTGCTTACACACCTTACTCCCGGTACATTTATAGGTGAATTGGTTCAACAAATTTCTAAAGTGTATGATGGCGAAATAATTGTTGCGCACGACATGTTATCCGTTGATGTATAACTTATTTTGTTCTAAAACAAAACATAATTTAGCCATTATAAAATTATCTTCCGTTCCAACATGCAAATGACCGCCTGTTGCAACAGCAGCAAGCATTATTGGCACATGTCCTTTGCCTATTAAAAACTGTCTTGCCGAAAATTTTATATGTTTTACATCAATTCACATAACTTTTTTCTACTTTTTAACCATTTAAAATTATTTTATCAGCTACTGACTTTATAAAATAAATTAATATTAAAGAAGCCGGCTACTTAAAAGCCGGCTTCTTTGTTTAATCTTTTTTACTTTTATTTCTATCATTAATAACATACTCGTCTTGCTTTACAGCTTTTTGTGCTTTAGATATATAATCATCGTAGTCAATAATGCTGCTTAAAGCAGTTTTGTACTTCTCGTGTGAATGAACAACAAAAGCATCGGGGTCAATTTCTATTCCTTTTTCTTTCATATCTTTAACAGCCCACACAAACAAAATATCCATAGCTTTTATAATATCTTGCCCAGACTCTGTTAACGTATATTCTACTTTTATAGGTATTGTGTCGTGCACAATTCTCTTCACAATATTTGCATCTATCAGCTCTTTAAGCTGTTGACTAAGCACTTTTTCAGATACAGGAAGTATATTTAACGTTTGATTAAACCTAATAGAGCCATAATTATAAATATGATGCAAAATAGTCATCTTCCATTTTCCAAATATACAGGTTCTTATGTGATGATATGGGTTTTGCGGCAGTTGCTTTTCTATGTTATTAATAACAATCACCTCTTTGCATACTGAGTTAGCATTTTATCACAATTTAACTACACTGTCAATTAAACACCTTTCAAAAAGGGTATCAAGCAGAAAGTCTGCTTGAATTAAAGAAAATGCATATTTTAACAAGTAGCGTCACATTTATTATCGTTGCAAAGAAATAATCGCTCATAATTTGCTCATTTCAACTCATGTTAACATTACCTAAAATGAAGTTGTAAAAACAGCGCCGTACACAAGTTTTATTTTATGCATTAGCCCCTATATTTTTATAATCAGACGGTGCCGGTAAGTGCAAACCACGTTGATTGTAAAAACTATAATCGTTACTTTTTTTGAACTCACCCTCATCAAAGCCAACAAGTTTTCCGCCTTCTAGGGTCTTTTCGCTTTATTGTTTTCATCATCTGCCCTGTTGCCCAAGTTGTTGGGTACATGCCAAACTGTGTAACTATGGGCAGAAATATAGGATTTCTACTAGCTAAAAAAAGGATACGGATTCAAATCAGACGTATTTGTTTCCACTTGCCCCGCAAGAAACGGACGCCGAAAAATAGGGAGCGCACCACCCAGTCTATGCACATAGCCAGCCAAACGCCTTGCAGCCCCATATTCAGCATAGGGATGCCGAATATGGTTTCCGAAGCCAAAATGTAGCTTAGTCCCAGCCGGAATGTGAACATAGAGACCATGGAGATGCTCATGGTGTATACCACGTCTCCTGCCCCACGTAGGGCGTTTGGCAAGGCAAAGGCCGAAGGCCAGATAAAGATGGAGAAAAGGGCAAAGATTCGCAGAACATCCTCCGCAATGTATGTAGCGTCCGGACCAAGGCCAAAAATACTGACCACAGGCGTAACCAAAAAAAACAAAATCAGTGACAGACTGCTTGTTGCCAGATAAGCGAACCCCATCAATTTTTTGGTATAGTGTGCCGCTTGTTCCGGCTCACCCGCCCCCATGCATTGGCCTACCACAGTCAAAATAGCCAAGCTAAGCGCCATGCCCGGCACTTGAACCATGACAGCCACACTGTTGGAAATGCCATTGGCGGCCACGGCGGCGGTGCGCAAGGCTTCGGTGGCACCCAGAGTGGTGACCAAGTTGAGCACCAGAACCTTACCCATCTGAAACAGTCCACCTTCCACACCGTTGGGGATACCGATATTCAAAATTCGTTTAACCATACCACCGTTGAATTGAGGACGGAAAAGTTTATCCACCCGCAGGGGGTTGCCCGATTGTTGAAGGAGACACAATATCAATATGGCACCCACGACACGAGAGGCCAACGTGCCAATAGCGGCACCGGCTACACCCATGCCGTAACCAAAGATGAGTACAGCATTCACAGTAACATTGACTAAGTTAACAGCAAGAGAATTAAACATAGAAACACGGCTGTTGCCAATAGAGCGAAAAAGGGCCGAGCCTGCGCCGTATAAAGCCATAAACGGGTAGGCAAGGGCGGTAATGATGAAGTATTCAAGCGATGAGTCCATCACCTCGGGTGCCACAGCACCAAAGAGTGCCGAGAGAATTTGTCGGCAGAACAACAGCCCAAGAATGGTTAGAAGCAATGCGACCACCGTAATGACATGTAAAAGCTGTTTGGCGGCTGTGCGGGCTTGTTCCACATCCCGCTTTCCCATGTATTGAGAGACGACCACCGCACCGCCGGTACACAGTGCAACAATCACTTGAATGAGCAGGGCATTAAGGCTATCCACAAGGGAAACCCCCGAAACGGCAGCCTCCCCTGTACTTGCAACCATTGCAATGTCTACCATGCCCACTGTCATCAGCAATAACTGCTCAATAATCAGCGGGACAATCAGACGGCGCAGTGCTTGAGGGGTAAAAAAACGGTCAGTGCTGCGCTTGTTCAGTGTTTCTTCCAAGTTTATGCCCCCTATCTTTTTTATAGTATGAAACTAAAATCCACAAACTCATCAAAATCTCTCAAAAAATGTTCTTGTGGCATTAAATTCTCCAGTGTAGTAACTAAATCTTTTGTTTAATACTATAATTTTGTTCATCGCTTAGCATCACTACTTATACATCTATAGTACCATATTTCGTGATATTTTCATAGTTATAGTGATGTTTTTATTTTTTATCCGGAAATTTAGGTTTTAACAAGTTCAATTTGTTATTCCATATCTTCCTGTAGGCAACGAAAACGCACTTTTTAGAACCATTTATTGAAATTTTATCTCCTTTGATTTTTACCCCTCACTGTGTAGGCACTGAAAATTGATTTTTTATGACATCAAATCAAAAAAGATAAAAAAATTCACCCTCTACTGTCTAGGCAATGAGAAAGCCGTTTTGTCAACCATTTTTGTAAAAAAATTGAAAAAATTTTATTTCCTCTACTTATTTCCACACTTAGAGGGGTTTTGCATAGCTTATTTTCTTAAAAAATTCCCCTCTCACCTATATAATGGTGATTTTTCAAAAAAGGCAGCAAATATCGGGATGGCCTAAAAGCGATAAACAGGACGGCATACTTCTTGGCTTTGTAGCGGTTTGTTCAACCTCTGTCGAGGTATCTGGTCGTTATAGTTGATCCTGTCGGCTGTGTTTGCACGAAAAAAAGCACCGACCTATTGATAAGTCAGTGCCTAAATGGTTTTGGGTATAAAAAAATGACGAACAGCTAATCCGTAATCGGTTTAAACTGTTCGCCATCTTTTTCAAATATTTCGAGTATTATTTTTGCGCCGAGCCTAAAGCCCTCAGTAAATCTTTCTTCTCCACTTATTAGGTTTAAGTTACCCCAAGTGTCTACCGCTTGCTCTAACAATTCTTGCTCGCTCTCGTTTAACAGCAGTGTCAACTTTTCGACTGTGTCATCAAGCCGGCATTGTAGTTTATAGAAATCACTGCCTTTGATAACTGTTTTGGCAACCGGGTTTAGGTTTCCGTGGTATAGTTCTTTTAATATTTTTTCTTTCTGCATAGTGTTCACCTACCTTTCAAGTCAAACACAATACCACAGAAAGATAGAAATAGCTATACCTTTTTGCATTTTTTATTCTCGATTATTTCTAAGTTTTTTATTACAAACTCAGATTAATTTTTTAGTCAATAGGAAAGAAATTTTTGCTTTGCGAAGTTAAACTGTGTTTGTCAATAAAAAAATGTAGCAAAAATAAAAATAAAAGTGTAGCAGTAAA
>CAYJMH010000042.1:0-11344 GCA_964371535.1 uncultured Bacteroides sp.
CATAAAAAACAACCACTCCTTACTAATTTATTACATAAAATTATTAACTTCGACCATGTTTGAAACAGCAGAAAAACGCACCCCTTTTATCGCAACCTGCACAAAAAAACGTGTTGTTTTTTGTATTGGTTTTGCTCAAAAAGGCGCGTTTGACCATTATTATATTTAATTTATGATACTATATTTAATTCACGTTGTCAATATAAAAGGGAAATAAAATTTTATTTCCCTTTTAAAAAATATTTTTTCTACTGTATAGCGACCTTTTCATAAAATTAACTGCTTTTTGCAATTATTAAACACATAATCTATTTATTTACTGTGCAAATTACAACAATATTTCATACAAAAAAATTCGTCAGTTTTAAGTGTTTTTCAAGAAAAAATCACAATACATCGCACTTTATTTAACAAAAACGCTCTATGGTACACTTGGCGGCATGTATACAAATTTACTCGCAATTCTCTCTCTTCAATAAGTCTTGAAAATTAATGCTAGCCATTTTTTTATTCAAAACGTCAGTAATCTCACCAAACACATCGCGGAATATACAATCACATATGCGGCCTCTGCTGCACTCTGTGTCATTGCCTTCGCCCACACAGCGTGAAAATTTATACGTGCCCTCAATTGCCGTTATAACATCAAGCAATGTTATGGCTTTTGATGTACGTGCAAGCTCATATCCGCCACTGCTTCCTTTATAACTTTTTACAATGCCACCTAAAACAAGTTTGCGTAATATTTTAAGCGAAAATCTCAACGGAACATTAACTTCATCGCTTATGGTGCGTGCATCTTTGCGGCTTTTTGCCTTTGCAAGGCAGTAAGTTATGCGCACTGCATAATCAGATTCTTGTGTTATGTGCAATTTTATATCGTCCTTTCAAGAAGTGCCAACATTACAACTATATTTAGCCTAAGCGCGTTATAGGGCCGTTCAACACATATTAGTCCAAGAAGTCGCGCAGCTTTTTACTGCGGCTTGGGTGGCGCAACTTGCGCAGTGCCTTTGCCTCAATTTGGCGAATACGCTCACGTGTTACGTTAAATTCCCTGCCAACTTCCTCTAGTGTTCTGGGGCGCCCGTCTTCAAGGCCAAAGCGCAAACGCAACACCTTTTCTTCGCGCGGTGTAAGGCTTTTTAAAACGCCCGATAGTTGTTCCTTAAGTAATGTGTGGCTTGCCGCCTCTGCAGGTACAGGTGCGTCTTCGTCCGGTATAAAGTCACCAAGGTGGCTGTCTTCTTCCTCACCAATAGGTGTTTCAAGGCTTACCGGCTCTTGTGCAACGCGCATAATCTCGCGCACGCGGTCAACGGGCATTTCAAGCTCTTCGGCAATTTCGTCGGCAGTTGGCTCGTGGCCGTTGCGGTGCAAAAGCTGGCTGGATATTTTTTTTACTTTGTTAATTGTTTCCACCATATGCACAGGTATGCGAATTGTGCGCGCTTGGTCTGCAATGGCACGTGTTATTGCTTGCCTTATCCACCACGTTGCGTAAGTCGAAAATTTAAAGCCTTTCGTATGGTCGAATTTTTCAACTGCTTTTATAAGGCCTAAGTTGCCCTCTTGAATTAGGTCTAAGAACTGCATACCTCTGCCAACATATCTTTTTGCTATTGAAACAACAAGGCGCAAGTTTGCCTCTGACAGACGCTGTTTCGCCTTGTCTCCGTCAGGCCCGCCCTCTTGAATTTTCACCGCAAGGCCCACCTCGTCTTCGGTGGAAAGAAGCGGAACACGGCCTATCTCTTTTAAGTAAACTTTAACAGGGTCGTCAATATTCACGCCCTCTGCACTGAGAGCAGATTGCAGAACGTCAACATTGTCTTCCGTTAATGTGAATTCTTCTTCGTCGGAGTTTGCCTCCTCGGAAATTTCAATGTTGTTCGTTTCAAGCATTTCATAAAGGCGGTCTACAAGTTCAACCTCAAAGCCTATCTCTTCAAGCACATCGTTAATGTCTTTTGTTGTAACTTTGCCGTTGCGTTTACCTGTCTCTATCAAATTTTGAATAACCTGCTTTTTGTTGTCACCCATTTATGTCTCCTATCTGCCACTTTGAAATATTTTTAATTTCCGCTTGCGGCACGGCGGAAATTTGCATGTGCGCATTTTATTTAATATATGTTATTTGTTTGCGTATAAAAGGCGTGTCATGATTTTTTATCTTTCAGCATATTCATATAATCCATAAGCTCGTCCACAGTTTTTTCTGCTACACTTTCACTTTGCATGTGCGCATCTTCAATGCGGTTAATGTACAGCTCAACGTCTTTTTCGTCTATTAACAGGTCGTAATTTTGTGCTAAAATTCTGCTTAAAAGGCTTATTGTCTTTTCGGGTAATTCTTCGCTAAGCATTGCAAGGTCTGTATATTCGCCGTCATATTTCAATAAGGTCTCGTATACCCTGCGCATCTCTTCACTTATAAAATCTTGTGGTAAAAGCCTGCCGTCGCATAGCCTAAGGTACGTGGGTTCGCGAAGAATTGTGCCTATAAGTTGTTGCTCTGCAAATACCACGCCCAGTGTTTTCTTGTCGCTATTAAAACTGTTAACGTTAATGCGCGCGCTCATCCCCTCGTCTAAAAGGCGTCTTTCACGCTCTTTATTCTCTTTGCGTGTGCGCTGCTTAACCGCAGCGTTTATTTGTGTAACAAGCGCTTGCTTTGCAACGTTAGTCTCAATCTCAAGCCTGCCGGCGTAAACATCACGTTCTATTGCAGTTAAGTGATGTGCCGCCAAAATGTTAACCGCTTCTTTCAAGTACGCCACTCTACCGTCGTCGGTGTTTATGTCATACTTACTTTTCGCATCGGATAGCGAGTATTCAACAGCGTTGTCAGAGCCGTTTAAAAGCATGTCGAATTTTTGACTGCCAAATTTAACAATATATTCGTCGGGGTCTTTTGCGTCTTTTATTTTCAGAACAGATATTTTAAGTTGCGATTTTGAGAGCAAGCCTATTGCTTTCTGTGTGGCCTTTTGGCCTGCTTCGTCGGCGTCGAAGCATATTACAACCTCATTTGTATAGTCTGAGAGCAGTTTCACATGTTCCGGCGTCAGTGCGGTGCCACAGCCTGCAACGGCCGTGTCAAAACCTGCTTGGTGTAGTGCAATTGCGTCCATATTGCCCTCGCACAATATAAATTTTTTGCCCGCCTGCTTTTTTGCAATGTTAAGTGCAAAAAGTGTCCTGCTTTTTTTATAAAGCATTGTTTCGGGGCTGTTTATGTACTTGCCGCCGCCGCGGTTTTCGTCAATTTTACGGCCGCTGAAGGCTATAACATTACCACGGATGTCAAAAATAGGAATCATTGCACGGTGCTTGAAAAACTCGTACACGTCGCCTCTGTCGTTTGCACGCAGGAAGCCTGCATTAACAAGCTCTTGTTGAGAGTAACCAAGGCCGTACATGTACGTGCTCAAAGCGTTTCTCTCGTCGGGCGCATAGCCAAGGCCAAAGCGGCGAATTGTCGCGTCAGAAAGGCCTCTTTTTCGCCAGTATGACCTTAGATTTTTTGCGTTTTCCGTACTTGCGTTCATACAGTTATAGTAAAACTTCGCCGCTTCTTTGTTTAGAGATATTAGGCGCATACGTGCCTTGCCGGCTGTGTCGTCTTCGTCGGGCAATGGCATTCCGCAACGTTGTGCCAAAGTTTTCACAGCTTCCACATAGTCGACGTTTGTTATGTTCTTAATAAATGTAATTACGTCGCCGCCGGCACCGCAGCCAAAGCAGTAGAAAGATTGTGTTTCGGGGTACACTACAAATGAAGGTGTTTTTTCGTTGTGGAACGGGCAAAGGCCTGTGTGTGTGCGCCCACGTTGGCGCAAGTTGACATAGCTGCGTATTACGTCCGCAATGTCGCTGCGCTGTGTTAGTTGCTGTATGTAGTCTTGTGATATCAAGTAGTTCTCACACCTCGTTTATGTGGTATTTTGCGTGCGCTTTTTTCTCACTCGCCGGGTAATGACACACGCCAGTTCTTCGGTACGAACAGCGTTTCAAAACAACGAATGGCGTATGCGTCGCTCATGCCTGAGATATAGTCTGTTACTGCCCTGTCCGCGCCTTCGTCGGTTATTATGCCGCGATAAAACGCTGGCATTTTCGCGGGGGTTTTCATATAGTACTCGTACAGGTGCGTTATTAGGCCGTCAACTTTCTTCTCTTCCTTCTTCGCAATTTCGTCGACGTAAACAGTGCTGTACATGAATTTATGTAACTGCTCGTACGCTTTTTTCACATTGGGGCTCATTCGTATCGTGCTGCCGTTACTATTTACAACAATGTCGGCAATAAGGCTTGTTATGCGGGCTGATTTAGTAGTGCCCAGCACGTCAGTTACTTCAACAGGTATGTCACTGTTTTTTAGGACTTTTGCATTTATCGCGTCCTCAATATCGTGGTTCATATACGCAATCCTGTCTGCGTAGTGTACAAGCACGCCCTCGCCTGTTTTCGCCATGTCACCTTTTGTCGTATGGCGTTCTATGCCGTTGCGTACCTCGAAGCATAAGTTTAGGCCTGCACCTTGTTTCTCAAGTTTTTCTACAACGCGTACGCTCTGCTCGTAGTGGCGAAAACCCGATTTGTTTAGTGCGTTCAGTGCGCGCTCGCCGGCGTGGCCGAACGGTGTGTGGCCCAAGTCGTGGCCCAGTGCAATGGCTTCCGTTAGGTCTTCGTTCAAACACAGTGCACGTGCCATTGTGCGTGCTATTTGGCTTACTTCAAGCGTGTGCGTTAGGCGTGTACGGTAATGGTCGTCTTCAGGGGATAAAAACACCTGTGTTTTTTGCTTAAGGCGCCTGAACGCCTCGCAGTGTATTATCCTGTCCCTGTCGCGCTGGTAGCATGTGCGAAATGCGCACTCTTGCTCGTCTTTCGCACGGCCTTGCGTTGCGTCGCTGAAAGAAGCGCTGTCACAGAGCATACGGTGCTCTTCTTTTTCTATGCGTGTGCGTATGTTTTCGGCTTGCATTGTTGCACCGCCTTTCGTCGTGTGTTGTACTAATTGCTGTGTTTTGCTGCGTAACAAAACGTATTTTCAGGCGGCGAAAAACTTCTGTCATCGGCCGCCTGAAAAGTTTGTTCTATATATTATATACGAGGCTTAACGCAAAAAACCTTTAAAAAAAACACAACCCCCCGCTTTTTTGAAAAAAAGCTTGGCAAAAAACTTTAATCATTGTCAATTTGTGTTGTATTTTGCAGTAAATTATTACATTGTTGCACTGCTATTTTTTTATTATTAAAAGTTTTACTCAGTTTTTTGAATAAAAGCTTGGCAAAAAACTTTAATCATTGTCAATTTGTGCTGTATTTTGCAGTAAATTATTACATTGTTGCACTGCTATTTTTTTATTATTAAAAGTTTTACTCAGTTTTTTGAATAAAAGCTTGGCAAAAAACTTTAATCATTGTCAATTTGTGCTGTATTTTGCAGTAAATTATTACATTGTTGCACTGCTATTTTTTTATTATTAAAAGTTTTACTCAGTTTTTTGAATAAAAGCGGGGCACAAAACTTTAATCGTTGTCAATTTGTGCTGTATTTTGCAGTAAATTATTACATTGCTGCACTGTTATATTTTCTATTATTAAAAGTTTTACTCAATTTTTTTCAAAAAATTGCGGTTCTTAGGCAGCGCCTAAGCCGTTTTACGCAGAAAACGGAACACATAAATTCAACAAAGCCTCTTCATCACTTTTTAATCTACTTGCCGCACAACAATGTCTTTTTTACGCATTATATCGTATAATATTGGCACAACGAAAAGCGTAAGCAACGTTGCGTATGCTAGGCCGCCAATTGTAACAATGGCAAGCGGCTGTGTCATTTCAGAGCCATCGCCTATACCAAGCGCCATAGTTACCATTGCAAGTATAGTTGTAAGCGCTGTCATCAAAACAGGGCGTATCCTAACACGTCCTGTGCGCAATATAGCTTGTTTTCTTCCCATTCCTTCTATTCGCAACTGGTTAATTGTGTCTACAAACACAATGCCGTTGTTAACAACTATGCCTGCTAGCACAAGGAAGCCCAACATTGCAACTATTGAAAGCTCGTTGTGCGTAATTAAAAGTGCCAGTAAGCCGCCTGTAAATGCCAGCGGTATTGTAAACATAACTATGAATGGGCTTAATAAGCTTTGGAACTGTGCAACCATTATTAAATAAACAAAAATTACTGCCAAAATAATTACAAGTATCAAATCGTTAATCGAATTCGTTATTGTCTCGTTCTCGCCCGTTATATCAATTGAGTATCCTGTCGGAACTTCGTACTCGTAAAAAAGCTCTTCAAACTCACGGCTTACAAGGCCAATATTGTAACCACTTGCTATCGAAGCACTAACGGTGGTATAGCGTGAGCCGTTTTCCCTGTTTACGCTCTCGACACTGTTGCCCATTTGCCTATCCGCAATTTCGTGCAAATACACAGTCTCGCTCTCACCGTCAATTGTCGTCACTTCAAATTCATGGCTCATAAGGTTTTCTTCATTCGGTAAATCGTCCTCGTCACGCATAACAATTACAGGGTATTCATCGCCCTGTTGCATCAGCGTAGTTGCGCTATTGCTGCTTGTAAGTGCATTCGCAATCTCCATCTGAATTTGCGCAACAGTTAAATTATGGTGCATTGCCATGTTCTTATTTACAATAATGCGCATTTCATCGCCTGTTTTTTCCGGCTCTGAAATCTCTGTAACGCCCTCGGTATTTGCAAAAATTTCGCGCATGTCCTGTGCAATATCATCTAAAACGTCAAAATCATTACCCTTTATTACAAGCTCAATTCCGCTTCCACCCATTGCAGACATATCCATTGTTGACTCTTGCACTGCAATTTCGCAGTTTAGCCCAATAGATGCATCTTGTATCTGGGCCGCTGCGTCTGCGTTTGTCAGACCTGTGCCCTCTTCAAGTGTTATATAAAGCTGTATACTCTGCCCGGACGAACCGCCCAACATCATTGCCTCGGCACCACCGCCGACTGTTATGCTTACAGCGTCAATGCCTTCTATTTCACTAATTCTGCTCATCACCTCGTCAGACGTCTCAAATATTTCTTCCTGTGACATTTCCTCGGGCACTGTCATTGTTGCAGACATTTGCGGGCTTTGCATTGTAGGTATAAATGCTGTACCAATTTGCGTTACCTGATAAACACTAAAAGCAAGAAGAAGAATTGATAAAATTAAAACAGGTGCTTTATTATTAAGCGCCTTGCTAAGTGCCCTCTCATAAAGCTTAACGAAGCCGTCAAACCATTTTTGCTGTTTAACCGCATTATTTTTAAGTGCCGTTGCGCCCATTGCAGGCACAAGCGTAAGTGCCACAAAAAGGCTTGCAAGCAGTGAATACGCAATTGTAAGGCCCATATCACTAAACAAATCGCGCGATATTCCCTGTGTAAAAACTATTGGCAAGAAAACGCAAATTGTTGTAAGTGTCGATGCAAAAATTGCGCCCGACACCTGCTTTGCACCAATAACAGCGGCTTTTGCGGCAGGAACATTTTCGCTTCTAAGCCTATATATGTTTTCAATAACAACAATACTGTTATCCACAAGCATACCCACCCCAAGTGACAAGCCCGAAAGCGAAATTATGTTAAGTGTTATGCCTGTGAAATACATTGCCGTAATCGCACAAAGTAGGCTGAAAGGTATGCTTAACGCCACAATAAAAGTAGGGCGTATGTCTTTTAAAAACACAGCAAGTACAAATATGGCAAGTATACCGCCGTACAATAAGTTTGACAAAACACTTTGTATAACCATGTCTATATACTGGCCTTGGTCCATTAAAGTTGAGAAGTTCACATCAGCATTCTCTGCTTCAATCTCACTGATAACGTCTTCAATTTCATCACTTACTGCGGCAGTTGACGCCGTGCTTTGTTTTTGAAAACTTAAAATTACGCTGTTGTTCCCGTTCACTTTCGCATAGCTCGTCTTCGAGTTATCTGTAAACTCCACAGTCGCTATATCGCTTAGCTTCACCTCGCCCACACCGTCAATATCGGCATAGAAAATAACAGTGTTTTTCAGCTCTTCAAGTTCTGAATACTCCTCGCCCACTTTTACAAGTAATGTACCGCTGTCTGTCTCTACATAGCCCGCCGGCATGTTGAAATTTTCCGCCATTATTATATTGCCAACCATGTCGGCAGTTAAAAAGCCTGTTATGTCAGCCTGTTCAATCGCTTGCTCTTTCGCCTCATCCATATCTTCTTGCGACTGTTCCAATTGTTCTTTCGCCATTTCAAGGTCTGTTTTGGTACTGCCCAGCACAACCTCGCCCGAAGTAAGCTCGTTAACTGCTTGCATTTTACCACTTTCAAGCTCTGCATAGGCAGTTTGCAAACTTTCCAAATTTGCAGTCAGCTCAGGTAACATCATTGCCACAACGGCCTTTTGCGTTGCAATATTATTCAGCTCTGCCTCTATTTGCCCTACACGTACCGGCGTGTTTTCTATAACCGCAACATCTTCTTTTGTAAGCGCTAAAATCATACCAACTGCCTCTGCCGGTATTGGCGAAGAAGGAGTGGCAGCCAACGTGTTCACTGCACCTATGTACAGTGCAAAATCTGCGTCAGAAAGGGCAAGAAGCTCTGTTGTCGAGCTTGGTGTTGGGCCCACAAACGTTGGTGGCATCATAGACGGCACAGTGGGTGGCGAACCATCAAGTATTAATTTCAGCTGTGGTAGCAACCCCATTTCTGCCGGGTTAGTCGAGCCCGGCACGCCGTTAAGTGCAACATAAACAGTTTCAAGCGCTTGTTTCTCTGCATTAAAAGCTGCCTCGTTTGTCTCTAGCGTTGCGCTCTCACTCATCATTGCCGAAAGCTGTGCCACTGCCGCATCAATCTCTGCACTGGCATTTGCAAGCTCTGATGTAGCGGCATCTTTGCCTTCTTCAAGCTCTGTTTGTCCACTTTCAACCTCATCAAGCGCAGAATTAATATCTGCCATTGCATCGTAAATTTCTTGCTGCGCCTCAGCAAGCTCCGAGTCCACGCTCTCCAGTACTTTTAAATTAACATTGTTTATGCTATCTGTGTTTAACGTAACCGAAATTTGCGTTTCAATCATGCCTTGTGTGTCAACACTCGCAACACCGGCAAGCCGTTCAAATTGCGGCACTATTTCATCTTCAACATAGTTTGATATTTCCTGTGCGCTCATTCCCTCTACGTCAATGCTGGCTACTGCAATAGGCAACATATCAGGGCTTATTTTCAGTATAGACGGCGCACCAACAAGGTCGTCGAACATCGCTTCTACTAAATCTATCTTGCCGGACACGTCAATCATTGCCGAGTCCATGTTAGTGCCCTCTTCAAATTCAAGTATCATCATGCTCATATTTTCACTTGAAACTGACTGAACATTTACTATCCCGGACGTTGTACCAAGGCTCGCCTCAAGCGGCTCTGAAATCATAGATTCAACTTTTTCAGGGCTTGCACCCGGGTATGGTGTAACAACAATCATATAAGGCAGGTTTATTGTTGGCATTAAGTCTGTTGTTAGGCCTGTAAACGAGATAATTCCCAAAACAAGCACAAGCACAACGGCAACTAAAACCGTATACGGCCTTTTAACGCTGAGAGTAGATAGCATAAATAATAAGCTCCGTTCTTAATAATTGTTGTTTGTAACATTTGACTACTTTATTTAACAACATTTTTTCAACTATAATTTATTTTCACCTGTGTAGACTACCTTTTATTATATACTTTTTAATGCCCAAAAATGTAAAAAAATTGTAAACAACGAAAATTTTGCCCGTATTTTCTTTTAACTTGTTATAACTTTTATGCAGCACATAAAAAAACAACCAGAAAAACAATTTGCGGGCGGTATTTCTCCGCCCGCTATTGGTTAATGGTTTTTTTAAATACGTTTATACTTATAAATATTTTCTACAAACTTATGCACGCCGCTTTGTTTAACAACACACAAATTACTCTGCAGTGCTTTCGCTGTCAGATGTGGATGCGTCTGCTGTGTCAGCGTCTGCGTCTGCACTAGGTTGCTCGTCAGGCGTTGTTGGCACACCTGTCGGTATGTCTTGCGCCAAATACTCTTCAAGCGTTAACCCACTTGCCACAATTTTTTGTGCTTGGTCTACGCCAACATAACGATAATGCCATGGCTCAAATGCAAAGCCTGTTATGCTGTCCTTACCCTCTGGGTAGCGCAAAATAAAACCATATGTCGCCGCATTTTCAAGCAGCCATTTTGCCTCATCCGTGTCTTTAAAGCTTGTGTCATAATTATTATGTGACACTGCCATTATGTCAACACCAAGGCCAAGGTTATGCTCTGAAGTGCCCGGAGGTGCCGTAATTAATGCTGCTGCTACTTCTGCCTCTTCTTGTGACAAGCCTGCAGCAACTTGTTGGCTAACTTGATATTCATAGTTAGTCTCTTGCCTTGCATACGTACGATATCCGCTTTGAACAATTAGCTCAAGGCCTGTTGCGTTACCTGCCTCAATCATTTCTTCAAGTGCGTCGGCAATACGCGCGTCAACCTCTTGGCCGTCCACTGTTGCTGTATCTATTGTAAAGCTTGAATCAAGTACGTTTTCTTTATTCACAAGCTTCAAGTACCATTCATCACGTGGAATTGGGTCAACCACAGGCAGTGTTTCACTTGTATCAGGTTGTTCTTGAGACTGCGATGTAACAGATTCTGAAGCAGATGAAACTTCTGAACTTGTGCTTGTTCCGGGTATACCGTTAAGCGCTATGTAAATTACGCCACCAATTATGGCAACAACTAAAACTATAAGAATAATTACTAGCGGCAAATTAACTTTGCCCTTTTTAGGCTTAGTGCCCTTTTCTTGCTCGAAATCTCCGCCTTCTTGAATATAATTATTTGCAGGTTCAACATTTTCAGCCATCCAACTATCTTGTGAAAAGCCCATGATGTCGTTATCAAACTTATTGTTCGCATTTTGGTCAAAGCCGCCGTCTGCACTATTTATATTTTGCCCACTGTTTGCGTCTACGTATTGTGCATCTCCGCCGTCATATGAGTTGAACTGCATATTATTATCAAGGCTATCCAATGCGTCAAACGAGCTATCGTTTTGGAACATATTGTTAAAGTTATCAGCAAATTCATCAGGCGTTGCGTTTTGTTCAGGTTGAGCATTAAAGAAATCGTCCCCACCTTGCATTGTCGCTTGTTGTTGCTCGCCTACTGCAAAGAAATCATTTTCTTGCATTGGAGCTTGTTGTTGCTCGCCTGATGCAAAGAAATCATTTTCTTGCATTGGCGCTTGTTGTTGCTCGCCTGCTGCAAAGAAG
>CAYJMH010000043.1:0-2809 GCA_964371535.1 uncultured Bacteroides sp.
TCTGCAATTTCAAGCGTCGCTATGCCGCGTGCATTGTCTGCCGACACAACAACGTAACATAAAATTTCATGCTCTTTGCTTTGCATTTCGGCCTACATTTGGCTGCGCTCGGCCTCTTTAATTCCTTGGCGTATTACGTGTTTTGCTGTTTGTGCGGCAATTCTTCTGAAATCTTTTGTCTTCAGCGGTATTGTTATTGTGCCGCCAACTTTTGCCGTTTTGCGTTTTTTCAGCGCCTCAGTAAGTGAAACTTGTGTGTTTTTATTTTCAACTTCCTCGACAATCTCTTTAATTATTGAAACGCTGAATTTTGCTTTTTCTGCGTCCATTACAACTTTTACGTTTTCTTCATCGACTTCGTAGTCTTTTTTAACAGCTATTATTATTGCCCCTTGAACTTTTTCCATTAGGTATTGTGGGTCAAGCCCTTTTTCGTGCCCAAGAAGAGTAATCGCTTCAAAAAATTCCGCATTCATTTTTATAATCATCCATTCTTTAATTTATTTAATAGTCATTTTAATAAAATTTAATTACTTATTCGTACATTTCATCGTCATAAAGCTTTACAAAACTCACATCAGCCATATCAATTTCCAATTCTTTCCCGTCTGTGTCAATTGCAAGCAGTTTTTTCTCTTTTTTCAAAAGCGTGCCGGCCATTTCTTTTGCGCCGTACTTGTCTGCGCGTATAAAATGCACTTTTATGCGCTTACCCTGCATTAAATCAAAATGTTGCTGTTTTGTAAGCTTGCGTCCAAGTCCCGGGCCGCCAACTTCCATATAGTAACTTTGCTGTATAGGGTCTGCCTCGTCTATAATTGGGTTAATTGCACGTGTAGCCTCTTCGCACTTTTGCATATCAATGGGTTCGTCTGCATCAATGAAAATACGCAAAAACCAGTCCGGCCCCTCTTTTTCAAACCTAACCTCCCAAAGCCTAAGCCCTAAATCGGTTATTATAGGCTCTATTAAACTTTCTACCTTCACCGCAGTTGTGCCTTGTTTTGCGTTGTCGTTATTCTGCTTTTTTGTCGCCATATTTTACCTGCTTTTTCTTTCCATGTCATTTATAGTCAAACCAATTTAATAATAAGCAAACAGCAAAGAGCGGCCCTTGCAAGCCACTCTTTCGTTAATTTATTCGTCTGAAAAGGATTATACCATATAATTTGCTTTATTGCAAGCTTTTATACGCATTTAACTATGTTTGATGTAATATTTTACGCTGTGCATAAACAGGCACGTTTAATTAATATATATTATTATGCTTTTATGCACATAATGTTTGCCGCTTCAAGCAATGTGCAGGGCTTGCATGTGTGCCATAGTTTAAGTTGTTGCCACCATGCCACGCAATAAAAACAGAAAAAACACGTTGTTTTAAAATTTGCCTTGCACAAGTAAAAAACGGCAGAAAGGAGTGAGCTATGACTGTAAGTGAACTTTGTGAGCGCAGTGTAATAAATATATCTACCGGAACAAACCTTGGAAATGTTGATGACATTGTATTTTCTGACAAAGACGCCCAAATAACACATGTAATTATATATGGGCGCATGAAATTATTTGGCTTATTTGGCCGAGAAGACGACATTTTTATACCCTGGGCAGACATAAAGAAGATAGGCGAAGATGTTTTACTTGTTGAGACAAATATGCTAAATGCAAAAGTCCATTCTCAAAGCAGCCAAAAACGCAGCATACTGTTTGGGTAATGTTGCGCTGGGCTTTTGGCGTTAACGTTAAAAAGTACATACACTTTTCTCCATTATATCAAACATTAAAAAATTCGGTTTTTTTGCAGCCTTAAATAATTCCCGCAGAAAACACATTATATTCCTAATGCTTCATCAGAAACCAAATCCCTGTCTTCGTCATCGTTATAATAAGAAAATTCTTGCACTTTTAATACACTTTTTAAAATGATGATTGGGAATGAATTAATATTGAAATTATATTGAGCAACGAAATTATTATGTTCCAGCTTAAAATTCGCAATTATATTTTCACTATCACGCAATTGATTTAACAATTCCATAACTGCTTCATTAGACTTCAACTCCGGAAACTCATTTATTCGTTGTTCGAATGCAGACGCGTTTTTTATACTTTTAGATGAACCTTTCCTCGGTTTAATTGCCGAGGCGATGTCGGCTACAACTTCGGTTTCAAATGTCATATACTTTTTAATTACTTTATTAGCTTTTTCCAGCAGGCTGTCAGACCTTTTGTTTGCAATGGTAATATTATTAAGCGATTGATGAACTCGTTGTTTCAATAAGTTTACAGAGTTTATTTCCATTATGAATAGTACAATAACGGCGGTTACAAAACCCAAAACCATACTTGCACCCGGAAACGGTTCTATAATAGTTTCAGCCCCGGCAGGTGAAGCGGAAGAAAAAATAAAAACCCATAATATCCAACCGGCTGTTGTTACCCCTATAATCTTTAACAGTTCAAGCAATAAATTCTTTTTTTTCATTTTAATCTCCATTCTGTGCACAGCACAAATAGCTTTAAAAACCTCCGTTCAAAATGGAGATTTTTTGGCATGTGCCGTCTGTGGCGGCACGTCATTAAAATAATTGATAACGTGATTTTTCACGTTATCTTCCCCTGTTTTAAAAATAATTCCGTCTTATTATACTACTTATTTCGCATAATTACAACACAGTCACTCCACTGCAAAATTCACACAAGCGGGCTGTTGCATATTTGTTTTTTAATGTTGTCAAAAAAACAAATATGCAAACGCCACGTCAAAAAGTTAGCTTATATTTTAACATCGGGAAAAACAAAAAAGACA
>CAYJMH010000043.1:2819-10765 GCA_964371535.1 uncultured Bacteroides sp.
CATAATTACAACACAGCCACGCCGCTGCAAAATTCACACAAGGGGCTGTGAAATTTTGTTTTTCCGTGTTAACAAACAACTATGCAACAGCCACTTCAATAAGTTAGCTTATATTTTCACATCGTGAAAACCAAAACTGACTGCTGCTGTCTATTTCAGCACCTTCATTGCGCTCTCTTCCTCAAACTGCTTGCTGTACAGTTCGAAATAATAGCCTTTTTTCGCCATAAGCTGTGTATGTGTGCCTGTGTCAATAATTTTGCCGTCTTTTACAACTAAAATTTTATGTGCATGGCGTATTGTTGAAAGCCTATGCGCAATTAAAAACGATGTTCTGTCTCTCAAAATATGTGCAATTGCCGCCTGTATAAGTTGCTCTGTGTGCGTGTCTATTGAGGAAGTAGCCTCATCCAAAACAAATATGCGTGGGTTTGCAAGCACAGCGCGTGCAAACGAAATAAGCTGCTTTTCGCCTGTTGACAAATGGTCGCCGCCCTCGCCAACTTTTGTATCATACCCGTATTCAAGCTTTTCAACAACTTCGTGCGCATACGCCGCCTTTGCCGCGGCAAAAACTTCTTCGTCAGTTGCATCTAGGCGGCCATAGCGTATATTGTCCATAACAGTGCCGGAAAAAAGTTGCGGGCTTTGCAAAACATAACCTATATTGCTGTGCAACCAAAGTTGGCTGCGCTTTTTATAATCTACTCCATCTATTAATATTTTTCCGCTTGTCGGCTCGAAAAACCTGCACGCTAAATTTACAAGCGTGCTTTTTCCCGCACCTGTCTCTCCAACTATTGCAATAGTCTCGCCGGCTTTCACGTGCAAGTTGAAGTTTTCAAGCACGTTAACTTTCCCGTCAGGGTACATGAAAGTAACATTATCAAACGTTATATCGCCATTAATCTTCTCAAAAGCTTCTGTTTTCGGGTTGAAGCAGTCGCCATATTTTTCAACAACTTCTTTTGTGTCCACAACAATAGGTTTCTCTTCTAGCAAGCCAACCACACGCTCAATTTCTGCCTGCATTGAAATAATATCTGCCAAAATACGTGCCATTTGCTGAACAGGTTCAAATATGCCAAGTGCGTAAGAAACAAACGCAGACAAAACGCCAATGCCAAGCAGTTGCTCGTGCACTAAAAAGCCGCCCCTTGTCAGTACAACTGCAAGCAATACAGAACTTACAAACACAACAAGCGGTATATATATGGCTGAAAGCTGTGACGATTTAACGCCTGAAACGTACATCTCTTTTGTAAGCACTTCAAACTCGTCAAAATTCCGTTTTTCTATAACAAGTGTTTTTGAAGTTTTAGCGCCCATTATCCCCTCGTTAAACGCACTTGTTATTTTAGATTGGTTTCGCCTTACTTTCCTGTTCCAGTGCAGTATTTTATTTTGAAAATAAAATGTTAACAGCGAAATTGCAGGCATCACAATTATTATGACAAGTGCAAGCCCCGGGTTTAGTAAAAACATGGCAATAAACACGCCAAAAATGTAGAATACTGACCACATAAGGTCAGGCAAAGACCACGCAACAAGTGTTGCAATTCGCGTTGTATCGCTCATGATGCGTGACAAAGCATAGCCCACGGGCGTAACGTTATAATAAGAGAGCGACAGCGTTTGCAAATGGTAGAACATGTGCTTTTTCAAGTCTCTTCCAAGCCACATTTCCATGCGCATAGATGCACGTGTGAATGCTATAACACTGAAAAGTTGCACTAATATTGTCACAGCATACGCCGCCACAAACACAACAATTCCATTTAAATTTTGCGTTTGAACAAAGTTATCCAAAGCATAACTTTGAAAAAGCGGAAAAAGAATGTCGACAGCTGCACAAACGCAAATAAGCACAAGTATTTTAATAAACGTCCTCTTGTACACTTTTGCGTATGGTATTATTTTTTTCCAAATTTTAATGTCTATATTAGAGGCGTACTCTTTCTCTTCATATGCCATGAGTTTGCCCTCCGTTCCCGTCTTCAACAAGCTTGCGGTCTTCGCTGTTCATTTGTATGTCGTATATCTGCTTGTAGATGCCGTCTATTTTAATAAGCTCCTCGTGTGTGCCTTGTTGGACAATTTTGCCCTCGTCAAGCACTAAAATTTCATCTGCCTGCATAAGCGTTGTAACCCTGTGTGAAATTAATATAACTGTGCTGTCTTTTTCGTGTTCTGCCAGGGCATGTCTAATTTCGGCGTCTGTGTTCGAATCAACCGCAGACAGTGAGTCATCAAAAATTTTAATGGGCGCGTATTTTAAAAGCATTCTTGCAATTGCAACGCGCTGTTTTTGCCCGCCTGAAAGCGTTACGCCTTTTTCACCTACTATTGTGTCGTACCCGTTTGCCATTTCTTTTATAGACGTGTGTATGCATGCCGTTTTTGCAACTGAATTTATTTGCTCTTGCGTTGCATTAACATTAACTGCGCCAATATTTTCCTTTATTGTGCGCGAGAACAAGAATGGCTCTTGAAGCACAATTCCAATGTTACTACGCAACCAATAAAGGTCAATGTTGTTAATGTCAACGCCGCTTATTGATATTTTTCCGCAATCTTCAGGCAGGTTATAAAGCCTGTCTAACAGGTGCATCATTGTGCTTTTACCGCTGCCTGTCTTGCCAAGAATTGCAAAAGTTTTTCCTGCCGGCACAGTAAAGCTTGCGTTTTTCAAAACAGGCGATAGCTTCTCGTTATACGCAAACGTCACATTTTCAAAAACTATGTCGCCCGTCATGTCCGGCTTTTGTGCATTCTCGTCGTTCTTTTCTTGCTGTGCGTCCAAAATATACTGCACACGCTCAATTGAAACGCCGGCCTTGCTCATTTCAGACAATATGCGCCCAAGCCCACGCACAGGCCACACCATTGACAAATTATAGCTCATAAACGCAATAAGCTCTCCCTGTGTTATTGTGCCTTGCACAGCAAAAACAACACCAACTGTTAGCACTGTTAAAATTTGAAGGCCCGTTATTAAGTCGCCGGTAGCCCAATAAATACTGCTTAACTTTCCAAGCTGTATCCAGCTTTGTGCCCATTTTTCGTTCTTTTTGTCAAACTGTGTCACCTCGTGCTTTTCACGCCCAAATGCACGCACAACCCTTACACCTGTTAAATTTTCTTGCACAACTGTTGTAAGTTCTCCCTCTGCCTCGTCTGCCGCCAAAAAGCGCCGTGCAATTTGCCTGTAAAACACCATTGTGTACGAGATAATAACAGGTATAAAACATAGTGCAATAATAGAAATTTGCACGTTCATTGAGAACATGATGTAAAAATATATACTTATAAGAAAAACCGTTTTTATCACTTGCAGAAGTTGTGAGCTGACAAAATTTCGCACCACTGTAACGTCTGATGTACAGCGCTGTATAATATCGCCTGTTGAGTGGTCTGTATGCCAGGAATACGGCAATTTTTGTATGTGGTAAAAAAGCTCATCGCGCATCCGCTTTATAAAGCCCTCTGAACATTTTGCAGTGCCCATTCTGCTTATATAATCGCACACCCCGGCAATAATTGTGAAAACTAATATTGCGGCACCTGCAATTAACAGTCCATCTATTGTGCCAATTTCATCAAGGCCCAACATGTCAACTATATTCTTTGGAAGTGCAAACGGCATATTTCCAACTATTGAATCCACAGTTATGCGCATAATTTGAGGGTTAAGTGCATTCAGCCCTGTTTGAAACATTGCAAATACGGCCGCAGCAACAAAATGCCAGATGTTATGTTTCAAAAAATGCCATATCACAGCAAATTTGCTGTTTGGTTTTGTGTTTTTTATTTTGGACACTCCCTTTGCATTTTTTAAGTTTTATTCAATTTTTTCAAAAAATTGCGGTTCTTAGGCAGGGTCTAGGCCATTTCCATTATACCACAAACCGCTTAAAAGTGCATAGGCACTTTTAAGCGGTTTGTGTGTAAAAATTGCTGTTTTATGCTTATTTTTTAAGCCAACTCATCATTTTGCGCAATTGCTCGCCAACTTTTTCAAGTGGGTGTTCACTTTCTACGCGGCGTGTTGAAAGGAATTTCGCCTTGCGCCCGCCTTTGTCTGAGAATTCTTGAACAAATTCACTTGCGAATTTACCTTCTTGAATTTCACGCAATATGTTTTTCATTTCTTTTCTTGTTTCGTCTGTAATAATTCTGCGCCCTGTGCGATAATCGCCATACTCTGCTGTGTTTGACACAGAATATCTCATCATTGCAAAGCCGCCGCTGTTTATTAGGTCAACAATAAGCTTCATCTCATGGATACACTCAAAGTAAGCCATTTCAGGCTCATATCCTGCTTCAACAAGTGTGTCAAAGCCGGCTTTCATAAGCTCTGTCACGCCGCCGCAAAGAACAGCTTGCTCACCAAATAGGTCAGTCTCTGTTTCTTCCCTGAAGTTTGTTTGCAAAATGCCTGCACGGCCTGCGCCAATTCCACATGCATAAGCAAGCGCATAATCAAGCGCTTTGCCGCTGAAATCTTGATAAACAGCAACAAGGCTTGGCACGCCTTTGCCCTCTTCGTATTGGCTGCGCACTGTGTGCCCCGGGCCTTTTGGTGCAACCATAATAACATCAATATTTTTTGCCGGTGTAATAAGGTTAAAGTGGATGTTAAAACCATGGGCAAACATTAAAATATTGCCCTCTTTCATAAATGGTGCCACTTGCTCGTTATAGATGTCTGCCGCCGCTTCGTCGGGCACAAGCATCATAACAATGTCTGCCGCTTCGGCCGCTTTTGACACTTCCATTACAGTAAGGCCTGCTTCTTGTGCCTTTTTACAGCTTGGGCTGCTTTGGCGAAGGCCAACAATAACGTTAACACCGCTTTCATGCAAGTTTTGCGCATGTGCATGGCCTTGGCTTCCAAAGCCCATAATTGCAACTGTTTTTCCGCTTAATAGCCCAAGGTTGCAATCTGCATCATAATATTTTTTTACCATTTTAAATAACCCCTTTTCAAATTTATACTTTTAAAATTTTATCAATTTTTATCACTTTTTGCGAAAACTGATTTTTCAGAGCCGTCGATAAAGTCGCATTTACAAAAGCGTCGGTAAAATTTCTGTCATGTTTCAAAAAATGCTCAATAACACACACCGTATTTCCTGCGCTTTTTGTCTTATATCATGATAGGCAAAAATTATGCTCTAACATGTGCAAAGTCTTTGCTTGTCAGCAGCCACTTTTGGCAACTCTGTTTCCAAACAAATATCTTAGCCCTCGCCCCTCGCCAGCGCGGTAATGCCTGTTCTGCACATCTCTATAATGTTGTGCGATGCCAACACTTCTAAAAATGCATCAATTTTGTCGGGTTCACCTGTAAGTTCTAAAACCATACTGCTTTTAGATAAATCTACAACTTTTGCATGGTATATAAGCGCTATTTCCCTAATTGCTGTGCGTGTTTGCTCGTTGGCACTAACCTTTACAAGCAGCAGCTCTCTTCTAAGGCTTTTATTTTGCTCCAACACAAAAATTTCTTTTGTCTCTTCAAGGCGCTGTGTCTGCTTAATTATTTGGTCAAGCACTGTCTCGTCGTCTTGCACAACAAGCGTTATGCGTGAAATTGACGGGTCGTCTGTTGTGGAAACTGTTAGGCTGTCTATATTAAAACCGCGCCGCCCAAAAAGCGATGTTATGCGCGTTAAAACGCCCGAGTGGTTATCTACAAGTACACTTAGCACTTCTTTTTTCATACATTTCACCCCTTATCAGCTCATCATAATATCTTCAATTGTACCACCCGCCGGTATCATGGGCAGCACTTTTTCGTCTTTTTCTATAATACATTCTATCCAAACAGGCCTGTTAAGCTCAACTGCTTTTTTCATTGCAGCGTCAAATTCTGCAATATTTTCACACCTAAAAGCCGCTGCACCGAAACCCTCGGCCAATTTCACAAAATCTGTTTTGCGCTGTGGGTCTGTACTAGAGTAGCGTTTGTCGTAAAATACAGTTTGCCACTGGCGCACCATGCCTAAAACACTGTTGTTAAAAATAACGGTTATAATAGGCAAGTCATAGCTTACTGCTGTACATGCCTCGTTTAAATTCATGTGGAAAGAACCATCGCCCGTGAAGTGTACAACCTTGCGCGCTTTTCCTACCGCCAGCTGTGCACCAATTGCCGCACCATAGCCAAAGCCCATTGTGCCAAGCCCACCGCTTGTTAAAAAGCTGCGTGTTTTTGTGTGCTTTATAAACTGTGTTGCCCACATTTGGTGCTGGCCAACGTCTGTTACATATACTGCGTCTTCGCCCGCATACTCGCACGCTTTTTGAATAACTTGGTGCGGTTTCAAAATTTCGTCGCTGTCCTTAGGCTTGTAATCACTCTCTTGCCACTGCGCAATATCTTCCATCCAGCCTGTGTGCTTTACTTCATTTACAAGGGGCAAAAGCTGTGTAAGTATTTCTTTAACATCGCCAACAAGGCTGTGGTTTACAGCCACATTTTTGTTAACCTCACTAGGGTCAATGTCAATTTGCAATATTTTGGCAAATTTCGCAAATTCGTTTGTATTAAGCGCCACACGGTCTGAGAACCTTGTGCCAATAGCAATTACAAGGTCTGCCGCGTCAACAGCTTTGTTAGTGGTGCGGCAGCCATGCATGCCTATAAGCCCCAAATTAAGTTTTTCACCATATCCCAAAACGCCTGCCGCCATCATCGTATACGTTGCAGGGATTTCGGCCTTTTCCATAAATGCGCGCAACTCGTCACCGGCCTCAGCCGACGTTACACCGCCGCCAAAATATATAACAGGCCTTTGTGCACTGTTAATCATCTCTGCGGCTTTTTCAAGCTCGTCTTTCAAGACAGTGCATGTGTTTTGTATAACTGCCGGCGCTTGTGGCAAAAACTCTGCCTTTGCGCCTGTAACGTCTTTCGGTATATCAACAAGGACAGGGCCTTTTCTGCCCGTTTGTGCAATTCTGAAAGCACTTCTTAGCACGTCGGCAAGTTCGTCCACATGGCGCACAACAAAATTGTGTTTTGTTATGGGCATTGTTATGCCGGCAATGTACACTTCTTGAAAGCTGTCTCTGCCTATCAAATTTGTGCCAACGTTTCCTGTAATTGCAACCATAGGCACGCTGTCCATATAAGCTGTTGCAATGCCCGTTACAAGGTTTGTTGCACCGGGGCCGCTTGTTGCAAGCACAACACCTGTTTTGCCTGTTGCCCTTGCATAGCCGTCTGCCGCATGGCTTGCGCCTTGCTCGTGCGCAGTCATATAGTGGTTTATTTTATCACTGTTTTTGTAAAGCGCATCGTAAAGGTTAAGAACTGCGCCGCCCGGGTAGCCGAAAATAGTGTCAACGCCCTGCTCTATTAAAACTTGTGCAAAAATGTCTGCTCCGTTTAACTTCATATTAAGCTCCATTCTGCCGCAAATATTTTCGCAAATATTTGTATCGGCTTTTTTTGTTATAATGCTTTACTTTTGTACATTTATATGGTAAAGTGCTGTTATTACGTAAAATAAAAAACAGCCCCGCCCCCGGTAAAACCAGAGACAAAGACCGAAAACCGGCTCTGCGGTACCACTCTGAATTGCCACCTATAACGAAAGCGCAGCATACTAACTGCAAATTTACAAAGGCGGCCACCTCAAATAGCTGTAACGGGCACAACCCGGTAGGCATTACTGTATTTTCACACCCACTGCTCCAAAGTGACTTCGGCACAAACTCACTTGCCGGCTTACACCCACCGCCGGCTCTCTGAAAAGCTTGTTTAAACCTACTTATCTTTTTCACTGCATTTATATTATTTTGATTAATTATATATTGTTTTACACCTGTTAGTCAAGTATTTTTTGTGTTTATGTTAAAATCAATTTTGAATTATACTTCAAATATAAATAATCCTCAAATCCTACATGGATTATTTATAATTTATTTTATGGCGT
>CAYJMH010000044.1:0-10049 GCA_964371535.1 uncultured Bacteroides sp.
TATAAATCTCGAAAACAATTCCAAATGGGTCTTCAACATAGCACATTTTATATGGCTTTTCTTTTGGGTAATACTCTTTAATTGGCATGCGCTGTTTTCCCCCATGTGCAACTATTTTTTCTATTAGCCCTTCAATATCAGGGTCTTGCACAGAAAAATGAAAAAGCCCTGTATTTTTATATTGAAACTCTTGCTTTTTCTTATCGTTGTCTACAAATTCAAACAGTTCTATGCCAATTGCATTTGAGGTTACCATATGGGCAATTTTAAAATCTCCATGGCCTTTACCAAACACTTCTTCGCACATTATACCTATTGCAGATGTACTTTCTTCTTTAATAACTGACGGCTGCATTACAACATACCAGCCCATAACTTCACTGTAAAATTTTAATGCTTCCTCTAAGTTTGGCACGGATAAGCCAATGTGAGAAAACGCTCTTGGATAATTCATAATTATTGCCTCCTTTTCTTTATGTTTATATTATAGCTGAAAAGTGACAAGTTAGACAATAACGTACTTTTTTGTACCTATATATCTTCAAGCAATATGCAGTTTTTAGCAGCATATTCTTTTGAAAAACTGCAAAAGCCCTCAACTAACGGTATAAGCCCACTGTACTCATTAGATAATGAGTACACCACATTTAACGGTTTTTCACATACAACTGTACGTATTAATATTTTACTTTGTTCAAGTTCTTTAAGCTGTGTTACCAACATTTTATGCGTAATGTCAGGAATGCCTTTTTGTAAAAGCGAAAACCTATTGTCCCCATTTAAAACATGCCACAAAATCCTCATTTTCCATTTACCGCCAAGCAAATCCATTGACAAAAGCAGGGCACACGTATATTGGTTTTTAATTTTCATTCTAACGCACCTTCACTTTACTAAGTCTGCTGTTTTATTAACTGTTTCGCACTATTTGCCATAAAAATAGTGATGTTTAAATAATTCCCGGCCGGCACGAATCCATATGCACTTACAACGCAAAGTGTTAAGTTTCTTATATCTTCAACCGTGCCCGTTATGTTAAACTGCTTTTAACTTAATTACATAACATTATACATTCTTCTTTTATTTCACGCCTTTTCGTCACCTGTGCTTACCAAAAAAAACAAGTAGTTTTTGCTCACTGTCGAAGGTACATGATTCCGTTAAAAAATACTCCTCGCCCTTACTTTTACCCTCAATTACAATAACAATTGCGTATTTATTAACATTCAATTTGTAACTTTCACCCTGTGATATGTTTATTTCCCACATTTCAAAAAGCTCGTTTTTAAGTATAGCATTCCCTACTCTTTCAACTTTATATTTTGCAAGGGTGCCTTGCAAATCGTCTCCGTTGTAGTCAAAACAATTAAATAGCACTTCATACGATGTGCCACAGTGTAAATCCAATTCACTCATCTCACGGCCATCGGGCGAGCGTCGCTCTGTTCGCAGCGTTATGTCTGTCGGCTGTTGTACTTCGGCAAAAAACACGCCGCTTCCCATTGCGTGTGGCACTTTACCGGGTATTAAAAATGTATCACCCGGTTCCACATATATTTTATGCAAGCAATCTTCCATTGCCGCAATGTCTTGTTTTTCAAAAATTTCAGCCCACTTTTGCTTTGTAACGCCTTTTTTAAAACCTAAAAACACATATGGCTCTTGTCCGTCTATAACTCTAGTATCTAGAATGTACCACGCCTCTTTTTTGCCATATTTCGAATTAAAATGTTCTTGTGCATATTCGTCATTTGGGTGCACTTGTAACATTAAACGTGTGTAGCTGTCAATAAGCTTAACTAAAATATCTAGGGGCTCGCCTATAAAATCCGAAAGCGGTTTATTTTTATCTGTTACAGAAACACCTTTTCCATCGGCTGTTTTTGTTGTTGAACATATCCATCTCTCCGGGAAATGCCCATCTTTTGCATTTTCATTTGAATTGAATTCATCAAGCAACTTTCCGCCCACAAACGGACGGTATACTCTGTTTTCTTTTAATTTTATCATAATCTCTCACCTTAATAGTTTTTTCCATTATAGGCTTACACGAAAAAAATGTCAACAAAATACAAAACAAGCGCTTTCCTTGACAGTATTGTGGGTTTTTGTTAAAATTGTTGTACTTTAATATGCATTTTGACAATAACGTTTGGCAAGGTGACAAATGAATAAAAAATTTTTTCCACAATTAATATTTATAATGTTTCTGTTCCTACTTGTTTCTTGCACAGCAAGTTCCGGTACAAGCGATCAAACTACCATTAAAGTTGGCTTTCATTCAAATTATGGTGGTGCTGCCGCTGTGCTTACCGGCATAGAAAAAGGATATTACGAAGAGCAAGGCTTAAATGTTGAGCTTATACCTTTTACAGCTGGGCCTGCCGCAATTGCCGCTTTAAATTCACACAGCATTGATTTTGCATATGTGGGGCCCGGCGCACACTCGCTTATAATAAGCGGGCACGCAAAAATAGTAGTGGCGCAAAACATAAGTAACGCAGAAGCAGTAATTGCAAAAAAAAGCACCGGCATAAATGATATGTCTGATTTAAAAGGTAAAACTGTGGCTGTAATGTTCGGCACGTCAAGCGAAGAATTATTTAAAGTTGCGCTTGATGCAAACAATATTAGCTATGATGATGTAACAACAGTAAACTACGACATGGCAGGTGCTGTTTCTGCACTTGCCGTTGGCAGTGTTGATGCAATTTGTGTTTGGGAACAATATAAGTACGATGCGCTTTATAAGCTTGGCGATGATGCTGTAATTTTAGCAGAAACCGGCGATTTTAAAGACAGTTATATTTCACTGTCCAGCTGGGTAACTTCAGCGCAGTTTATAAAAGAAAACGAAAACACGACGCAAAAATTTGTTACAGCTACCATTAAGGCGCAAAATTACTGGGCAAGCAACACAGAAGAAGTGTGCGGTATTATATCTAAAGAGCTAAATATCCCACTTGCAGATTTATTAAAAGGCCAGTACCAAAACGACATTTTCAGCATTAAAGAGCTTGATACTTATTTAAACGACGGCTCATTAGAAGAACTATACACAATTCAGCAAAATCATTTTATAAAAAGCAGTGAAAATATAGAACAAACTGATGTTACCGATTATTTGCTTACAAAATATATGAAAAGTGCTGTAGATTATTTAAACTAAGGGGTAAAAAGTGCTACTTACAATTATGCTGATTATTTTATCCACAATAATAGTTGCGTGGATACTTGGTTACCCGAAAACTTTTTTTGTTTTTTCGTTTATGAATTTAGGTTTTCTTGGTATGCTTTATTTTTTAATGATTTATTTTGTCAAAATCGGTGGCACATTGCCGGCGTATCAAACAATACTGTTTGGCCCGAATGTGCTTATAACTTACATTAAAAACATGCCTATTAGCCTTAACAATATTGCAATTTTTGAAAATATTTTCCGTTTTGGTGCACCATATTGCTTTTTTGTACATGCAGTCAATTCAAATTTGTCTGCAAAAAAATTGTTTTGTAAGTATAAAATTTTATATGCTTTGTGCATTTTGCCCGCATTAACAATGCTTTATATCTGCCATCCCGGTTTTTTTTACAGTGTTTTTTCATATAAATATAATACCCAGAACTTAATTGTAGACATAAGTTTTATTATTATTTTGCTGTATTTTATAACTTCATTTTTCCTTTTATGTTCAGAATACACTCAAATTGCACTGTCATGGCATAAGCGCAGATATCTAAACCACATTATTGGCATGTTTCTTTTCAGTGCATCTTACCTTGTTTTTGCACAAGTTGACCCAATACTTATTTATCAAGATTACAACCGTGTAAGCGTTTTTTTAAACCCTGTTCTGCTAACAAGCAGTAGCCACCCATTTGTGTGGCTTATAACGTTTTTTATTTGTATTTTGGCGTGTATGTTTATGATGTACCAAAACTTTTTATATTATAAGTTCGAGTACGACCGCGCTAAACTTGAAATGACAATTACTAGCAAAGTTACAAGCGCAGAGCTTACAACCTCCATGCTTTTACATGGGCTTAAAAACCAGCTTTTGTCTGCAAAAATTTTAAACAAGAAAATCGAGGCGCGTGTTAATGAGCAAGATATTGACACAAAGGCGCTGAAAGAAATTTGCACAAAACTTATTGAGGTTAATGATGACATGTCCGAAAAGTTATCATACCTTTATAAGACAATGACAGACGTTAAAACAGTTTTTGTGCAAACGTCAACGCAAGATTTATTCGAAGTTGTTAAAAACAAGACTTTGAAAAAAGACACCAATGGCATTGTAACCTTTTCTGTTGACGATGGCTCTGTTTTAATAGACAAAGAGCTTTTAGCCGAGGCAATTTACAACATAATTTCTAATGCACTTGACGCCGTTGAAAAAACAACGCACAAAAAAGTTACTGTAAGAATGTTTTTTACTAGAAACCACGCTGTAATTTCCGTTTGTGACAATGGCTCAGGAATAGACAACGCTGTTAAGCGCAAAATTTTTATGCCGTTTACCAGTTCAAAAAACTCGGCAACAAATTGGGGTCTTGGCCTTTGTTACTCTCAAAGAATTGTAAAAAAGCACATGGGCGACATTAGGTTTGACTCAAAGCCAAACAGCGGAACTACTTTTTTTATTTCATTACCCAGATATTTAAGGAGTGGTGACAATGGATAGCAAAATTAAAATTCTTATAGCCGAAGACATAGATGTTATACGTGATAACTATGTTGATATGCTATCTTTAGATAAACAGCTTGAAGTTATTGGCACAAGCAACACAGGCAGTGGTGTTGTTAAATTGTTCAAAAAAAAGCGTGCCGACGTTATTTTAATGGATATCGAAATGGAAACACCCACGGCAGGCATTATAAGTGCAACAGAAATTTTAGATTTAGAGCCCGATGTAAAAATTATTTTTCTATCTGTTCATGAAGATGACAACACAATTGTTTCCTCTATGGCAACAGGCGCTGTTGATTATATGGTTAAAAGCGACAATGCACAAAGTATTATATCGCACATTAAAAAGGCTTATATGGACAAAGTTGAAATGGAAGCAAAAATTCAAAGCTGTATGCGCAATGAATTTTTGCGTCTATCAAAAAGCAATAGCGACATAATAAAGTTTACAAAAAAAATATCATCGCTGACACATAGTGAGCGTGAAATTATATCACTATTATTAAAAGGTTTAAAAATTAACGAAATAGCAAAAATTAGGTGCGTTGAAGCAGTAACCATAAAAACACAAATAGGCCACTTGCTTAAAAAATTCGGCGTTAAAAGAAGCAAAGAAATTGTAGAGCAAATTAACAATTTAAACCTTGCAGAGCTTTTTGTTTAATTTTTTACACAAAATTTAACTATACTTAAATTTAAGCCTTTTTTATTAATTATTCCCCCTCTTTGCACTTGTTTTGGTTAAAATGCACAAAAAAGCGCTTTAATATTTGGCTCTTCCAAAAAGGGAGGGCTTTTTTGTTGTAAAAAAATAAAACACAGTAAACATGCGCTTTTACGCAATGTTTTTTAGAAAAGTATGAAAAAACATCATACTTATATTTTAAATTATTATGTGATAACCTGTGATTAATACAAAAATAACTAACAAATGCTATTTTAATAATACTATTATGTCAACTGTTATAAACTTAAACTGGTTTAAATGGAGGTTTCAATGCATAACTTAAAAAGAAAAAAAATGAAGGATTTTGGTGATGGCAGTAAAAAAGCAAAAACACTGCTAAACATCGCATCTGTTTTTACAGGGCTTCTGGTTTGGTTTTTGATAACACGCATAGACAATATCAACAATTTTTTGGCAAGCCCTGAGCAAGTTTTTTCAGCACTTCTAAGTGAATCGGCGGCAGACGGCCGATATTTCAAAGACATAGCCGCTTCGTTGCAACGCGTTTTCATCGGCTTTGGAATTGCATTTTTGTGCGCCATCCCAACATCATTTTTAATGGGATGGTACCCCAAGTTTAGAGGACTTATTGACCCATGGATTAAGTTTTTCAAAACAATTCCTCCAATTGCGCTTGTTCCGCTTGTTGTACTTGCAATGGGGTTAACCGAAAACGCAAAGTACACAATAATTTTCGTCACATCTTTTCTTGTTATGCTTGTTACAATTTATCAGGGCATTAAAGAAGTTGACAAAGTGCTTGTAAAGGCAGCATACACATTTGGCGCAACTGATTTTTACATATTTAAAGACATTATAATACCGGCATCGTTCCCGTTTATTTTAGTAGCAGCACGGCTTGGAATTTCCACAGCATTAACAACATTAATAGCTGCTGAAATGACAGGTGCAACTTTTGGAATAGGCGCAAGGATACAAGCCGCACAAGGGTATATGAATACTTCGGTTGTACTTCTTGGTATTATTACAATTGGCGTTGTAGGCTATATATTAGACGCACTGCTATTACTTGCAGAAAAGCAGCTTACACGATGGAAATAAGCGCAATATAAAGGAGAAAATTATGAACGAGAGCCTTATAAGCATAAAAAACATAAATAAAGTGTATAAAGTTCCAAAAGGCAACGACGTTGTTGCCCTGAAAAATGTTAGCCTGGAAATAGAAAAAAACGAGTTTGTTTGTGTTGTAGGGCCTTCGGGCTGTGGCAAAACAACGCTTATGAATATAGTGGCAGGCCTTGAAAGCTTCGACAGCGGTGAAGTGACAATGGGCGGCAAAGGAATTATAGGCCCCGGGCCCGAGCGCGGTGTAATATTCCAACAGTATGCATTATTTCCATGGATGACTGTGAAAAAAAACATAGAATATGGAATGAAATTCATAAAACACGAGGACGGAACGGCTTATTCAAAAGAGGAAAAGGAAAAATTAAGTGACAAGTACATTAAAATGGTAAACCTTGGCGGCTTTGAAAACGCTTATCCCAAAGAGCTTTCAGGCGGCATGAAACAAAGGGTTGCGATTGCAAGGGGCTATGCTGTTTCACCGCAGGTTTTGTTAATGGATGAGCCTTTCGGCGCGCTGGATGCACAGACAAGGTCTCAATTACAAGAAGATTTGCTGAACACATGGGAAAAAGAGCGCAAAACTTGCTTTTTTATTACACATGATGTAGACGAAGCCGTTCTTCTTGCAACAAAAATTGTTATTATGAGCGCACGCCCCGGTGAGATTAAAGAAATTGTCAACGTCAACCTGCCTTACCCCAGAACACAGGCAACTAAGCTTGACGAAGAATTCATAAAACTGAAAAACCATGTGTGGGACACAGTTTACAAAATGTATCTCGAAGTGAGAAAGTAAAATTGTATTTTCCGAAAATTA
Organism: uncultured Bacteroides sp.; assembly: GCA_964371535.1. Lineage (GTDB taxonomy): Bacteria > Bacillota > Clostridia > Oscillospirales > Ruminococcaceae > Ruthenibacterium. Next base: position 7,322 of record CAYJMH010000044.1, read on the forward strand.
TATTTTTTAATTTTCGGTATATAAAATTAAAAAGGAGACTAAAAGATGAAAAAGAACACTAAATTTATTGGAATTACTTTGGTTATTATTATGATGTTAAGCTTGTTTGCAGGCTGTGCAACTACAAGCGATACACCAGCCGCAGAGAGCACAGCACCTGAGAGTGCGACAACTGATGAAGGCACACAGGAAGAAGCAGTTGAACTTGAGCCCGTAACAGTGAGAATAGGCTACCATGCAAACGAGGGCGGCGCCACAATTGTAGCAGTTGCAGAAGAAATGGGCTATTTTGAAGAAGAGGGCATTATTGCAGAACTTACAAAAGTAGAGTCCGGCCCTGTTGAGATGGCCGCAATGCGCGCAAGCAACAGAACATTGGACATGGGATATATTGGCGCCGGCGTTTCATGGAATGCTATGGACCCAAGCGGAAATGGCTTGAAATTTGTTTTCTTTGACGGATTATCAGACGCAGAGGCACTTATTGCAAGAACAGGCCAATTTGAAGACGCAGACGGCAGTGGCGACTTTGACCTTGATGAAATTCACATGGGCTTAATGGGCAAAACAGTTTATCTCGACACATCAACAACACCGGGTGGATGGCTAAAGAGCCTTGTTGAAAAAGTTAATGAAGGACGCCCACAAGAAGAACAACTTTGGATTTACAGCGAAACAAGCGACTACTTAAGCGGCTATACAGCACCAAACGATGACCCCGCTTACATGATAAATTGCATTCAACTTGCAAATAGCAACATAGCATCTGCAATGAGTACACAGAGCGACCAAAAAGTTGACATTGCTGTGGCATTTGCACCCGTGCCTGCAACTGCTATTGAAAACAATGACGACATTGAGCACATTGCTGCAACAAGCACTCACTTACCCGATAACGCACAACCTTCAACTTGGGTTGCTTCAGAAGAGTGGATGGCAGAAGACCCTGAAGTTGTGCAACGTGTTGTAAACGCACTTTACAAAGCAGCAGTTACAAGGGCAGAAGACCCTGATGCAGCTTGCCGCCTTGCAGAAGTTCTTTGCCAAACAGAAGAGGGCACTTTTACACCGTCTTCAGCAATTTGGCCCGGCGCAGAGGAGTATGCACAGTGGTTTGCAGACGATAGCTCAGAAGGCTATACTTACATGAAAGCCTTATACGAGTCTAAAAAAGTGGGCGTTCCTGAGGGCGAGACACCTAAAGCATTTGAAGATTGCTACGACTTCTCGTACATGCTTAATACTTTTGAGTAATATATATTATATGACTAATATGTTTAGGGGCGGGTTTCCGCCCCTAAAACCATATGCTAATGAAATACTTAATAGTGTTGACGCAGTTTAAAGGGAGTGAAACAATTTGAATATTAATACAGTATATACAAAAAATATTATTTCACAGCAAACCTATGATGAAATTGAAAAAAAATATGCCCACGCTATAAATGAAGTTGAAAACGGAACATTTAAAAGCGACATGCTGGGCTGGGTTGACCCAAAAGAACATTGCACAAGCAAGCTAATTGATGACATCCAAAACATTGCAAATGAAATACGTGAAAATGCAGATGTTTTTGTTGTTATTGGGATAGGCGGCTCAAACCAGGGCGCAAGGGCTTTAATTGATGCGATAGGCGCAACGCCAAATTCACCTGAAATTATATATGCCGCACTTAATTTGTCTGCGCGAGAGTATAAGAAAATATTAGAAAAAATTAACAGTAAAAGCGTGTACATAAATGTTATTGCAAAAAACTTCAAAACTTTAGAACCCGGTCTCACTTTTCGTCTGTTTCGCCAATATATGGCGCAGCGTTATAAAGAATCAGCACCGCAAAGGATAATTGTAACGCCTACAATAGGCGACGAAGCTTTGCATAAAATATGCCTTGAACAAAATTACAGGCATGTACCTTTTGCAGAAAATGTCGGCGGCAGATTCAGCGTTTTTACTGCAGTAGGCTTGTTGCCGTGCGCTGTTGCAGGGCTTAATATTCAGCAACTGGTTAGCGGCGCAAAATACGCCTTTGAAAGCTTTAAAGGTGGCACCGAAATAAGAAAATTTGCAAAAGAGTATGCAATTTTACGCAAAGCCTGCCTTGATAGCAATATTAATTTAGAAGTTTTTGCGTTTTTTGAGCCGCAACTTGAATATTTGGCACGTTGGTGGCGGCAACTTTTTGGCGAAAGCGAGGGAAAAAACAGCACAGGGCTTTTCCCTACCACTGCCTCTTACACCGAAGATTTGCACTCTATTGGGCAATATATGCAACAAGGTAGGCGGCAAATGCTTGAAACGTTTATTATTGTAAACAGCTTGAAAGATGATGTAACAATTCCGTCAGAAACTCTTTTAAATGACGGCTTTGATTACCTTGACGGCAAAACACTAAATTTTGTAAACGACAGCGCATTTAAGGCAACGCTGAAAGCCCACAGCAGCGACAATGTACCTTGTATAGTAATTGAAATTGACGAGTTGAACGAGTACAACTTAGCACAGCTTATGTACTTTTTCTTTATAAGTTGCTTTTATTCGGCAGTAATTTTAGGTGTTAACCCATTTGACCAGCCGGGTGTTGAAAACTATAAATCAGAAATGATGAATATTTTAGGCGCTAAATAAATTAAACAAGGGAGCACATTATGAATTACTACAACACATCAAAAGAAGACCTCGGCGTAAACACAAAAATTCCACTGCTAAAACTAGGCGACAGCGGTGAAG
>CAYJMH010000045.1:0-10032 GCA_964371535.1 uncultured Bacteroides sp.
GTTTTACCGCTAACTCGCCCTCCCAGGTGAGCTACACCCCCATATTTGATTTTCTTGCGTTTTATCGTGATTTTTTGTGTTGCAGTTTAATTTTAAAGCAATTTCACCTCGGGGTCGTTTTACCGCTAACTCGCCCTCCCAGGTGAGCTACACCCCCATATTTGGTTTTCTCTCGTTTTATCGTAGTTTTTTGTGTTGCAATTTAATTTTAAAGCAATTTCGCTTTGGGGTCGCTTTACTGCGAACTCGCCCTATTCCAACGGGTGAGCTACATCCCCGTATTATATTTTATTGCGTTTTATCGTAATATTTTATGTTGCAATTTAATTTTAAAGCAATTCCGCTTTAGGGTCGTTTTACCGCTAGCTCGCCCTCCCAGGTGAGCTACACCCCCGAATTTATTTTTATCACGTTTTATCGTGATTTTTTGTGTTGTCGTTTAATTTTCAAGCAATTCTGCCTCGGGGTCGTTTTACCGCTAACTCGCCCTCCCAGGTGAGCTACACCCCCATGTTTTATTTTGTCACGTTTTATAGTGGTTTTTGTGTTATGATTTAAATTTAAACCAAAATCGCCTTACCAAAATTTGCGAGTTAGATCCCCATATTATAAAAAAGTATGAATACAAACTTACATTTAGTGCAAATTTATTTTAACAAACAATCAATGAAAAGTCAAGTTTTCGTAGCACCTAATTTCAAAACTTATTCTTATGCCTTATTCAAAAAACGTAATTAAAAAATAATAAAATAAAATTGTACGGCACAAAATAAACAAAATAATGAATATAATACAATTATTTCTGTTTATTTTACATTGAAATATTATACAATATATCATAAAATTATTATAAATTCTACAATCTCAAAAATAATTTTCATCTTACCGCAAAAAACGAAACATATTAAGCAAGGAGGTGTGCATTTTACTTTTAGGTTCACTTATACGCCATAACATAATTAGGAGGATTAATAATGAAAAAGAAAATTAGAGCAACATGGGCATTACTGTTTTGTATGGTATTTATTTTTTCTGGCTTCTTAACTTCATGTGCAGAGAGCACACCGCCCTCTGACAACACAAGTGAAGATGCATCCGAAAGTTCAAGCACACCTGTTGAAGAAGAAACACAAGACAAACCTGGCGAGGGTATAACAATTAATGTTCTTGCCGGCGAAAACGAGTATAATAACGCCTTAATAGACTTGGTTTCAGAATTCGAGCAGGCAAGCGGATATACTGTTAATTTAGAGGTTGTTGGCCAGCAAGTAGCAGAGCAACGTTTGCAGCTTGACTTTGCAGGCGGAACTGGCACAGTGGACGTTGCATACATGGGTTTACCTTTTGTTCAAAAATGGTCGAAAGCCGGTTGGATTGCACCTTTTGACAGCTATGTTGAAGAAGATGGTGAAGAAATTAATTTTGATGATTTCTTTTCAAGTAGTGTTGATGCATTAACAGCAGATGGCCAACTTTGGGGTATTCCAATATTTGCTGAAGCAGGGTTAATGGCATATAGAAAAGATGTTTTGGAGCGCAATGGGTTTACTGATGCACCTAAAACATGGGATGAAGTCATCGAAATTTCACAAGCAATTAAGGAAAACGAAACAGACATTGCGGGTGTTGCTATGCGTGCACAACGAGGCCAAGGAATAAACATGTTTATATTTCCTATGTTCATGTGGTCTTACGGCGGCGGTTTCTTTGCAGACTATCCAAACGACATGTCTCCTATTCTAAACAGCGCAGAAAACATTGCTGCCTTAGAAACATATTCTACCATAATAAAAGAATACACCCCTGAAGGTGGCGCTAATTTCTCATATCCCGATGTAACAGCTGCAATGCAATCTGGCACCGCAGCAATGGTTTTCGACGGAAGTTCAGTTGTTGCGCAGTTTATAGATCCTGAAGTCAGCCAATTTGCAGATGACACCGAAATAGCCGCTATACCTATGGGACCAAATGGGTCTGCACCTTGTATGGCAGTTCACGGTTGGGCTCTTTCATCTTCGGGAAACCAAGAAGCTGGTTGGGACTTTATTAAATGGGCAACAAGCGCAGAAGTGCAAAAGAAAGTTGCGCTGAATGAAAGTGCATTATATGCAGACTATACTCGTGAATCTGTTGCAACTGATGCGGAAGTTCTGGAGCGTTATAACACAAAAAATATCGCCGAACTTAGAATAGAGGCACTTGGAAACGCCAGAGGCGACTATCGCCCAATGATTCCTGAGTGGGCAGAAATAGGAGACGTAATTGGTACACACGTTTCTGCTTCAGCCAATGGGCAAGTTGATGCTGACACAGCAATGAACAATGCTAATGAAGAAGTAATAACTATTGTGAAAAATGCAGGATACATTTCATGATAAGGGGTACAGCCGCAAAAAAAAATAATTTTAGGTCCGATAATATGGCATACTTCTTATTACTTCTTCCCGCGCTTACTGTTGTAATAATTCTTGCCGTAATTCCACTGATAAGCATGATAGGAGCGTCATTTTTTAACTGGAAGCTAACTTCAATTGACAGCCCTGTGTATATCGGTCTTGACAATTTCAAGAACATGTTTTCAGACAATAGATTTATAGGCAGCCTATTTAATCAACTCGTTTTGTCGGTTGGAACGGTTACCTCACAAATAATTATGGCTCTTATTTTTTCAATTACCTTTAATGCGTTAAAAGGAAAACTTAGGTCTTTGCAAGGTGTACTTTTATTACCTTTTGTAATTCCCCCGGTAGTTGCCGCTTTGGCATGGTTAACTATTTTCACACCCACAATAAGCCCTATTAATGCATTTTTAGGTTTACTGGGCTTGGGAAGCCCGGCCTGGCTTTCTTCAGCATGGGGTGCACGATTTTCAATTATAATTGCCGATACTTGGAACAGTTTTCCTTTTTCCGCAATTATTTTGCTTTCATCTTTGCAAGGCATCTCGCAAGAAATATATGAGGCCTCTGACATTGATGGAGCTACGAAAGCACAAAAGCTGTTTCATTTAACCCTTCCGCTAATTCGCAAGTCAATCATTATTTGTTGCATTTTCAGGCTTGTAGACAGTTTAAAATCGTTCCCCATGATTTTCATAATAACAGGTGGTGGCCCAGGTTCTGCAACAGAAGTGACAAACTTTTATGCATACCTTCAAGCATTTCAATATTCGAACATCGGATATGCCAGCACAATTGCATTTACTGTTTTTATTATTACAATTATACTTAGCTTGCTTGTAGGCCAATTAAACAAAACTTCCATTGAGTAGAGATAAGCTAATTATTAAACATTTATGGCATGAAAGAGAGGCATTTTTATGAAAGCTGAAATATTTAATAAAATTGCATGGATATTATTATTGTGCATTTTAATGTTTGTATTAGTTTTCCCTATTTTATGGATATTGTTTTTATCTGCTCGGCCCGAGTGGAAAATGTTTGAACCTATATGGTCACTACCTTTTGACTTTACTTTAGAAAATTACAGTAAAGTTCTTAATTTAGACTTTCTATCATCAATGAAAAACAGCCTAATAATTGCACTTATCACCGCCGGGGTCTCTTCAGCTATTGCGGCCCCGGCAGCGTTTTCATTATCACAGTGGAAGTTTAAAGCAAATGGCTTTGTAATGTGGTTTGTCCTTGTCCTGCGCATGGCCTCACCAATAGGGTTTGCCATTCCTCTTTTTTTGGCTTACGTTAAAATAGGGCTTGTCGACACATACTTAGGCATGGTTCTTGCATATTTAACATTTAGCTTGCCTCTTGCAATTTGGCTTATGTGGCTGTTTTTTAATGAACTGCCAAAAGACATTTTTGAAGCTGGGATTGTAGATGGTGCAAGCGTTTATAAAACTCTTTTAAAAATCGGTTTACCCCTTGCCGCACCTGGTATATTATCATCCATTGTATTAATTTTCGGCAGCTGTTGGAACGAGTTTTTTTATGCACTTGTTCTTGCAAGAAGCAACGTAAGCACAGGCACAGTTGCTATAATGAATTTTATTACATACTCAAGTTACGATTGGGGCGGCGTCACGTCGGCTTGCGTAATACTTATTTTGCCGACAATCCCTATTTCATATTTCATGAAAAAATATCTTGTAAAAGGCTTTATGAGTGGTTCCGTTAAAGGCTAAATGATTTTTGTAATTAAACTTAATTTAACTAAATAGAAAGAAGGATTTACTTTGAATATAGGATTTATTGGATTGGGAAGCATGGGCAGTGGTGTTTGCAACAATTTAATTAAAAGCGGCCATAAACTTCTTGTTTTTGACTCAAACGAGAATGCAATAAACACTTTTTCGCAAAGTGCTGACTTGGCGAAAAGCGCCGTTGAAGTTTTCGAAAAAAGTGAAATTACTTTTTTATCTTTGCCGGGTTCTGTGCAGGTTGAAGAAGTATGCGCTAATTTTTTAAAAACAAATGCAAGCGGTAAAACTATTATTGATATTAGCACAAGCTATCCATTTTCAACTCGCAAATTGTCGGCAATGTTTGCAGAAAAAAATGCTTGTTTTATTGACTCGCCTCTTGCCGGTTCACCATCTCAAGCTAAAAGTGGAGAGTTAGTTATTTATGTCGGCGCCACAAAATCAGATTTTGAAAGACTTATACCCATTTTTGAATGCTATTCTAATTCTGTTCGTTATTCTGGAGAGTCCGGTTGTGGCAACATTATTAAACTTGTAAATAATTACTTTGCAATTTTATATGGCAACTTATATGCAGAGCTTTTTCCGGCTGCAGAAAAGTTTGGCCTGAATCCTGAATTTGTATATGATATTATTGGGCTAACAGGTGTTAATTGCACACCGTATAAAATTGCGGGCAACAAAATAGCCCATAAAAATTATGAAAAGGCGTTTGGCTTAAACCTTGCTTACAAAGATTTAACGTACATGAAAAACATGTACAACGATGTAGGTTTGCCTTGTGTTATGCTTGATGCAGCATTATCAATGTTCGAAAAAGCCAAAGAGCTTGGGTTCGGTGAAGAAGATGTAAGTGCTGTTGCAAAAGTTAATGAACTCAACATAACTAAAAAAGAGGAGTGATTTAATTTGCAAATAAGCGACATTTCAGATAAATACAATTTTTACACAGATCATTTAAAAAACATAATATTAAAATTTTGGCTTGAACATGCAACTGACGAAGAAAATGGCGGTTTTTTTACATGTTTCACTCCTGATGGTTCCAAACTTGTTTCAAAAGATAAATATATATGGTCACAAGGTCGTATAACATGGCTATATTCAAAATTAGCAAATTCAACAGCACCTATTTTTAATGAAAGTGACAAAGAAATCTTCAAAAAACATGCACATAATGGAAGTAACTTTTTACAAAAATATGCAATATCACCTGAGTATGAATGCTATTTTTTGCTCAACGAGATAGGTGTGCCTAAAGAATCAGCTATTGGAGGAGGCCTAACCCCTAGCAGCTTTGCCGATTGCTTTGTTTTACTTGGCTTAAATGAGTACTCAAAAGTTTTTAATGACAAAAAAGTTTTTGATATTGTTTTGAAACTATACAGTTCATTAAAAAGGCGAATAGAAAACAAGAGCTTTTGCACTGCACCTTTTTTAGTGCCAACCGGTGTAAAAATCCATGCTATTCCAATGATGATGATTAATATAACTAATGAAATGTATAAAACATGTGTAAAATTCAATAACAATGACTTAGCCAAACAAATAATAAATGACGGCAAAAAATATTGCAATGAAGTTTTAAACGAATTTGTTAAAGAAAATTATATTTTACTTGAACAAATTGATGAACAACAAGAAAATGAAGAAACTATATTATCAAGGCATGTAAACCCAGGACACAGCCTAGAGGACATGTGGTTTGTGATGGAAAGTTGCGAAATTCGCGGCGATGTTGATGCTATTAAAAAAGCATTAAAGGTAATTGAATGTACTTATGAATTAGGCCAAGACAAAGAATATGGTGGTATTTTTTACTATGTTGACAAAGATGGTGGAAAACCAAAAGGTATTTGCCGCACAAAAGAGGATGATTTAGCGCAGAAACAATTTGAGCGAGATTGGGATTGCAAACTTTGGTGGCCACACAGCGAAGCACTGTATACAATGCTGAAAGCATATGATTTTTCAAAAGACGAAAGTTTTTTAAAGCATTATTTAACTCTGCATAGCTACGTTTTCAAAACATTTCCAAATAACATAAATTCCTTTGGCGAATGGATTCAATTACGAGACAGAAAAGGCCAACCGATAGACAACAGTGTAGGCGGCCGATTACCTGTAAAAGACCCTTATCATACGGCTAGAAATTTAATTTTGCTAATTGAATTACTTTTCAACATGCAACAAAGAGATTCATAATGCTCAAATAAGACACCCACAAGCCTGCAAACTGCATCTTGTGGGTGTCACAGTATGGATTTGTTGACAGCTCCAATACATAACATATTATGCATTTTTTTTATAATTGTTTGGTGTAACGCCTGTGTACTTTTTAAAAACTTTGCAAAAATAGCCCGAATCATCATAACCAACCATTTCACCCACTAAATTAACCCTATGCTCACCAAGTTCAAGTAGCTGCTTTGCTTTTTGCATGCGTACATCTGTAATATGTTCTATTATACACTTGTTTCTTTGTTGTTTGAACAAAAAGCTTAAGTAATTTGAATTTAAATGAACTAAATTTGCAAGGTCGTGTAATGTTATTGGTAAGTGATAATTATCGCTAATATATTGTTCAACTTGTTTAACAATCTTACCATTTGCTGAAATGCGACTATTTTTAATGTGTGTTTGCACATTTAAAAAAACATTAAAGACAAAATCTTTAATACTTTTTGCCCCTGTCAAAAGCTTTAGTTCTGACCAAATGAAAAAATCATCTTCAAATACATCAGTGTATTTTAATGCGCATTCGTTTAAAACTATCATAAGTGAGCTAAACAAATCAAAGCAAAATTGATAATAATGATTTATATGTATTATTTCGCTTTTTTCAATATTTTCAAAATATAAGTTTAAGGCATTTTTTAAATCATCATCGCCTCTTCGTAAACAAGTGATAATTTTTTCATGCAAATCACCATAACTATTGTCTAAAACATTTGATAAATTCAATGTGTCTTTGTAATAAATAGGTTTCTTAGCAAAATTAACATACTCAACAGCATCAAATGTTTTAACTAAAACCTTTCTTAAATCTTTAAACTCTACAAAGCTACTGTATGTCATCAAACATGATTCATTTTTGTTTATTTCTCTGTAAAGACAGTCTGCAATTTGTTTTGCACTTTGCACATTGGTTTTATTGTTGCTATAACTTACAATACACACTATCGTGTTGTTGCACCTAAAAGAAGAGAGCTCAAAATCTTCAGATAATATACTTTTTGTCAATTTTACTATACTATAATATTTATTCTCCAGTTCTAATTTTGTGCAAGAACGTTGTAAAAACAAGTAGTTTTCCAGTGTCAGTGCAAAAACAGCATAGCTCTGTGCACTTTCATGCAAATTAACATCATGCATAAAATTAACAAAGTCGTTGTCGCTTTTAAATTCTAAAGAATAATAAACATTCTCGCTTTTTTTCTCTGCATCATCCGTAAGTTTAATTTGTTCGTCTAATGCTTTTGTTGCGTTTGAAACAACTTGTGTAACTTCATCTATGTCAGACGCTTTGAGTAAATAGTCAAACGCCCCGAATTTCACGGCAGATTGTGCATATTTAAATTCGTCATACCCTGTTAAAACTATTACTTTTGCCTTACTGTCAAATTCATGCACCCTTTTCAGCAAGGTTATACCATCACAAATTGGCATTTTAATGTCTGTCAAAATTATTTCCGGCCTATACTTTTGAAATAATTGCCACGCCGTTTCTCCATTTTCAGCGCAATAAACCATACCAACGCCGCATGAAGTCCAATCAATCCCTAATTTCATTGGCTCACGTATCAATTCTTCGTCGTCCACTAGCAAAGCTTTATATAACATTTAATCCTCCAATTATTCGCATTCAACATTTAAAGGTATTTTCACTTTAAAAACAGTTTTATTAAACGGCACACTCTTATATGATATAGAGGCGCAATCATCGTAATATAATTTTAACCTTTCACGAATATTGCGTAAACCATAGCCCTTTACAAAAATGAAGTCCTCATCATTGCAACTATCTTTACAATCAATTCCTGCGCCATTATCACTTATTTCATACACTAAAAAATCATCAAGCTTATATACATTAATATCAATTTTGCCAGTGTGATGTGTTTTTCCAAACCCATGTGATATAGCGTTTTCAATTATAGGCTGTAATATAAATTTCATAGTGCTATATTGTTTCACTTCATTATCCATGTTGAAGCTGTACTCCAGCTTGTCTTTAAAACGATATTTTTGAATTGTTAAATAAAGCTCTGCGTGTTCAACTTCTTTCGTTACAGTAGAAAAAACTTTTCCATTGTTAAGGCCGAGCTTAAAAAATTTTGACAACCCCGAAGCCATATTTGCAATAGCCGTGTTCTTTTCGGCAATTGCAAGCCAATAAATTGATGCAAGTGTGTTAGATAAAAAATGAGGATTAATCTGTTCCTCAAGTGCTGTAATTTGCGCTTGAACTTTTTGCTTACTCTCAAGTTCTTTCAGTTTCTCTGTCTCTTCAAGCCTTCCCATCATTTCGTTGAAACAATTGCCCAATTGCCCTATTTCATCTTTATATTTAGTATTAAATCGCACTGAAACATCCGCGTTCGTGTTGTTTTGCATTATATTCTTCAACGTTTCCAACGGTTTTACAACACTATTTGCAACTAATTTAGCCATCAGTAATATAACTAAAAATGTGATAAATGTAATTATTATTGTATTCCAAAAAATACTTGTGGCACCACTTGTAATGCTTCCATACGGTGCCATAACAGATATAATCCAATCTTCACTGTTACTTTTATTATAAACCACAAACTTTTTCTCATTGCCAACTTCGCTAATAAAGCTGCCTGTTTGTTCTGAATAAAAGTGAAAATTCAGGTCTTGACTACCTATTAGGTTCTCTTCGTTTCCTGGAGCATACATGTACATTCCTTCTAAATCAGTAAAAAGTATGTCGTAGTCTGACTGTAAATATGAGTTACAGGTCTCATCTATAATACGCACGTTTACATATGCGACTAACATCCCTAAAAACTCATTTTTGTTGCTGTAAATTTGTTGTGTTATTGTAAAAGTATTTAATTCATCATTTTCATCGGGCGGAAACCAACGCAATTCCGATTGATAGTTCAGCGCATCATCATAAAAATATTGCTTGTTTTCATCATCCATATTATCAATTATAAATGTAAATCGATTATCTTCTTTTTCGCCTAAAACTGCAAACAAATTATTGCGATATTCTGGGTAAATGTATATGCTATCTATATAACTATTGCTAGCAACCACACTTCTCATAAGTTCTTCTATAGTTGTGTTGTCTGTATGATAGGTTTTGTAAATTGCCTCGTCCTCTTTAAGCAAAATATTTTGTACAGACGTGTTGTTCGCGATAATCATCAAAGAGCTGTTAACTTTTTCAACATTTGCACTTACGCTTGTAAAAAGCTCACCTGTAATTTGACGTGAAAATTCGTTTATTGATTTTTGTGCGCTTATTGTGAAGGTGTGATAATTAAAAACGCCTAGCACAATTAAAGAAACTAAAGAAATGGAAGAAAACAAAATCCATATACGAACACTTAAATTCAAATTACACCAATAATATATAATTTTACTTTTCATGGCCTCACCTATGTAATTATGCACAAAATAACATTAAATCGTTAAAATTTTATGCTATAATTATAACAAAATGCTTTGTTGAAGTCAAACTAAATTATGATAATACGTGAAAAACAAAATAAACTAATTTTTAAAGGAGTCCATCACATGAATTACTACAACACATCAAAAGAAGACCTCGGCGCAAACGCAAAAATTCCACTGCTAAAACTAGGCGACAGCGGTGAAGTTTTCTATGAGCTTGC
>CAYJMH010000046.1:0-10022 GCA_964371535.1 uncultured Bacteroides sp.
ACGAGTACAATATAAATTGGCATGTGGGCTGTCCTCAGCCCACGCCATAAAATAAATTGTAAATAATCCGTGTAGGATTTGATGATTATTTACATTGTACGAGGAACGAGTACAATATAAATTGGCATGTGGATATGCCACGCCGTAAAATAAATTATAAACAGTCCTTGTGCTATTTAAAATTGCTACGAAAAAGAAACACCTACTTTTCAGCGTGAAAAGTAGCAAAAGCGCCGGGGGTTGCGATTCCCCCGGACCCCTAAACGCTGTGCCCTCACACCCATACCATAAGACCGCCTACGGTCAAAAAAGAACAATTCTTAATGACAACTTTTTTGACCTGTGCGCTCTAATGGTATTAAATAGGCTTTTAGGTTAGCTTTGTTTACCCTTTGTAAGTTGTGCTGTTAAATATTTTTTCAGTTTGACTTTTTATTATTTGAGGATTATTTATGTTATGCGAGGCACGAGCATAATATAAATTGGCATGTGGCATTACGTTGCCCACGCTTTAAATAATCTGTAAAATATTTGTTATATCATGTTATTATTATTTATGGACTTTCTTTTTGGCACAAAATTTTGGGCAATTGTCTTTTTATAGCCCTTTGACTTTGTATAAAAAAAGCCACAAGCAGAAAAAATAGCAGCGCCTACGAAATTTACAATCATGTCTTTCATTGTATCATATAGCCCAATGTCAATATATCCGCCCACACCCAACTCTTCGCCGTTAATAATTACCTCTTCTATTCCTTTAATAGATACAACCGTATTTGTAAGTGTTTTGTCTAAGGCCACAGTGGTTATTGAATTTATGACAGTATCTTTTTGCATGTCTGTAAAAAATATAACGTCCATTCCGAATTCAAAAAACTCCCATACAACAGCAACTGTCATAGAAAAACAAAAAGCAGTCAGTGCCATAAAAATAGGCGAAAGCTCGAACGTAAGATTATCGTTATTATTTAATATAACAACAAGTGAAAAACCTACTGCAGCAGCAAGAAAACCATTCAAAGTATGAAGCATTGTATCCCAGCCCGAAATTCTAACATAAAAGGCGTTTATTTCTCCCAAAATTTCTGCGGCAAATATAAACAAGAATATAGTAATTTCAAGTGCAGGTGGTATGTCCATATTAGTTTTAGCTTGCACCCAGCTTGGTATGTAAAATAAAAGCAACGTTAAAACGCAAAAAAATACACTTTGATAATTTGATAAAAAGAATTGCCTTACCATAACGACAAGTACAATTATTCTAAGAATGTTGAAAACTATAAATGAACTTTTGTGCTCTCTTAACTCTTCACTTACTGATTGCCCAAATTTCGTTTGTGTAAAGCGTTTTTTGCTACTATTATTTTTCATTATTTGTCTCCTTAAAAATACTAATAAACATTTAAATACAAATATTATAAATCTTTTTGTCGTTAAAAACAACTACTATTTTCATTTTTTTACGATAATTCGGTTTTTTAGTACAATATAAGTTGGCATATGTGCATTACATTTCCTACGCCATAAATTAAGTTTTTAAGAATTCATATATGTTTAAAATGTATAAAATTTGTCACATTTTATATATTTTTATTTTAAGTAATATTTTAAGAAGGGAATGTATTTTTTTGAATAGATGTGCCTGGCCGAATCTTGAAAAATCTGATATCTATATTGATTACCATGACAATGAGTGGGGTATTGCCTGCCACAATGACAAACATCTTTTTGAGATGTTTATTTTAGAAAGTTTTCACTGTGGTTTATCTTGGCTGCTTATTTTGAAAAAACGCGATGCATTTAGAAATGCTTTTGATAATTTTGATGCTGTCAAAATATCAAATTATGGCGAAAATAAAATTAACGAGCTGCTGCAAAACAAAGAAATTGTGCGCAATAAGCTTAAAATTTTGGCAACTATCCAAAATGCTAAAATGTATTTAAAAATAGTAGATGAATTTGGGAGCTTTTCAAAATATCTGTGGGGTTTTACAAACGACAAAGTAGTATATATTCCATTTGACGAAACAATCACTCGAAGCGAATTATCTGACACTGTTTCTAAAGATTTGAAAAAGCGTGGTTTTAAATTTATGGGCACTGTAACTTGCCATTCGTACTTAGAGGCTGTTGGTATTATGAACAACCATGCAAAAAATTGTTTTAAGTTTGTGGCAGAAGAAAAAAGATGATTTTCACAATATATTATGCTATTTTAAAGAGAATTCACAAAAAAAACGACAAAACAGTAAGCTACTAAGATTTTCTCTGTCTTAGTAGCTTTTGACATTTAATTAATTATAACATATTAGCCCGAAAATAAAATTCTATTACATTTCAAACTATCTAATACTACTTAACTTTTAATTTGCTCTTTTATACGTGAAAGTGCGTTTTTTTCAAGCCTACTGACCTGTGCTTGGCTTATGCCTATTTCACCGGCAACCTCTACTTGCGTTTTACCAATTATATATCGCAGTTCCATTATTTTCTTCTCTCTTTGTGTAAGTGCACGCACTGTGTCTTTAAGTTGCATTGTCGAAATCCAATTTTCCTCATTACTCACTTCTCCTACTTGGTCCATAAGGCATAGGCTGTCAGCGTCGCTTTCGTTATAAACCGGCTCGTACAGGGAAATAGGCTCACAAACAGACTCAATAGCTATTGTCACCGTGTTTTCAGGAATGCCTATTTTTTGTGCAATTTGTGCCGTTGTTGGGTCTCTTCCGAAGTCCTTTTGCAACATTTCACGCGCCTGCAATGCCTTATAAGCAATGTCTCTGACAGAGCGGCTAACCCTAACAGAATTATTATCACGCAAAAAACGACGTATTTCACCAACTATCATGGGCTGCCCGTAAGTGCTGAAACGCAGCCCCAAAGACACATTAAAATTATCTATGGCTTTCATAAGCCCTATGCAACCAACTTGAAATAGGTCGTCCATGTTTTCTTTTCTTCCTGCAAATCGCTGCACAACGCTTAAAACAAGGCGTAAATTGCCATAAATCATTTCCTTTCGCGCTTCTTTATCCCCTTTTTGCGATTTTTTTATAAGGTCTATTTTTTCAACCTCTTTAAGCACGGGCAATTTTGACGTATTAATTCCGCAAATTTCTACTTTTTGGTAAAATCCTGCCATGATGTACCACTTCCTTTAAGAAGAGTATGTATCATTTTTTTAAAAGCATACACAAAAAAGGCATTGCCAATATTTACATCAAATATCTACAATGCCTTTTTAAGTAACAATTATTATTTTTTCAACAAAATTCTACGCTACAATCTAATATTACTAATTAATTACAAATCAAAAAGTGTTTTTAAATTAAATTAATCCCTCTGCCGCTTTAACTGTGTTCTCCATAAGCATTGCACGCGTCATTAACCCAACGCCACCGGGAACAGGCGTAATATGGCTTGTCTTTTCACATACTGTGGCAAAATCAACGTCGCCGCACAGTTTGCCCTCACTATTGCGGTTAATTCCCACGTCAATTACAATTGCCCCATCTTTCACCATATCGGCAGTAACAAAATTTGCTTTGCCTATTGCAGCAACAAGTATGTCTGCACTTGCACAAATTTCTTTTAAATTTTGCGTTTTAGAGTGGCAAATTGTAACTGTGGCATTTGCTGCACAAAGCAAAAGTGCCGCCGGCTTGCCAACAATATTGCTGCGCCCAATAACAACTGCATTTTTGCCTGCAATATCAACACCTGTACTTTTAAGCATTTCCATACAGCCCGCAGGCGTGCACGGTAAAAAGCATTTTTCACCTATCATCATTTTCCCTACATTAATAGGCGTGAAGCCATCAACGTCTTTTTTCGGGCTTATGGCGTTAATAATAGTGTTTTCATCTATATGTTTTGGCAAAGGAAGTTGAACTAATAAACCATGTACATTATTATCATTATTGCATTCATGCACTTTGTCCAAAAGCTGTTGTTGTGTTGTTGTATCCGGCATTTCAATAACATCAGATAATATTCCGCACTGCTCACAGTCTTTAGCCTTACCGGCAACATACGTTTTACTTGCAGGGTTTTCACCTACAATAATAACGCTTAACTTTGGAAAAATACCGTTTGCTTTAAGCCTCTCTACATCTATTGCAACACGATTTTTTACGTTCTCGGAAATTTCTTTGCCACTAATTAATTTATAACTCAACTTTAGTTCTCCTTATTTTCGTCTGTTCCTTTAGTTGTGTTCTCATCTGCGTTTTGTATGTCGGTTTTTTCTACTGTTTTCTTTTTTGTTTGCTTCGTCGTTTTTGCTGCAGCTTTCTTGGGCGTTGCCTTTGTTTCTGCTTTTTTAGCGCTGCTTTTTTCTTTGCTTTCTACTGTGGTTTTTGCAGATGTTGATTTTGTTTTACTTGTTGTTTTTTTATTACTGCTTTTTGGTTTTGCCACTACTTCATTTTCTTGTGAAGCAACATTTGCAGTTGCTTTTGTTTCTTTTGCGGCTGTGCTTTTACTTGCAGCTTTTTTTGTACTAGCTTTTTTTGTACTAGCTTTTTTTGTGTTTTTGTCTGTGTTTGATGTAACTTCCACTGTAATTTCAGCAGCGCTTTCAACCGAAGTGCCTACAACTGATTCTTTTTCAGCTTCAAGTTCTTTTTCAGCGTCATCGCTAACATTTGAGCTTTGTACTGCTTCAGCTTTTATTTCAGCTTTTTCTTCTTTTGCTGTTTCTTCAATTTTTACAACTTGCACAGCCTCGTCATTTTTCAATGCACTCTGTGCTTTGTTTTTGCTTGTATCTTCTTTTATATGCCAAACACCAACAGGCAAGTTTGCCCATTTATAAATTTGTACAATCTCTTTTTGTGTTGGCATTTTGTCGCCAAGCTTCCATGTAATGTTCACAGTTGGTGAATTTTTACGCTTAGGGTACACAAGGAAATCATAGCTTATCATAAGCGGTTTGCCAGCATATTTTTTGCGCGCCCACACCCAAACGATGAAAGCTGTAAGTGCACTTATAAGTGCAACTGCTTGGCTAACTCTTATATCATTAACTGTGTTAAGGCTATCTGTTCTAAGCCCTTCTACAAATGCACGCTCAACACCATACCACATTATGTAAATCAAGAATATTTCGCCGTTAAACTTGCGCTTGTTTATATACAAATATAACAGTGCAAAGCCAAGCAAGCACCATAGCGATTCGTATAAAAACGTTGGGTGAACAGGCATTAACGGGTCAACTATTACACCTAGTTCTGACAGTGTGCCTTGCATATTTTCAAGGTAACCTGTTGTGTTTTCGCTAATCATGCCCCATGGTAATGTTGTATTTGTGCCAAATGCCTCTTGGTTTACAAAATTGCCCCAACGGCCTATTCCCTGCCCAATTAAAAAGCCCATAGCAACTAAATCGAACACAGGCAAAATGGGAACTTTTCGCCATTTGCACAGAAGGCAAGCACTAATAAAACCAACAATTATACCGCCATATATTGCAAGCCCACCGTCTCTAATATCAAGCATCTGCCATATACTGTCGTACTTAAAAGGTGCAAAAGCAACGTAATAAAGCCGTGCCCCTAATATGCCTGCAATTGTACCGCCAAACACAACATCAATAAATCTATCGTCGTTAATACCAAAACTTTTTGCTTTTGAAAAGGCAAATATAAATGCAAGCATCATACCAACAGCAATTAATATACCATACCAATAAATTTGCATATTGCCCAGTGTAAATGCCACCCTGTCTAATTGCAATTCTATCCCAAGCCCGGGAAACTGAACATTGTTAACCATATGAAAATCTCCATTCTGTGCTAAGCACAAATAAATTTGAAAAACTTCTGAAAAGAATGGAGATTTTTGGCATGTGCCGTCTGTGACGGCACGCCTTATATTATTTTTATAGCGTGATTTTTCACGCTATACTCCATTCTGTGCTAAGCACAAATAATTTTGATAAACTTCTGAAAAGAATGGAGATTTTTGGCATGTTCCATCTGTGACGGCACGCCTTATATTATATTTATAGCGTGATTTTTCACGCTATACTCCATTCTGTGCTAAGCACAAATAATTTTGAAAAACCTCCGTAAAGTATGGAGATTTTTGGCATGTGCCGTCTGTGACGGCACGCCTTAAACTACTTCTTTAGTATTTTAACAATCACACTATTTTCTTGTTTCAACATGTTTTGAAGTGCATTATTTATATCACTTGTGTTCAGTGCAGCAAGCGTTTCAAACGCTTGCTGTGCAGTGTACCCTTTGAAAAAATTGCTTGCTAAACTGCCTGCAACATCCTCAACATTTTCAATATCTGTAACCATTTCACCATACATTAAGTTTTTACACAGCCTGAAAACTTCTTCGTCTATGCCGTTTGCACGTATGCTCTCAATTTCGTCGAACAGCAGTGTTTTTACTTTATCACAATCGTTTGTCTCACCTGTAAAAAGAATGCACATTGCGCCGTCAACACTTAAGAAATCACCCGAGAACCCCGGCGATACTATATTTTCATCGTATAGCTTTCTGTACAGAGGTGTCATGTTCCCGCATATAAGCTCCGTTAACATGTCACAAATCAATTCATATTTTAACACATCTTGCGGTGTTCCTGCAACAGGAATTTCTTTAAAACCAATGCAAATATGTGGTTTTGCAACTTCCATGTTAATTTCAAGCTCTTTTTGCACAATATTTTCAGGCTCTTCGCTTAAAATTTGTTTTACAGTACTTCCACTTTTTTGCAAATTTGCGCGCTCGCAAGCTGCCAAAACAGTTTCTTTTGTAACATTACCTGCAACGGCAAGCACCATGTTTTGTGTACTGTAAAAAGAGTCCGTACACATATATAACATCTCAGGCGTTATTTTTGAAATACTTTCAACAGTGCCTGCAATATCATCGCGCAAATAATGGTTTTTATAAAGGCAACGAAGTGTACCAACTAAAAGTTGCCATTGAGGTGAGTCGTCGTACATTTTTATCTCTTGCCCTATTATACCCTGCTCTTTTTTTACTGTTTTTTCAGTAAAGTACGGCTTTGAAACAAACGATAGTAAAATGTCAAGGTTTTCTTCAATGCTATTTGTTGCAGTAAAAATATAGCATGTTTTATCAAAACTTGTATATGCATTTGCGCTTGCACCCGTTTTGGCATAAAGCTCGAACGCGTCTCCGTCCTCATTTTCAAACATTTTATGCTCTAAAAAATGGGCAATACCGGCCGGAAGTTCAATTTCTTCTCCCTGTATCTCATAGTGCCTGTTAACACTGCCAAACTTTGTGCCGTAAACAGCGTGAACAGTTGAATAATCAGGCATAGTTTTAATTAAAACTGTAAGTCCGCTGTCTAAAATTATTTTTTCAAACTGCACTTGTGTTGCAACAGATAGATTATTTTCAGCCATTATTCCTCCTCCTTTGCAAGCAAGTAAACTGTTGAAAGTGTAAACATTTTAAGTGCACTTTGCACTTGCTTTTTAGTTACACTATCTATTTCGCTTATCAATTCTTTTATAGTCTTGTCTTCGTCTTTCAATATTTGAGAGAAGTGCCAACCCTCTACACCATCAAGCAAATCTTCCATTGAGTTAAAACGCTCTTTCAAATAGCGCTTTGTATCATCAAGCTCTTTTTGGGTAATTTCGCCTGTGCACACATCTTCAAACTCTTTCAAAATCGCACTTTGCGCCTGCTTTGCCTTGTCATGGTCAACACCGCTGTCAATACACAAAACGCCGTTTCGTGCATCGCTATAAGCAGCACAGTAATAGCAAAGGCTTAATTTTTCGCGCACATTCACGAATAAGCGTGAAGTAGCAGTGCCGCCAAAAAGTGCTGCCGCAACCCTAAGCACAGTAAAATTATAGCCCGTGGCAGGTTCCGCCATTGTGAAAAGCATGCAAAGTTTACCTTGCACCGTGTCCATTTTTTCAACATGGTGTTGTGTTTCTTGCCGTTCCATTGCACAAGGTTTTGCCATTTGCAATGGGCTTCTTTTTATGTTGGCTAAGCTTTCCATTAAACTTTTTTGTGTTTGTTCGCTCTGTGCACCAAGCACCATAATTTCCATTCGTGAATTCTCAATTATATTTTGCCAAGCTTGCGTTATTCTTTGCGGTGTAATGTCTTCAACTTCTTCTAAATATCCACTTCTCTCTATGCCCTCGGGCGCATTGCCGTAAAATTTACGCCTTGCCTGTCTTATACAATAAGAACGCTTGTCGTTTATCTCGCTTAAAAGAATTTGTCTCAGTTGTTCTTTCTCTATTTCTACATTCTCAGCAGAAAACACTCCGTTCTCAAGGTGAGGAGTAAACGCAACACCTAAAGCAATTTTTGCATATTCGGTGCTTAATTCTTCTTTTTCAAGCGCATACTCGTCTTTTATGCCCGACACAGCAACACTTAACACCCTGTTTGCACCCACAACGGATAAATTTACAGAAAGCGCAGCACCGTAAAGCCCTGCCATTTTTTTAGATAATTGCGTCATATCAGGGCAGTCTTCATATCCGCGTTCCATCAAAAGCGGCAGCAGTGCCTCTGCCGTCGCATTCTCACGCACAGACGGCCATATAAAGTGCAAAACCACCCTGCAACGTTTAAATTTATCTGCCGGAAACTGTGACAAAAAGACACCGTCTGTAAGCTTTATGCGATTCATATTTCTCCCCATTTCTTTAGCTACATCAATTTTTTAGTTTGTAAATTTTATTCTAATGTTAATTATTCAGCATTTAGCAATTATTATACTAATCCTAAATATTCTTCTAATGTCAAATTATTTTCCATTATTTTCACTGCATCCTCAACGCCTACATAGCGGAAATGCCATGGTTCATAACTTATACCCGTAATGTCTGTTTCACCATCCGGGTAACGCAAAATAAAACCATATTTTGCACAATTTTCATGTAACCACTGTATTTCTGGCTCGTCTTCAAGCGCTGCAACTAAGTTTACCGAAGGTGTTCTTGCCGGGACAATGTCAATAGCAAGGCCTGTCTCGTGCTCAGATGTACCGGCTTCATTTCTTAGCGCTTTTGTTGCGGCAAAGGCTTCTTCTTCAGTCATTCCGCTTGCAAGATAATCAGCATACATAATATTGAACAGATATTCCTGCTCGTTATAACTTCTGTAACCTGAGCGGAAATACAGCGAGTACCCCGCAGCCTCGGCGTCATCAAACATGTCTTGTGTTGCCTGCAAAATTCTCTCGTCACACTGCTGTTGCGATGTTGGACCTTGCACATACGTCACATCATCACTGTACTCTCTTGAAAGTGGCGAATTGATACTGACATTGATTAATGACCATAAATCAGGATCTGCCGGGCCTATTCTCAGCTCAACTTCTTGTTGAGGTTTTTCGGCAATGCTCAACTTTTGCATTTCAATTTCTGCTGATACAGGCTGTACACTAGACGTTAAAAATTGTGATGCAATCAAAAGACCAACGCCAATGAAAGTTACAGACAAAGCAGCTGCAAAAGTAATTGTTCGTGCTTTTTTATATTTTTGAACAGTAAAAAAGTCAAATATTGTATCAATAAAGCCTACAATTACAACTTCAAATTTACTTCGATTTGCGTAAGTTGCGCCCCTACCTGTTGTAACTGCCATTGCTTGACGCATGTCTTCTTTCGCTTTTGCATCAATATTAATACTTGCTTTTTGGTCAGCTTTAACTTTTGCGGTTTGCCTAGATTTTTGTATGCTTACTTTTAATGAAATTGCAATATTTTTAAATAATTTTGCAATGCCTTGTCCTAAAAATACAAAAACTTTTCCGGTTGAAATGCTTGCTATTGCGATGCCTTTGCCTGTAACAATCGCCGCTTTTTTCAGCGCTTTTGCTATTACAACGCTTGCTTTTGCTATAAACTTCGCAGTTGCTACGCTTGCTATTGCTATGCCTTTGCCTGTTACAATTGCGGCTTTTTTCAGCGCTTTTGCTATTAAAACGCTTGCTTTTGCTATAAACTTCGCAGTTGCTACGCTTGCTATTGCTATGCCTTTGCCTGTTACAATTGC
>CAYJMH010000047.1:0-9776 GCA_964371535.1 uncultured Bacteroides sp.
TTTTACAGGCATTGAAATACACCCGGGCGCAAAAGTTGGCAAAAACCTTTTTATTGACCACGGTATGGGCGTTGTTGTGGGCGAGACCGCAATAATAGGCGATAATGTGACAATTTATCATGGTGTTACGCTTGGTGGTACAGGTAAGCAAAGCGGCAAACGCCACCCAACAATTGGCAACAATGTGCTTGTTGGCGCAGGCAGTAAAGTTTTAGGGCCAATTACAATAGGTGAAAACAGCAGAATTGGCGCAAACAGCGTTGTGCTTTCATGTGTGCCGCAAGGTGCAACTGTTATTGGCATACCTGCAACCGTGGTGCGTATTAACGGCAGCAAAGTTATGCCGGCAAGCGATGAGCTTGACCAGCGCGACTATCCGGACGTTGTTCACCAACAAATACATGCGCTGGAAAAAAGGCTTTGCGAACTTGAAAATAAATAAGTATTCAAATAAACCACAGCATTAAAAACAGGAAATTTATTAGGCGGTAATTAATTTGTACAAGGGTTACAGTATGTTCAAATTATGCCGAAAATGTTTTAGACTGTTTGTAAAGATGTTGTGCTTTATAAACCAAATTATAAAAGGAGTTTATATATGACATTTAATTACTTTATGCCTACAAAATTGCTGTTTGGGCGCGGCCAACTGAAAAATTTACACGGTGAAAAAATGCCGGGTAAAAAAGCTTTGATTGTAACATCTAATGGCACATCGGTGAAAAAATATGGCTATTTGGAAACACTGCAAAATGAGTTGAAAATTGCGGGTGTTACGTATGAACTTTTTGACAAAGTAACGCCAAACCCCACAAATAAACAAGTTGACGAGGGCGGCAAGTTTATTAGAAGCACAGGGTGCGACTTTGTAATTGCACTTGGCGGCGGCTCTATTATAGACGCGGCAAAAGGCATGGCAATGATGGGCACAAATGACGGTGAATACTGGGACTATGTTCTTGCAGGCACAGGCAAAAAACAACAAGTAAAAAACAAAGCATTGCCAATAATTGCAATAACAACTACTGCAGGCACAGGCACAGAGGCCGACCCGTGGCTTGTTATTACAAACGATGAGACGAACGAAAAAATAGGGTTTGGTTATGATGAGATGTTCCCTGTCTTATCAGTTGTAGACCCTGAGCTTATGCTTACTGTGCCTGAAAAATTAACAGCTTATCAAGGCTTTGATGCGCTACTTCACAGTACAGAGGGGTACATCAACAAAAATAACAACCCCATTAACGACACAATTGCGCTGAAGGCAATAGAGCTTATTGCAAATTATTTGCCAACAGCTGTAAAAAACGGAAATGATATAGACGCAAGAGAAAATGTTGCACTTGCAAATACACTTTCAGGAATGGTTGAAAGTATGGCAGGGTGCACTTCAGAGCATTCAATGGAGCATCCGCTTAGTGGGCACAACCCAAGCTTAGAGCATGGTGCAGGGCTTTTGATGATTTGTGATGAATATTATACGTATTGGGCAAAAAGGGGCGTTGTTGACGATAGGCTTATTACAATGGCAAAGGCTCTTGGGAAAAAAGATTCGTGTGAGCCGATGGATTTTGTGACGGCACTTAAAGACTTGAAGAAAAAGTGTGGGGTGCATAACATTAAAATGTCAGATTACGGAATTAAAAAAGAAGACCTTGAAATGTACACAAAAGATGCATATGAAACAATGCCTGGCCTTTTCACTGTTGACCCTGCACCTATGCCGTTTGATGATTGCTTAGAGATTTATAAAAAATCGTACAAATAAAGTTTTGTACAATTTTTGCTTTAATATTAAATAACGTTGATTTTCAACGTTATCCGTGTGGTGCACTGATTGATTTTACTATGTTTACAATAAAAGGAGGCAGAATATGACTGTTACATTTAACAAAATGCCCGGCAATATAGGCGATTTTCAAGCAATAGCAAATACAGGTTTTGAAAAGCCTGAAAGAACTGCCGCACTGTTTTTTTGTGCTTTGAATTTGTTTGTAAAAGACAGCACACAGGGCGTGCAGGCTTTAAATGTCTTGAAAGGGCCACAGCCGCTTTCTCAAACTGAAATTGCATGGTATAAAGAGAGGCTTGGCGATAAATTATATTTGCCAATGGTGTACTTCGATGGTTCAACACCTGAAAATAATTACACACCGTCTTTGCCATACACAGTTAATTTTATGCAAGACCCACGCCCGCAAGATTGCGAGGCAGGTTACATGCGCATGTATATTAAAACACCTGCGTTTGATACACCGCGTGCAATAAAATTGCGCCAAAAAGGCGGCAATTGGTTCTTGTGGGAGGCAAACGGAATTATGATGGGTGTGCGAACACCTGCCAAGGACGACGTTTGGGCTTAAATAATACTAAATTGGGCGTTAATTAATGCCTGTCGATTATTTTCGACGGGCATTGTCATTTTTTTAATAAGAGGTGGAGAATGACCGAGAAAATACAAAAATTTTATGGCAGCCTAAAGGGCAAAAAAGTTGCTTTTATTGGCGCAGGTGTTACAAACAAAACATGCATTGAGCTTTTTGCAAAGCACGGTGCAATTGTAACACTTTGTGACAAGAAAAAAAGTGTAGAAGAATTTGGAGACTACGGGCAAACGCTGAAAGAGCTGGATATTGATTTGTCTTTGGGCGAAAATTACCTTGACGGGCTTTCAAATAAAGATATGATTATGAGAACGCCGGGATTTGAATACTTTACAAAAGAATTGCAAAGTGCGAAAGAAAACGGCGCTGTTATAAGTAGTGAAATGGAACTTTTTTTCGAGCTTTGCCCGTGTAAAATTATTGCCGTAACAGGCAGCGACGGTAAAACTACAACAACAACGCTCATTGCTAAAATGCTTGAAGCCGCAGGCGAAAAAGTTCACCTTGGCGGCAATTTAGGGCGTGCACTTTTGCCCGTTGCAGAAAGTATAAGCATAAACGACTGGGCAGTAGTTGAACTGTCAAGTTTTCAGTTGATAAGCATGAAAAAGTCACCACATATAGCAGTTGTAACAAACGTAACACCGAACCACTTAGACCACCATAAGGACATGCAAGAGTATATTGATGCAAAGCGCAATATTCTTTTGTATCAAAGCAAAGAGGACAAAGCTGTTTTGGGCTTTGAAAATGAAATAACGAAAAACATGGAAAAAGACGTAAAAGGTGAAATATGCTTTTTCTCAAGAAAGTCTAAATTGGATAATGGCGCTTATTTAAATGAAGATGGAGTGCTTGTTTTCGAAAAAGACTCGCTTGCAATACCAATTGCGCATAAAGACGATATTGCACTTCGTGGGGAGCACAACATTGAAAATGTTTTGTGTGCGGCTGCCGCTGTGTTTGACCTTATAGATGTTCAGTTTATTGCTGAGGTAGCATGTAGCTTTGCCGGTGTTGAGCATAGAATAGAGCCTGTACGAAATATTAACGGCGTACAGTGGTATAATGATTCTATTGCAACGAGCCCAACAAGGGTTATTGCGGGGCTAAAGGCGTTTAACCAAAAAATGATTATCATAGCAGGCGGCTCAGATAAGCATATTAGTTTCGCACCACTTGTGCCATACATTCTTGAGAATGTAAAAATTATTATCTTGATGGGTGCCACTGCTGATAAAATTAAGAAGGCTATATTGGAAAGCCCGGATTATAATAAAAGTGGGCTGAAAATTATTAGTGCAAACGGCATGGAGAACGCAGTGCAAATAGCACATGAAAATGCAAAAAAAGGCGATATTGTATCACTTTCACCTGCATGTGCCTCTTTTGACAGCTATGGCAATTTTGAAGAGCGTGGCAAGCACTTTAAACGGCTTGTGAATGCGCTTTAAAATGGTTGCGTGTGTTTGCAGTATTTGCAAAGTCTTTGTTTGTCACAAGCGCCGTGTTTAATACATACGAAACAAGTTAATTGTGACTTTTAAATGCCACAAAATGCAGTTTTTGGCTTGGCTAAGTGAAATAGATTTCATAATTGTATAAAACAGCAAAAATTGTAATAGCCGTAAAAACGGCAGAGCGGAGATAATATATTGATAATAAAGGCAACTACAAAAGATGAGAATGAGCTAGCTATGATGCTTGGTGTGTTAGGGTTTGAAAATAGCACCGAGAGAATTCTCAAGAACTCAATTGACAACGATGTGTTTTTAATGCAAATTAAAACACTTTTCATGTGCTATAAAACGGGGCACCCAAGCTGTAATTTTTACTTTGTATACCCAAATTCATTGCAAGAAAGTAAGCCGGAAAATTATGGTGAAGAAATTGAGAACAGCAAAGAAAATAATAATTACAGCATAGAAGAGACTGTTTTTGACGGCGAAAAAACAGGCGTGCTTTGTGTACAGGGCAAAAGCGCTATTTACGCCGGCCCACTGCAAGATAGCGAAGAAATAGAACTGTTTTTAAATACATTAGAAATTGATTATTTTAAAAGTAATAATATGTTGCTTTATAATTTCGACCATTTGCCGATGTACTCAATGTGCTTGAAGGCAGGTGTTTTTGCTGATGTGTACGCGTGCGAAATACAAGAGAACCCTGATTTGTGGAAACTTGCACACAGTGGCGTGTTAACAGATATTGATGCCGACGCATTTTATGGCGATGCTGTTAAACGCACACAAAATGGGTTTGCCGATATACGTGCTGTAAGAATTATTACAAAAAGCGGCGGCGTTGAATATGTGGCAACTGCGGCAGTATATACGCACATTGGCAAAAATGTTTACATTACTGACGTTGAGACTAAAGAAAATTACAGGGGCAAAGGCTATGCAAGCACACTTTTAAGCACACTTGCAAGGGCGTATGCAGGTAAAGATTTGCATGTTGTTTGTATGCCAAAACTTGAGCATTTTTATGAGCAATTAGGCTTTGTGTTTTTACGGCCTGTGTGCGTTTGCAAACGCAAATAAAAAGCAAAAGCCACTTTTAAAACGTAGATATTTGCTAGATAATATCGACAGTATCTTAAAATAGAAAAACAGAAAGCAGAGACCATTTTAGTTAATAAAATTACTTGTCACAGCGCGTTACTTAAGGCTAGATATAATGTACAAAGATTGGAGCACACAATGAGACATGTTTCACCCATAGGTGAATTATACAATTTATCTGCTGAAATTTTGAAAGCGGACGAGACAGCACTTGAAATGTGCAATGAGACTTTTGAAAAAATTGAGCGTATTAAGGAATACAACCAATTAAAAATGCTTAAAGCATTTACAGATTGCGGCGCACGCGCCGAACACCTTGTTGGCACAACAGGTTATGGAATAGGCGACATAGGGCGCGATAAACTGGAGCAAATTTTTGCAAAACTTACTGAAAGTGAGGCAACGCTTTTTCGTCACAATTTTGCAAGCGGCACGCACACACTGGCCGTTGCCCTTTTCGGTTTGCTTCGCCCGGGTGGCACAATGCTTTGTGTTACAGGCACACCATACGACACACTTCACGGTGTTATAGGGATATCCGGCAATGGATATGGAAGCTTGAAAGAATTTGGCATAAAATATGAAGAAATAGACCTCATTGATGATTGCGAGCCTGACTATGACGCCATAAAGCAAAAATGCAAAAGTGCAGAAATGTGCTATATTCAACGCAGCAGGGGGTACAAACAGCGCAAGGCTTTGTCTTTGTTGCAAATAGAAAAAATAAGCAAAACAGTTAAAGCGGAAAACCCTGAAATTATTGTGATGGTTGATAATTGCTATGGCGAGTTTACGAATACAAAAGAGCCCACACAGTACGGCGCAGACATAATGGCCGGCAGCTTAATTAAAAACCCGGGCGGCGGAATAGCACCGACGGGCGGATATATTGCAGGAAAAAAAGAGCTTGTTGAAAAATGTGCGCACAGGCTTTTTGCGCCCGGTGTTGGCGCTGAAATTGGATGTACACTTGATGTTTTGCGGCAAATGTACCTAGGACTTTATTATGCACCGGGTGTTACAAGCGAGGCATTAAAGGCAAGCGTTTATACTTCGGCATTATTTAAAACACTTGGGTATAAAGCACAGCCGCATTATAACGAAGAGCGAGACGATATTATAACAAGTGTGCAAACGGGAAGCGAAGAGGCGATGTGTGCATTGTGCAAGGGCGTGCAAGCGGGCAGCCCAATAGATAGCTTTGCAATACCGGAGCCGGGTGAAATGCCGGGCTATGACGATAAAGTTATTATGGCGGCCGGCGCATTTACTATGGGAAGCAGCATAGAACTTTCAGCAGACGGGCCAATTAGGCCGCCGTATACAGTGTATATACAAGGCGGAATAAATTTTAACGCTGCAAGGGCCGGCATTTTGCTTGGCGCACAAAACATTGTTAACTTACAGCAGTAATTATGATAATGCTTTTCTGAAAACATGAAGTATTGTGTTTATAACACAATCGTTTCAAATTGCTGGTTTAAAGTGTTTGAAATTTACTTTAGTATTGTGTTACAATAAAGCGAGCAGGCGGCCCAAAGACGGCACATGCCAAAAATCTCCATCTTGTACGGAGATTTAAAAAAGTTATTTGTGCTGTGCACAGAATGGAGATTAATATGAAGATATTCAACACATTAACAAGGAAAAAAGAAGAATTTATACCTATGAAAGAAAAAGAGTATAAAATATATGTGTGTGGGCCCACTGTATATAATTATATCCATATTGGCAATGCACGCCCCATTGTTGTGTTCGACGTTTTGTGTAGATACCTTGAATATACGGGCAACAAAGTTCTTTTAGTGTCTAATATAACAGACATAGACGACAAACTTATAACAAAAGCGCAGGCAGAAGGCACAACGATGCAGCAATTGGCACTAAAATACGAGGCGGAGTTTTTTCAAGATTTAGAAGGCCTTTGTGCAAAGCGTGCATTAGTTTACCCGCGTGCAACCGAGCATATTGATGAGATATTGATGCTGATTAAAGATATTGTTGAAAAGGGCTTTGCGTATGTTGCAAAAAATGGCGATGTTTATTTTCGTGCGAAAAAATTTGCCGAGTACGGAAAATTAAGCCATTTAGTGCTGGAAGACTTAGAGAGCGGCAACCGCTCGCTTCGAAGCAACATGCAAGATGATTTGAAAGAAGATGCCGCCGACTTTGCAATTTGGAAAGCATCTAAACAGGGCGAGCCATATTGGGAAAGCCCATACGGAAACGGCAGGCCCGGTTGGCACATTGAATGCAGTGCCATGGTTAGAAAGCACCTTGGGAAAACTATTGACTTACACTGTGGCGGCGAAGATTTGATTTTCCCACACCATGAAAATGAAATAGCGCAAAGCGAGTGTGCAAACGGGTGCGAATTTGCCAGATATTGGATGCACAACGGCTTTTTAAACATTGAAAATAAAAAAATGAGCAAAAGCAAAAATAACTTTTTCACAGTGCGCGACATTGCGAATGCCTACGGGTATGAGGCGCTTCGCTATTTCTTGCTTACAGGCCATTACAGGGGCCCGCTTAACTATACAGCAGATTTGCTAAGCTCTTGCAAGGCTGCACTTGAAAGGCTGTATACGTGCAAAGAGAATTTGCTTTTTGCACTTGATAATGCACAAGACAGTGCCGCAGATGAACAGCTGTTGCAAAGTGGTGAAATTGCGAAACAAAAATTTTGCGAGGCAATGGACGATGACCTGAACACAGTAAATGCTCTTGCAGCCATTTTTGATTTTGTGCGTGATATTAATACACATGCAAAAAACTCAAGCAAAGCAGCATGCGAGAAAGCACTTAATGTGTTTAGCGAACTTACAGGTGTACTTGGCATTGTACAAAACAGTGAAAAAGACGAAATACCGAAAGAAATACTTGAATTGGTTGAAGAACGAACACAGGCGAAATCTGAAAAAAACTGGGCAAAGGCAGATGAAATCAGAGAAAAGTTAACCCAATTAGGCTATACAGTAGAGGATACTAAGCAAGGCGCAAAAGTTAGCAAAATCAATTAGGGCGTCTAACGCTGCTGTGCATAGTGCATTTTTTGGTGTGTTTCCCGTACATTTTCACTACTAAAGCTTGAGTTTTATTCGGAAACACATCGCTTTTGTTACGTGCAATGTAGCTGCCCAAAAAGTTACCTTCACATAAAGTGACGGTAAAATTTCCGTCATATTTTACAAAAATGCTCGCTAATACACACAGTATTGGCTGAGCTTTTTGTTTTATATTATGATAGGCAAAAAAATGCTCTGGTTTTGCAAATCCTTTGTTTACCAACACCATCGTAATACGAAAAATTTGCTAAATATTTGTATTATTCAGATAGTGCAAAAACGCCATAATTTTACGCTTTGTTTACATTTGTGAAAAAATTTCATATGGTATTGAAAAGAGTGTCGATTTATAGTATAATAATACTAATTATACAATTAGTTTATTTTTGATACTATAATATATACAGCTTTTTCGGGAGGGCACTTTGTTGATTTATAATATGAATAGCGTTAAAAAGAGAATTTTTGCACTGCTACTCAGCTTGGTTTTTATTTTTTCGTTAATGCCGCTTACTGTATTTGGCGCAGGCCTTGAAAGCGACACAGGCGGCGACGAAGAAGAAAAGGAAGTAGTTGAAAACGGCAGTGAAGACTACCCATATTTAATAGAAGAGCCGCAAGATTTAGAAAAATTGCGGCAGTTTCCCGATGCGCATTTTGAAATTATTGCCCATATAAATATGGAAGGAATAGAATTTGAAATAATTGAAGAGCCGTTTACAGGCACACTGGACGGCGGCGGTTATTCAATATCTAACCTTACAGTTTCGGGCGAGACGTCTGCACTTTTTTACCATATTGCAGACGAGGGTGAAAATGAAATTGGTATTGTTAAAAATATCATATTCAGAAACGTTGATATTGACGGCACAATTGCCGCAGCAACTGTTGCCTGCATAAACGAGGGTTATGTTAGCAACGTTAAAGTTGAGAGCGGATCAATTGTCTCGAACGAGCGTGCAGGCGGCCTTGTTTCACGCCTATCCGGCGAAAATGCACATGTGCAAAAATCAGGCAACATGGCAAGCGTTCGTGCAAAAAATGCGGGCGGCCTTGTAGGGCTTGTAGAATCAGGAACAATAAGCAATTGTTTTACAGGCGCTAAAGTATCTGTACTGGACATGGCAAGCGAAGAAGATGCTGAAGCTGAAAACAATGAAGAAGCTGAAAACAATGAAGAAGCAGCGCTGTTAATTGGCGCTGTTTTTGGCGCGTCAACGGCAACTTTTAGTGCAGATGATGTTTTTTACCTTGCAGACGATGTGCTTACTGCAACACCAGGAAATTTTGCCGCAAGCGGTTCAAATCAAAGCAATGAAGAAAGTGTAAAACCTGATGACGAAGAAGATGTAAATGGCGATGAAGCAGGCAGTGGTTTTTATGCTATTAATGTGCCGGATACAATTAAACTTGTAATGGGTGAAGCAGGCACTAACATACTTGAAATAAGCGATGATACATATTCATCGTCGCTTATAACGTATGCAACCAGCTCAGATAATTTGCTTGAAGTAGACACAGTTACAGGCGAATTTGAGGCGCTTGACGTTGGCGAGGCAAGATATTACATGTATATAACTTGTGGAGACACTGCATATAAAAATACAAGGACATATACACTTCCTGTTGATATAAAAATTTATTTAGACGACACCTATACCGATTTGCCTGATGAAAGCGACGAAACAGGCGACGAAACAGGCGACGAAACAGGCGACGGAACGGGCGTTGACGAAACAGGCGACGGAACGGGCGATGAC
>CAYJMH010000048.1:0-9773 GCA_964371535.1 uncultured Bacteroides sp.
AATTATTTTACTATATTTAAACTTTTTTGTCAATACATTATTTGCTTTAATTTTATTTTTTTTTAAAAACCTATTGACATTTTTGTTAATAACATATATAGTATCATATGCATGCTATGCATGCTACATCTTATTAAACTGATGACCGTATGTGCTACTGTAGCCGGGGAATTTACTTCTTTCGGTGTAACAAACCTTTTGCGGGGTGGCATAATTGGCGTCTGCTTCGGTAGTTGAAAGTGAACCGGAGATAATTTCCGCAAAGGGGGATGCAGTAATTGAATAATAACGCAATTGTTTCACTTAACAACATTGTTGTAGATTTCGACTCACGGCCCATTTTATCGGGGCTGAGCATTGACATTCACGATAAAGAGTTTGTTACTTTTCTTGGCTCTTCGGGCTGTGGAAAAACAACAACACTCAGGGTTATCGGGGGTTTCATTGAGCCGAAGTCCGGCAGTGTTTTTTTTGGTGGAAAAGACATCACAAAACTACCGCCTTACAAAAGGCAGGTAAACACGGTGTTTCAAAAGTACGCACTTTTTCCGCATTTAAACGTTTATGAAAACGTTGCTTTTGGGCTTAGAATTAAAAAGACGCCTGAAAATGAATTGCGGCGCATGGTACTTGAGATGCTGGAACTTGTGGGCTTAAAAGGTTTTGAGCGCCGCAACACACTTACGCTTTCCGGCGGACAACAACAGCGCGTTGCAATTGCACGTGCACTTGTAAACCACCCGAAAGTTCTGCTTTTAGACGAGCCACTAGGTGCACTTGATTTAAAACTTCGTAAAGAAATGCAAATCGAGCTTAAGCGCATTCAACAAAGCCTGGACATAACGTTTATTTACGTTACGCATGACCAGGAAGAAGCGCTTACAATGTCCGACACCGTTGTCGTTATGGACAAAGGTCAAATACAGCAAATCGGCTCTCCTCAAGATATTTATAACGAGCCGAACAACGCCTTTGTTGCCGACTTTATCGGCGAGAGCAATATTCTTGACGGCATTATGCAGCGCGACTTTTTAGTTGAATTTGCAGGGCAAGATTTCACTTGTGTTGACAAAGGCTTTGCAAGAAATGAAATTGTAGACGTTGTAGTGCGCCCTGAAGACGTGCAAATTGTGCCTGCAATTCAAGGAATGCTGACAGGCGTTGTTGAAAATGTTATTTTCAAAGGTGTTCATTATGAAATGCATGTGCGCAGTGCTAACAAGCTTTGGCTTATCCACTCTACACAAGCAGCAGCGCTTGGTGAAATGATAGGTATGGAGATTGGCCCTGATGAAATACACATCATGAAAAAGCAAAAGGAGGCGTAGCTTATGTCAAAAAAGCGCTTTCTTGCCTCACCTTATTTAATATGGATGACCGTTTTCATTGTTGTTCCATTGTGCATAGTTATATACTTTGCATTTACAGATAAAAACGGCACTTTTACACTTCAAAATATTATGGAGCTCTCGCAATACACTGTTGTTTTTGTGCGAAGCATTCTTCTTGCAATTGTTGCCACCATAATTTGTCTGTTTATTACTTTCCCACTCAGCTTCATACTTTCACGTATGCGTGCCTCTAAGCAGCGAATGATGACAATGCTTATAATGTTACCCATGTGGATGAACTTTTTGCTAAGAACGTATGCGTGGATGAGCTTGCTTGAACACAATGGGCTTATAAATAGGTTTTTCGGCATGTTTGGCCTGGGCCCTTTTCAAATGATTAATACGTCGGGTGCAGTTGTGCTTGGCATGGTTTATAACTACTTGCCATTCATGATTTTGCCGCTGTACACCATTATGCTGAAAATTGACAGCAGTGTAATAGAAGCAGCACAAGACCTTGGCGGCAACCCGTTAAATGTTTTGTTCAACATACTAATTCCTTTGTCAAAAGACGGAATTACAACAGGAATAACTATGGTGTTTGTCCCCAGTATTTCAACTTTTATTATAAGCAGAATGCTTGGCGGTGGCTCTAATCTATTAATAGGCGACTTAATTGAGCTGCAATTTTTAGGCAACAGCTACAACTATAACCTTGGCAGCGCAATGAGCCTTGTACTGATGCTTATAGTTTTATTATGCATGAGCTTTACAAGGGCTGACACCGAGAACATGGAGGGCATGGTATGAGACATAAACACATTTATGCCCGCGTATATATAATAGCTGTTTTTTGCTTTATGTACTTGCCCATTGCGGTAATGATGGCTTATAGCTTCAACGAGAACAAAGGGCGCGGTGTTTTTACAGGGTTCTCTTTAAAGTGGTATACATATCTTTTTGAAAACGAAATGATACTGCAAAGCCTCGGCATATCGCTTTTTATCGGCTTTATTTCTGCGGTTTTGGCAACTTTGCTCGGCACAGCCGCCTCTCTTGGCATTCATTCAATGAAAAGCCGTGCCAGAAGCATAATAATGTCAGTAAGCTATGCACCTGTTATAAACCCCGAAATTGTTACAGGCGTTTCAATGATGCTTTTGTTCGTTGTTTTCAACGATGGGATTTCGGCTTTGTTTTCCAATATTTTAGCCACTGAAATTTTGTATAACAGCTTTGGCATACTAACACTTTTAATAGCGCACATAACATTCAGCGTGCCATACGTGATATTTAATGTAGTGCCAAAATTGCGCCAAATGGACGTTAGGGTGTATGAAGCGGCGCTTGATTTGGGCTGTAACCACAAGCAGGCGTTTTATAAAGTGCTTTTACCCGAAATAATGCCTGCGGTATTTTCCAGTTTTTTAATTTGCTTAACGTATTCAATAGACGATTTTATTATATCGTATTTTACAAGCGGCACTGTGCAAACTTTGCCAATTGCAATATACAGCATGACAAAAAAACAAGTAAGCCCTGAAATTAACGCGCTTTCAACTATTATGTTCGTAGTAATATTAAGCATAATTTTAATATCTAATGCAATTGACAGCGCAAAGGAAAAAAAGACACGGCTTGCAATTATGGATAGCTATAACTAAATTTAAATAGTGTTGACACGAGTGTCAGCCGGCCAATTTTGGCAATTTTTTCGATATACGGCGATGTCAAAATTCACATTCCATCAAGGAGTGTTTCATTTTCCTCCTTGTAGAGTAAAAAAATCACTCAAAATTTGCTCGCTTCAACTCAAAACAACACTATCTAACACAATTAAGGAGAAAATGATGAAAAAAATATTTGCAATTTTAACAGCAACTTTACTATTTGCCCTATTGTTGGCACCGGCAACATTTGCGGGCGAGGTTGATTTCGAGCTTGACACAGACATGGAGTATTACACACGCTTTGAAGGCCAAGACGTAACGCTTAATGTTTACAACTGGGGCGAGTATATCTCAGACGGCGAGGACGACTCTCTTGACGTTATAGCCGAATTTGAAACGCTTACAGGCATTAATGTTAACTACACAAACTTTGACACAAACGAGAGCATGTTTGCCAAAATAAGCGGCGGCGGCGGCGATTATGACATTATTATACCAAGCGACTATATGATTGGCCGCATGGCAAACGAGGGAATGCTTGCAGAACTTGATTTTGACAACATTCCAAACTATTCTTTTATCGACGACAATTACAAAAACCGCAACTATGACCCTGAAAATATTTACTCTGTGCCATACATGTGGGGCGTTGTAGGCCTTATTTATAACACAACAATGGTAGACGAGGCAGACCTTGCACAGGGCTGGGAACTGATGTGGGACGAAAAATACAGCGGCGAAATTTTAATGTTTAACAACAGCCGTGATGCATTTGCGATTTCTTCAAAAATATTGGGCAACTCTTTAAACCCACAAACACAAGAGGAAATTGATGCGGCGGCCGATTTGCTTAAAGAGCAAAAACCTGTTATACAATCTTATGTAATGGACGAAGTATTTGACAAAATGCAAGGCGGAGAAGCGGCGATGGCAGCTTATTATGCGGGCGACGGCATTACAATGATGGACGTGAACGAAGACCTTGCCATGTTTATACCTCATCAAGGCGCTAACATTTACGTTGATGCTATGGTAATACCTGCGACAAGCAAAAACAAAGAAGCCGCAGAGATGTTTATAAATTATATGTGCGAGACACAAGTTGCGCTTGCAAACACAGAGTACATTTGGTATTCTACACCACACACAGGTGTTTATGAACTTTTAGACGAAGAGACAAAAAACAATGAGCTTATGTACCCAAGCGATGAAATATTGGCAAACTGCGAAAACTTCGAGGTTTTGCCTGACGATATAAACAGCGCAATGGACGCGGCATGGAGCGATGTTAGAAGCTATGAAGAAGGCGGAAGCGGCTGGGTTATGATAGTGCTTGTAATTGTAATTGTGCTTTTCCTTGTTTTAACATTTGTGCTAAGGTTAAGGCGCAAAAAACGCAACGATTATTAATAGCTCTATACTTGAAAAATCATTATAATGCAATAGTTAAATTTAACAAGATTTTGCAAAAAAAACTTATAAATTTCTATGTTTTTATTTTTGCTAAAGCCTAATTAAACAACTAGTTTTGTTGAAAACTTTCAACAAAATGTTGAAAACATTATAGCAATTCACTATTCAACATGGCTCAAGGGCTGAAAACAAGCCCTTTTTCCACACTTTCAACAGTGTTTTCAACAACGCATTGCGCAATATGCTTTTTACAAAAAGTATAATATTATGTAGTAAATTAATTTTCAATATGCACAAAATAAATAATAATAAGTAAAATTTTTGACTGAAAGAAAACCTCACGAAATCAAATTTTTCGTGGGGTTTTAATGTGGCAAGAAAATGCGAATATATTTTATAACAAATTATTCCTTTTTTTTTCATTTTATGTTAAAATAAAGGGTAAGACATTATGTGTGTGTTTGCAATTATAAAAACAGGAACTTTGCCTTTAGCCATTTATGCTTTGCAATGTGGCTAAAGTTAGGAAGTAAGGGAGAAAAAACCATTGATAAATGATGTTTATACAGACATTAACCTGAATGTGCGCAATGATGTCAAATTACGCATTGATATGAAATGCAAAAATTTTAACAAGCTCTGCATGACAAAAGTTGTAAATGCCGATATTTCTATTGCCGCATATGGTGAAGAAACATATTATTCCGGATGTAGAGATGTACTGGAAAATGTGCAGAAAGCATTGAAAACATTAAACCTTGATAAGGTGATTTACTTATATAGCTACAATTACAGCAACTTTGTTTTGGCTGCAAGCAACAGTATTACTAAAGAAGATTTTCTAAGTGTAATGAAACAGTTTTATTCACAGTTTGAGTCTGCTGCATCGACGCAAGTAGAAGTAAGTGCCGTGTCAAGATTTGCAGTAGTGCTGCAAGAGGACAGGCTGATTGAGCGTGCACTTCACGCACTTTTAACAGCAAGTGATGAACAAGGTAATTTTATTATTACACCGGACGAGTTAGACCTTGTAAGTGCCATTAAAAGCGATGTGAAAATTATAGATTTAATCAATTTTGCTTTAAAAGAAAAACGGGTTGTTCCGTATTATCAAGGTATACACAACAATAAAACGGGCAAAATTGATAAATACGAAGCACTTATGCGAATTGTGGATAAAAAAGGGAAAGTTTATACACCTGCAAAATTTTTAGACATATCTAAGAAATACAAAATTTACAATCAGCTGAGCAAGAAAATGATAAAGCGCGCACTGAAAGAGTTTGAAGATAGAGACGAAGAGCTTTCGATTAATATTTCTGCATATGATATTTCAAATGAATCTTTTAGAAAATGGTTTTTCAGGAAACTTGAAAATTACGACAATACGCATAGACTTGTTATTGAGTTTGTAGAAACAGAAAATTATCAGAATGATGTATTGTTTGACTTTATAGAAAAAGTGCGAAGTTTTGGTTGTCATATTTCAGCAGACGATTTTGGCTCAGGTTATGCAACTTACTCAACTATAATTTCGCTTTCACCGGCGTTTATTAAAATAGATGGTACTATTATAAAAGATATTGCTAGTAATGAAAAAAATGTCATTATTTTGCGCTCAATTTGTTTTATGGCTAATTTGATAGGTGCCAAAACAATTGCAGAGTTTGTAGAAGATGAAGAAACACAAAAAGTGCTTGATAACTACGGCGTGGATTATTCACAAGGCTATCTTTACAGCAAACCAAGGCCGATTACAGAGCTAGATGATTAAATTTAGTGCGTTATAATATTTTACCGTAACAATTAGAATGTGAGGAGCTAAAAATGAATAACCCACAAGAATTTATACAGCAAATGATAGAAAAACTTAGTATCCTCAATGAGGAAGAGCTGTCAAAGCGTGAGTTTTTAGGTGATATTTGTGATTTTTTTGATATATCACACGCTTTTATATACGAAATAGACCATTTAGGTGAATTTTGCAAAACTGAACATTATGAACGTGTACATTACAATATATTGCCCGATAGGCTGAACATGAAAGAGCTTATAGGATCGGAACTTTTAAGTGAGTTGTGCTCAAAAAAAGTTATTCTTCATACAGAGAATGCAAAGATAAGTGCATTAAACAACAGGCTATCAGAAATATTAAATGTTAGCACGTTGATATTTATACCAATTCTAAACCAGCACTATGCGCTGTCAGGCTTTGTTGGCCTTGGTGACCGGCGAAAAGTGCTGAGGCAGGCAAAAGCAGACATAAGCAATGCTTGTGCGCTGTTAACGCTTCTTGCGAATAATGTAAAGCTTGAAATGTTTAAAAAGGGAATAGAGACTGCACAAGAAGTGCTTAGCAATGTGCTTGACCACATTGGAATTGACATTTATGTTAACGACTATTACACACATGAAATATTATACGCAAATAAATCTATGGCGGCGCCTTACGGCGGCGTTGAAAACATGTTGGGCAAAAAATGTTGGCAATCAATTTTTCAAGATAAAACTGTACCATGCGATTTTTGCCCGCAGTCGAAATTGCTTGACGACAATGGTGAAATTAACAAGACGTATCAGTGGGATTATGAACGCCCGTTTGATAAGTCTTGGTTCAGGGTGTTAAGTTCTTCTTTTCCCTGGACAGATGGCAGAATTGCACACCTTGTTGCAAGTGTTGACATAACAGAAAGCAAAAGAAACCAACTTTTAATTGAACAACTTGTGCAATTTGACCATTTGACAGGCCTTGCAAATAGGCGCAGCCTGCACGATGACATACAATTGTTTATAGAGCAGCCTGAAATGTTTGGCCCAAAATGGTTTGTTTTGTTTTGCGACCTTGACGGCTTTAAAACTATAAATGACACGCATAGCCACCAAGCGGGTGATGTGCTTTTGATTGGCATAGCACAAGACTTGAAAGATATATGCAATGAAAATATAAGGGCATATAGGCAAGGCGGCGATGAATTTGTTGTTATTATAAAAGATGACGACAATGAAGAGTTTATTAAAGACATGATAAATCAGCTTTTTGCTATTTTTAGAAAGAAACACGATTATAAAGGAATTGAAATAGGCTGTAATTGTAGCATTGGTGTGGCACACTACCCAAGAGATGCAAAGACAGCGAAAGAAATTTTTCACCTTGCAGACACAGCAATGTACTGTGTAAAAAGCGAGGGTAGAGGCACTGTTCGATTTTGCCATGATGGTGAATTTTTAACAATTGAAGAGTATTTTAAAAATTAATTTTAACTACTGAATTTGCAGCAGCTTGTAATAGCATATTTAATTAAAACAAAAAAGCACACAATTTTTCTGTGTGCTTTTTTGTTTTTTATTTTAGCCCACTAATTTTTGGTGTTTAGAAATAAAAATGCAGGCAATAATTTATACAAAGGCAAAGCGGTTAAAGTATAATAAATGCCGCAAACTTATTATCTATAAAGCTCGAACGGAGAAATATATTATGTACGCATTTCAAGATTTTACAAAAGAGAGCAATAAAGTTTTAAACGCAGCAATAAAGCAAGCAGAAAATTTGGGTGCACTTTACATTGGCACAGAGCACTTGCTTTTGTCACTTTTATGCACAAGCACAAATAACGAAACCGTAAAACAATTGTATTGCCGCATAGATTACAAGAAAACCCTAGATAAAATTTTTGCTCTTTCGGGCAAAGGCATACACTCTTCGCTGTGCCCTGAAGATTTCTCATATACACTTACGAACTGCCTTGACAGTGCGGCAAAAAAGGCGAAAAATGAAGCGTGCGAGAAGATAAGCGAGGTGCATATTTTAATGGCATTGCTAGAGGCAAAAAACTGTACTGCCACGAAAATTTTGTGTGAGGAAAATGTAGATATTGAGGATTTGGTGAAAGACTACAAATATAAAACAGGTGATTCTAACATACAACCTAAAAATGTACATCGTGCAACATTACGCAATATAGAAAAGTATTCGCGGAATTTGTCGCAAATGGCTTTCGAAAAAAAGTTTGATCCGGTTTTCGGGCGAGAGTGTGAAATTAGTGACGTTATACAGGTTCTTGCAAGACGCCAAAAAAACAACCCATGCCTTGTAGGCGAGCCTGGTGTTGGCAAAACAGCAATTATTGAGGCACTAGCACAAAAGATACTTGAGGGCAGCGTGCCTGCGGCGCTTTTGGGTAAACATGTTTATGCACTTGACATTACTGCTATGGTGGCCGGAACAAAGTACAGAGGAGATTTCGAAGAGCGGTTTAAGGCCATACTGGACGAAGCCAAAAATAATGATGAAGTAATTCTGTTCATAGATGAAATACACATGATTATGGGTGCAGGCGCCGCAGAAGGCGGCATAGATGCATGTGGAATATTAAAACCAATTCTTGCAAGGGGAGAGCTTAGAGTAATTGGTGCAACAACATTTGAAGAGTACCGAACCACAGTGGAAAAAGACGCAGCATTGGCAAGGCGCTTTGGCAAAATAATAATAGAAGAGCCGACAAATGAAACCGCCATAAAGATACTAGAGGGATTAAAAGAGCGATATGAAAATTATCACAATGTGAAGTTTTCAAGTGACGCAATAAAAGTGGCGGTGAATTTGAGCGCACGATATATTACAGACAGATTTCTTCCGGATAAGGCAATTGATTTGCTTGATGAAGCGTGTGCGAAAGCACACATGCAACCACATATGAGATTAAACGAAGATGGACAAAAAATAATAAGTGTGCAAAATATAGCGTCAATTTGTGCAAGGCACTGCGGTGTGCCCGAAAATAAAATTTTACCAAGCGAGACAACAGAGTTAAGCAGTTTGAAAGTGCGGCTTATTGAAAAAGTTGTAGGACAAGAACATGCAGTTAATAATGTGGCGAACATTTTGCGCAGGGCAGGAGCCGGGCTGTCAATGCACAAAAAACCGGTTGGTTCGTTTTTGTTTTTGGGGCCAACGGGTGTTGGAAAAACACTGCTGGCACAGGCCGTTGCAATTGAGTATTTTGGTAGCGAGAAGGCACTTTTGCGCTTTGACATGAGCGAGTATTCAGAGCAACACACAGTAAGCAGGCTTATTGGCGCGCCCCCGGGTTACAAAGGGCACGGCGAAGGCGGCCAGCTGACAAAGGCTGTTCAAAAAAAGCCATATTGTGTTGTTCTTTTTGACGAAATAGAAAAAGCACACCCTGATATGAGCAATATATTGCTTCAAATACTTGATTTTGGCAAGCTTACTGACAGCGAAGGGCGAAAAGTAGATTTTACAAACACGCTTATAATAATGACAAGTAATATTGGCGCAAAAGAACTTAGCAGACAAAACATTATGGGCTTTAAAACAGGCGATGTTGTACAAAATAGT
>CAYJMH010000049.1:0-8660 GCA_964371535.1 uncultured Bacteroides sp.
GACGACGAAACAGGCGACGAAACAGGCGACGAAACAGGCGACGGAACGGGCGACGACGAAACAGGCGACGATAATGAGCAAGACCCCAACATAGTTGACAATGGAAAATGGGTAGTTGAGGGTAGTTCACGTACATATGTATTTTCAGATGGCTCAAAAGCAGTTGGGCCGCAAGAAATAGAGGGCGTAAAGTACGTATTTGATGAAAACGGCGAAGTACTACG
This sequence comes from uncultured Bacteroides sp., assembly GCA_964371535.1. Classification (GTDB taxonomy): domain Bacteria; phylum Bacillota; class Clostridia; order Oscillospirales; family Ruminococcaceae; genus Ruthenibacterium. The sequence continues at coordinate 225 of CAYJMH010000049.1, forward strand.
CTATGACTTTATTTATGATGGTGTGTGGTACATGGCAGCCAGTGATGGTACATTGTACAGCAACGGATTTTTAAAGCGAAAAAATTCTATAACATTTTACTCGGAAGACGGCGGTGCAAGAACCGGCTGGATAACAGGGCCAGACGGGCATGAGTATTACCAAGATTTAAGCAGCACCGGCGGCGCGCATACACTTGCCATAGGTGTTAAAGCAATTGATGGTAAAACGTATCTTTTTGCAAATGACGGCGAAAGAGAAACAGGAACCGGCTGGGTTGGCGGCGTTTATATTAATGAAGGCGTTGTAGCTGTTGGTAAACAAGTAATAGACGGCAAAACGTATATAATTGGCACTAACGGGCTGCCTATGACAGGCGATTTCACATATGAGGGCACTGCTTATTACGCAGGCGAAACAGAAAATGACTTAGGCGTTGTTTATATTGATGCTATTAGAACAATGGCAGACGGCAACTTGCGTTATTATGATGAAAACGGCCAATTAGTATCGGGCTGGGTTAATTATGGCGATTCAGAATATTACCAAACAGACGAATACCTGCTTTTGACAGGTAGGCAACAAATAGGTGGCAACACGTACTTCTTTGGAAGTGACGGAAAATTGAGCGAAAATGACGGCTGGGCAGGCGACTATTATGTAGTTGACGGCATGGCCTTGGTAGGTATGCAAGAAATTGAAGGGCAAAGTTACTATTTTGACGAGAACGGTTTATTGGTAAAAGGTGTATTTACGTTTAATGACGCAAAGTATTTTGCCGGAACTGACGGCACAATAGTTAAAAATGCCGTTGCATATGATGAAAATGGTGTAGGCACATATTATGGTGAAGATGGCAAGGCGGCGGCAGAGGGCTTTGTTGATTTTGACGGAGCAACTTATTACCAGAAGGCCGATGCCACTTTGGCAGTTGGAAAACTGATACTTGGCAATGACATATACTTCTTTGGAAGTGATGGCAAACAGCAAACAGGTACAGGTTGGGCAGACGATTATTACCTTGAAAACGGAGTAGCAGTAACCGGGCTAAAAGAAATAGACGGCGAAACGTATGTTTTTGGAACTGACGGAGTTGTTTTTAAAGGCGAGTTCATATATGAGAACAAGAACTATTTAGCCGATGATGTAGGCAAGATATATAAGAATTTCTTTAACACAAAACAAGACGGTACAATTGCATTTTACGGTGAAGATGGCGCCGCACCAATTGGCTGGTTTGATTACAGCGACAATAAGTATTATCAAACAGAGCAAATTACTCTTACAACCGGCAATGTTACAATTGATGGTGAGGGATACTATTTTAATTCTGACGGTAGCATAATTAAGGCAAGTTGGATTGGTGACATGTATATACAAAATGGCCAATTTGTAACAGGGCCGCAGACAATTGACGGTAAAAAATACATTTTCAGCGACCTGGGTGTTCCGTATAAGCACAGCTTTATGTACGACGGCAATAAATATTCGGCAAACGGCAACGGTGTGCTATATACAAATGCTTTCTTGACTGTAAGCGATGTTACAACATATTACGATTTTAGTGGCAAAGCGCCTGTTGGATGGATTACACTTTCAGATAGCTCTAGGTACTACCAAACAGAACAATTTGAAATACTAAAAGGCCCACATACAATTGAAAGAGAATTGTATTTCTTTGGAAGCGACGGAAAACTTGTTACAGAAGATGGCTGGGCAGGCGACTATTATGTAGTTGAAAGCAAAGCGCTTATTGGCTTCCAATTAATAGACGGAAAAGATTACTACTTTAATGAAGACGGCCTGCTTATGCGCGGCGAATTTATGCACGATGGTGATAAATACCGTGCAAGTGAAGATGGTGTGCTTTATAAAAATGCAGTAGGATATAACGAGGACGGAATGGGCTCTTACTACGGCCTTGACGGCAAAATTGGTGCCGAAGGTTGGTATGAGCTTGCCGAGGGACGATATTATCAAACATCTGAGCTTGTGCTTGCAACAGGTAAAGTTACTATAAACGGCGAAATATACTTCTTTGGCGCAAACGGCATTCAACAAACCGGCACAGGTTGGGCAGATGACTATTATCTAAACAACGGCGTTGCCGTTACAGGTGTGCAAGAAATAGGCGACAATACGTATATATTTAACAGTGAGGGTATTGTATTAAAAGGAGATTTTGAGTACAATGACGCTTATTACAGGGCAGGAGAGAACAATGCACTTGTAAAAATGCAATTTGTAACGCTTGAAGACGCAAACAGAAGATATCTAGGCGAAACAGGTGCAGCACCAATTGGTTTTATTACTGTAAATGAATTGAGCTATTACCAAAATGAAAATGCACATATTGTGACAGGAAAGCTAGAAATTGACGGCAACACTTATTACTTCAACGAGAACGGCGAACAACAAACAGGCACTGGTTGGGTAGATGGCTATTACCTTGTGAATGGTACGCCGGTAACCGGAAAGCATGACATTAATGGTAGTACTTATATTTTTGGAACTGACGGACTTGTTCTAACAGGCGAATTTACGTTTGAGGGAAATAAATACTGTGCTAAACAGTCAGGCGAGCTATACAAAGATTCTATCTACACACGTGCTGACTCAACAAAAGTTTTCTTTAACAGTGACGGTATTTCTATTCTTGGTTGGGTAGACAGCAAAACGGGCAACACATATTACCAAACAATGCAAAACAATGCTGTTACATTGGTGCAAGGTTTTGTAGAAGTTGATGGGTATACATATTACTTTGATGCAAACGGTAAGCTTTTTAAAGGCAACACAGAGGGCTGGTATACAATTAATGGCAAGCAATACTACATACTTTCAGACGGACGTTATTGTGAACCACCTAAAATAACAAATGTGTCCACACTTTACGATGGTCAACAAGACGTATATTCTATTACGGTTAGCAGCGAAATAAGCAGTTCAGCAGGTGCGCACCCACTCGGCTCTTACAGTTTTGATGGTGGTGTTTCATGGCAGACAGGAAACGTTAAAACTGTTGCAGGCTCAGTCGGCATTTCACTTGCCGTAGGTAAAATTATGGTGCGCGATGCCGTAGGGCAAACTGTATTTTATCCAAATGCAATAACACTGGCACCTGTTGTTGATTTGCCTGATACAGACGCTAATAGCGGTATAGGAAGCTATGGCATTGACGTTTCTATGTATAACGGATACGTTAACTGGCAAGCTGTTGCGGCAAGCGGCATTGACTATGCTATTATTCGTGCTTCAAGCGCAAATAATGACGGTTATTACGTTGACCCTTATTACGAGAGAAATGTGCGCGGCGCAAAAGCGGCAGGCCTTGATGTTGGTCTTTATATTTACAGCTATGCAAATGACTATGGTGACGTTCAAGACGAGGTTAATTTGTTCTTGAACTGCGCCGAGACAAAGCGCCTTGAAGCTGATGGAATTATACTTGATTACCCTGTATATGTTGACTTTGAAGACAAAATTAACTTAAACGGTACAGACTATAACTCTCGCACTAATATTGTGCGATATATGATGACGCTGCTTGAACAAGGCGGATATTATCCGGGCTTCTATACATACCATTCATTTATGGCAAACTTTAATGTTAACCAGCTAATTGCAGAGGGTTATACATTCTGGTATGCACGTTACCCAATAAACCCTGTGCCAACAGTTAACCCGTCAACAACCGCAGGTGCAAAAGTTGACATTTGGCAATACACAAGCAGTGGTACAGTTTCGGGCGTTTCGGGCAGATGTGACATGAACTATAACTTTGCAGATATACCATCAAGAGTACATGAATTTTACGGTGTAACAGGCGGCGAAACAAAACCGTCGGGGAATGTTGGTGTAGTTTATGAAGAGACACTAACAGTATACGACTCTGTTACAAATAAATATGTAACAGATGATGCAGCAACAATAATTGCAAAAATTGTGCAAACAGAGGTTGGAGGCTTTAATAACACAGAAGTTTACAAAGCACAGGCAGTTGCGGCACATAGTTACATAATGTACCAAATGCAGGGCGGTGTAACACCAAGTGTTATGCTTGCCACAAACCCAAGCAGCAGCGTTACCACAGCAGTAAAAGAAGTTGTAAGTGAAATTGTAACGTATTCAGGCGTTGTGGCAAATACAATGTACAGTGCTGCCAATAGCGGAACAACGCTTAGCAGTGCTGCAATGTGGGGCGGGTCACTTCCATATCTTGTTTCGGGTATTAGCAGCCCCGGCGACCTAGACGCCACTGTTTACTCAAGCGGCGGCTCCAGCTGGCAAAATCGCAGCACAACTGTAAAGCTTAACACAGCCATTAGCAATATAGAGAAACTTGTTCCGGGCTCGACAACAGGCCGAACAGACTATGAAAATTGGATAACAAACCCCGAGTATGATGCAAATGGTTACCTAACTTATATTACTGTAATGGGTACACGTATCAGGGCAGGCAAGTTTTATGATAATTTCTGGGGGCTTTACTCGCCTAACTTTACAATGAACTACAACGGAAACGGCACATGGACATTTGTTACAAACGGCAATGGGCATTGCGTGGGCATGAGCCAATGGGGTGCGTATGGCATGGCAAAAGAAGGCCACACATATGATGAAATTTTAGCTCATTACTTCCCGGGAACACAAATTAAAAAACTTTATTAGTTGGTACCTACGCAAGTTAAAGCAAGCGAATTTTGAACGATTTTTTCTGCAATAGGGAAAAGAGAAGAGCTTTTTGTTTGAATGAAAATTTTGATGACGCCATCGAGCGGAAAACTGTCTAAATTGGCCGGATGAACACTTGCGTAGGCACTGCCTAGTTTTTTGCAATTTAAATGTGCAAAAAGCGAAAAAATTGTAAAAACCAAATATTTTATTGAAAATAGCAAGGATGTTTCATTCTATGTATAAACTTACGAATTAACGTATAATTTATCATGGTTATAAAAACGTTCTTGCTTTTTTTGCAGTTTTTGCTTTTTGTGTCAACACAAAAATAAAATATAAGCTTATTATTGCAATTGTTTTACTAATTAAGGTATTTACAATATAAAAAAATTATGTGATAATAGAATGTGGAATAAAGTATATGAGGTATGCATAATTGAGTGATTTTCAAGTTCGTGTAATCGGCGCAAGGGGCACTGCGTGTGTAAGCGGCAATAAATTTAAAAAATACGGTTGTGGTACATCGTGTATACACGTTACTGCGGGCGGTGAACATGTTATTTTAGACGCAGGCAGTGGGTTGATTTCAATTAGCCAAAAGCTTGAAAATGTGAAAACTGTACATATATTATTGTCGCACTTTCATATTGACCATATTTGCGGAATTTTTGCATGCCCAATGTTTTTTGACAGCGAAAAAACAATAAATATATACGCTAAGGCTGAAAATGCGCAAAGCATAAAACAACTGCTTGACGGCATTATGCATGAGCCGTATTGGCCTATTAACACTAATAATTTTTCCGCTAATATCAATTATATTAAGCGAGAAAATGAGTTTAATATAGGCGATGTGAGCGTGAAAGCAGTTGAAGATTCTCACCCTGGCGGCGTTACTATTTACAGAATTGAACACAACAATAAAAGCCTTGTTTATGCAACAGACTGCGAAATATATTACGACAACATTGACGAGATAGCTGAGTTTTCTAAAGGGTGCTCTTTGCTAATTTGTGACGGCCAATACAAAGAAAGCGAGATGTTTGACAAAATAGGTTTTGGGCACTCCAGCTGGGAGCGAGCAGTTAAACTTGCAGAAATGTGTGGTGCAAGCGAACTTTTAATTACGCACCACGACATATTGAGAACAGACAAAGAAATTGACGAAATGCAAGAAGAGATGAAAAGAGTATTTGCGAATGGTTCTTTTGCGTTTGAGAAGGAGGAGAAATTACTGTGATTGACATAATTTCGAAAAAGCTCCTTGATGTTAGCGTAGCCCTTAGTGCTGAAAAAGACGATGAAGTGCTTTTGGAACGCATCTTAAATGTCGCAATGGAAATTACAAATTGCGACGCTGCTACAATATACATAAAAAATGAAAATGTGCTTAATTTTAGGCTTATGTTTACGCAATCAATAGGCGGTAAAATTGATGCAGGCTCAATGCCGCCCGTTGAGATTACGAGCGAAAATGTTTGCTCGAAAGCTTTTATTGAGCGAAAAGTTTATAACATAAAAAATGTTTACGAAAACAGTGAATTTGATTTTACAGGCCCGAAAAAATATGATAAGTTGACAGGCTATAAAACGGTTTCAATGTTAGTTGTGCCAATGCAAACAAATAGCGGCGACCAAATTGGGGTTTTGCAGCTTATTAATGCAATGACAGAAGATAAAAAGACTGTCCCATTCACAAAAGAACACGAGCAATACGTTACGGCACTTACGTCACAAGTTGCGATAAGCCTTGTTAAAATGAATCAGGCACAAGAGATAAAAGGCCTTGTGGATTCGCTTACAAAGGCCCTTTCAACAGCAATATACGAGCGCACACCGTATAATGTGACACACACTGCTAATATGGTGAAATATGCAAACAGGTTTCTTGATTGGCTTGACAGAACAGATAACAAGCACAAATTTACCCCAAAAGACCGAAACCAGTTTATTATGAGCGTTTGGTTGCACGATGTGGGTAAACTTACCGTGCCCCTTGAGGTTATGAACAAGGAAAGCCGTTTGAGTACCGGTATTGATAAAGTCTTAAAACGCTTTGAGATAATTGATTTGTCGGCACGGTTAATGCAGGCTGAAAAAGGCATACCATACAAGCCGGTGAAAGAAAAACTTGAACATGCGAAAAAAATAATTTTTAAAGCAAATATTGCACCGATAATAGATGAGGAGCTTGAAAGGGAAATTAAGCAAATATCTAACTTAACATATGAAGATTTGAACGGGTTAAAAGTTAATTGGCTTCGAGATTTTGAAGTAGATGCACTTTGCATTAAAAGCGGAACTTTGACTTCGCTTGAGCGCAGGAAAATGGAAAACCATGTGGTGATGACTAAAACTATTTTAGACCAGGTGAAATTTGGCAAAGAGTACGACAAAGTTAAGAAATGGGCAAGCGAGCACCACGAATTTTTAGATGGGTCGGGTTACCCTAAGAGGCTGAAAGGCGATGAGCTGTGTTTTGAGACAAGACTTTTGACAATTTTAGACGTTATGGACGGACTTTCGGCAAAAGACAGGCCGTATAGGAAAGTGATACCTATTGAAAAAGTAATAGAAATATTAAATGATATGGCACTGAAAAACAAAATTGATAAAAAAATTCTTTCTTTATTCATTGAAAGCAAAGCATGGGAGGAAAATGTTTGAAAAACATAAATAGTTTTAAAATTAAAATTTCGGTAGTAATTTTGTTAATTGTAATTGCATTTTTGTTTATGGCAAATGACAGTTCGCGTGTGTTCGCATCAATAATGCGGCTTGAAAGGGCAGACGGCAATGTTGAAGTGCGCGACGATAAAAATGCAGTCATTGATGTGAACAATGGAATGAGGCTTTTTGACGGAAATAAAGTGAAAACTGCCGCAGAGAGCTATGCATACATTAGCCTTGATGAGACAAAAGCAGTAAAGCTCGACATGCTTTCTGAGATAGAACTGTCAAAATCTGGTGGCAACTTAGAGCTTAATTTAATTGAGGGCGAAATGTTTTTTAATGTTACGTCGCCTTTAACATCGGCAGAAAACATGGATATACGCACTTCTACAATGGTAACAAGCATTAGGGGTACTGCTGGTTACTTAAAGGTTGTAAGCGATACAGTATCATATTTTACGCTAATTGACGGGCAAGCAGTTATAACTGCAAGCCATACAGATAGAGATGAAATAGAGACTAAAGAGATTTTTGCAGGCCAAATAGCAAAAATTGACGTACTTGCAGATGAAGGCGAACAAGTAATACAATTGGTTGATTTAACGGCAGATGATGTGCCCGGTTTTGTGCTTAAAGAAATGGTTGATAACCCACAACTGCAAAGCGATGTTATTGCAAATACAAACCTTAACTTTACAGTTGTAATGAAAAATGTTGACCAAATAGTTGAAGAAGAGGCGAAAATTAAGTTAGACAGTGTTAACAATAACATTGGCAACAACAGTAGTGACGACGATGATGACGATGACGATGATGACGAAGATGACTATGATGAAGATGAAGAAGATGAAGACAATGATTAGTATGACTAGTTTGACAACGATAACGTTCACTACGATGATGATGACGATGATGACGATGATGATGATGACGATGATGACAATTTAGTAGGCCAAAATAATACAAGCACAGGCAACACAAGCACAGGCAACACAAACACAGGCAGTACAAATGGTTCTAATGGTGGAAATACGACACAAAGTGTAAAACCAACCCCAACGCCGGCCCCGGCCCCGGCCCCGGCTCCG
>CAYJMH010000050.1:0-6218 GCA_964371535.1 uncultured Bacteroides sp.
CTGTTCAAGTAATTCCGCACATAACAGATGAGATAAAAAAGTTTATTTACGAGGGTGCGAACCACAGCAAGGCAGATGTTTTAATTACTGAAATTGGTGGAACAATAGGCGATATTGAATGCCAGCCTTTTTTAGAGGCGATACGCCAAATATCAATAGAAAAAGGGCTTTCTAACTGCCTTTTTATTCATGTTACACTTGTGCCATATTTAAAGGGAAGTAACGAGCATAAATCTAAACCAACACAACATTCAGTTAAAGAACTGCGCAGTATTGGCATTAACCCGAATATAATTATTGCCAGGGCAGACGAGCCGATAAATAAAACAATACTTGAAAAAATAGCGATGTTTTGCAATGTAAAGCCCGATTGTGTTATAGAAAATTCTACACTTGATAATTTGTACGCAGCACCTATTATGCTACATGAAAGAGGGCTTGACAGCGTTGTATGCAGAGAGCTTAACTTGAAAGTTGATGATTGTGATTTAACACAATGGCATAAAATAATAGAAAAGCAAAAAAATGCTAAAGGGCAAATAACAGTTGCACTTGTAGGAAAGTATATATCTTTGCACGATGCATATTTTTCAGTTGTAGAGGCGTTAAACCACGCAGGGTGCCATTATGATACAAATGTTGATATTAAGTGGATTGACAGTGAGAGTATAACATGCTCCTCAGCCGAAAATTTGTTTAAAAACGTGAATGCTATACTTATACCCGGTGGCTTTGGCGCAAGAGGAATAGAGGGCAAAATATGTGCGTGTAAGTATGCGCGGGAAAACAATATACCGTTTTTGGGCATTTGCCTTGGTATGCAAGTTGCAAGCATAGAATTTGCAAGAAATGTTTGTAAAATAAAAGACGCAAATTCTGTTGAGTTTGATGAAACTTGCGAAAATCCCGTTGTTCATATAATGGAAAGCCAAAAAAGCATCACTAAAAAAGGCGGAACCATGCGCCTTGGCTCGTTTGATTGCATAGCCCAACGCAGCAGCCTTTTAAACAAGCTTTACGGTGAAGAAATGATTAAAGAACGCCACCGACACAGATTTGAGTTTAATAACAATTACAGGGAAGTGTTTTTACAAGGCGGCATGGCGCTAAGCGGTGTTTCGCCGGACGGCACACTTGTGGAATGTGTTGAACTGCCGAAAAACAAATTTTTTATAGCTGTTCAATATCACCCTGAATTTAAAAGCAGACCTAACAAAGCACACCCTTTGTTTTTGGGTTTTGTTAAAGCGGCTTTATCCATGGAGAATTTTACTTTATAAGTAACAAAGCCGTTGCAGGAAAATTGAAAATGCAAACTTTTTTAATTAATATACAATGAGGGCTTCCGATGAATGAAAATCGGGAGCTTTTATTGTCGAGCTAACACAAAAGTATATTTAACAAAAAGCGTCACAGAATTCTCTCCATATTTCGCAAAAACAATCGTTAATACGCACAGTATTGCCTGCATTTTTTGTTTTATATTATGGCAGGCAAAAATTTTGCTATAGCTTTTGCAAAGTCTTTACTTGTCAATAGATACATTGTGTACAAACTAAACAAGCTAAATATAATAACAAGTAAACTATCAAACAGGCAATAAGTAAAGCTGGTTTATATTAAGTAATAAATGCTATTTAGAAGATGCTTATTTGCAAATTAGTGATAAAAACAAGCATAAAAATTGCTTATAGGGCTCTTTTGGTTAAATGTGACAAAACATGCAGATTATCTTTGTGACATTTATAGAAACAGCTAAATACATATTGACAAACTATGTACGCAGATGATATTATTTCACTACAACGTTAAAGTAAATTAATTTAATTCCCGTTTCGGCAAGCAACATATACAAAACAATGTGTGGATTGCACATGTAAATTAATTAAAATTTATAATTATTTAGTGTATTAGATTGCAAAATGTGTGTTTCTTATCGCAACTTACTTTAACGATAAAGTCGGAATTAACGAAGTTATTATTACTATAATTTTAAAAATAAAAGTTTGCAAAAACTTTATTTAATAAATGGAGGAGAAAATATATGAAGAACACAATTTTAAAAAGAGCAGTAGCATTATTATTGTTTGCTTGCGTTGCACTTACACTTCTTGCAAGTTGCACAACAACGGAAGGCACACAACCGGAAACAACAGGCGGCGAACAATCAAGCGGTGACCCTAAAGTATTAACAGTTTTATTCGACCAAACAGATGGATGGATAAACAACTTCAGCCCATTAACTTCGGGCGCTTATCAGTTTGTACAAGGCTTTATGTTTGAGCCACTTATAATTTTTGATGCATACAAAAATAACGAAGAAACAATGTGGCTTGCAGAGGACATTGTTTCTCACGAAGATAATAAGACAATGACAATTAATGTACGCGAGGGCATTAAATGGAGCGATGGCGAGGACTTTAACGCAGATGACGTTGTGTTTTCTTTTACATACTCACAAGACAAACCCGAAATTGACAAAACAGGTGACTGGGACCGTGACGGCGTTGAGGGTAAAATTGAGAGTGTTACAAAAATTGATGATTATACAGTAGAGTTAGTTATGAGCGAAGAAAATCGCTTCCACCGCAATACTGTATTTACAAATAAATGGATGTTGCCCGAGCATGTTTGGAGTGCAATTGATGACCCTGCAAACTACTTATACGATGCAAGTTCAATTGTTGTTACAGGCGCATTTAGCGAGGTAATATCATATGCACCTGAGATGATTGTTTTAGGCAAAAACCCAAATTACTGGAAAGCAGACGATTTACAAGTAGATGAGTTAAGATGCCCACAATTTAACTCTAACGACTCTGCTTTAACATTATTACAAACGGGCAGTGTAGACTGGGCGCACATATTTATACCGAATATTGAAGAAACATATGTTCAAGGCGATGCTAATAAAAAATATTGGTACGGTGCAAACGATGGTGTAAGGCTGTCTATGAACTATATGACAACAAACGAAGGAAACCTTGAGGCGTTTAACGACCCTGATTTTAAACGTGCAATTTCAATGGCAGTGGACAGAACAGCAATTATTGATTCCGCTGTATATGGTTACTTAGAAGATACAGTGCCACCAAACACAGGCTTGCCACCTGCACTATTGGGCTATGCAGACGACACTGCACAAGCAGAAATGGAACAATACACAAAATATGATTTAGACGCAGCAAAAGAATTACTTGCACAAGCAGGCTACGAGGATACTAACGGTGACGGTTTTGTAGAAACACCAACAGGCAAAGAAATTATGTTTGATATTGTATCACCTGCAGGTTGGACAGACTGGAATGACGGTGCTGTTATATCGGCAGAGGGCATGAAAGCAATTGGCGTTAATGCAACTGCAAAAGCAACAGAGCTTTCTATGGTTACACAACTTTGGGCAAGCGGTGAATGGGATATGCTTTACACTGCAAACGGCCAAGCGGGCGACGTTTATAAATTCTACTTTGACACAATAAGCGACTCGACAAGAGCACTTACAGACACATGGTGGTCAGTGTGCCAAACAAACTACATAAACGAGGATATTAACGCACTTATAGCAGAGTTGCCAACGGCTGTAACTGAAGAAGAAGTACTTGCTATTACAAGCCAAGTTGAACAGCACTTTGCAGAAAACATGATTAATATACCGGTACTTTATAACGGAAACTGGTTTGTTTATAACGACTCAAGGTTTACAGGCTGGTCAACATCTAATGAAACAGGTTTCCCGGCATTAACATTGCATGATTCGAAAATCTTAAGACTTTTAGAGCTTGAGCCTGTAGCTTAATATTATAATTATTTTACTTTTAAGTCCACTACACTCAAACTAAGGGTGTAGTGGGCTTTTCTTAATAATATAGAAAACAGAAAGGATAATATTGAGTATGAATTATATATTTAAAAGATTAGGCTTTTATCTAATGGCATTTTGGGGCGCTGTAACACTCAATTTTTTCTTGCCCAGGTTAATGCCGGGCGACCCTGTGCAAATGTACTTATCAGAACTTGCACGCGGGGGTTCTAAAGTAGACCCTGCAACAATAGCCTCGGTAGAGGCAATGTTTGGCTTTAATTCAAGCGAGCCGCTAATTATAAGTTATTTCAAATACATAGCCAATATTTTAACAGGTGATTGGGGCGTATCATTTTACTATTACCCACAGCCGGTAACCGAGGCAATTACACGTGGCCTTACATGGACAGTTTTTTTAATGGGCTGCGCACTGATAATTGGGTTTATCCTTAACAATTTGCTGGGAATATTAGTTGCATGGCGCCGTGGTACAAAATTTGATACAGTGCTTACAGTTGGCGGGCAATTTTTAGCAAATGTGCCCAGTGTAGTTACGGCAATAGTTTTGTTGTTTGCACTATGTTACACAGGTTTGTTCCCGTTGGGGTATGCTGTAACACCGCTTTTTATGCCTGAAACACCAATAGATTACATTTTAGATGTACTGTACCATGCATTTGTGCCGGTAACTGCTATTGTACTAACGGGCCTAGGCGGTATTATGGGTATGCGTGCTAATATGATAAACCAATTGGGTGACGATTATATTACAATGGGCATTGCCAAAGGTTTGCCAGATAAAAAAATAATGTTTTCTTATGCGGCAAGAAACTCACTTTTGCCCGTTATAACCTCGCTTGCAATGCAAGTTGGTTTTCTTTTAGGTGGTTCAATTATTATAGAGCAAATTTTCAATTACCCGGGCCTTGGGCAAGTAATGGTTGCGGCAATAGGCGCAAGGGATTACCCATTAATGCAAGGTATTTTACTAATGACAACTATAATAATGCTTTCGGCAAACTTATTAGCCGATGTTGCCATTTTATTTTTAGACCCACGTACAAGGCGCCAATAGGGCAAATAATTTAGGCTTGCAGAAAGGGAGAAGATATATGCAAAACAAAAAAGGTAAAATTGCAGATTTAATAAAATTTTTAAAAGGTAGCCCAAAATTCACAATAGGAATTACACTTATTTTAATTGTAATTATTATGACAATGTTTGCGCCTGTTTTTACAACGTACGACCCATTGCACCGCTTTGAGGGCGTGTACCATGAACCGCCATCAGCAGAGCATATTTTAGGCACTACTAGCTTAGGCAGGGACGTATTTGCGCAAACACTTTACGGCGGAAGGCAATCTATTATTGTGGGCTTGCTGGCCGCGCTAATAACAACAACTCTTGGCATGTTAGTCGGTATCAGCGCAGGTTATATAGGTGGAATATATGATAGCTTTGTAAGTACTATTACAAATATAATGATGGTTATTCCGACAATAGTCCTTCTTCTAATTATAGCTTCAATGCTCGATGGTGTTTCACCACTTTTAATAAGTTTAATAATAGGTTTAACATCGTGGCCGTGGAACTCTAGGGTTTTGCGTGCACAAACAATGAGTATTAGTAACCGCGATTTTGTTCGCAGCGCCGAAACTTTGGGCGAGAGTAAATTTAGAATTTTGTTTGTGGAGATAATGCCAAACATGCTATCAATAATATCATCGGCTTTTGTAGGCACATTAATATATTCAATAATGGCACATGCAACGCTTGAATTTATCGGGTTTGGGGACCCGGAGTCTGTAACACTTGGCACTATTTTATTTAATGCGCAGAACTCTGGTGCTTTTAGAAGCGGTTACTTTTTTGAAGTTGCCGGCGCAATTTCTGTTTTAGTTATGATAGGCATGGGCCTAACACTTATTAATTTTGCAATAGACGAAATTTCGAACCCAAAACTTAAAGCGCAAAGAATTATGAAAAGCTACTACAAGGCAAGAAAAGCCGAGCTGAAACGAATTGCAAAGTAAAACACTAAGCTGTAAGGAGTGAAGACTATGAATACTGTGATAGAAGTTAAAAACCTTTGTGTTGATTATATAACAGGCGACGGCTCTTATGTTAGGGCGGTTGATAATGTAAGTTTTAAAATAGACGAGGGCATGAGCCTTGGGCTTGCCGGAGAAAGCGGCTGTGGCAAAAGCACAATTGCTTACTCGTTAATGCGCTTGCATCGTCCGCCTGCAATAATATCGGGTGGCGAAGTAATTTTCAACGGCGAAGATATATTAAAATTTAACGATAAAAAACTGCAAGATTTTAGATGGAAAGACACGGCAATGGTTTTTCAAAGCGCAATGAACTGCTTAAACCCTGTTGCAACAATGGAAACACAGTTTTATGAAATATATAA
>CAYJMH010000051.1:0-5290 GCA_964371535.1 uncultured Bacteroides sp.
CGCACACTCTATAAGCTTCAAGCCCGTTTCGTTGTTAAAGTTTTTTGCAAAGCTTTTTTTCAAAAAAGCGTAAAAGCGTAAAAATGTTACTCTTCAAATTTAAAGCCCAGCTCATTTTCTAATTTTGTTAAAACTTCTCTAGTTTGTGCAATGTCTTTTTCTGCATTATTAACAAACGCCTCTAAAGTTAAAAATCCGTCAAATTTAATATCGTTTAAAGCAACAAGCACTTCTTTCATGTTAAGGTGCCCCTCGCCAAGTGCATGGCGGTTACTGTCTGCCATATGCATATTAACAGCATGTTTTCCACAATAGCGAATACTATCGCCTATGTTCTTATCCTCTATGTTCATATGGAACGCATCAATTAATAAACCTATACCATTTAAGCCATTGCTATTTATAAAGTCAGCGCCCTCAATTGCAGAATTAATTGTGTTTATTTCATAACGATTTATTGGCTCTAACAATATTTTAGTTCCTATGGAATCTGCATATTCACCAAGCTCTTTTAAAGCCTCGGCAATTCGCTTTAAGGCATCGCTTTTTTCCTCTTTACCCTCTTCATATCCACCTCTTATAAAACCCATTGCAAGGCCTCTAGCCTCAAAAAAACGTGCATTGTTAAGCTGTGCTTTAACCAGTTCTATGTTCTTTACTCGCTTTGCAGGGTCACTTTCAGACAATTTCACACCGTTTTCCGCAAGAAAGATAGCCAGGTATGTTGCCATTCTAATATCGTACTCTGCCATAATACTTTTATACTCGCGCATTACTTCGGGCGAGGTGCTGTTAACAAATAAATCTACACCCGAAAACCCATATTTACGCATAATTTCAAAATTACTTTTAATATCCCCATCTTTAAAAACTATTGGCCCAAACTTTGTGGGGTATGTTGAAACAGTACATCCTAAACGCATATAATTTCCGCCTTTCACTTTTACACTTTTAACTTTTCACGCCTCTTCTTTACTCTGCAATATAAATCGAATCGGCAACTTGCTTAATATTAGGCGCATTGCCTGTAGACACATAATAATAAGTTGCAGCGTTTGACACAATAAGTTTCTCTGTTTGGGAAAAATCTGTAAGAGACGCCACCATATATCCACCATTAAATGTGTCGCCGGCACCTGTGGTTTTAACTGCATTCTCACAGTATTTTTGCGGTGCAAATGCATTGCCATTTGTTTTTGATGACGAAACTGCAAAATACAGCGAGTGAATTACAACTTCGTCTATGCCAATCAGCTCTCTCATTTTTATTACAGCTTCAAGTGCCGGTTGCATTGCCTTTGGGTTATTTATATCTTTTGGATATTCAACACCTAATACATCGCACAATATTCCGCCCTCGTGTTCGTTCAGGCTTAAAGTTTGATGCACTTTTTCATTTTGCTCTTTCAAAACACTAAGCGCACATAAAAGCGCATCTTTTGTCCGTTTGTTTAAATTTGCAAAATCATGAAAAACTCTTTTAGTCTTCTTGTTTTTTGCGCAAATCTCAACTATGTTTCTCATCGTACTTTCAAAATCGTACATGTTTGACCAATAGCCTATTCCAATAATGTCTTTATTGAAAATTTCTTCTATTTTTTCATTACTGAATTTTGTTGTAATGTCTTCCCATTTAGATATAATTAACGGTTGCAAGTTAGGCATTAAAATTTTACCGTCTACAAACTCTAAAACATGTATATTTGCAGGTTCGCCAACAGAATATATTTTTGCTAAACTTTTAAATTCATCAAAAATTTCTTCGTAAGGTTCATCGCCGAACATGCCTAAAAATGTTGTATCTACGCCCAGTGTTGCAACTGCACGTCCTGTGTTGCACACAAACCCCCCGTTAGAACGTCTTTTCAATATACGCTCTTTTGCTATTCCGCCTGTTTTCCGCTCTGTAAGCGCCTGCCCGAATGTCAGCAAATTTGTTATTTTCGTAAATTCATTTGCCGAAGCACGGCTATCTATAAGCTCCCACACTTCGTCTATCATGCCGTCAATGCCTAAGGTTGCACTGCCGGCTATAGCATTTAATTTAGCTTGAATATTTTGTTTGTCCATATAAACCTCTTAAAAATCAAATTACCGTTTTATGTTTTTCAAAAAAACACATTAAAAATTATCCCAAAATTCTTTTGCCATTTCATTGTTCTCATTTTCATTTTGCAGCCTGGAATTTATAAGTTTTTCCCTCATCGAATTTAAAACATTTGCATATTCAGGCATACGTGATAAATCACGCTTCTCGTATGGGTCTTCCTTTAAGTTAAACATCTGTGTTCGCCTTGTATATGTTGAATATTCAATTAGCTTATAGTCGCCGTCAATATATGCCCTTACTAAATTTGAATAGCATAAATACATTTCGCTGCGCCCTGTAAAATTCTCACCAATTAGTGCACTGTTAAAGCTTTTCGCAAGCACACTTTCAGGAATTTCAAGGCCTAAATACTCGATAATTGTTGGGTAAATATCCATTAACTGTACATTTTCTTTACAAGTGCCTTTTTTAATGCCAGCACCTTTAATTGCAAGCGGTATTTTTAATGAATGTTCATAACAACTTTGCTTGCCCATTAGGCCGTGGCTGCCAACGGCAAGCCCATTATCACTGCAAAACACAATAACTGTCTCATCATAAAGACCTTTATCGTCAAGGCTTTTTAATATGCGCCCTATTTCACTATCTAAATGCGTAATCATCGCATAATATTCTTTAAGCTCTTTTCGCACCGTTTTTTCATCTCTTGGGTGCGGCGCAAGCCTTTCATCTCTACACGCCTTTATGCCATAATCGAAATGCTCGTCTTGCATGTTTTTTGGCAATTCTAATTTACTTTCATCGTACATTCCCAAAAATTCTTCAGGCATTTTTCTGGGGTCGTGTGGTGCTAAAAATGCAGCATACACATAAAAAGGGTCACTCTTATCATAACCATTTATAAAGTTCACAACAGTATTTGCAACCATTTCACTTGAATGAAGCCCCGGGTTGAACTTGTCACAATGCACTTTTTTAGGAACTGTCGCCATAGCCTGGTCTAGCCAAAAGTCCATCTGGAAATTAATTTCATTGTCATACTCGCCTGTTGGGTCATGGTCGCACACAGGCACATTCCAATGGTCCCACATGCCACTAAAAAAAATATTATCTCCACCGCTAAAACTGCGTGTAAAACTTTGCGGCCCATTGTGCCACTTACCTGTTCCGTATGTATAATATCCATTATTTTTCAACACTTCACCAAGTGTAATATGTTCACTTGGTATTTTTTCGCCATTTCCTACAATTGCATTTAACGGCCTGCCTGTATTTATCATGCAACGGCTTGGCATACAAAGTGCGCCTGTATAACCTCCGGGGATATAGGCGTTTTCAAAGTACATGCCATCGTTACAAATCCTGTCCATATTAGGTGTTATAACATCCTTATTCCCTCTTGAGCTCAGTGTGTTATAACTTTGGTCATCAGTAAGTAAAAATAATACATTCGGTTTTTTCAAAGACAACACTCTCCTATGTACAAGTTGTAATTTTTCAAAATCATACGCAATTGAATAAATTATTCTTGATTTCTCACGGCATAATTTTTGAACTTACTTTACAAAAACTTATAATCTGCTTCACTTCGAAAGTTTTATTAGCGCCAAGCCTTACATTACCTTGTTTTTCCTCAAAATTATGCGTTGTGTCCTCTGCGTCAGGCAGGCCACACCACGGCATAATTGAAACAGCAATTTGAGAATTCTCAGGCGCCCAAAGCCCTAAATAAGAAAACTGTGTAAAATCCACAACAACGCAATGGCTGTCGTTATAATTTTTTAGCGCTATTTTTTTACTGTTAAAGCCTGTTAAAATGTCTGCGCCGTGGTTATACGTATGTTTTAAAATTGGCAGCTCTCCGTTTTTAATAACGTATCGCGCACTTTCACCTGTTAAAAACATCATGTCTTTGCGTTTAATTTCTGTTAAAACGCCATTCGTTCCAAAGTCAAAATAACTGCCTTCGGGCGCATAGAAACCCGTGTGTGAGCCAATTGCAAAGTGCATATCACTCTCGTTTAAGTTTTCAATCTTATATGTCTGTGTTAAATCTTCGCCGCTTAGCTCAAAATTAATGTAACATTTAAAATCATACGGCAAGAATTCTTTTGTTGCACTGCTGCTTTCAAGCATAAACTCAAGTGTGCTTTCACTGCTTTTTACAAGCTTAAACTCCATGTCTTTAATAAAGCCATGTTGCTGTGCTTTGAATTTTTCACCGTTAACATATATAAAATTATTCTTTGTTTGCCCAATTGACGGGAACAAATTTTTTGCTTGCCCCACCCATTTTTCGCATGGCTGGTGTATATATTCATATCCGTCATTACCTGTACAGTTTATAAGCTCTGCACCAAGCGAGTTTACTTTTACATTAAGCTTTTCATTTTTAATTTCGTAAATCATACATCATCTTCCGCTTCATTTTTTTTAAACACTATTTTGTCATATTAAATACTGCAATTTTCTCGC
This sequence comes from uncultured Bacteroides sp., assembly GCA_964371535.1. Taxonomy (GTDB): domain Bacteria; phylum Bacillota; class Clostridia; order Oscillospirales; family Ruminococcaceae; genus Ruthenibacterium. The sequence continues at coordinate 4,526 of CAYJMH010000051.1, forward strand.
ACACAATATCGCTTAGGCTTTCGGCAACAACAGGAAATAGTTTTAAAGGCTGTATTTCCATATTCTCACCGCCTACAAGCTCTTTCATTTTAATTGAATACGCCTGCTTTAAATCTGTTGCAATATTAAATTTTTTAATGCCTGCGTTAATAGACGCTTTAATTGTATCAAGTGGAATATCACTGCCGCCGTGCATTACAACAGGCATACCATCAACGGCTGTGCTTATTTCGCCAACTCTTTCAACATTAATTTTTGCCTCGCCTTTGTAAAAGCCGTGTTGATTACCAACAGAAATTGCAAGCACGTCAACGCCTGTGCCTTTTACAAATTCCACAGCCTCTTTAACGCTTGTTATCTTTGCCTCGCCTTCTTCGTCGCCGTCCTCAGACAGACCCAAAGCGCCAATTTCGCCCTCTATTGAAAGGCCCTTTGCGTGCGCAATGTCTGCAAGCTGTTTTGTTTTTGCCACATTTTCCTCAAACGGCAAAGACGAGCCATCGAACATAATATCAATGCCGTCGTCAAGGCATTTTTTTAAAAATTCTACGTCGTTTCCATGGTCTACCATAACAGCAACGTCAACACTTGCCATTTTGGCGCTTTGTGTACACGCTCTTCCAAGCACCTCTATTTTGCCGTATTTTAAAACGGCCTCGTTTATCATAATTATAACAGGGCTGTTAGCCTTTTCTGCGCCTTTTATAACACCGTTTATAAACTCTAAATTATGCACATTAAATGCACCTATTGCCTTTGGGTTTT
>CAYJMH010000052.1:0-5135 GCA_964371535.1 uncultured Bacteroides sp.
AGCACTTCCTTGGTAAGGAAGAGGTCGTGCGTTCGAATCGCATTAACAGCTCCACATCGTCGCGGACTACATTTAGTTCACGACGATTTTTTTGTAAACTTGTAATAATCATCGCTCACACAATTTCGTCGCTCCTCCTTTTCCGAAAAAAACGTCGCTTCGGCAACCCTACTCGGTTGTAAACGCCCTCGTTTACGGTTTGTCTCACTTTGGGCTTTTTTCGGGTTCGCTCCGAGGTTTAATGGGCATCTATTTTGTAACGCTTGCACAGTCGAGAAGTAGGGACCAAATCTGCTCTCTAGTGTGTGCTAGAGGGCGTTTTTTGTGCCCGAGATTTTATTGGTATCTATTTTGTAAGGCAAGCCAAAACGGAGGTGTTGACAAAGTCGCCTTTTACGCAACTTTTTACGTTGCCTATTTTATTGCACTTGCCTCATTATGAAAAAAATTATAGTATAATTTAACATGCTTAACAATTACAAAATTCAGCTTATATATTGAATTTATTACTGTTTTAAATAGTGCATTTATGCAAAAACTGCTTTAAAAAGGTTGTAATCACCTTCTTAAAGCAGCTTTTCTTATTTTTTAATTTTTAAACCCAAAAAACAAATAACATGTTATTAAAAGTGCTAATAAAGTAGCTTCTTATATAAATCTAAATCCTTGTTTTTAAAAACATTAAAAATTACTTTAATTTTATTATTGCTTGTTTTTTCAAATGTATTTTTAATCAAATTTTCACTTACAATGCCATTTTTTCTCTCGTTCAAAATATCTGTAACGGTTTCAACTGCAATTTTTGCAGCAACATCGTTCGGAAAGCAAAATTCACCTGTGGAAATGCAACAAAACGCAATGCTTGATAGGCCTTTATTAATAGCAAGCCTCAAACAACTGTCATAGCAGCTTCTCAAAAAATCGCAATCACTTTTTTTTAATTTTCCATGTATTATAGGCCCAACAGTATGCATTACATATTGACACGGCAAGTTGTATGCGCGTGTTATTTTCGCAGCACCTGTGGGCTCCTCACAGCCTTGTTTGCTCATTATCTCTTGGCATTCTTGGCGTAATTGCGGGCCCGCGGCAAAATGTATCGCATTATCAATACATGCGTGGCAAGGTATAAAACAGCCAAGCAGTGCGCTGTTTGCAGCGTTTACTATTGCATCTACACGCAGCCTTGTTATGTCTCCTTGCCACAAATAAATGTTCTCATGCGCCGGTGCGCTTTCCAAATCATCAATGTTTATAACACCTTTTTGCGCTAGCTCGTGTTTCAAAAATTCGTTGTGCGTTCTCAAAAAGTCGTCACTTAAAGGCATTGGTGCACGCACATTGATAAGCGAGCGTAAAAGTCTCTTTTGCTCATCGTGTGTGGTTGCAAATACCTCTGCTTGCTTCTTATATTGCGGCATTTCGCACAGCAGTGCTTCGTTTAAATATATAAGCTTTTGCAAATCAAACATCACAGCAACTTCTCAACATCTTCATTAGGCATAGGCTTTGCAAAATAATATCCCTGTGCAAGGTCACAGCCTGCCATTTTCAAAAATTCAACTTGGCCTTTTGTTTCAACGCCCTCGCAAACCGTTTTTAAATTCAGCTGCTTTGACATATTTAATATTGTCTCAATTACAAGCGCGCTGCTATCTTTTTCAAGCGTCTCAGAAAGCAGGCTCTTGTCAAGTTTAATCACGTCAAAATGTAATTCTGTAAGCAATGCAAGTGAAGAATACCCTGCCCCAAAGTCGTCCATTGAAAGCGTAAAGCCTCTTTTGTGTAAATCAAGAAAAACTTTTTTGAACTCTTCTTCATTTTCAATCATAGAAGTCTCAGTCATCTCAATTTCAATTAAATGGTGTGGCACGCCATAAGAGTCAACTATTTCTGTAATCTCTTCGGTGTAATTCTCGTCTAGCATGTGCATGCGTGAGAAGTTAATTGAAATAGGTATCTCTCTTTTATTGTTCTCTTTTAAACGCTTAATTATTTGGCACACATTATGCAACATATATCTGTCAAGGTTCATAATAAAGCCCTCTTGCTCAAATATATGTATAAATTCATTTGGATATATAAACTTCCCGTTTGCACGCTGCCATCTAACAAGTGCCTCGGCGCCACAAATTGTGCCGTCTTCTAAGTTATACTTTGGCTGTAAGTAAACTTTAAATTCTTTATCTTTAAGCGCGCCATTCATTATGTCACATATATATGCAGTGTGTACAACTTGTTTTTTCAAATCGTCTTCATAGTCATATATGCCATCAAAAGCTTGCTGTTTGCTAAAGCTGTGTGTTAAATCTATCGTATTAATAATGTCATTCACATTAGTCTCGCCCACGGGTATATTGTACCTGCTGTACCTAAATTTAAACGAGCGGCCGCAAACTTCTCTGATTTTGTTGTTTACTTCGTCCTCGTACATTTTCCTTATATTCTTAACATCTTTTAATATATTGTATTTTGAGAATAATAAAAATTCGTCGGCGCTTATCCTTGCAAATATCAATTCTCGGTTATATTTCGGCATTGATGTAGAAGCAATAATTTTAATAATTTTGTTGCCTATATCATAACCAAATATATTGTTTGCAACTTTAAAATTAATAATGTCAACTTTTACAATAGTATATCGCTCATCTTTGTTGCTTTTTAGAACTTTTTCTATTTCAATTTTAAATTTCTTCTCATTATACAGCCCTGTTAGGCCATCATAATAAGCAATATTGCTCACTTCTTTCAAATGGCTTTTATTTAAGGCAATAATTCTAAGCCATGTTATAAGCAAAATTATAACAATTTCTATTAAAAGCAAAGTGGTGTTTAACATAATTAAGTGTGCATTCTCAGCAATAATGTTCTCCGGAACGGTCATTGCAATCATCCAATTTGTGTTTTCTACCACTGCATATTTTAACTTATGGCTGGTGCCGCCATATTCATATGTTAGGTAACCCTCATTTTGTTGAAAAATTGAAAGATCATCTAACTCGTTAATGTCGCTGTACCCTGTAAAATCCATAGGGCCTAAATAATGCGCTATATTTTCGCCTGCCATAAATTCATATTCGTTATCGCTAACGGCAATTGCAGTGCCATCATTGTTTAGCACCATTGTTACACCCTCGCCGCCAAAGCCGGGCAATAACATGGACCTTAGCACATCTACCGAAACATGCACAATTACCGTTCCTATAATTTCAGTGCCATCACCAAAAACAGGCGCAGAAACTACAATAGAACTTTCACCTGTAATTGGGGATTTTTCAAAATAATTAATCGAACTTATATCATTTTCATGTATAGCCAAAGTTTCGGTATCTCTTATATTTATGTACTCGCCGCCCGAATTAAGCGCCGTACCATCGTCAAATATTATGTATATATATTCATAAGCCGTGCTCATTTCTGCTTGCTGTAAATAGGCTGAAACTTCCTTGTCGCTCTCTTTAATGTTGCCATTTTTCACAAGCTTTGAAATATTTGCAGAAATATTTTTTGTGTGCTCTAAATTGTATTCAACTAAAAGCTCAACGCTGTATTTCTGCTGTTTTGAAGCCTCTGTAAGCGTAAGCTCGGTAAACTCGTCAAGCTCTCTTTGCACGTTGCTTTGGTAATACGCTGTGCTGAGGACAATAACTGCCACTATTAAAATTGCCGCTATAACGCTTCTTTTTGGGGTTGTTTTTTTCAAGGCCAGTCTCCTAACTTTCTGAATAATTATACAATAATAAATATAACACATTCTTACAGGTTTGTCTATCATTTGTCCATAAATTTTATTAAATCAATATACTTTACAAGTTTCGCCTGTGTTCAAACTTTAAGTTCTCATTTCTACAAAATAGGTTGCAAGCATAACGGCACTACATTCAGTTTTAATTAATATCCCTATTATAGGTTTAGCCGAATTTTCTTTTTTCGAAAATGCGACCAGCCAAAAATGTTTATATGTATAAGACGCAAAAAAGGCAGGCCTAAGCCTGCCTAAAAAAACATAGTAACAAAAGTTTAATCGCTAACGTACGGTAACAGTGCAACATGACGTGCACGTTTAATTGCAACTGTAAGCTCGCGTTGGTGGAAAGCACAAGTGCCTGTTACCCTGCGAGGTATAATTTTTGCGCGCTCTGAAATATATTTGCGAAGGCGCGGTACGTCTTTATAATCTATGCTGTCAATTCTGTCAACACAAAAACTGCAAACTTTTTTACGGCTACGGCGTTGGCCACGGCCGCCATATTTTGAATCATTGTCTCTATCGTATGCCATTTCAAGCATCCTCCTTGTTCAAATTTAATTAAAACGGTAAATCGTCATCATCACTGATAACAGAGAAATCTTCTGCATCGCCTGCGGAAAAGCTGGTAGGTGCAGTTTGTTCGTTGCGCGGCGCAGCCGACATGTTGCCTGCACCTTGTGCACCGGTTGCACCATAAGAAGCACTGCCGGCAGCTGCCGACTTGCTCTCAACAAAATGAACATTATCTGCGGCAACTTCATATGCAGTGCGTTTGTTGCCGTTTTTGTCTTCATAATTACGCGTTTGCAAACTGCCGTTAACGGCAATAAGGTTGCCCTTTTTAAAGTATTTGCAAACAAATTCAGCAGTAGTGCGCCAAACAACTATGTCAATAAAATCGGCTTTGCGCTCTTCGCCCTGCCTAACATAGCTACGGTCTACTGCAATGCGAAATGTGCACGTTGCATTTCCGTTTGTTGTGTGCCTAAGTTCCGGGTCCGCAACAAAGCGGCCCACTAAAGCTATTACATTAAGCATAATTACGCCTCCGCTTTATCAGCTTTTACAGGTACTTCGGCTTTTGTTACTATCATAGTACGCAAAATACCGTCTGTAATTTTGTAAACACGCTCAAGCTCTGCCACAAATTCAGGGTTGCACTTGAACGTAATCAAAGTGTAAACGCCTTCTGTTTCATCTTGAATTGGGTATGCAAGCCTCTTTTTGCCCCAATCGTCAACAGTTACAATTTCACCGTTCTTTTCAATCATTTTTTTGAACTTTGAAAGTAATTTTTCTGCTGCTTCCTCTTCAAGAGTTGTAGATGTGATAAGCATTGTCTCGTACAAATTAGACATATTGTACACCTCCTTTTGGACTTTTG
>CAYJMH010000053.1:0-4532 GCA_964371535.1 uncultured Bacteroides sp.
GCAAACTAATCGGCTCTGCACAACGTGTACCTGTACCAACAGGCTCTACAACAATTCTTGTTGCAGTTGTTAAAGGCAAAGACATTACTGTTGACAGCATTAACGACACAATGAAAGCATCTGCTTCAGAAAGCTATGGCTATAACACAGATGCTATCGTTTCTTCAGACGTTATTGGCATTAAATATGGCAGCCTTTTCGACGCAACACAAACAATGGTTACAAAAATTGATGATGATTCATACCAAGTGCAAGTTGTTTCTTGGTACGACAATGAAAACAGCTACACAAGCCAAATGGTTCGCACTATTAAATATTTCTCAGAATTGAAATAATTATTTTTTACATTAAGCAATACTTAGGGAGAGGCTTTTGCCTTTCCCTTTTTTATTATGCAAAAAGTTTTTATACTTTTTTTGCCGGTTTTCGCTTTTTTTATTGCTTTTTTAATTAGTAATAATTACCAAATTTCTTTTTGTATTGTTAAATTCACAAAAAATATGTTGCAAAATCATCAAAAAAATAGTAAAATAGAATTTACCCATTTGAAGATTAACGTGAAAAGGATTGTTGCATATGAACATTTCAAATAACGAGTTGCTTTCGAAAGTAGACCACACCCTGTTAAAACAAGATGCCACTTGGGCCCAAATACAAACATTGTGCGACGAAGCCGTTCAGCATAATGTTGCAAGTATTTGCATTAACCCTGCTTTTATAAAAAGGGCAGCAAGTTATTTAAATGGTCGAATACCAATATGCACCGTAATTGGTTTTCCCCTTGGTGCAAACACAACGCACATAAAAGTGCAAGAAGCCTTGGCAGCACTTTCAGAAGGTGCAGTTGAGTTTGACATGGTAATTAACATAAGCATGCTTAAACAGCGCGAATATGAAGCAATTGAAAATGAAATACGCGAAATTAAAAAAGCTGTTGGCGAAAAAGTACTTAAAGTAATTATTGAAACGTGCCTTTTGACTGACGAAGAGAAAGAAAAGATGTGCGACATTGTATGCGCCGCACAGGCCGATTATATTAAAACATCAACCGGGTTTTCTACTGCCGGCGCCACGTTTGACGACATTGCTCTGTTCAACCGCTGTGTCAACGGCAGGTGCAAAATTAAGGCTGCAGGTGGCATAAGAACGCGCGAGGACATGGTTAAATTTGTTGAACTTGGTGCAAGCCGCCTTGGCACAAGCAGTGCTATTAAAATTTTGAACAGCGAAGTTGCAACAGGCTACTGAGTTGTTAAAATATCATTTTTGGAAAGTGAATGACCGCATTATTAGAAAATTTAAAGTAGGAGAGTGAAACAATGAATACAAATTTTGATTACAACAGTATAACGCCGGAAATCAAAAAATACAGCGAACTTTGCATTGAGAACAGCAGTATTGACCCTGATTTATACACAAAATATCAAGTAAACCGTGGCCTTAGAGACTTGCAGGGAAACGGTGTGCTAACAGGCCTTACAGAAATTAGCGAAGTACAAGCTTATGAGACAACAGGTGACCAAAAAGTGCCGTGTGATGGCAAATTATTTTACAGGGGCATAAGTGTAGAAAGCCTTGTTAATGGCTTTATTGAGAAGCGCAGGTACGGCTTTGAAGAGACAACATATTTGCTCCTTTTCGGCGAACTGCCAACTGATGCACAGCTTACTGAGTTTTGCGATGTAATGTCAAAATATCGCCGTTTACCAACATCTTTTGTGCGCGATATAATAATGAAAGCACCGTCTAACGATATGATGAATGCGCTGGCACGCTCTGTTTTAACGCTTTACGGCTATGACGAGAACGCAGAGGACATAAGCATAGACAACGTTTTGCGCCAAAGCTTACTTCTTATATCGCTTTTCCCTGTTATGAGCGCATACGCATACCAGGCGTACTGCCACTATAAAATGGGCGAAAGTTTAGTTATACATAACCCAATAGAAAACTTATCTACTGCCGAAAACCTGCTTCATATTTTACGCAATGACAGCAAATATTCACGTCTTGAGGCAGACATTCTTGACCTTGCGCTTGTTTTACATGCAGAGCACGGTGGCGGTAACAACTCTACTTTCACAACACATGTTGTCACGTCTTCCGGCACCGACACTTACTCGGCAATTGCTGCTGCGCTTGGCAGTTTAAAAGGGCCAAAACATGGCGGTGCAAACATAAAAGTTGTTAGCATGTTCGAGGACATGAAAGCTTCTATTAAAGACTGGCACAACGACGAAGAAATTGAAGCTTACTTAAAAGCGCTTTTGAACAAGCAGGCATTCGACAAAGCAGGCCTTATTTACGGCATGGGCCATGCTGTTTACTCTTTAAGCGACCCACGTGCCAAGATTTTTGAAAAATATGTTGAGCGCCTTTCGGCCGAAAAAGGGCGAATTGAAGAGTATTCGCTTTATGCAGCAGTAGAGCGTCTTGCACCTAAAGTTATTGCAAAAGAGCGCAAAATTTACAAAGGTGTTGCGGCAAACATCGACTTTTACAGTGGCTTTGTTTACAGTATGCTTGATTTGCCAAAAGAACTGTTTACGCCTATTTTTGCAATGAGCCGTATTGCCGGGTGGAGCGCCCACAGGATAGAAGCGCTTATAAACAGCGGCAAGATAATACGCCCGGCATTTAAAAGCGTCCTTCCCCGAAGAGAATACGTCGACATTGATAAGCGCTAATTTAATCGCCGAAACATTAAATTGCCCCCTGCACATTTGTGCAGGGGGCAATTATATATGCAACATGCTTTTACATAAATATTTAAACTCAAGTATTTAAATCTAGCTTTATTAAGATACATAAACCGCATCTTTTTCATAATATTTTGCCACTGCTACATTAATCCAATGCTCAGGGTCATATGTAATATCGGTAAAATAAAGCAAAAATGGATACTCTTCAAGTGTCTCAAGTGCTACTACTTTTGTTGTATCATCCTCTAACATTTCTATTCGCCTGCTTTGTTGCTGTGCATACACGGCCGCCTCACCTGATGTAAGGCTATTTAATGCGTGTTCAGACGTTAATTGTATATCATAGAATAATACAAATAAAACAATAACAGCAAATGCTATATAGCCTAGTTTTCTTTTAATATACTGTGAAATACAATCACATAAATTCACATCACCGTTTGTTTTAAAGTTACATGTTTTTTGCGAAATCCATGCAAATACATAAAAAATGTTAAAAACAAGTAAAAACAAGTACGTTAGATAATATATATTTTGCAATCTACCCTCGCCCGGTGTTTTCATTGAATACAAGGTCGGGCTGAAACATGTGGCGAAAAAACAAATACTGGCTATAAGTACTAGCAATGGAAATGCGCATTTAATTTTTACATTTTTGGCAATTAACCATATAAAAGGTAAAATTAACAATATAGCAATAAAATTCATGCCCGTCCACATGTTAATATGAATAAATGCTTGCCTGAAAGATTCTAAAATTGTCTCCGGCACAGAATACTGTTCAAAGTTCCTTTGCCTAATACTGTTGCCCGGTGCAATAATATTGATAAAAAATGCTATCATATGGAAAGCAAATGGGTACACCACCATTTTCCACACAGGGTTTCTCTTAATAGCCCAAAACACTATAAACATGGCCAGTGCCAGTGCTGTGTTCAATGCAGTAATGTAATTAGAGCCACCGCAATAAATTGCAAATACACAACTTAAAATAACACTCAGCACTTGCGTTCTCTTGCTTTTTACTTTATCAAGCATAATAACAAGCGAAAAAAGTAACAACGAAACAGAAAAAGGGAAAATATAATGAACCGAGCCATTGTACCAATAATAAGCTTCAACAGGTGACGGTATTGTTAAAATGCCAAAAAAACTCAACCATGTTGCAATTAGCATCCATCCCCACAAATTAACTTTAAATATTTTTTTTAATGCAACACTGCAAATTGTGAATGTACCTATTAAAAATGAAAACACCATAATAAACGTTACAAGTGAATATAATTCTATGCCGAAAACATGTGGTGCCAAGCTCATAAGAAATATGCTGGAAAATGTACCCTGCCATGTGTGCCATGCGTTTACGGCTGACTTCAATGCTCCTATAATTGCGTAAAATATGTTTCCCGACTCGTTATAGGCCTCATGTGCCATAAACGTATAAGTATAATCATCTGCAGCCGGGTAATTATAAAAAGAAACTACAAAAACAGGAATTAAATTAATGGCAAGTATAACAATTGCAAAAAGGCAAACATGCTTTAACGTTAATTTATTGCCCATATTTTCAATACTACTGTTAAATTTTGTCACAATTTTTGCAAGGCGCTGTCCGCAAGTTCTTATACGCTCCATTTTTTCCTCCTAAAATAACCTTATTATAAATATTTTAACATTTTTCTACTTAAAGTGCAACTTTGTGTGCAGAACCGGTATGATTTACAATGCATATAGGGGCAGCCAAAAGCCGCCCCTATATGCATTAAAAAAATACAAAGAAAAAAGCCGGCATCTACCTATTTTCACAGGACGTCACCATCCAACTATTTT
>CAYJMH010000054.1:0-3446 GCA_964371535.1 uncultured Bacteroides sp.
CTGTACAGCAAAACACAAACAGGTTTTTTGTAAGTATAGGTATATCCAATAATTGCACAAATAAAACCAAAGTCCAAATTAATATAGATGCCAAAATAAAATGCAAGCCTTTTTTCTGTTTAATTGCACAATCTAACCTTGCGTTATCTAAATCACCTTTAGGTTTCATAATAGTCTCCAATCGTAACACACTGCACAAATCACGAAACATCAAGCTCGTCCAAATACTCATACCCGTGCTCTGCAATGTACTCTTTTCGCCCTTGCAAATCATCGCCCAAAAGCATATCAAACACCTCTTGTGTTAGTTTTGCCTCGTCTGGTGAAACTTTAATTAGCCTGCGGCTTTTCGGGTTCATTGTTGTAAGCCACATCATCTCAGGGTCGTTCTCGCCAAGCCCTTTTGAGCGCTGTATCGTGTATTTATTGTCGCCTATTCTTTTTAAAAAGTCGCTTTTTTCCTGTTCTGTGTAGGCAAAAAAAGTTTGGCTTTTGCTTTGTATTTCATAAAGCGGGCTTTCTGCAATGTACACAAAGCCCTGTGTTATTAGCGAGGGCACCAGCCTGTACAACATTGTTAAAATTAATGTGCGAATTTGGTATCCGTCTACATCTGCGTCTGTACAAATTATAACTTTGTTCCACCGCAAGTTAGAAATATCGAAATTTGACAAGTCTTTCTTATTCTTGCCGCCGCTTAACTCTACGCCGCAGCCCAAAACTTTTATAAGGTCAGTTATAATGTCGCTTTTAAAAATACGCACATAGTCTGCTTTTAGGCAGTTTAAAATTTTACCGCGCACCGGCATTATTGCTTGAAACTCGCTGTCTCTGCTTGTTTTAACAGCGCCAAGTGCCGAGTCGCCCTCAACTATATAAAGTTCCCGCATGTTCAAATCTTTACTGCGGCAGTCTACAAATTTTTGCACCCTGTTTGCAATGTCAATTTGTGCAGTTAGTGTTTTTTTTGCGCCAAGGCGTGCTTTTTCCGCCGTCTCCCTGCTTTGCTTGTTAACAAGCACTTGCTTTGCAATTTTCATTGCCTCTTCGGGTTTTTCAAGGAAGTACACCTCAAGGCTGTGCTTTAAAAATTCTGTCATTGCGCTGGCAATAAACTTGTTTGTTATTGCCTTCTTTGTCTGGTTTTCATAGCTTGTCTGTGTTGAAAAACTGCTAGACACAAAAATCATACAGTCTTGTATATCAATAAATGAAATTTTACTCTCGCCTTTTTTATAAAGGCTTTTATTTCTTAAAAACGTGTCTACTTGGTTTACGAAAGCTGTTTTTACTGCACGTTCCGGGCTTCCGCCATGTTCTAGCCACGAAGAGTTGTGATAGTATTCAAGCAATTGCGCCTTATTTGAAAAGCAAAAAGCCGCGCTCATTTTAACGCGGTAATCAGGGCGGTCTTCCCTGTCGCGCCCCTCGGCACTGCTTTGAACAAACTGAACAGGTGTAAGTTCATCGCCGCCACCAACCTCAGTTGCATAATCTTCAATGCCGTTTTCGTAATAAAATGTCTTCGTCGTTTTGCCCTCGGCTGTTTCACAAGTGAACTCGAACGTTACACCTGCATTTACAATTGCTTGGCGTTTAATTGTGTCTTCAAAATATTCCGCGGGCACGTCTATGTCTGTAAAAACGTCAAGGTCGGGCTTCCAACGTATTACACTGCCTGTTTTTTTGCGTGTAGTCGCTTCTTTTTTAAGCCCACCAACGTTTTCCCCGCGTTCAAAATCTAGGTGGTAGTGGTGTCCGTCCCTGTAAATATCAGCCGTCATCCACTGCGATGCATATTGCGTTGCACAAAGGCCAAGCCCGTTTAAGCCAAGCGAGTACTCGTAATTATCCTCGCCGGCAGTATACTTTCCGCCTGCATACATCTCACAAAACAGCAGTTCCCAGTTAAATCGCTCTTCGTTTTTGTTATAGTCAACGGGCATACCACGCCCAAAGTCTTCCACTTGTATCGAGCAATCTTTGAACTTCGTAATAAGAATTTTATCGCCGTGGCCCTCTCTTGCTTCGTCAATTGAGTTCGAAAGTATCTCAAAAATTGAGTGCGCACAGCCGTCGGCGCCGTCAGAGCCGAAAATAACGCCGGGGCGTTTTCGCACCCTGTCGGCGCCTTTTAAACTTGTTATGCTTTCATTTGTATACAATTTAGTCTTTCTTGGCATTCAATAAGCCTCCGCGTTATTTGTTTGTTGCAATATTCAATAATTTATAATTTCGCCACACGCAATTTTCATTTAATTGTCTATCCCAAAAACATTTTAATTAAAATAATTATTATAAAATAAACAGCCGCACTGCCCACTGTAATCAACGGCGCAAAACGCATTATTGCGTCTGCCGTACCTTTTTTCATAAGTGAAACTGCGCTTTCACTGCTTTGTTTTTTTTGCGGTATAACCTGGGTTTGTGAGTTATCTGTTAAATTGTTATATACATTTTCCGGTGCACTCATTATGCCGCCGTTATCTGCTGAATATTCGTCAAAAGACATTACAGGCGCATTGAAATCGCTAATTGCACCATCAAGTAACTGGCCGTTAGCGTTGTTTTGTTGTATGTCGCTTAGCACCGGTGCGTTGTTATTTATATTCGGTGTTTCGTCGCCTTTTATAATTGCGCGCACAGTGTTAAAAAGTATTTCCTTATCGATGCCGCACTCAAGGCACATTTTTTCTGCGCCACCTGTGTTGTAATTAAACGCACCGCATGTACATTGCCAGCCGTCTTCCACGTTGCACGGTATGTACACCGCCCAGTCTATGTTTAAATAGTTGTTTGTTTTGTCCGCTGTCATGGCGCCCATTGGCTTTTGTATTGGCAGCGGAACAGCAACACAATTTAGCAAGTTGTGCATTGTGCCTGCGTAGTCTGCGCCAATAATTTTCACTTCAACATTGCTAAGCGGCACTTCACTTACAAATACTGCGTCGTTTCCGCCAAACATTTCGCCTTGGCGCACTTGCAGCCCTGTGTAAGAAAAGTTATTTTGTACAACAACATTTCCGCTTTTATCCTTACAAACATACGAAATGTTAAGTGCATTTAATGGTATATTCGCAATATTTTTAAAAGTTAATGTTACAGCTAAACTCTGCGCATTGTCCATGCGAAGAAGCTCTACTTGTACAAATTGAACGGGCGATTTTTTTAAATAATATCTTGCCCTTGATTTTGCAATTGAATTAAAATCTATGTTCATCTGTTCACCACCTTGAAATTTAATTATATCATGATTATTAATTTTTTCAAGTAAATATGCGCATTATTTTACATGTCTTTTGTTTTTTTATTTTATTGTATAACTTATATTTTACGAGGTACGTAGTGCAATATAAATTGGCATGCGGCTGTCCTCAGTCCACGCCAGGAAATAAGTTATAAATAATCCGTGTAGGATTTGAGGATTATTTATATTGTACGCAGTA
>CAYJMH010000055.1:0-2979 GCA_964371535.1 uncultured Bacteroides sp.
TAGAAGTTTTTAAATATGATGGACTTTGGCAAATGCTGTGGTTTACATTAATATTTACAATTGGCAGTGTTATTTTGCACGTTTTATTGGGCTTGCTTTTGGCTGTTGCACTTAACACTAAAATAAATAAAGTCGTGCTGGCTTTTTTTAGGGTTGTTTTTCTTTTGCCGTGGGTTTTTACTGCCGCAGTAGTTGCAATTGTTTGGCAATTAATGCTTACACCACAAGGCATAGTAAACTCTGTTCTTAGCATTTTTTCAGAAAACCAAGTTATACTTGACTGGCTGGGCGACCCGAAACTTGTTGTAATTTCACTTTTAATAATCAATGCTTGGCGTGGTTACCCACACTGTATGGTTAGCATTTTGGCAGGGCTGCAAAATGTGCCAACAAGCATATATGAAGCGGCTGATGTTGACGGCGCTTCACAAGTAAGGAAGTTTTTCTCGCTTACGCTTCCGCAATTAAAACCTGTTTTACTAAGTGTTTCTTTGCTAGACGCAATTTTTACAATGAATTTGTTCCCACTAATTTGGCTAACAACAGGTGGCGGCCCTTTAGGCCAAACAGAAACTATTGCTACCTTAACATATAGGTTCTCTTTTGTAAGGTTCGAGTTTGGCGTTGCAAGTGCGCTTGCGGTTTTAGGCCTGATTATAACATTTACATTTACGGTATTTTATATGAAGATGCAAAAAAGTGTAAACGATTAAGAATTTCATAAAGAGGTGAAGTTTATGCCGCCAACAATGAAAGACGTTGCAAAACATGCCAATTTATCACTTGGAACAGTGTCTAATTACATAAACGGCAAAGTTTGTGTAAGCGAGACAAATAAGAAAAAAATTGAAGAGGCTATAACTGCGCTGAATTATCAAGTAAACGAAGTTGCGCGAAGCCTTAAAACAAATAGCTTTAGGACAATTGGCTTTTTAATTCCAACGTTTGCAAACACATTTTTGGTAAAACTTGTTTGGAAAATTGAAGAGTATCTGAGAGAGCATAATTATTCACTTTTAGTTGTTAGCTATAACGGTGATACTAAAAAAGAAAAAGAATTGTTAACGTATCTTTCGGCAAGGGTTGACGGCATTATTTACGGTGCAAGTTTACTTGATAATGAAAACGCAATGTTTTTGCAAAGCCTGCAAAAGCGCGTGCCTATTGTTACGGTGAATGAGCGCTTTAACACAATGTTTTGTGATAGCGTTATAACAGACAGTAAGGAAATGGCACGAAGGGCAACTGCAGCGCTTTTAAATAAAGGGCTTAAAAAAATATGCCTTGTTGCAGGCCCCGAGGATTACTTTACAACGGCAGAACGGCTTAGCGGCTATAAACAAGCTTATGCAGAAAAAGGCATAAGCGCAAGTGAAGAGCTTATTGCTTTTTCAAACTACTCAAGAACGTCGGCCACCGCACTTAGCAATGAAATGCTTGACAAGCACAGTGATATAGAAGCTTTTTTTGTTGCTGGTTATAAAATGACACTGGGCGTGCTTTCTTGCCTTGAGAAACGGGGCCTAAGAAACAAAGTGGCGGTTGTGGGTTTTGATGCTGAAGATGTGGAAAGTATAATGTCGCCAAGTTTGCCGTATGTAGACCAACCGTATGAACAAATGGCAGATGTAACAGCCGAGCTAATTTTAAGGCGTGTAAGCGGAGATTATGAGAATTTCCCGCATTTTGTTTCATTGACGGGCGAGCTTAAAAATATAAGTGAAATATAGGAGAAAAGGTTAATGAGTAATATTGATAATGCTAATATACCTCATGTTATGGGTTTAAATAGGGTGAAGCGCGCATATTCGGGCGGCAAATTGTTGGATATTTGGCAGGGTATTGAAAACCCAAAAGACGGCAATTTTTGCGAAGAGTTTTTGAGCTCTACTGTGGAAGTAACTAACGAAGACAGGCAGCCGGGCGAGGGGCTTTCAAAAACAGTGCTGCCAAACGGCGAGACAGTGGCGCTGAGAGACTTGATTAAAGAAGATTATAAAGTTATGCTTGGCGAAAAATACATGGATAAAAAAGATGTGTGTGTTTCTGCAAGAATTGGCGACACAACAGTGCGCCTTGTTTTGCAATCGCACCCGGATACACAGTTTGCACAAACACATCTTAACTTTCCTAACGGAAAAGCCGAGGCATGGTATATTATAGATACAAGAGAAATTGACGGGCAAAAACCAATTTTGTATTGTGGCTTTAAAAAAGGCACAACACGTGAAATGTGGAAAGATTTATTCGAAAAACAAGATATTCAAGGCATGCTTGATTGTATGCATATTATTGATATAAAGAAAAAACAAGTTTATTTTGTGCCGGCAGGTATGCCACATTGCCTGGGGCCGGGCAATGTGTTTTTAGAGATACACGAACCCTGTGACTACACTTTCCGTGTGGAGAGAGAATATTTGCCGACACGCACATTTTCTGAGCAGGAATTACACTATGGCCTTGGCGTTGAACTGCTTATGGATAGCTTCCATTACGACACTTACACGAAAGAGGAAATAGAAAAAATTTGCATTTTATCTGACAGCGAAATATTTAAAAAAGATGGTGTAAGTGCAAAAGAAATTGTAAGCTATCAGCAAGCCGGAAGGTTTAAAGTTGAAAAATACACCTATACAAAAGAAGTTGAAATACCGGAATTTGACGGGCATAGAATAGCAATAACTGTGGAAGAAGATTGTGCCTTTAAAGTTGACGGCTTAGAAGTGAAAGCACCACAAGGCAGGGCTGTATTCTTGCCGGCAGGTTGCAAAAATTTAAAACTTAAACCCACCGCAGGAAAACAAACAATTACACTTGTTTGTTACCCACCAATGGCGTGATAATTTTATCAAGGAGCTACTTATATGACTTCAAAAGAACGGGTACGTGCGGTTATGCAGCGCAAAAAGCCCGACAGAACGCCAGCGGCACTTCAAATGATAGACGTTGTGAAAGAAAAATTGCTTGCGCATTATGGTT